>NZ_JARXWC010000035.1:0-1019 GCF_029892995.1 Brevibacillus sp. 1238 | reverse complement strand
GGCTTTGAGATTAGCGGAACGCTCTGGAAAGTGCGGCCATAGTGGGTGATAGCCCTGTACGCGAAAATCTCTTAGTCATGAAATCGAGTAGGACGGAGCACGAGAAACTTTGTCTGAATATGGGGGGACCATCCTCCAAGGCTAAATACTACTGACTGACCGATAGTGAACCAGTACCGTGAGGGAAAGGCGAAAAGAACCCCGGAGAGGGGAGTGAAATAGATCCTGAAACCGTATGCGTACAAGCAGTGGGAGCCTACTTTGTTAGGTGACTGCGTACCTTTTGTATAATGGGTCAGCGACTTATATTCAGTGGCGAGCTTAACCGAATAGGGGAGGCGTAGCGAAAGCGAGTCTTAATAGGGCGTTTAGTCGCTGGGTATAGACCCGAAACCGGGCGATCTATCCATGGGCAGGTTGAAGGTTAGGTAACACTGACTGGAGGACCGAACCGACTACCGTTGAAAAGTTAGCGGATGACCTGTGGATCGGAGTGAAAGGCTAATCAAGCTCGGAGATAGCTGGTTCTCCTCGAAAGCTATTTAGGTAGCGCCTCATGTATCACTGTAGGGGGTAGAGCACTGTTTCGGCTAGGGGGTCATCCCGACTTACCAAACCGATGCAAACTCCGAATACCTACAAGTGCCGAGCATGGGAGACACACGGCGGGTGCTAACGTCCGTCGTGAAAAGGGAAACAACCCAGACCGTCAGCTAAGGTCCCAAAGTTATGGTTAAGTGGGAAACGATGTGGGAAGGCTTAGACAGCTAGGAGGTTGGCTTAGAAGCAGCCACCCTTTAAAGAAAGCGTAATAGCTCACTAGTCGAGTCGGCCTGCGCGGAAGATGTAACGGGGCTCAAACCATACACCGAAGCTACGGGTATCACTTAGGTGATGCGGTAGAGGAGCGTTCTGTAAGCCTGTGAAGGTGAGTTGAGAAGCTTGCTGGAGGTATCAGAAGTGCGAATGCTGACATGAGTAACGACAATGGGAGTGAAAAACTCCCACGCCGAAAGACC
>NZ_JARXWC010000034.1:0-1027 GCF_029892995.1 Brevibacillus sp. 1238 | reverse complement strand
CAACAGCCTGTAGGAAAGCAATATAGTTATGGAAAAGGGCCGATGTACGATTCTGAACTGGAACAAGTCAAAGCAGAGAATCGTTTTCTTAAACAACAACTGGACGTTCTAAAAAAGTTAGAGGAGTGGGAAAGGAGGTGTCACCAGAAGTAATCGTTCCTTGGATGGAGTCCATTCGTGGGCAAGTAAGCGTGAGCCAAGCTTGCGCGTGGCTTGGTATCCCTCGTTCTACCTACTACCGTTGGAAAGCTGCATACGCGAAAAGAAACGAGGATTTAGTTGTGGAAAAGATTCGGCAACTCTGTATTCAACATAAGTTCCGTTATGGGTACAGAAAGATTACAGCACTGATGCGAGCTGAGATGTCAATTAATCATAAACGAATACAACGTATCATGCAGCGTGAACAACTACAATGCCGAGTGAGGATGAAGAAACGAAAGACAACAGGACAACCTTCTTATGTAGCAGATCATCTCCTGCTGCGACAATTTCAAGCAAGTACCCCCATGCAGAAATTAGTGACCGACATTACTTATTTACCTTACGGAAGTAAACTTTTATATTTATCGAGCATCATGGACTTGTACAATGGTGAGATTGTGGCATACAGTATTTCTGACAAACAAGACACATCGCTTGTCCTCGATACGCTATATCAACTGCCAGACCAACCTGGAATGATGCTACATAGCGATCAGGGCAGCGTGTATACGTCTCAGGCGTATCAAGCAGCAGTTAAGGGAAAAGGCATTACCATGAGCATGTCCCGTAAGGGTACGCCCGCTGATAATGCCCCCATCGAGTCGTTTCATTCCACACTAAAGTCTGAAACGTTCTATCTCGATAATTTTATCTGTACGACGACGGCCATCGTTGTGCAGATTATCCAAAGCTACATTCATTACTATAACTCAATTCGCATTCAAACGAAACTAAACAACCAGTCACCGATTCAATTTCGGCAACTGGCTGCTTAAATAGCTAAGGTGTTTTGATCCCTGTCCTACGGACGGGGGTCAGTCCC
>NZ_JARXWC010000031.1:0-1934 GCF_029892995.1 Brevibacillus sp. 1238 | reverse complement strand
TCAACTGGAGTTACGGGAGTAACCGGAGAGACAGGGTCAACCGGAGTTACGGGAGCAACCGGAGAGACAGGGTCAACCGGAGTTACGGGAGCAACTGGAGCAACTGGAGCCACCGGGGTTACGGGAGCTACGGGGTCAACCGGAGCCACGGGGTCAACTGGAGCAACCGGAGCTACGGGAGTAACCGGAGAGACAGGGTCAACCGGAGCCACGGGAGCAACCGGAGCCACGGGAGTAACTGGAGCTACGGGAGCAACCGGAGAGACGGGAGCAACTGGAGCCACGGGAGCAACAGGAGAAATGGGAGCAACTGGAGTTACGGGAGCAACCGGAGAGACGGGAGCAACCGGGGTTACGGGAGTAACCGGAGCCACGGGGTCAACCGGAGAGACGGGAGCAACCGGGGTTACGGGAGTAACCGGAGCCACGGGGTCAACTGGAGCTACGGGAGCAACCGGGGTTACGGGAGCAACTGGAACTACGGGAGCAACCGGAGTTACGGGAGTAACCGGAGAGACAGGGTCAACCGGAGCCACGGGAGCAACTGGAGCCACGGGAGCAACTGGAGCCACGGGAGCAACTGGAGCCACGGGAGTAACCGGAGCCACGGGAGCAACTGGAGCCACGGGAGTAACCGGAGCCACGGGAGAATCTGGAGCCACGGGAGCAACTGGAGCAACTGGAGCTACGGGAGTAACCGGAGCTACGGGAGTAACCGGAGCCACGGGAGTAACCGGAGCCACAGGGTCAACCGGAGCCACGGGAGCAACTGGAGCCACGGGAGTAACCGGAACTACGGGAGCAACCGGAGTCACGGGAGCAACCGGAGCTACGGGGTCAACCGGAGCCACGGGAGCGACAGGAGAGACGGGATCAACCGGAGAGACGGGAGCCACGGGAGTAACCGGAGCCACGGGGTCAACTGGAGCTATGGGAGTAACCGGAGCCGCGGGGTCAACTGGAGCTATGGGAGTAACCGGAGCCACGGGGTCAACTGGAGCTACGGGAGCAACAGGGGTTACGGGAGCCACCGGGGTTACGGGAGCAACTGGAGCTACGGGGTCAACTGGAGCTACGGGAGCAACTGGAGCAACTGGAGCAACTGGAGCTACGGGAGCTACGGGAGCAACAGGAGCTACGGGGTCAACTGGAGCTACGGGAGCAACTGGAGCAACTGGAGCTACGGGAGCAACTGGAGCAACTGGAGCTACGGGAGCAACAGGAGCTACGGGGTCAACCGGAGCCACGGGAGCGACAGGAGAGACGGGATCAACCGGAGAGACGGGAGCCACGGGAGTAACCGGAGCCACGGGGTCAACTGGAGCTATGGGAGTACCCGGAGCCACGGGGTCAACTGGAGCTACGGGAGCCACCGGGGTTACGGGAGCCACCGGGGTTACGGGAGCAACTGGAGCTACGGGAGCAACTGGAGTTACGGGAGCAACAGGAGCTACGGGGTCAACTGGAGCCACGGGAGCGACAGGAGAGACGGGAGCAACCGGAGTCACGGGAGCAACTGGAGTAACCGGAGAGACGGGAGTAACCGGAGCCACGGGGTCAACTGGAGCTACGGGAGCCACCGGGGGGACGGGAGCCACCGGGGTTACGGGAGCAACTGGAGCTACGGGGTCAACTGGAGCTACGGGAGAAACTGGAGCTACGGGAGCAACAGGAGAGACAGGGTCAACAGGAGAGACGGGAGCAACTGGAGTTATGGGAGCAACTGGAGCTACGGGGTCAACCGGAGCCACGGGAGCGACAGGAGAGACGGGAGCAACCGGAGTCACGGGAGCAACCGGAGAGACGGGAGTAACCGGGGCCATGGGGTCAACTGGAGCTACGGGAGCAACCGGAGTCACGGGAGCAACCGGAGAGACGGGAGTAACCGGGGCCATGGGGTCAACTGGAGCTACGGGAGCAACCGGAGTCACGGG
>NZ_JARXWC010000030.1:0-2474 GCF_029892995.1 Brevibacillus sp. 1238 | reverse complement strand
ATCAGCATGACGTGGCGGTCGGGCGCAATGCTCACCAGGCGAATCCGCAGCAAAGGCGCTTCGTGCAGCGAGAACGGACGAATGAAGCCTTCCATTGCTTCTTCCACGCTCGCGCCCGGCATCTCCCGCCATTCAAGCGCAAAGGACGGAGCAGCCGCAACAATCTTTTGCACCAACTCTTGCCCGTTTAACTCAAAATACGTCCGCAACGCCTCATGCCGTTGCAGCAAGCCTTCGCACGCAGCCTGCATCCGCTCCCGGTTGACAGCCCCGTGCAGCAAAAATACGCCCGGAATGTTGTAAGCCGTGCTCGTTTCGTCAAACTGCTGCAACGCATACAGCCGTTTTTGCTGGGAGGAAACCGGATAGTACGGCGCTTCCGCCGCTTTTGGAATCACGACAGCCGCCTGCGGCGCTTTTTGCCGAATGAGCGGCACCAGCTCCCGGATCGTCGGATGCGCGAACACCTCTTGCATCGTCAGCTGCACCTGGAAGGCGGCGGAAATTTTCGCTTTCAACACAATTGCAGCGAGCGAATTGCCTCCCAACTCAAAAAAGTGAGCGCTAGAGGAAATGTTCTCGATGCCCAATGTTTCTTTGAAAATAGAAGCAAGAAGCTGCCCATCTTCCCCCGCCAACATTTCCGACGCGGCCATATCCCCATCGTCGCTCGCCGTTATGCGTGGCAAAGCTTTTCTGTCGATCTTGCCGCTGGACGTATGCGGGAGCGCAGGGAGCTGCTGATAGTGCACCGGAACCATGTAAGCAGGCAGATGCCGCTGCAAATGTGCTTTCAGCTTGCCAATGTCGACCTTCTCCGTCGCGCTGAAAAACGCGCACAGCACCTTGCTCTCCGCTTGTGTTCCCTGGCTGACCACGACAACCGTCTCGATCTTGTCTGTATAGGACTGGATCGCTGACTCGATTTCTCCTAGTTCAATCCGGAAGCCGCGCAGTTTGATTTGCGTGTCTTTTCTACCCAAGTAGGCAATGTTTCCGTCTTCCAGCCAACGGGCCAGGTCGCCCGTGAAGTACAGTCGTTCTCCGGGGAGCAGCGGCAGTTCCCTGAACTTTTCTGCGGTCAGCTCCGGGCGGTTGAGATAGCCTTTTGCCAGCTGGATGCCAGCGATGCACAGCTCTCCCGGCACGCCAATCGGCGCCAAGCCGCCTTCTTCGGTGACGATGTACAGTCGGGTGTTCGCTACTGGCTTGCCGATCGGAATTAGCCGATCTTCTGCCCGCACTTCATAGAACGTCACGTCAATCGACGCCTCGGTAGGGCCGTACAGGTTGTGCAGCTCTACTCCCGGCATTTTTCGGAAGAAGCGGTCCTTCACTTCGATGCTTAGCTCTTCGCCGCTGCAAATGCAGCGCTTGAGGCGAGAAAAGGAAGCTTCATCCGCGTTGTCCGGCAAGGTGTGGAGAAACGCTGCCAGCATGGACGGTACAAAGTGCAGCGTTGTCACTTTTTGTTCGTCGATGAGACGATAGAGATACTCGGGGTCTTTTTCTCCGCCTGGTTTGGCGAAGCAGAGTACCCCTCCGATCATGAGCGGCAAAAACAGCTCCCATACCGAAACGTCAAACGTATAGGTCGTCTTTTGCAGCACGATCTCGTTTTCGTCCATGCCGTAATGCGCCGCCATCCAGCACAAGCGATTGGACATGCCGCCGTGCGTTAGCATGACTCCTTTTGGCTGGCCTGTGGAGCCGGATGTGTAGAGCACATAGGCCAGGTCATCCGGCAAAAGTGGTACACCCGGGTTGGTGCGCTCATAGCTGGCGTACTGCACTTCGTCTTCCAGATCGTAGACGGCAATCTCAGCAGAATCTGTAAAAGTCATTTGCTCGATCAGCTTTGTTTGGGTCAATACGAGACGAGCACTGCTATCTTTGAGCAAATACTGAATCCGTTCGGCTGGCGTGGCGGGGTCGATTGGCAAGTAGGCTCCGCCTGCCTTTTCAATCGCCAGCAGCCCGATGATCATCGTCAAGGAGCGTTCCGCCACAATCCCTACGATCTGGTTTTTCTCGCAACCGTGATCGAGCAAAAAGCGTGCCACCTGATTCGCACGCTCGTTCAGCTCGCGATAGGTCAGGCTCTGCCCTCCGCATATCACCGCTTGTTCGTCGCCGCGCACGCTTGCCTGCTCTTCGATGAGCGCCACCACGCTGCGGCTCCAGTCCTCATCTACACGCGTCTGGTTGAAGCCGTCCCGCAGCAGTTGTTCTTCCTCGGCTGAAATCAAGCGAATTTCCTTGATCAGTTGCTCAGGCGCCTGCAAAATTTCTTGAAGAATTTGCGTATAATGCTTGCCCATGCGCTCCACCGTAGAGGCGGCAAACAACGCCGTCGCGTACTCCAGCGCAAAGCCGATTTGCCCTTGCTCTTCCCACGCTTGCAGCATCAGGTCAAACTTGGCGATGCCGCTGTGAATGTCCTGGCGTTGCACGTCCAGCCCGCGAATGCGCAA
>NZ_JARXWC010000029.1:0-3661 GCF_029892995.1 Brevibacillus sp. 1238 | reverse complement strand
CGAGTACATCTATGCCGAGGGCACTCGTCGTGGCAAGCGTGTGCAGGCGCTGGGTGGTGCGAAGAACCACGCGGTGCTGATGCCCGATGCCGACCTGGACAACGCGGTCAGCGCACTGATGGGCGCGGCGTACGGTTCGTGCGGTGAACGCTGCATGGCAATCTCGGTAGCGGTGTGCGTGGGTGACCAGGTAGCCGATGCACTGGTGGCCAAGCTGGTGCCGCAGATCAAGGCGCTGAAGATCGGTGCCGGTACCAGTTGCGGCCTGGACATGGGGCCGCTGGTGACTGCGGCTGCGCGCGACAAGGTGGTTGGCTATATCGATGACGGACTGGCCGCCGGTGCCGAATTGGTGGTGGACGGCCGCGGCTACAGTGTTGCGGGGCATGAGCAAGGTTACTTCGTGGGCGGTACGCTATTCGATCGGGTCAGCCCCGAGATGCGTATCTATAAGGAAGAGATCTTCGGCCCGGTGCTGTGTGTGGTACGGGTGAACAGCCTCGAGCAGGCCATGCAGTTGATCAACGATCATGAATACGGCAACGGCACCTGCATCTTCACCCGTGATGGGGAAGCGGCGCGTCTGTTCTGCGACGAGATCG
Source organism: Brevibacillus sp. 1238 (assembly GCF_029892995.1). NCBI lineage: Bacteria > Bacillati > Bacillota > Bacilli > Caryophanales > Paenibacillaceae > Brevibacillus > Brevibacillus sp. 1238. The sequence continues at coordinate 3,059 of NZ_JARXWC010000029.1, read as the reverse complement.
AAGTGGGCATGGTGGGGGTCAACGTTCCGTTGCCGGTGCCGGTGGCCTATCACAGCTTCGGTGGCTGGAAGCGCTCGCTGTTTGGCGACCTGCATGCCTACGGCCCGGATGGCGTGCGCTTCTATACCCGACGCAAGGCGATCACCCAGCGTTGGCCGCAGCGCGCCAGCCATGAAGCATCGCAGTTCGCATTCCCAAGCCTTTGAGGTCGGGCTGAAAGGAGGGAGGCCGCAAGGCCTCCCTCTTTTGTTTTTCAGCGTTTTTGACCGATGTGACAGATTTATTGCGAATAGCGCTTGACGGGTTTCCAGAAGTCTTTATACTTCGCCCCACTTCCGGCGCAGTCGGAACTAAAAACTCCTTGAATATCAATGAGTTGGACGTTTCAGGTCAGGCTGGAGGTGCTTCGATCGAAAGATCGGCAGCGGTGAAAAAGGTGGTTGACAGCAGGTTGTAACGCTGTAGAATTCGCCTCCCGCTACGAGAGATCGAAGCGAGTCAAGTGTTTGAAGTGAAACGAAAAACTTCAAAATAAACGCTTGACAGGCTCTGAGGAAAGCGTAGAATGCGCGCCTCGGTTGAGACGAAAAGTTCTTGACCAACCGCTCTTTAACAATTGAATCAAGCAATTCGTGTGGGTGCTTGTGAGCTAAGACTGATAGTCAGAAAGATTATCAGCATCACAAGTGACTGCACGAAAATCGAAAGATTTGAAAGTAAGTCATTTGAGAATGCTGAGCCAAGTTTAGGGTTTTCTCAAAACCCAAGCAGTATTGAACTGAAGAGTTTGATCATGGCTCAGATTGAACGCTGGCGGCAGGCCTAACACATGCAAGTCGAGCGGATGAGAAGAGCTTGCTCTTCGATTCAGCGGCGGACGGGTGAGTAATACCTAGGAATCTGCCTGGTAGTGGGGGACAACGTTTCGAAAGGAACGCTAATACCGCATACGTCCTACGGGAGAAAGCAGGGGACCTTCGGGCCTTGCGCTATCAGATGAGCCTAGGTCGGATTAGCTAGTTGGTGAGGTAATGGCTCACCAAGGCTACGATCCGTAACTGGTCTGAGAGGATGATCAGTCACACTGGAACTGAGACACGGTCCAGACTCCTACGGGAGGCAGCAGTGGGGAATATTGGACAATGGGCGAAAGCCTGATCCAGCCATGCCGCGTGTGTGAAGAAGGTCTTCGGATTGTAAAGCACTTTAAGTTGGGAGGAAGGGCAGTAAGCGAATACCTTGCTGTTTTGACGTTACCGACAGAATAAGCACCGGCTAACTCTGTGCCAGCAGCCGCGGTAATACAGAGGGTGCAAGCGTTAATCGGAATTACTGGGCGTAAAGCGCGCGTAGGTGGTTCGTTAAGTTGGATGTGAAATCCCCGGGCTCAACCTGGGAACTGCATCCAAAACTGGCGAGCTAGAGTAGGGCAGAGGGTGGTGGAATTTCCTGTGTAGCGGTGAAATGCGTAGATATAGGAAGGAACACCAGTGGCGAAGGCGACCACCTGGGCTCATACTGACACTGAGGTGCGAAAGCGTGGGGAGCAAACAGGATTAGATACCCTGGTAGTCCACGCCGTAAACGATGTCAACTAGCCGTTGGAATCCTTGAGATTTTAGTGGCGCAGCTAACGCATTAAGTTGACCGCCTGGGGAGTACGGCCGCAAGGTTAAAACTCAAATGAATTGACGGGGGCCCGCACAAGCGGTGGAGCATGTGGTTTAATTCGAAGCAACGCGAAGAACCTTACCAGGCCTTGACATCCAATGAACTTTCCAGAGATGGATTGGTGCCTTCGGGAACATTGAGACAGGTGCTGCATGGCTGTCGTCAGCTCGTGTCGTGAGATGTTGGGTTAAGTCCCGTAACGAGCGCAACCCTTGTCCTTAGTTACCAGCACGTTATGGTGGGCACTCTAAGGAGACTGCCGGTGACAAACCGGAGGAAGGTGGGGATGACGTCAAGTCATCATGGCCCTTACGGCCTGGGCTACACACGTGCTACAATGGTCGGTACAGAGGGTCGCCAAGCCGCGAGGTGGAGCTAATCTCACAAAACCGATCGTAGTCCGGATCGCAGTCTGCAACTCGACTGCGTGAAGTCGGAATCGCTAGTAATCGCGAATCAGAATGTCGCGGTGAATACGTTCCCGGGCCTTGTACACACCGCCCGTCACACCATGGGAGTGGGTTGCACCAGAAGTAGCTAGTCTAACCTTCGGGAGGACGGTTACCACGGTGTGATTCATGACTGGGGTGAAGTCGTAACAAGGTAGCCGTAGGGGAACCTGCGGCTGGATCACCTCCTTAATCGACGACATCAGCTGTCTCATAAGCTCCCACACGAATTGCTTGATTCATTGAAGAAGACGATTAGGTTAGCAACCTTCGATTGGGTCTGTAGCTCAGTTGGTTAGAGCGCACCCCTGATAAGGGTGAGGTCGGCAGTTCGAATCTGCCCAGACCCACCAATTTGCTGGGGCCATAGCTCAGCTGGGAGAGCGCCTGCCTTGCACGCAGGAGGTCAGCGGTTCGATCCCGCTTGGCTCCACCACCCCGCTTGCTAGTTTGTCAAAGCTTAGAAATGAATATTCGCGTCGAATATTGATTTCTGAACTTTATCAGAATCGTTCTTTAAAAATTTGGGTATGTGATAGAAAGATAGACTGGACAGCACTTTCACTGGTGTGTGTTCAGGCTAAGGTAAAATTTGTGAGTAATTACAAGTTTTCGGCGAATGTTGTCTTCACAGTATAACCAGATTGCTTGGGGTTATATGGTCAAGTGAAGAAGCGCATACGGTGGATGCCTTGGCAGTCAGAGGCGATGAAAGACGTGGTAGCCTGCGATAAGCTTCGGGGAGTCGGCAAACAGACTTTGATCCGGAGATCTCTGAATGGGGGAACCCACCTGGCATAAGTCAGGTATCTTGTACTGAATACATAGGTGCAAGAGGCGAACCAGGGGAACTGAAACATCTAAGTACCCTGAGGAAAAGAAATCAACCGAGATTCCCTTAGTAGTGGCGAGCGAACGGGGACTAGCCCTTAAGTGGCT
>NZ_JARXWC010000028.1:0-9892 GCF_029892995.1 Brevibacillus sp. 1238 | reverse complement strand
CTTGCATGTATTAGGCACGCCGCCAGCGTTCGTCCTGAGCCAGGATCAAACTCTCCAATAAAGTTTGTTACTGGTTCAAAGCTGGCAAATCATTTTAATGATAGACTCATCAACGCTTTCGCTGTTCAGTTTTCAAAGAGTATTTTTTCTTTTCGCCTCTCAAGGCGACTTTTCTATCTTATCATGTCTGCTGAGTTTTTGCAAGAAGTTTTTTCTTGGCTCGTTTCGCTCAGCAGCGACAATTCAATACTTTATCAAATGAGATTGAAGAAGTCAATACCTTTATCTTCTTTTCTTATTTGATGTTCGCCTCTAGCGAAGCGACAAGATGTATCTTATCACGTATAAAAGACATGCGCAAGCACTTTTTTAAAATATATTTAAAATCCGTTAAATAAAAATGAAAAGAGGCGAATTTTATCGCCTCTCCACTCTTTTTACGATTGCTCCAAGACACGAAGAATCGCCAAATGTCTCGATTCCACCAGATTTACGATTCTCCCTTTGGCTTCTACCATCGGTCGAGTAGGGTGATTACGGTCCGTAAATACAATTTTCCCAATCGTACCGTCACTTAACTCTACAATCGTTCCAACTGCAAATTGCGTAATCCCATCCACAAAGGTGCGCACGATCGTCGGGTCTAGCTTGCCAAAGCTGTCTTGCACCAATTGCTCGACTACTTCGTACGGCGAGAGCGCTTTTTGATAAATGCGGTCAGAGCACATCGCATGATACACATCAGCTACTGCAACGATTTTGCTGTACAGGTGCAATTTTGAACCAGGCAACCCCAAAGGATATCCCGATCCATCTTCCCGCTCGTGATGTTGCAAAGCTGCCAAGGCAACGCCTTCACTCAAACCGTGGGATGCTTTGATGATTTGATAGCCATAGACGGTATGCTTTTTGATCTCTTCAAATTCATCATCCGTCAGTTTCCCCGGCTTTTGCAAAATTCTGCGGTCGATTTTCGTCTTTCCTATATCCAGCAAAGTTCCCGCCAACGCAACCTGCATCCATTCCTTTTCCGGAACTTTGATCCATTTTGCAATCATATAAGAAATGATTCCGACCGCAATCGCATGCTCATACGTATAGCTGTCCATGCGCGCAAAACGCCGCAATGACAGCAATACTTGCGGTTGCTGCTGGAACTCGGTAATGATCGGCGTAACCACCTCACGCACTTCCATCACCGGAATGTTATTTCCGCCCTGCACACGAATCATCAAGTTTTTCAGTGTCGATACCGCTTTTTCAAAAGACTCCTGAATCGCTGGCTTGATGGTAGGCGGCTTGTCAGAACTTTTCACCGGCTCTTCCGCTGGTGCTTCCGCTTGCTCAGATATATATCCAGTCCCAACTTCCTCGATATGTACCTTCTTAATCATAAAAGCTTCGAGAAATTCAATTTCTTTCTCGTAAATAGGGGTGCCCTTTGAAAACAGGATTCCCCCTAATGCCGTATAAACTTCCTCTGCCAATCTTGCTCCGCTGTTCAGTTGCTTCACTTCCACGATGGGCAACCTGGTCACCACCCGATCCAACTTGTAATCACATAGTTTTCTTTTCCCAATTTTACTCCAATTTCAAACCAATTGCAGGAATAAAGTAACAGTTTGGGCAAACTTTCTGTTCAAAAAAGAGCGCCCCACAAAACTCGGAGCGCTCCATTCATGATCTTGGCATTATTCTTCTGTTGGTTCGTGATCGTCTGGTTCCACATTGGATGGAGCGTCAACTCCGTCAACCGCTTCTTCCATGTCCTCCAGATCGTCATCATCTTCATTCGGTGGGCATTTGGCTACTGAACCTACCTGTTCGTTTTCAGACAGACGGATCAGCTTCACGCCTTGCGTATAACGTCCCATTACAGAGATACCCTTCATCTCCGTGCGGATGATAATACCGGAAGTGGTGATAATCATCAAATCTTCTTCTGGCTCCACCACTTTCAGTCCGACCACATGCCCGCTGCGTTCCGTGACATTGTGCGTCTTGATCCCTTTACCACCGCGCGACTGAATACGGTATTCCTCAACAGGAGTCCGTTTGCCGTAACCGTTTGCCGTTACGATGAGAACTTCCGCGTTTGGCTTGATGACGTCCATATCAATGACATTGTCATCGTCGTCAAGCGTAATTCCCTTCACGCCGGTTGCGTTGCGTCCCATTGTCCGCACGTCACCCTCGTTAAAACGCACAGACATCCCTTTTTGCGTACCCATAATGATCTCTTGTTTCCCGTCAGTCAAACGAACACCAATCAGCTCATCGTCTTCACGCAGATTGACTGCAATCAGTCCGCCTTTGCGAATGTTCTCATACGATTCCAGCGTGGTTTTCTTGATAATCCCTTTCTTTGTAGCAAAGAACAGGAATCGCTCATGATCAAATTCCTTGACTGGAATGACCGCGCTGACCCGCTCCCCTTTTTCAATCTGGATCAGATTGATGATCGGAGTGCCTTTTGCCGTGCGGCTGAGATCTGGAATCTCAAAGCCTTTCAGACGGTACACCTTGCCCTTGCTTGTGAAGAACATGATGTAGTCATGAGAATTGGTAATATACAGATGTTCAACAAAGTCGTCATCCTTCGTTCCCAATCCCTGAACGCCCCGTCCACCGCGTTTTTGTGAACGATAAGTGGATACAGGCAGACGTTTGATATATCCGTCATGAGTCAGCGTAATTACGACATCCTCTTCCGGAATCAAATCAGCGTCTTCGATATGATTTTCATCAAAAGCGATGGCGGTGCGCCGCTCGTCTCCGAACTTCTCCTTGATTTCGCCGAGCTCTTCGCGAATAATCGCGTAGATTTTGGCTTCATCAGCAAGAATAGCTCGCAGCTCCGCAATCTTCACCAACAGCTCCTGGTACTCGTTCTCGATTTTCTCGCGCTCCAACCCGGTCAAGCGTTGCAGACGCATATCGAGAATCGCTTGTGCCTGCTCGTAGCTCAGGGCGAAGTTGCTCATCAGCCCCTCTCGAGCTTCTTCCGTTGTTTGCGAAGAACGAATCAGGCTGATAATCTCATCGATATGATCCAGGGCAATGCGCAAGCCTTCCAAAATATGAGCGCGCGCTTCAGCCTGCTTCAGATCGTATTCGGTCCTTCTGCGAATAATGACGCGTTGATGCTGCAGATAGTAATACAACATCTCACGCAGATTGAGGACGCGTGGGCGGCCATCGACCAATGCCAGCATGTTCACACCGAAAGTAGTCTGCATTTGCGTATGCTTGAACAGATTGTTCAACACAACTTTCGGAATGACATCGCGGCGCAGCTCCATTACGATGCGCATACCTTTACGGTCAGACTCATCGCGCAGATCGGTAATGCCTTCGATTTTCTTTTCCCGGACAAGCTCCGCGATCTTCTCAACGAGTCTTGCCTTGTTTACCTGATAAGGAATTTCCGTCACAATAATGCGCGGTTTTCCCTTTTCCTCTTCAATTTGGGTTTTCGCTCGCATGATAATCGAGCCTCGACCCGTTTCGTAAGCACGACGAATGCCACTTACCCCAAGGATCTCTCCCGCTGTAGGGAAATCCGGGCCTTTGATGATTTTCATCAAGTCTTGAACCGTAATATCCGGACTGTCGATCATGGCAATGACGCCATCAATCACTTCCGTCAAGTTATGCGGCGGAATATTGGTTGCCATCCCTACGGCAATCCCCGACGCACCGTTCAAAAGCAGGTTCGGGAAACGAGAAGGCAAGACTACAGGCTCTTCCTTGCGCCCGTCGTAGTTAGGCGTGAAATCAACTGTCTCTTTATCAATATCGCGCAGAAGCTCCAATGCCAGCTTGGAAAAACGCGACTCTGTATAACGCATGGCCGCTGCCGGGTCACCGTCAACAGAACCGAAGTTTCCTTGCCCTTCGACGAGCATATAACGCATATTAAAATCTTGAGCCATCCTTACCATTGCTTCATAGATGGAAGAGTCACCATGCGGATGGTAGTTCGCCATTACTTCCCCGACTACGTTTGCCGATTTACGGAACGCTTTGTCAGGAGTAAGACCCATATCATGCATGGCATACAAAATACGCCTGTGCACAGGCTTCAAACCGTCGCGAACATCAGGCAGCGCGCGACTGACGATAACGCTCATCGCATAGCTGATGAACGACTCTCTCATTTCTTGGCTAATATCGACTTTGGGAAACCGAGCAGTTTCTTCTGCCATAAACGGTAAACCTCCAACTGGTTATCACAATACGTTATTATACCATATAGAAAGAGGGCACGTCCAAAAATTCCAGTCGAATCAATCGATTCCCCTTGTTTTTCTCAGTTTTTCGCTCCGCTTTTACGGCAGCATCGACACACCATTTTATTCCATAGCTGTTTTACATTCACTTATGTTTTGCCATACCCGCTTTTCTTATGCAAAAATAAAAAAAGCCGAACCGATCTCAAGAAGAAATCGATTCGGACATAGCAGTCTTTTTGCCTTGCCGGGCCAAATAAATGAGGTAAATCAACAAGTAAAGTCCGAGCGCTACTAATGAATAACGATACATCACGGCAAAGCTGGTCATTTTGGCGATCGCCCCCAAAATCATGGCACCACCGCCGATCCCCAAATCAAATGCCGAGAAAAACGTCCCGGTAGCCGCGCCCCTTCTGGTCGGATCGACACGTTTGATCGTCCACGCCTGCAAGGAAGGCTGCACACCGCCAACACCAATACCAAACAATATCGCGGCAAGGATCATCTGCCATTCAGTCGTACTGTACGACAGCAAAAGCAATCCGCCGCCCAGGATAACTCCACCGGGAAGCAAAATCCACACAGGCCCCTTGCGATCAAACAACTTCCCAGCCAAAGGCCGAACCGCCATCAGTGCAATCGCATTGAACAAGAAAAACAACCCGATATTGACGATTCCGACCTCAATCCCGAACAAAGTAATAAAGCTGACGATTCCTCCGTAAATGATTCCGATCAACAAATTCAACAAGGACGGAAACAGCGCTGCCTTTTCCAAAAGCCCGCTTAACACGCTTCCTTGCTGTTTTTTCGCCGGAACAATCGGTTTGAATTTTACCAGGCGCGACAGTATCATCGCTAACGCAGTCAAGCCTGCTGAGATGGCAAAAAGCCAGCCGTATCCCCAGTTTTGCGAAACCCACAGCCCCAGAAGCGGACCGAAGCCCATCGCCAAATTGCTGAACATCCCGAAGTAGCCCATACCTTCTCCGCTGCGTTCCCGAGGAATGATATCAGACACAATGGTTCCGTAAGTCGTCGTGACGATTCCCCAACCGATCCCGTGCAAAAAACGAATCGCCAACACCAATGCCACGCTGACCATCCAATAGTAGCCTGCAACCGCCAGCAGAAAAATCGCCAAGCCGAGTAAAAGGACTGGCTTTCTCCCGATCGTATCCAGCGCTTTCCCGGCAAACGGACGCACAAGCAGCGCTGACACAGTGAAAAGACTGATGACAAGCCCTACCGCCAGTTGATCTCCGCCCATATCAGTCACATATACGGGAAGGGTGGGCAGAAGCATCTGAAAAGCGACAAACAGCATAAAGTTGGAGAGCGCCAGGATCACAAAATCCTTCGTCCACAACGCCTTTTTTTCTGACATAACACTCACTCTCCCATACGAGTCCTGATCCTTTTCAATACAATATTATATGTAATGTTTTAAAAGTCAACCCGCCGATGGCACTTCTCCCCTGCCCTTGCCATTCTGCGAGCCTCTCGATCGACATATTCATGTTCATCTTTTTCAAAACAAAAAAGACGCCGGATACCCGACGCCCTGCCGCTCTGATTCATTGGATAATGCTGAACGAAACCATTACAGCTTAACGATCATTTCCAAATCGGAGGTGCGAATCATTGTTTTGGTGTCGATCAGCAGTCCGAAGAACAGCACGGCTATCTTCATTAGTTTTCTCATGGTGTATCCCCTCCGTTTGTTTGTTACCTTGATTGTACAAGCTTCCAAGCGTCTCTCCCATCGATTTGCCTTGCATGGATCTTACAAAGCTGTAAGGCTTGCAAAAAAGTGTGGGAAAAGTATGGGAAAACCGCGCTGGCAACGGATCGGAGAAAAAACTGTTGTACAATAGCTTGTGAAGATAAGCCCTGCGGAGGAACCCCGATGAAAGACTTTCGTATCGCCATAGTTGATGATGATGTGAACATTCGCCAGATTGTTGCCGCCTATTTGCAAAAAGAAGGCTACCTGATAGATGCCGTAGGATCGGCAGAGGAAGCCTTTTTTCTAAAAGAACAGGCTCCCCCTGACCTTTGGGTTTTAGACATCATGTTGCCCGGTATTGACGGATATGAATTTTGCCGTCGCATCCGCGCGGAATCTGAAACGCCTATCATCATGATTTCTGCTCGTGATGAGGAAGTGGACAAAATACTCGGATTGGAGCTTGGCAGCGATGATTACTTAACCAAGCCGTTTAGCCCGCGTGAGCTGGTAGCGCGCGTCAATCGTGCTTTAAAACGTTGGGAACATATGCGTCAACCTGCTTCACAATCGGGACTCGCCTCTGTAGCGGCGCCAGCACCAGGTAAAAACTCTGCTTCAGAAGGTCTTCTCGTTTTGGATAAAGACAAACGACTCGTCTATTCGCTGGGGCACGAGGTAGAAGTGACTGCAAAAGAATTTCAGGTGCTCAGCCTGCTATCAGAGAATCCAGATCGGGCTTTTTCCCGAGATGAATTGCTGACGCTCGTCTGGGGCTACGACTATTTTGGCAGCGACCGTGTCGTCGATGATTTGATTCGCCGCATACGCAAAAAATTGAATCACATCCCGCTAGAGACAGTCTGGGGATTCGGCTATCGCTTGCGCAAAATGGAGGGGCCAAACGAAGGATGAATATCCAGTTGCGTATCACCTTGATGTTCGCCCTGCTCCTTTGCCTGGTGACCGGAATATCTGCTGTTCTGATCAATTCTTTTTTGCTCGACCATTTAATTGCCCAGCAAAAGAAGGAACTGACGCTAAAAGGCCAGTTCTGGATTGAAAAAACGACTCTTGCCGATCAAAAAATCACAGATGCGGACATCTCCGAGCTGGACAAGCTGCTCGTGTCCAATCGCAAGGTAGAGTTGCTATTGATCGGTAAAAAGAAGAAAGTGCTTTATACCACCTTGCCTTCTTCGAATGTAAACGATTGGCTGCAAGCCTTGGAACGGAAAGCGGAGAAACGGCAAGATAAGAACATCTGGATCATTGGCCAAGACGACTATGTCGTTGTCAATCTTCCTCTTAAAAACGATGAAAAGCAGCGCCTTATCCTCGCATCACCAGTTCGCGGGCTGAAAGATGTGCGAATGGAACTCACGACAAATATGTTGCTGATCGTATGCATCGGGGCTGTTTCGACGATTTTGCTCAGTTTTTTTATCACACGCAGCATGGTGCGACCGTTGAACAAACTGACCACAGAAATCAAAAAAATACAGTTTCGACGCTTCTCTGACGTCCAGCTTGTCCCGGCCCGTGGGGAGATTGCAGAAGTAGCAGAGAGTGTCTACTCCATGGCGCAGGAGCTTGATCGCTTTCATGAAATTCAGCGGCAATTTTTACAGAACGCCTCACACGAATTAAAGACTCCACTCATGTCGATTCAAGGATATGCGGAAGGAATACGCGATGGTGTTTTCGCAGAGGCAGCGGCACAAAAAGGATTGGATGTTATCGTAGAAGAAACAAATCGCTTAAAGCATATCGTTACCGAAATCATTTTGCTGGCGAAGCTTGAGAGTGAAGAAAATTTGTTTCGTCCCTCCGATCATTCGGCAACGGAGTTGGTGAACCGCGCAATTGAGCGACTTCATCCACTCCAACTGCAAAAAAAGATTTCCATTCAAATTCGTGCCGCCACTACTCCCGACATTGTTTATATAGATGAGGGAAAGGTGCTCCAGGCTTTTCTCAACATCATTGGCAATGCGTTACGACACGCCAGAGAAAAGATCGTCATCGCTGTGGAAGTCGGGAAACATTTTGTAACCGTTCATGTTATTGATGATGGAGCAGGCATCCAGGAAGATTTGCTGCCTCATTTGTTTCACCGCTTTGTCAAAGGGAAAAATGGCGAGGTAGGGCTAGGATTGGCTATTTCCAGAGCAATCATTGAGCGTTCACATGGCCGGATTGAAGTTGAAAATGGCGCGTTATGCGGTGCTATTTTCCGTATCTCTCTCCCGCTGGCCCCCCTTGCGTAAAACTAACCCCCAAGGTACTGAATCCTTGGGGGTTAACTTCGCGCTTTTACCGTTACATATTCCGGGAAACATCTACGCTGAGCGCGTTCCTTCCAATTCTCATTACCATAAAAGAAGCGAGCAGACAAAATGCTCCTGCGACAATAAACATAAAGAAGTAGCTGTTCAATACCGTATAGACGACTCCACCACCGTAAGCAGCTACTGCTGCTCCCAATTGATGGGCGGCCAGTATCCATCCAAACAAAATCCCTGCTTGCTCTCTGCCAAAAATATCGGTCGTCAATCTCATTGTCGGAGGAACTGTGGCAACCCAGTCCAAACCGTAGAAGACGATGAACAACCCCAAACTAAATGTCGAAGATGACAGCGCAGTAGGAAGAAACATCAAGGAAAGACCGCGAAGTCCATAATACCAGAACAACAGCCAGCGATTATTGTAACGATCCGACAGCCATCCGGAAAAGGTCGTTCCAATAATGTCAAAAATCCCAATCATAGCGAGCAGACTAGCGGCAGTAACTGCTGGAATACCATGCTCCATACAGGCAGCAATAAAATGAGTTCCGATCAAACCATTCGTAGACAAGCCACAAATAAAAAAGCTGCCAGCCAACAACCAGAAATCAAAAGAACGAAGACCTGTGTACAGCCCTTTCATTGCCGCCCGAAACGGATTTTGTGCCGGAGCGACATGCTCTCGATCAGCTACAGTCGCCCCATAAGCGAATAGCCCTTTATCGCTAGGGTGATTTCGCATCAGCATCGCAACCATTGGCACCATGACGAGCGCGACAGAAGCAATTACCCAAGACGCTATACGCCAGCCATCCGATTCAGCCAAACTGGCTAGCAAGGGCAAAAACACTAGCTGTCCCGTAGCACCGCTTGCTGTCAAAATCCCCATGACCAGACCACGTTGCTTAACAAACCACCGATTGGCAATCATCGCCCCCAATACTGATGCTGTACACCCTGACCCGAGACCAACAACCACTCCCCACAACAGTGTCAACTGCCAGGATGACTGCATCCATGTAGTCAGAGCAGCTCCTAATGCCAGCATGAACAGAGCCAGAATTGTAATGCGCCTGATGCCAAAACGATCCATTACTGCTGCAGCAAACGGCCCAACCAAACCATATAACAGCAAATTGACAGAGAGAGCAAAGGAAATAGAAGAACGGCTCCAGCCAAATTCTTGCTCAACGGGCACCATAAATACTCCAGGTGCCGACCGAATCCCTGCACCAATCAAAAGAATGAAGAAAGTCACTGCGGCAATTACCCATGCATAGTGGAAGCGTACTGAGGAATCCTGCTTCATAAAAGCTCCTTTCCCATTCATTACGAATTATGAACAGAAATTTCAGTATATTAATTCTGTAATCCATACTATAGTGGAGCAAGATTACAATGTAAAAACGAAATTTCCGATCTAATCCATCGGCGATTTCAGGGAAACGAGGAAAAACTCTTCACTCCGGCAAGCTCGTACATTTGGTGACGATGACGAGTAACCCGTTTTCTCATACAAAAAAAGCTGCATTCTCCATTACTCGTAAAAGTAATCGGGAATACAGCTTTTCTGCTTGTTCCTTCAAAACTGAATACGCATGATTGCTAAGCATGTGTGGATAAGTCCTCGACCGATTAGT
>NZ_JARXWC010000027.1:0-12828 GCF_029892995.1 Brevibacillus sp. 1238 | reverse complement strand
ACCCCTCATAGACGATGAGGTTGATAGGTTCGGTGTGGAAGCGCGGTAACGCGTGGAGCTGACGAATACTAATCGGTCGAGGACTTATCCACACACTCTTAGCAATCATGCGTATTCAGTTTTGAAGGAACAAGCAGAAAAGCTGTATTCCCGATTACTTTTGCGAGTAATGGAGAATGCAGCTTTTTTTGTATGAGAAAACAGGTTACTCGTCATCGTTATCAAACGCACTGCCTTGCCAGAATGAAGAGTTATTTTGCCTAATCTGTTTCATAATAAATGTGGGATAAGCCGACTGATGATGTTCCAGAAAAAACTCAATGAGAAAACGTTCTGCCAGACCGTGTGACAAGACAAGCTCTCCCCACCACTCTGTTTCATATCTGCAAAGCATGCTCAACAAATACAGAAGCAGGTAATGGCTGGCCCAGTCAGGAAGAGGCAAAGAATCCGGAGAGCTATTCCAGAAGAAAAGACGGTGTTTATGCGAACGGAATAAAGGGTGTCGGTCCATTTGCAGGAAGCTGGATCGAGGAAGGAGCAGCTGCTTGGAGTTCCCGTCTTGCCAGCGGAGTTCCAGTTGGAGATCGCCAGGTGAGACCCTGTTTATGTATTGGATAAAAGTCTGAGGAGAGTATGCCAAAGAGCCGTCTGTGATTTCGGGAAAAGCTACATGGAGCCACTGCTGCCTGTTAGAAGATTGGTTGGAAGCTTGTTTAGAAGGTGGCTCACATTCATGCCATTCCAGTTGCAGCCAGTGTTTTGGCTGTTCGGACAGTGTCGAGTAAGCATCACTGACCACGGGCATGGAAGAAAACAAGTCGTGCACCGAATAGCGATCCTGCATAGGGGAAAGATGAAACAGTTGCGCCAGCAAAGCGAAAAACCCTTCTTTTTGTGGGCGAACCTCATCTTCTAGTAGCAGGTACGTGTTTTTTTTCAGCTTTCGCGTAGTGACACCGTGCTGGAGCACTCGACTGTTTTGCGGATATGATGGGTCGCGAGTCAAAAGCATTCCCTTTAACAGATGGGAGCATCCATAAAAGAGCAGCAACGGCTGGATGGACAGGTCTGCTTTTGCAGCAGTCGTATAATATTGCCTGGCTTGTTTCCACAAAAAGAGGAAGCGGGAGCTTTGGTGAAAGGCAAGACGCTCAGCATGCTCGAAGCCCATACCGTCGTAGCAGGCAGTCAAATATTTTCGGGCTGTTGGTTCTGTTTCAAAATAGCGGAACAGGTTCCATTCAGAGTTCATTGCAACCACCTTTCATTAACTTTCGTGATCTGATTATCCACACTCGTTATTTTTTTGATTTATCTGTCTAATACACTCTATACCCGAACGTTTTACACATTCCTTGACAGTAAATTATGCCGTTTGTTACACTGTCTTAAAATATTTGCCGAGAGGGGCTTTCTACTGTGCGGGAAGATAAATTTGTCAAAGAAGGACTAACATTTGATGACGTGCTGCTTATCCCAGCAAAATCCGAGGTTTTGCCAAGAGATGTCGATCTTCGGGTAAAGCTTAGCGAGACAGTTAGTCTGAACATTCCTTTGATCAGTGCCGGGATGGACACGGTAACAGAATCAGCACTCGCGATCGCGATGGCCCGCCAAGGCGGCATTGGCATCATCCATAAAAACATGACGATTGAGCAGCAGGCGAGCGAGGTAGATCGCGTAAAGCGCTCGGAAAGTGGCGTCATTACCAACCCGTTTTCTTTGAGCCAGGACCATACAGTAGCAGAAGCGGACGCTCTGATGGGCAAATACCGCATTTCCGGCGTGCCGATTGTCGATGAAGAAAAGCATCTTATCGGGATTTTGACCAACCGTGATCTGCGCTTTGTTCATGACTACTCCACACCAATCAAAGAAGTGATGACAAAAGACAATCTGGTGACTGCTTCTGTAGGAACAACGCTCCAGCAAGCAGAAGCGATTCTTCAAAAGCACAAGATTGAAAAGCTGCCACTGGTTGATGAGAACAATATTTTGCGCGGACTTATCACCATTAAAGATATCGAGAAGGCGATTCAATACCCGCAGGCAGCCAAGGACCCACAGGGACGCTTGCTGTGTGGCGCGGCGGTCGGTGTATCTGCTGATACGTTCGAGCGTGCAGCGGCGCTTGTACAGGCAGGTGTGGATGTCCTGGTGGTCGATACAGCACATGGACACTCCAAAGGTGTAATCGAAACCGTAAAAGCCATTCGCAAAGAGTATCCAAACTTGACGATCGTAGCGGGCAATGTTGCGACAGGGCAAGCTACCCGCGATCTGATCGAAGCTGGCGCATCTGTTGTAAAAGTCGGTATCGGTCCGGGTTCCATTTGTACTACTCGCGTCGTAGCAGGTATCGGTGTACCGCAAATTACGGCGATTCACGATTGTGCCCAGGTAGCTCGCGAGTACAATATTCCAATTATTGCCGACGGCGGTATTAAATACTCCGGCGATTTGCCAAAAGCGATCGGCGCTGGCGCTTCTGCGATCATGATCGGCAGTCTGTTTGCCGGAACGGAAGAAAGTCCAGGCGAATTTGAGATTTTCCAAGGCCGCCGTTTCAAGGTATACCGCGGCATGGGCTCGATTGGCGCTATGAAAGCAGGAAGTAAAGACCGTTACTTCCAGGAGAACGAACAAAAGCTTGTTCCAGAAGGAATCGAGGGCCGCGTTCCTTACAAAGGGCCGTTGGCAGATGTGACCTACCAACTGATTGGCGGTTTGCGTGCAGGGATGGGTTACTGCGGAGCGAAGACGATCGAGGACTTGATCCAGAACTCCCAGTTTGTCCGGATCACGGGAGCCGGCTTGCGTGAAAGCCATCCACATGACGTGCAAATTACCAAGGAGTCGCCGAACTACTCGATTTCTTAGTTTATAAGAAAATCCCCCCTTCTAGAAAGAAAGGGGGGTTATTTAATTTGTAGGCAAAAATTTAAAAACTGGTCGCAGTTAACGTACAGCTATCTTCTATAAATAGCGATTTCTCCGTCAGAGGCAATATTTCCTACTATCTTGAGGCGATAGTTCCCTGGGACGACAGATACTGGGTCGGTATAATCAGTATTGCCTTTTGGCGCAGTTAATCTTCCTAATTTAATTGTTTTCTCTACTTTTCCATTCTCGCTTAATTTTTCGATGTAAACTGTTACATCGCAGTTACTATTTGAAGCATCTAATCCAGCGTTAGCCTTTCCAAAGAGATGGAATGTGTCACGGCCAATATATGTACCTCCCTGTGTTACGCTGAAAGACCTCCAGTCAAGTTCAATGCTCATGGTACTAATATCCTTTTTAGTTTGCTGTTCCACTAGGGAATCGGTGTTCCTTTTTTCGACTGCGGCATGAGCAGAAACTGGATTCATAACAACCAAACCAAGAGCGAGTGAAGCAAAAGTGTATAAAACCTTATTCACGAGATAAGCCTCCTTAAATATTGAATATATTGCCATTTATACCATAATATAATTTAATTTCAATTATATTTTATATATCCAATCAATTACCTACTAATGAGTCTATTTGGACTTCAATGAGATCGTAATGGTATGTTAAACTTACACTTGGTGCTCAATTACCGTATGAATTTATGACAGAATTGGAGAGTGAGAAGAAACTATGAAGCGAACAACATGGAAAAAGCGACTGACAGGTCTGATCCTTTCTCTCGCAGTGTTTGCAACCGCAATGGGAGGAGCGGCGACGAAGGCCGATGCAGCACCTGCAGCCGATCTACAACTGGCAGCGAAATCTGCCATTCTATTAGAGGCATCAACAGGAAAAATATTGTACAGTATGAATCCAGATGCCTCGCTGCCACCTGCCAGCATGAGTAAGATGATGGCGGAATACCTGGTGCAAGAAGCAATCAAGGAGAAGAAAATCAGCTGGGATGAGAAGGTGCCCGTAAGTGAGTATGCCTTCTATGTGGCAAGAATCTCCGATACGTCTGGCGTATACCTAAATCTAGGTGAGTCCTTCACAGTCAGAGAGCTGTACAATGCGATGGCTGTCGTTTCTGCTAATGACGCAACTGTACTGCTTGCTGAAAAGATTGCGGGCAGTGAAGCAAACTTCGTGCAGATGATGAACAAGAAGGCTGCAGAGTTTGGTATGAAAAACACGTCTTTCGTAACATCTAGCGGTTTGCCAGCCAACGAGTTGGGACCATATTCCGTTAAGACAGATCAAGTGGAAAACCTGATGTCTGCTCGCGATTCTGCCATCCTCGCTAGAAACCTGATTCGTGATTTCCCAGAAGCTTTGGAAGTATCCAAGATCCCACGGTTTACGTTTCGTCCCGGTTCTAAAAATGAGCTGAAAATGGCGAATAACAACTGGATGCTGCCTGATCTCCCGAATTACTATCAAGGTGTAGACGGATTAAAGACTGGTTATACCCAAGCAGCAGGCAATTGTTTTACTGGTACGGCCGTTCGTGATAACATGCGTTTGATTTCTGTTGTCATGGGAACAGACAGCAAAACAAAGCGCTTCGTAGAAACCAAAAAGCTTTACGACTACGGTTTCAGCAATTTCAAATTAACCAAGCAGTTGGACAAGAATGCTTCTGTAAAAGGCTTTGAAACTGCACCTGTAAAGAACGGGGTAGAACTGACAGTACCAGCAGTAACAGGCAGCGAAGTAAACGTACTGACCAAAATTGGCGGGGAAGCAAAATTCACCCCAACAGTTACCTTCCAAGACTTGAACGCGCCAATCAAGCAAGGCCAAGTAATCGGTAAGCTCGTACTGAAAGAAGAAGGGGCAAAAGACACCGATTACCTCCAGCCGGAAGACGCGGCAAAAGCAGGCGTGGATGTAGTGGCAAGTCAAGAGGTGGAAGAGGCGAGCTGGATTCGTTTGTTCTTCCGCAGCATCATTCAATTTTTCAGCAACTTGTTCAGTAGTGGAACAGGAAATTAAATAATAGTTGTTTTCCCCCTCATCTATCGTTTACAATGACGGTAACAAGGAACCATAACAGAGCATAACAGTTACGGTTCTGACTTCATGATGTAGGGGGAATTTTCATATGGTACAAGTAGGAACGTCCCGCGTAAAAAAAGGTATGGCTGAGATGCAAAAAGGCGGCGTTATCATGGACGTCGTAAATGCTGAGCAAGCAAAGATTGCTGAAGCTGCTGGCGCCGTAGCTGTTATGGCGCTGGAACGCGTACCTTCTGATATCCGTGCTGCTGGCGGAGTAGCCCGTATGGCTGATCTGGGCATTGTGGAGGAAGTTCTGAACGCTGTTTCTATCCCTGTTATGGCAAAAGCTCGTATCGGACATTTTGTCGAAGCCCGCGTATTGGAGTCAATGGGTGTAGATTACCTGGATGAAAGTGAAGTTTTGACCCCAGCGGACGATTTGTACCACATCAACAAAAAAGACTTCACTGTGCCGTTCGTATGTGGTGCGCGTGATCTGGGCGAAGCGCTTCGCCGCATCGGAGAAGGAGCTTCCATGATCCGCACAAAAGGTGAGCCAGGGACCGGGAACATCGTAGAGGCAGTTCGCCATATGCGCACGATGATGGCTCAAATCCGCAAAGTGCAGGCGATGTCTTACGATGAGCTGATGGCAGAAGCGAAAAATTTGGGTGCTCCATACGAACTGCTCGAACAAGTACACCAAACAGGCAAACTGCCTGTCGTGAACTTCGCGGCTGGTGGCGTAGCTACCCCGGCAGATGCGGCACTGATGATGCAATTGGGCTCTGACGGCGTATTCGTCGGCTCGGGTATTTTCAAATCGGAAAATCCGGAAAAATTCGCGCGGGCAATTGTCGAGGCAACTACCCACTACACAGATTACGAGCTGATCGCACGCGTATCAAAAGGCTTGGGCAGTGCGATGACAGGAATCGAGATTTCCAAAATCCGCGAAGCTGATCGCATGCAAGAGCGCGGCTGGTAAGGTGAGTCAAATGAAAATCGGTGTACTCGCGCTGCAAGGGGCTGTGGCAGAACACTTGCGCATGCTGGAGGAAGCAGGGGCGACAGCCGTTCCTGTCAAAAAAGCAGAGGAACTCGCAGACCTCGACGGATTGGTTCTCCCAGGCGGAGAGAGCACGACGATCAGCAAGCTGATGCATAAGTACGGATTCATGGATGCGCTTCGTGAGTTCGGAAGCGCCGGAAAGCCAATCTTCGGCACTTGCGCGGGAGCGATTCTCTTGGCCAAGCAGATTCAGGGGCAGGATGAGTGCCATCTGGGGCTGATGGATATCAAGGTGGAGCGGAACGCGTTTGGTCGGCAAAAAGAAAGCTTCGAGGTCACAATGCCCGTAGCTGGTGTCGGTGCAGATTACCCGGCAGTGTTTATCCGCGCTCCTTACATCGTAGAAGTCGGAGAAAATGCTGAGGTGCTTGCCAAGTACGATGAAAAGATCGTCGTTGCCCGAAACGGTCACTACCTGGCGGCTGCTTTTCACCCGGAATTGACCGAAGATGCACGGCTGCACAAATATTTCCTCGAAATGGTCAAAGAGTACAGAAGCTAAAGCCCATCAATAAACATCCTCGAAAGAAGATCGGCATGAACAAGATGCCGGTCTTTTTTTGTATGAAGATCATCGCGGAGTAGCCTTTACATACGTATAGAACCTGTAGTACAGTTAACAATAGAAGTATGCATGAATGAGAATGCGATGATGAGAACAAGTACCTCATGAAGAATCTGGTGCAGAGAGTCGGTGGTGGGTGCAAACCGATCCGGTCTGTGGGGGAATCCATCTCGGAGTGGCAAAGGAATGAACTTTGTCCGGAACCGTCCCGTTACGACGGATTGAGTGGATACATGTGCAGTCTTGGCGTGTATCAACGAGGGTGGCAACGCGGGTATACAACACTCGTCCCTTATGGGGACGGGTGTTTTTTGCATTTTATTATCGATTCGGAGGGATTCGAACATGTTGGACGTAAAAGTATTGCGTCAGGATTTGGAAGAAGTAAAACGCCGTTTGGCGCATCGCAACGAAGATATTTCCGCTCTGGATCAGTTTGCAGAAGTGGACGAAAAACGCCGTCAAGTTATTCAGGAAGCGGAAGCTCTGAAAAATAAACGCAACACGGTATCTGAGCAAGTAGCCGTCATGAAACGGAACAAAGAGAACGCCGACCATTTGATCGCGGAAATGAAAGAAGTAAATGAGCGCATCAAAGCGTTGGATGAGGAACTGCGTGGGCTGGATGAACAGCAAGAACTGATTTTGCTGAGCCTGCCTAACCTGCCACATGAAAGCACACCAATTGGTACTTCGGAAGATGACAACGTGGTGGCTTGGACGTGGGGCGAGCCTCGCAACTTTGGTTTTGAGGCGAAACCACACTGGGAAGTAGCCAGCCAGGCTGGTATTCTCGATTTTGAAACGGCAGCGAAGGTAACCGGAAGCCGCTTTGTCTTTTACAAAGGACTGGGAGCGCGTCTGGAGCGGGCGTTGATGAACTTCATGATGGATCTCCATTCCAATGAACACGGATATGAAGAAGTCATCCCGCCATTCATCGTGAACCGCGCGAGCATGACCGGAACCGGACAATTGCCTAAGTTTGAAGAAGATGCTTTTAAACTGGAAGGTCCTGATTACTTCCTGATTCCTACCGCAGAGGTGCCAGTGACGAACATGCACCGCGACGAAATCATGGATGGAGCAGACTTGCCTAAATACTATACGGCGTTCAGTGCTTGTTTCCGTTCGGAAGCAGGTTCGGCAGGGCGCGACACGCGTGGTCTGATTCGTCAGCACCAATTCAACAAAGTCGAGCTGGTGAAGTTCGTCAAACCGGAAGATTCCTACGATGAGCTGGATAAACTGGTGAAAAATGCGGAGAAGGTGTTGCAGCTGCTTGGACTGCCATACCGCGTGCTGAGCATGTGTACCGGAGATCTCGGATTTACTGCGGCGAAGAAATTCGACTTGGAAGTTTGGATTCCAAGCTACAATACGTACCGGGAAATCTCGTCGTGCTCGAACTTCGAGGACTTCCAGGCTCGCCGTGCCAATATCCGTTTCCGCCGCGATACAAAATCGAAGCCGGAATTTGTGCACACTTTGAACGGATCGGGTCTTGCGATCGGCCGTACAGTAGCAGCCATTTTGGAGAACTACCAGGAACAAGACGGTTCCATCACCATTCCGGAAGTTTTGCGTCCGTATATGGGTGGAGTAGAAAAAATCTCCCCGAAATAAGCGAGCAAAGAAACGCATAAAAGCATATGGAAAAGCAAAGCAGCCTTCTGATTCTGACGGGTCAGGGGCTGCTTTGTTTTTGCCAAAAAGAGCTGTAAATCAAGGACAAGGGCATGTTTTGATAAAATGTGTTCTAATACAGTGTGATTTTTTTGAAAATTGTGTTGCGCTGTATTAGTGTCTGTTATATAATAAAAACAAATTTAAAGAATATTGTTTTAATACAGATATGGAGGGAAAGAAAATGGACTGCTATCGGTGTGAAGGAAACGGCGAACAAAATTGCCCAAGATGTGGAGGCGTTGGTCACGATGACAACGGAGCGGCTTGCCATCATTGTTTGGGAGATGGGCATGTGAGTTGCAGTCATTGCAGCGGCAGCGGATATCAGGATTAGATCATTTTTTTTGCACCTACTGTACTATAATAATTTTTCGAAAACGAATCTGTACCATAATAATTCGGACGTTATCAAGGATGGTGACCAGTTTTGACTACGATTCCAACTAATCCATATCCGCTGGAGATTCAGATCACTGGCGAGATGCATTCCGGCTATCAGGAAATCCTCACGCCAGAGGCGGTTCAATTTGTGATCAAGCTGGAACAAAAGTTTGGCGACAGACGGCAGCAACTGCTTGCCGATCGCAAGGAACGTCAGCTGAAAATTGATGCGGGACAACTGCCTGACTTTTTGCCGGAAACAGCCGAGATTCGCAACGGAGATTGGACGATTGCTCCACTGCCGCATGATCTTTTGGATCGAAGAGTGGAGATCACCGGGCCATCTGGCGACCGCAAAATGGTGATCAATGCGCTGAACTCAGGCGCTCGCATGTTCATGGCCGATTTTGAAGATGCCAATTCGCCTACATGGGAAAACTCGATCCAGGGACAGATCAACATGAAGGACGCGGTTCGCCGCAACATATCATACACCAGCCCGGAAGGAAAACAGTACACCCTGAATGAGAAGACGGCTGTATTGATCGTACGGCCGCGTGGCTGGCACCTCGATGAAAAACACATACTCCTTGACCAACAGCCGATTTCCGGCAGCCTGCTCGACTTTGGTCTTTATTTTTACCACAACGTCGATGCCTTGATCGCGAACAAGACAGCCCCGTATTTTTACTTGCCGAAGCTGGAAAGCCATCTGGAAGCGCGCCTCTGGAACGATGTGTTTGTTTTCGCCCAGGAGGAACTGAATATTCCGCGGGGGACGATTCGCGCGACGGTGCTGATCGAAACGATTCTCGCTGCTTTTGAAATGGATGAAATTTTGTATGAGCTGCGCGAGCACAGTGCGGGATTGAACTGCGGGCGTTGGGATTACATTTTCAGCTACATTAAAAAGCTGCGCAATAGCCCGGATGTCATTACGCCTGACCGGGCACAAGTGACGATGACGGTTCCGTTCATGAAAGCCTACACCACTTTGGCGGTGAAGACTTGCCACAAACGCCAGGCACCTTGCATTGGCGGAATGGCAGCGCAAATTCCGGTGAAAAACGACCCGGTCAAAAATGAAGAAGCGATTGCCAAAGTACGTGCCGACAAAGAGCGGGAAGCATACGACGGGCACGATGGTACATGGGTAGCTCATCCGGCATTGGTGCCAGTTGCCATGGAGGTTTTCAATCGTTTGATGAGAGAGCCGAACCAGATCTGGTATAAGCGCGAGGACGTGCAGGTGCAGGCGAGCGACCTTCTGGCTGTACCCGAAGGCACGATCACAGAGGAAGGCGTTCGTACCAACATCAGTGTCGGTTTGCAATATATCGAGGCATGGCTTCGTGGCTTTGGGGCTGTTCCGATTCACAATCTGATGGAGGACGCAGCGACGGCAGAAATCTCCCGTGCACAAGTATGGCACTGGATTCGTCATCGACATGGCGTTCTTCAGGATGGCAGAAAGATCACGGAAGGCTTGGTGAAACAGTGGCTGAGCGAAGAACTGCAAGCGTTGAAACAAGCGATTGGCCAGGAGCGTTATGAAAACAGCAAATTCCAGGTCGCGGGCGAGCTTTTCTTGCGGCTGGTGACGGAAGACGATTTTGAAGATTTTCTGACTGTGCCGGGCTATCGCTATCTCTAAATAAAACAATAAAAATGGGTGGGGGAAACGAAAATGAGCAAACAAACAAAACAGGAAGCTATTCAACAGATCGAGCAAAGCTGGCAGGGCGAGCGTTTTCAAGGGATTACCCGGACGTACACGGCGGAAGATGTTTTCCGGCTGCGTGGTTCGGTTCAAATCGAGCACACACTGGCTCGTCTCGGAGCGGAGCGGCTGTGGAACTTGCTGAATACAGAGCATCATATCAAGGCGCTGGGGGCATTGACCGGGAATCAGGCGATTCAACAGGTAAAGGCCGGCTTGAAAGCCATTTACCTGAGCGGCTGGCAAGTAGCGGCTGACGCGAACCTTTCCGGACAAATGTATCCTGACCAAAGCCTTTACCCGGCGAATAGCGTTCCTCATGTTGTGAAAAGAATTAACCAGGCATTGCAGCGTGCTGACCAGATTGACCAGTCCGAAGGCGGCACAGATACGTATTGGTTTGCTCCGATTGTCGCTGACGCCGAAGCGGGCTTTGGTGGACCGCTGAACGTGTTTGAATTGATGAAAAGCATGATTGAAGCGGGGGCAGCAGGTGTGCATTTTGAAGATCAGCTGGCTTCCGAGAAAAAATGCGGACATATGGGCGGAAAAGTTTTGATCCCGACGCAGGCTGCTGTCCGCAATCTGATTTCGGCCCGTTTGGCAGCAGATGTCATGGGAGTGCCGACTATCATTGTAGCTCGTACAGACGCTAACGGCGCATTCCTGATCACGAGCGACGTTGACCAGCAAGACCAGCCGTTTTTGACAGGCGAACGGACGCCAGAAGGATTTTTCCGTCTGCGTGGCGGGTTGGATGCAGCGATTGCCCGTGGACTCGCCTACGCACCTTATGCCGATCTGATCTGGTGCGAAACGTCCGAACCAAATCTGGACGAAGCACGCCGATTTGCCGAAGCGATTCATGCCCAGTACCCAGGCAAGCTGCTCGCTTACAACTGCTCGCCTTCGTTCAACTGGAAGAAAAAACTCGACGAGGAATCGATTGCACGCTTCCAGGAAGAGCTGGGCGAGATGGGCTACAAGTTCCAATTCGTGACGCTTGCGGGCTTCCATGCGTTGAACTACGGCATGTTCGAGCTGGCACGCGGCTACCGTGATCGTGGAATGGCTGCTTACTCCGAATTGCAGCAAGCTGAATTTGCCACAGAGGTGAACGGTTATACAGCTACTCGTCATCAGCGTGAAGTGGGTACCGGCTATTTCGATGAGATTGCACAAGTGATTGCCGGCGGAACTTCCTCGACCACAGCACTGACTGGTTCGACAGAAGAAGAGCAGTTTGCGCACCAGTAATCAATGAAACAAAAACGGACTAGGGGGCATGCCTCCTAGTCCTTCATTTTTTGCCGATAGGTTTGTGTGCCTCCCCATTTTATTTTAGGGTAAGCTCGATTTGCTGGCTGTCTTGGCCGCTACGCGACGAACTGCTTTGCCGCACGGACATTCCCCCTCCAGAGGATGGATTGGAGACTTCCAGTGCGATCCGGCTAGTTGTTTCGTTGAGGTCGATTTGCAGTGCTTCTACGCTACCTGCTGGAATGAGCACTGTCTGATCGATGGGAGTGCCGTTTGTGTATGCGATGAGTGGTTCTTTTGTATCTGCGTCTTCCACCCTCAGGTTAAGGCTGCGATCGTTAGCGCCCCGGTTGTTAATCATGATGGTCAAAGAGGAATCGGTCCCTCTTCGCGACAGAACGAAGCGCGTTGTCGAGTAGTTGGAGGAATGGTTCGTCGATGCCATGTTTTGTCCCTCTCCTTCCTTAAACGACTTCAATTGTTGGAATGGTTGTTTTGCTGCAAAAGATTGAGGATGGTTTCGCGATTTTGCGTTTCTTTCTCCAGCAATTTCTGAAGCAAAGATTCGAATGAGCTGCCCCCTTCGATACAACCACAAGGAGAAGCGCTGCTTCCGCCTCCCTGGTTGGGTGGGCAAAAGCATTTGACTAACTGTAGCAATAACAGGAGCAGAACGGTGTTGTCGCTGAAGTTAATCAAAGTGCTGTTTCCTACCGTGAAGGAATTTCCGTTCGATATCGTATTGGCGGAGTTGTTGGCAGAGCTGGCGATCCCGTTTGCTGTGCTGGTCAGAGCGCTGTCGTGATTAAAAGTATTATTGGAAGTGCTCAGGTTGGCCGAGTCATTGCGGGCGCAGCTGGTAGAATCAAGGGTACTGTTGGCGTTGCTGTTGTTGTCATTTGTGGAAGAGTTATCTGCCGAACTGGTATTGGTCGTTGTGTTGTCGCCTGTAGTGGCTGTGGCATCGGTATCCGATGTATTGTCCGAGTCGCTGGTGCTTGTAGATGAATTGTCGCCCGTAGTGGAAGTGCTTGGCCCGGCAGAAGAGGTTGCATCGGTATCGGAAGAGTTGGTGGCATCGCTGTTGCTGGTGGACGAATTGTCGCCCGTAGTGGAGGTGCTTGGCCCGGCAGAAGAAGTCGCATCGGTATCGGAAGAGTTGGTAGCGTCGCTGTTGCTGGTGGACGAATTGTCACCCGT
>NZ_JARXWC010000026.1:0-15227 GCF_029892995.1 Brevibacillus sp. 1238 | reverse complement strand
GGGAGACGAAGCGGTTCACGGAGCTTGCTCCGGCAGAGCTTTTGCGGGTAGATGTACCTGCACATCGGGCAAAAGTAGGCGAGTTGTTGCGGGAGGCGAGCGAACTGGTGCGGACGGAAGCCTGTCGCAAGCAGAAAGGCGCACGCATCAAAGCGAGAAACGTGGGGCGGGGAGCCGATCTGATTGGCGCGAAGCTCAAAGGAGCCGATTTGCTGGGAGCGAACCTGCGCGGAGCCTACTTGATCGCGGCTGATTTGCGCGGCGCAAACTTGAGATGGGCCGACCTGATTGGCGCTGATCTGCGCGATACCGATTTGCGCGGCGCCGATCTGACGGACAGTCTGTTTCTCACCCAGGCCCAGCTCAACGCAGCGAAGGGCGATGCTGCCACGAAAATACCGCCCTCGTTTACGCGGCCCGAGCATTGGGCGTAAGCTTCTGGCACAACTTCATTATTGCAGGAGAAGGAGAAAAGCCCCGCATACAGCGAGGCTTTTTCCAAACAGGCAAACTGGCAATAAACCGATTTTTGCTTGCATTAAAATGGGATTCGCTTGGTGTGAATCACATACTGATGCTTGGCTGCCCATGCGTGGAGTCCGTTCCAAAACCGCTCGCAGGCCGCGACGATTTTGCCCGAATCCGCCAAATCTCCAGCCATCACCATTGTCGCTATCTGGTCGTAGCCATCGGGACGATCTGGCAGTTCCAACGATTCAGGCAGTACCTTGGCTCCTGTCGAATAGAACGTCTGCTGGTGCAGCCCGATCAGCATAGCGCCGTATTGGGCAAATTGCATGGCCAGGTAAGGGAGGTAAGTGCGGGGGCCTTCCAGGCTGATATTCCTCAGCTTCCCGATGAACTCGTACATTTCACCTACAAGCACGCCGTTGATTGCCTGCGTGAACGCTTCTTTGGCAGGAGAGTGCGCCGCTTCTTTCAACGTTTGAAAAAAGCCTTTCGGATCATACAGACTCAGCGGGGCGAAAAAAGGGCCATGGGTCAGCGGCCAGTCATCTTCGACAGTAGCAGCCATGTCCAAAAGCACATGTGCACTGATGACATTCACTTCGGCTTTCCATGGTCCGGCAGACCATTCGTGGCTGAAATCTGTTTCTTCGCCTGACTCTTCTAGGACGCACAACATCTCTATATCAGAGAACGGGCCGTCCGTTCCGCGCGATACCGAGCCATAGACGCCGATCGCCAAGACTTTTTCGCCGTAAACCTCGTGCAATCGGGCGGCAATTTCCTTGCAGGTTTGCAGTCTTTCGGTGCGAGATATTTTTACTGGTCCATTCATGCTCATTTGTATGCATCTCCCTTGAGTTTAAGTTTAATTGGGGGGAATGGGACAAATGCTCACGAATGGAGGGCCGCGGGCTTAACGAGGGATGTTTTTGGGATGCATGAGCAATCTCCTCCAACAACAGAAAAGGTAGGTTCCTATTTATACGCTACTTTAACTTGGTTACCATGTTTTTACAATATATTTTGCCCAGGCGCATCCAGCAAAGACCGAATGCCCTGACCATGCAAAAAGAAGACGTTGTTACACGTCTTCTTCTTTTGTTTCTTCGGAAGCGCTGAACCCGATCCGCTTGGGCGGGTTTGCCGGGTCTGCTTTGTTGACTGCCATCAAGAGAAAACTGATTTGCGAGATGTGCTGGATGAGTTCGACTGGGGCGCCTGCTTCTGTTGTTCCGAAAAAACGAATCAGACTGGGATTGAAATAGCCGATCCCTTCTACGCGCAAGGTGATATTTTGGCCGAACGATACCAGCCGCATCCCGACTTCATGCTGTTCATCCAGGGATATCTCAAATTCGGCAATCATTTGAATTAAGCGCTTGTGAAATTCGCTCGCAAGATTTTGATCGGGCTGTACCTCAAATACAGGAAGCTCTTTCGTTTTCACAGCATTTGGGGATGTAGGTAAGCTATACTCGTTGGCTGCCATAGCAATACCCCCTTTTTACAAACATTATAATCTATGAAAATAATTTGAAAAAGGTTAAATTTTGCTCGGATAAAAAAGGGAAACTCCTTGTCAGGAAAGGAGTTTCTCTTTAAGGAACAAATTTAGCATTTGACACAACTGATGTGAGTATAATTTGTGAAAAACAGTAAAAAAACATCATTTACATATTTATCCATTTAAGTTAAGATAAGTGCGCAGTCACAGCAGGTTAACAAAAGGGAGGGACTGAACAAGTTGATAGATGTAACTTCCATACAATTTATCGCTCCAATCGTAGTTTTGTTGATTATCTTATATAGCACGTATAAATACAGATTTCAAAAGTATAATTTGCAAAATACTGGTATATGTTTAATTGCTGCGTTGGCACTATTAACCATACGAGTTAAAGATTTATACACCTATAGTATGTTGATCGTGTATGCACTGTTGTTTTTGTTGTTTGTTTATAAACTAAGCAAAAATCGACATAAGGTTTAAGAGATTTAGTAGCCCTGCTTAAGTTCACTCACAAGCCCTCCGTCTAATATGGGGGGTTTTTGTTTGGACTACAATGTCGAGTGATGCTAAAAATCGTCGGAATATTACTATTTACTTTTGTTATTATTTTACAAATAATGGATAATGTAAAAACAAAAAATGGGAGTGGATGTAAATGAAAGGTACTTTTAAGAAAATTATCGCTGCAGCTCTTACTTTCTCAGTCTTAACACTATCAGCTAGTGGTGTATATGCCCAATCAGCCGATAGTGAGAATCTAGTTGATACTTTTTCTTACGAAAGAGAAATTCATGATGAGAACAATAATGTCATTGGAGTTATAACAACAGAAGTTTCGAGGGAAATCAAAACCGAAGAAGACGGCACGAAAGTAATCACACTGGAAAAGGACATTGTTGAGGAATACGATGATGGTGAAGAAGAGCAGTATAATAAAACGCACGAAATTAAAATAACACCATCTGGAGAATATTATTTGAATGGTGAAAAACTAGATGAAGATTTCCTTAATCAATCAGTCAATGTAGGGGAAAAGAACAAATATGCTTTTAAAGGCGAATCAGGAGGTTATCTGGCTACATACGAAGAAATTTCGCCGAACTTCTTTAAACTAGCATCATATAAAGAGGCTAATTTTTTCTTGGACTACTCCTCTAGAAAAACTTTTACCTCTACCTATGTTGGTGAAGACAACCACGCGCGTGATATTAATAGATTTATGACAAAGGCCGATGGTGTAGAAGATGCAAGAGATGATATCTCTGCACTTACTGCAGCCTTATCTGCAGAGTTGGGTATTGCTGTAATTACTGCCGGGACGGTGCTTGGTGCAATTGCATCGGGTACAGCTGCAGCAATAACTGCTTCTGAGTTGTTGGATGCGAGCGAGGAAGGGCACGAAGATTTAGAAGATGCTTACTACCTCATTAAAAACATGGGAAGTTAAGCAAGCTTGTAAAAGATATGGATTACAAACCGCCCTCAGTTTTAGTAGTGAAGTGACCCCATAAAGTTAGACATGTCATTTAATTAGGCGGTTGCCTGGGTATGAGTTCGGTATTGTACCGGACTCATGCCTTTTAATTTTGTCTTAATCCGTTTGTGATTATAGTATCGAATATAGTGGGCTAGCTCTGATTTTAAGTGGTCCACACTGTGAAATTCTTTTAGATAAAGTAGTTCCGATTTCATAATCCCAAAGAAATTTTCCATCACAGCATTATCGAAGCAGTTCCCTTTTCGGGACATACTTTGCATGATTCCTCGCTTACGAAGCGCATACTGATATTGTTTCATTTGGTAGTGCCAGCCCTGATCAGAATGAATCATAAGATTACAATCATTTATCAACTGCTCAAAAGCTTGTTCTAGCATGGTTGAAACCAAGGAATAGCTTGGTTTTGGACCGACTGTATAGGTAATGATTTCAGCGTTATACAAATCCAATACGAGAGAGAAATATAGCTCCTTTATAAGAGCGATATTTTTTCATGCGGACAAGACATTTTAGATCCAGTTCTTTCATGATTCGCTGGACTTTTTTGTGATTCACTTTGTGCCCACGATTTTGGAGATCATCACGAATACGACGGTAACCAAGACGACCTTCATGGTCGTCATAAATGGTTTGAATCAACTGTTTCAGTTCTTTATCCGAATCAGGACGTCCAAAGTTTTTCACGTAGTAATAATACGTACTTCTTGGGATATCTGCCAGTTTAAGTAGTGCTGTCACCGGATATTCATGCCTTAGCTCGTAGACTACTTGGATTTTGTCTTGTTTGGTGATTTTTCCTTGCTTTGAACTAAGGCATTCAACTTTTTTAAATAGGTATTTTCCATACGCAAACGTTCATTTTCTGCTTTCAATGCTTCTAATGATTCTTCCGCAGGTACTTGAGTGTTGCTTGAGCCGTGATTCTTTTTTTGCATGGATGGACGTCCCTTTTTCTTTGGTTTAAGGGCATCTATTCCCTGCCATTCTACTTGCTTTTTCCATTGAATGAGCAATGAATGCGATGGGATGTTAAAGCGTGCAGCAGTTTCTCTGATAGACGTCCCTTGTTCGTTCATATAATGGAGTACGTCTAGTTTAAACTGAGCGGAGTAACCTGTATAGAGTTTTGTAAACGCTTCGATACCGTGGTGTTGATAATGCTGGACCCATTTAATCACTTCAGATTTAGATGTACCGATGGACGAACTAATTACGGAAAAACTTTCGTTACCGTTTAAGTAGCGATGGATTGCTGACAACTTTTCATCTGTAGAAAATGTAGTCATAAAAAAAACTGCACCTCCAATCGTTAGTTGTGTCTAACAATTGGGGTGCAGTTCATTAAGGGCGGTTTTTTGTTTGTATGTTTGCAATTTGTTCGCATATAACGAGCGCCGGATTAAGCTGGCAAGCGATGAGGACTGGCAGTGGATACCGATAATTTGATAACAGCTGTACAGGCATAAATGTGAAAGGCACCTCAATGAAGGTGCCTTTCACTGTTATTTGCTGTATTCCATGACCTCAAAGGATTGAATTTTGCTGAATGCTACGTAATCTTTTCGGGATGTAAACGGCCCTTTGTTGAAGTTTTTTTCGAACATGTATATTTCTTTTCCTTGACCATCAGCACGTCTGTTGTACCAGTCAATGAAGTCTTCGATCTCAGCAGCAGTTAGATCAAATTCCTTTTCTAAACCACTGATCATTTTGATAGCAAGAAGTGCATTTTTTTCGGATGGGCCCGGATCAGTACCTGGATCCGTACCTGGATCAGGAACCACCTTTACTTTTGCCATCATTTCCATTTCTTCAATACCAGTATAGGCAGAATAGCCGTTATTAGCTGTAATGTTAAGGCGGTATTGAGTGAAAGCAGTGTTATTTGTGAATACGAATTCTTTTTTAAGGTTAGGAGCCCATCCAGTGATGTTTACTTGTTGATCGAGAATGATCCACTCTGATCCATTGAAGGCTTCAAAAGTCCAATCCTTGGGACTCTCACCTTTCATATACTCTCTAGACGTAATGGTGTATTTTGAAATCACCTGTGGAGAAGGAAATTCATACTGTAACCAACCGAGAGTTGTACCCGAAGTATACCAACCATACGTATCATCCACATCGTTGAATGCGCGGTATGCTTTATGATTTGAACTCCATTCAGTGCTTGCGCTAGCTAGACCACTTGGACTGTTGTTGCTTGTCATTGCAGGGATTAAATCGTTGGTGTATTGATCTTCAGCATGAGCTGTGTTTTGCCCTGAAAATAAAATAGAAACTATTAGGCCAAAACTTATGAGTAGTAAGTTTCGTTTTGTTGCAAGAAGCATAAGAATCCCCCTTATTTTTCAATAAATGATAATAAAATACAGACATGAGTATAAAACAATACCCAATTTTTATCAAAACAAAATATGGAAATTCATTAGCTTGGGATAGAAATATTTACTCAGTTTATCCTCGGTGACTCTGCCCAGATGCGAACATACCCAGCGATCGTTGGCAGTCTGAAAAATGATGTGCCGGAGTGCATTCAAGAAATGGCTGACCCGCCCCTGCTTTAGTAGAGACGGGTTTTTGTTCATATGCTCTTACCAACTTGCTCCAGAACCTTGAGAAACAGAGGAGATATACGTCAATGACCCACGTTGATGAACATGAGGTCATTGTCAATGTATAACTTGACGGCAGAACACTGTAATTATGTCTAATAGGTTGGTGAGTAGAGATGGAACACTTACTTAAGGATTGGTCGCTCACATAGGATATCGAAACGAGTTTTAATAGGGGCAATGCTGAACAGAAATCGGTTGACGAAATGTGTCAATAACTAAGATTTTTGACCAGTAACGAGCAATGTGCGAACAAGAAAAACCCTTACAAAATAAGGGTTTTTCTCTCTTGGTACTACATCCAGCATTACCTATTATCCACTTTCTCCGGATACATATCATGATTCATCAAGCGATAGCTGGCCATCTCCTCATACTTCGTGCCCGGCTTGCCGTAGTTGCAGTACGGGTCGATCGAGATGCCGCCGCGCGGAGTGAATTTGCCCCACACCTCGATGTATTTCGGGTCCATCAGCTTGATCAGGTCGTTCATGATCACGTTCACGCAATCCTCGTGAAAATCGCCGTGGTTGCGGAAGCTGAACAGGTACAGCTTGAGCGATTTGCTCTCGACCATTTTGATATCCGGGATGTAGCTGATGTAGATCGTAGCAAAATCCGGCTGTCCGGTGATCGGACACAGACTGGTGAACTCCGGGCAGTTGAACTTGACGAAGTAGTCGCGGTACGGGTGCTTGTTGTCAAAAGACTCGAGTACACTCGGGTCGTATGAATAGTTGTAGGTCGTTCCCTGGTTGCCCAGCAGGGTGAGGGAAGACAGGTCGCGTTGTTGTTCGTTCATTGGTTTCTCATCCTCGCTTCTTTTCATCTATAATCCAATCCTGGCTTTTCATTTACACGCCTACACGCCGCGCTTGTTTCCCCAAACCAGGGCGTGGAGCTGCGGCAGCACTTTCGCGTCGTTCAAATCGGGGGCGGCCATCGCCTGGTCGATCAGCCATTCAAAGCTTTCCAATAGCTTTTCTCTCAGTTCGTGCGTGTCCGCGCTGACGAGATCGCTATTTCCCGGCTGGAGGAAAAAAGGAACCGCCGGATACCGTCGATGGATGTCGCGCGCATATGCGAAGTCGGCGTCGTCAAACACGACGACCTTCAGGCTCAGCCCCGGATGCTTTTGCTCCGTCAGAGCGCCCACGATGCGATCGAGCACGGCGTAATCCGTGTTCATGCCAGAGCTGGGCGGCTTCGGAGAAATCGTGATGTCGTCGATCAGCGGCAGCCATTCCTGCCAGCGGCTTCCTTGTGTCTCCAGCGCCGTGCGAATGCCGCGTTCCTTTAAAAACGAGACAAGCTCGCCCATGCCTG
The DNA here is from genome assembly GCF_029892995.1 of Brevibacillus sp. 1238. Classification (NCBI taxonomy): domain Bacteria; kingdom Bacillati; phylum Bacillota; class Bacilli; order Caryophanales; family Paenibacillaceae; genus Brevibacillus; species Brevibacillus sp. 1238. The sequence continues at coordinate 7,807 of NZ_JARXWC010000026.1, read as the reverse complement.
CGAGAAGCGCCGGGTTGCCGCCAGAGATGGTGACATGGGAAAAACGGTCTTGGCCAAGACGCGTTAGCTCTGCCCAGACTTCCTCGACGGACAACTGCTTGATTTCATCGCGCGCCGAGCCGTCCCACGTAAAGGCGGAGTCACACCAGCTACAACGGTAGTCGCAGCCAGCGGTGCGGACGAACATCGTCTTTTGCCCGATGACCATGCCTTCCCCTTGAATCGTCGGGCCGAAAATTTCCAGAACGGGAATGCTCACTCCATCATCCACTCCCGTCTCGCCTCGGCGTAGCTCGTCGGCGTTTCAAACAGGCGGACAAATTCGACGCGAGCGCCGCGGTAGCGGTCGCGATAGACGTCAGATTGAAGCTGCTGCTCCATTTGTTCAAACAGCCAGACGACCATGTTTTCTGCCGTGGTGTTCATCGGCGGCAGCATTTCATTCAGGTAGCGGTGATCCAAGTAAATCTCGATATGTTCCTTCCAGATTTGCTTGATGTCGCCGAAGTCGATGACCAGCCCGATTTCATCCGGGTAGCCGCTGATGCCAAACACGACGTGGTACGTGTGTCCGTGCAAGTTTTTGCATTTGCCTTCGTAGGCGTGCAGATGGTGGGCGGCGTCAAACGTAAACTCCTTGCTCACCAGCACGCGCTTGTTGTGGTAGCGCAGCTGCGATTGTTGAATATGGGTGCCAAGTGTCTGCATGCGGTCGACGATGCGAAAGTCAAAGTTTGCGCTCATCAGACGTTGGCCCCGGATTGAGTTTTTTCGGAAAGATACTTGTCCAGTCCGGCTTTTCGCAGGTGGCAGGCAGGGCATTCGCCGCAGCCGTCGCCTTTGATGCCGTTGTAGCAGGTGAGGGTTTTTTCGCGGATATAGGTGAAGGCACCCAGTTCATCCGCCAGCTTCCACGTTTGCGCCTTGTCGAGCCACATGAGCGGCGTATGGATCACAAACGGATAATCCATGGACAGGTTAAGCGTCACATTGAGCGATTTGACAAACGCATCGCGGCAATCGGGATAGCCGCTAAAATCCGTTTCGCAAACGCCAGTAACCAAATGCCGCGCTCCTTTTTGCTTGGCGAAAACGCCTGCAAAAGACAGGAACAACAGATTGCGCCCGTCGACAAATGTGGATGGAAGCTGGCCTTCCTCCTGGGTGATGTTGATGTCTGTGCGGGTTAGTGCATTGGGAGCGAGTTGATTCAACAGGCTCATGTCCAATACGGTGTTGGCTACGCCCAACTCCCGGGCGATCTCTTTGGCACACTCGATTTCCAGCTTGTGCCGCTGCCCGTAGTCAAACGTAATCGTTTCTACTTCGCCGAATTGCTGCTTGGCCCAGAACAGGCAAGTGGTGCTGTCCTGACCTCCACTGAACACAACGACGGCTTTTTCCTTTTTCATGCTCTCCATCTCCTTCAGTATCGTAATGGAAGAAAGAGAGTTCTTGAACTTGCTCCTGCAAAAAAACAAAACAATACCAAGGGATCGGTACTGTTGTCCACCTTAGTTTTTTATAGAGGGAGTTCGCGAACCTCTCCCGCGCCAGTCGCGCGGATTTCGTATGCGATTGATGGCGGCTGCCATCCTGAGCCATTATACTATAGATTGGCCTGCCGTGGGCAATCGGCAACGAAAAAACGATTGACGGAATATGGTGTCACTGCTAGTATTTTTTAATAACACCAATGGAGAAAATCAGCGTATAAAAAGACGGATAATTCTGGTTTTAATACTTTAAATGAATGAATTTTTACCTTTATTACAATCAATTATCCTGCGAATGGAATAATTAGAAAAATAGAACAGAACGGGTGAGAATAATGCGGGATGTCCCATTAGTAGAAGAGTATCGCGGAGGTATATTGGAAAATGTTCATTCAGGCATCGTTTGCGGCGTGGATGAGCACGGCCAGGTCATTTATTCGGCAGGAGATGTGATGCATGTTGCCTTGCTGCGTTCCGCTGCCAAACCGTTTCAGGCGCTTCCGGTAGCGAGGCAAAAAATTGACGAAAGATTCGGTCTGACAAGTCGGGAAGCGGCGCTGTTCGCGGCTTCTCATCGCGGTGAAGCCTATCATCTGGAAGGGCTGGAATCGCTTTTGGCCAAAACGGGCATTCGCGAAGACGAACTTTTAACCTGCCCGACGTATCCATTAAATGAAGCGCCCAAGTTCGCCTGCTTGTCCCAAGGTGTAGCCAAGCGCAGACTTTTTCACAACTGCGCAGGAAAGCATCTGGGCTTTTTGGCGTTGTCCAAGGAACGCGGCTATACGACCAGCGATTACTACAAGCAGGAGCATCCGGCCCAGCAGGAGGCCCTGGCAGCTTTTTCCAGTCTCGCCGAGTACCCGCAGGAGCACATCGGCCTTGCTGTCGACGGTTGCGGCTTTCCTGTTTATGCCCTGCCACTCAAGCATTTGGCGATCGCTTATTTGAAGCTGGCCTGTCCCGACCTGATTGCGGAACAAGAAAATCGCCAGGCGGTTGAAAAAGTGACGGGCTGGATGACGGCCCACCCGGAAATCATCGCCAGCCACCAATTCATCTGCACAGCTCTGCTGACCGATCCGAACATTATTGCCAAAGGCGGCGCGATGGGCGTATACGGTTTTGCGCTGAAAAAGGAGCGAATCAGCTTTTCGCTGAAGGTACTGGACGGTTCAGAGCTGGTTTGGCCGCTCGTCATCGCCAACATTTTGGAGCAGATCGATTACAACAACAAGGAGACCATTGCCAGGTTGCATGCGTTGGCCCCGAAAGAAATCGTCAACGATAACCAGTTGGTCGTCGGGGAAAAGCGGCCCGTGTTCGTTCTGGAAAAATGCTAGGCGCGCACTTGCGCAACGGTGGCGACGCTCAGTACAATGTCCATAAAAGCTACGGACGAGAGGAGAAATCACATGCTGGTGGAAGTGATTGCGACTTCGGTGGAGGATGCAAAACGCGCAGAGCGAGGCGGCGCAGATCGGCTAGAGCTGATTTCCGGCATTTTGGAGGGAGGGCTTACGCCAAGCTGGGGCTTGATCGAAGCGGCGGTCAAGGCTGTCTCCATTCCTGTCAATGTCATGGTGCGGCCGCACAGCCAATCTTTTTGCTATACCAAAGACGAGCTGCGTGTCATGAAAGAAGATGTGCGCGTCGTCCGCGAGCTAGGGGCGGCAGGTGTTGTTTTTGGCATGTTGACGCCAGACAAGCAATTGGATCGTGACGGACTGGAGCTGTTGCTGGAAGAAGCAAACGGCCTGAACGTGACTTTTCACCGGGCTTTTGACGAAGCGGTGAGCCAGCTTGGAGCTTTGGACATCTTGTTGCAATATCCGCAAGTAAAGACGATCCTGACTTCCGGGGGAAAACGTACAGCCATGGAAGGCGCAGATTGCATCGCGGAGCTGGTGCGCAAAACGGAAAACTCGACTCTGTCCATTTTGGCAGGGAGCGGGCTGTCCGCGACGAATGCGCCCGAGCTGATCGGGCTGACTGGCGTCCGAGAGGTTCATTTCGGTACCGCAGCCAGGGAAGAGGGGCAAGCTTTGCGCTATGTGGACAGCGAGCGAGTCGCTGCGATCAAGCGAGCATGCCTGTCAAAAGAATAGAAGAAAGACATGAAAACAAGCCGCCCCCTCACTTTTGCAGAGGAGTCGGCTTGTTTTGCAGTCGCTGCCTGATGTGGTACCAGACGACGAGTAGCAACGGGTAGGCAACCGCCACAGAAAAATCAAAGAGCGGCCAAAATGTGTAGGCTTGAAGCAAAAATGTTTCATTCGGCAAAAGGATGATGGCGCCCACGACAAACAGCAGACAAGTAGGATAGGTGAGTAGCTGGTATTCCTTCAGTTTCAAAAGCTGCTGAATGCCTACGCAAAAGCCGTACATGTACAAGACGACCTTGAAATAAATCGAAACGAACCACATCAGTGCCATCATGGCTTCCTGCCGCTGAAAAAACTCACCGACATGAACCCGCTTCGCCAGCGAGTAACTGGGGAAATTGTCTGTAGCAGTCAACACCGGACCGAGCACCAAAAGCGTCATCAAAATGATCGTGATCAGGCAGATTCCGCCGTAGATCGCTCCCCGCAAAAAAGCAGAAGTGAGCTTTTGCGGGACATCGACGAAAGGGGTAATCATTAAAAAGACGATCAGCTCTGTATACGGGTAGGCGATCACAGAAAAAGAGCCGCTGATGACAGGGGCAAGCCCGTTTTCCAGAACGGGCTGCAAGTTGCGAAGGGAAAACTGTGGTACCAACAAGAAAAAAAACGAGAGAAAAGTAAAGACGAACCAGAGATAAAAAATCTCACTCGTCCGCGCGAAAGTCTCCAAGCCGAGGCGCACACCGAACAGGGAGCACGCCACGAGAAGGATGACGACGGCAACGCTCGGTGTCTCTTTCAAAATTTGCGCGGTCATGAAATCGCCGATGGCACGCACGTAAACAGAGCCGTTGATCAGCAGAGTGAAAAGGAACATGATGGATAAAGCCGTACCGAGCCAACGCCCGAAAATGAGTATGTTTTTCCCGATCAGCGTGTGCTCCTGGTGCAAACGGCTGATTATGCAATATAGATAGATGACAGCCAGGCCAACCAATACACCAATGATGCTGGAAAGCCAACTGTCGTAGGAGGCCTCTTTCGCTACGGCTGCCGGCAAGATCAGAATCGAATCGCCGACCGTAATCAGGGTAACCAGAATGGTGAATTGGCGCGTGCCGATCGTTCCGGGCTTCTGCATGAGGTTTCACCTTCAGTGGAGTGATCTCCCTATTATTTCCAAGCGGGTAGCAGGACAAACGACCGCGTCCCGGAAGATCAGCTGAACCCGTTCTTGTAACTTGTAAGGAATGTTTTTGGAATTGTATGATAATAGAAGGGCGATTGTGTTCGACTTTTACAGGAGGGATGGAGAGCGGTGGAGCTGGAGAAACGTTTGTCAAAGATCGTGCAGGAAGCGGCAGGGACATGGGGAGTCGTAGTAAAAGAGCTGGCGGTGCCGCAGGGAATCTGTTTTGAGCACCAACCGGACGAGCTGTTTATTGCCGAAAGCGTCATCAAGGTTCCGATTATGGCAGCGGTTTACGCGGCCTGTGAGCAGGGCAAAGCCCGGATCGAGGATCAGCTCCCTTTGCGCAAAGAGGATTTGGTAGGCGGATCAGGCTTTTTGTACGCGCTCTCGCCAGGCTTGAAGCTGTCCATACGCGATCTGGTCACGCTGATGATTATTCAGAGCGACAACACAGCGACGAATATGCTGATCGATTTTGTGGGAAAAGAGCTGATTGATCAGACGATGCGTGAGCTGGGAATGGAGCGAAGTTACTATTCGCGCAAGGTGATGATTTATCCGCAGGACGTGACGGCCAACAACATGATTACGGCAGGGGATGTGGCGCGGATGCTGGAGCATATCGTTTCTGGCAGCGGATTTTCCCGGACGGCGCGTACTGAAATGATTGCGATTATGAACAAGCAGCAAGTGCTGAACGGCTTGCCGTCCCAACTGCCGTCCGCGAGCAATCAGGATGGCTTGCCTGGCTGGGAATTGGCGTGCAAATCCGGTTGGGACACAGGCAGGCAGCACGACGTCGGGATACTTTTCGTAGAGGGGCGACAGTTTGCGATTGCCGCCTTGTCGCAGGATGTAACGCCAGAGGCAGCTTTGCACACGCTTGGCTTGCTGGGCAGGGCTGTGTACGATTATGCCGTGGCTTAAACCGATGATAAGGTTGCAGCAGTTGTTTGGTTAATAAAAAGGGAGCCCTTTTAGCGGGTTCCCTTTTTTATTGCTAGTTTCCGTTATGCTTGCTCACATGACTTCTTTTAACTGAACAGGATCGATTTTGACCAGCGTTTCAAAACGGTTGGGGGTATCAGCGTGCACATGCTCTTTGACGACCCCCATTTTCGCCAGGAGTCGCAAGCTGGTGTAGACCGTTGAGAGTGTGATGCTGGGCATTTCGTTTTTCAAGGCATGGTAAACGTCTTTGGCTGTAGGGTGTTGCTGGGACATCAGCATATAGCGCAAGACGGCGCGTCTTTGAATCGTCAGGCGTTTTCCGAAGTGTTTGATCTGGTTTGTGACACTGGCCAGTTGTTCATCCATCACAGGTCACCTCTTTTTTTGATAATAATTATTACTTGATTATAATTATCGATTTGTTTGTGCGGCTAGTCAATCTCTTTTTTCTAGAAAGAAGCCCAACTCTCGTGCATGTTTGCTGTGCTTCAGCAAATGTTACTGAGAAGGAAGGAGCGGAAATGGGGGTTTTCTTTTCGACCAAAACATGGTAGTGTATGTGCGGATTTTGCTTACGCGAAAAATGTCAGGAGTGAAACCGTGTGGCGCGAAAAAAACGAACAGCAATCCAGTTGAACAGCCCGCAGAGAAAAGCAATGGAGTACGGGATGCTGATCCTCGGTTCCCTGGTGCTTGCAACCAGCTTTAACCTTTTTTTGAACCCCAATCAGATTGCTTCTGGAGGAGTCTCAGGCTTGTCCACCATTTTGCATAATCTGTTTGGACTTCCCCCGGCTATCGTCCAGTGGGCATGCAATATCCCGTTGTTTCTGTTGGGATTGAAGCTGCTGGATCGGCAATACAGTATGAAAGCCGCGATCGGATCGGTCGTTTTGCCGTTGTGTGTCATGCTGACGAGTCATTTGCATCCGTTGACGACCAATCCGCTGCTTGCCAGTATTTATGGAGGAATCGGCGTAGGGCTTGGAATCGGGATTGTTTTTCGGGGCAGAGGATCAACAGGGGGCTTCGCGATTGCCTCGCAAATTCTTCATAAGTATACGGGATTTAGTCTAGGAGCCTGCGTCGCGGTATTTGATGGATTTGTTATTTTGTTCGCAGGAATTGTGTTCGACCCGGAAAAAGCTTTGTATGCACTTATTGCCTTATTTGTTACGAGCAAGACGATTGATATTGTTCAAATGGGGTGGAATACCTCCAAAGTTGCCTATATCATCTCGAACGAAACGGATTCGCTGCGAGAAACGATCTTGTATGACCTGGACAGGGGCGTGACTTTGTTGGACGGCTCTGGGGGATACACGGGGGATGCGCGCAAGGTGCTGATGGCTGTTGTGAGCCAAAGCGAGGTCAGCAAGCTGAAAATCATGGTGCGTTCTGTCGATCCCGATGCGTTTATCATATTATGCCCGGCGAATGAAGTGCTTGGTGAAGGCTTCCGAGCAGGGTAAACAGGAGAGTGGCGGCTTTGGTTCCGCCACTTTTCTCGTTTATTTTGGCGTTTTTTTAAATTCTGATGAAAAAGTTTTCGATTTTCTATTGCATTTAAAAAAGGGACATGCTATATTAAATCTCGTGAGCGGGACACACACGAAACGCTCGCAGCGAGAAAACAAAAAACACGCCGGTATAGCTCAATTGGTAGAGCACCTGACTTGTAATCAGGGGGTTGTGGGTTCAAGTCCTATTGCCGGCACCACTACATATCACAAGTTTGGTTGGCTGGAAAGTTAACGAGAAACGCATAAGTGAATGTAGACAAAACTTTTAGCGCTGATGCGCAAAATGCTCCTTGAAAACTGAACAGCGAAAGCGTTGATGAGTCTATCATTAAATGATTTGCCAGCTTTGAACCAGTAACAAACTTTATTGGAGAGTTTGATCCTGGCTCAGGACGAACGCTGGCGGCGTGCCTAATACATGCAAGTCGAGCGAGGGTCTTCGGACCCTAGCGGCGGACGGGTGAGTAACACGTAGGCAACCTGCCTCTCAGACCGGGATAACATAGGGAAACTTATGCTAATACCGGATAGGTTTTT
>NZ_JARXWC010000025.1:0-24318 GCF_029892995.1 Brevibacillus sp. 1238 | reverse complement strand
AAACAAGAATTCACTCGACATTGGGGTATTTGAGTCCACTCGTTTACAAACAGAAAGCACTTAAGAAATCTGTCTAGTTTGGTGTTGACAGTCCATTCGAACGCTGCTGATGCAGTCGATACCGCGTAAAGGATTTCCCCAGTGCTAACCTCGAAGCTTTCCACTAAGCTTTCGAACATAAACCAACTTTTTCAAGTTCATGCCCCCCTATCGTGCTAACCTCGAAGCTTTCCACTAAGCTTTCGAACCAACAGGCGCGAGCGCTTTCGCCACTACTTCGCCGTGCTAACCTCGAAGCTTTCCACTAAGCTTTCGAACTGTAGCGCGATCATAGACCCGATAACTATAACCGCCAGTGCTAACCTCGAAGCTTTCCACTAAGCTTTCGAACTTCACTCGCATGTCTCCTTTGCATGTCTCCTCACCTTAGTGCTAACCTCGAAGCTTTCCACTAAGCTTTCGAACGCAGGTTGTATTCCCGCTGCATCGTCATTATTTGTTCCGTGCTAACCTCGAAGCTTTCCACTAAGCTTTCGAACGATGAATAAAAAACTTAGAGTTTCGCACTTTCCCCGTGCTAACCTCGAAGCTTTCCACTAAGCTTTCGAACAACATCGTGCCTTTGGACGAGCGGCGGGTGCGCTTGGTGCTAACCTCGAAGCTTTCCACTAAGCTTTCGAACTCCCAGACCCAGCTTTTTGTTGAAAAACTGATATGTGCTAACCTCGAAGCTTTCCACTAAGCTTTCGAACCACTCAGCCGGATCAAGAGAAATGACGTGCTGATGATGTGCTAACCTCGAAGCTTTCCACTAAGCTTTCGAACTCCTGTCTTACCAATCCCTACAACCGCAAGCGTTCCCGCACTCTCTTTCGAGCAGCCAATTTTCTCAGTTGTATTCTGCCTGATTTCACGGAGACTCCAGTCGTCCAAACTGGCTTTGCGCTTACTCTCCCAACGTATGCGAGCATCCCCGGAGCTTTTTGGGCTGAGAGGATGCTCGCATCGTTGTTTTCGAAAGCTTAGTGGAAAGTCGAGATTATCCGTGGGAGTAGACTTGTGGAGGGTCTACATTTGCACACGCACGGAAATCGGCCTGTTGCCTTTAGCATGCGACCGATACGTTTATTTTATATATTTTCCAAATACAGATCAACTATGATGATGTCACGCCCCCCATATGAACCCCTGGAGTTTGTTAGAAAAATAATCGTCTGAAACAGATTGGATCGTGATTTTACAAGATCATGGAAGATCGTAGAAGATCCTGCAAGATAAAAATGGCTTTACCCGAAATCTCATAGTAAAATATGGGCAAGTACCACGGCTCTCAAGGGTGGTCGGCTCATCTCCCATGTCGGAAGCGAGGGGAGGTGGGAACGTGGCAATTACTCACGAAATGCTTACACTTATGCTCCAGTTCGGCGGCTTTATCGTTGGGCTGTTGAGTCTCGTTGTAACAATCGTTGTTGCCCTGACCAAAAGAAATGACCGCCCTTGAGATTGGCGTCCAAGGCGGTCATTCTGATCGACTATTAAGCTGAGCGTCCCCTTGAGGGAACGTCTATTGTACTACCGGCAGAGTGCGGGAACACCCTGTCGGTTTTTATTTTGTCCACTTTTGGTTAAACATTAAACACTTCATGTTGAAAGTGTAACCGATCTTGCTTCCATCATAACACGTTTGACATGTCGGCGTAAATAAATAAGCGACCCCACATGTCTTTATAATCTCCTGGTTCACGTGCTATCCCAAAAGCTCTCCACTAAGCTTTCGAACTGCTCAACTGCTGTACATCCACTCACACGGCATTCGGCAGCAGGGTGCTAATCCCAAGGCTTTCCACTAAGCTTTCGAACAATGGGAACGGTGGATAATCTACGATACAGAAAAGCAGCAGTGCTAACCTCGAAGCTTTCCACTAAGCTTTCGAACTGCATTGCCGTACACCCATGCATTGCCGGACACCCGTGCTAACCCCGAAGCTTTCCACTAAGCTTTCGAACTGGTCAGGAGTGAAAGAGGCTGCAGCACCTGCCATCGTGCTAACCCCGAAGCTTTCCACTAAGCTTTCGAACCGACTAACCGCCACAATCTGAAAATAAATTGGCGCACGTGCTAACCCCGAAGCTTTCCACTAAGCTTTCGAACCACTGATGAGGTTATCAACCAATACGGCGACAATGTGCTAACCCCGAAGCTTTCCACTAAGCTTTCGAACCTCATTTTAAGGCAGAGAACAGGGAGGATACGCCGTGTGCTAACCCCGAAGCTTTCCACTAAGCTTTCGAACTAAACAAGCAAGGCGAAGAATGGCTATACAACCAGGTGCTAACCCCGAAGCTTTCCACTAAGCTTTCGAACACTGGCAGAGACGCCGACGCTGTTGCTGGTGGTGGTGCTAACCCCGAAGCTTTCCACTAAGCTTTCGAACATTACGTTTATGAGCATGACAAGATGGCCATTTCCGTGCTAACCCCGAAGCTTTCCACTAAGCTTTCGAACTCCTGTCTTACCAATCCCTACAACCGCAAGCGTTCTCACACTCTCTTTCGAGCAGCCCATTTTCTCGGTTGTATTCTGCCTGATTTCACGGAGACTCCAGTCGTTCAAACTGACTTGGCGCTTACTCTCCCAACGTATGCGAGCATCCCCGGAGCTTTTTGGGCTGAGAGGATGCTCGCATCGTTGTTTTCGAAAGCTTAGTGGAAAGTCGAGATTATCCGTGGGAGTAGACTTGTGGAGGGTCTACATGGCACACGCACGGAAATCGGTCTGTTGCCTTTAGCATGCGACCGATACATTCATTTTACATATTTTCCAAATACAGTTCAACTACTACCGCACTGGTAAACTCCTAGCATCAGCCGTTTTCTCACATCGGGGAGAAGCGCGGTCAAAAATTTGCCCCCATCTTTCCTGCATCCTTCCGCCAAGCCGCCACATCCCCTTTTTCCACTAAGAGATCTTGTACACCGTTAGCATGTCCTTACTTCGCCAAAGCAGGATTCAAAATATGCTTTACATACTCCCCCGCGCTATGCTTGATCTGTTCCTCCGATGCTTGACCCGCGCCATGGAAGCGGAACGGAGCCAGATACTTCATTCCCGTCAAGTTTGCCATCGCATGCAGTGGTGTCGTCAGCTCTTCGATTGTGAAAAAGTTATAGCCATCACGCGCATAAGCTTGCTCCGGCCCGCCCGCAGAAATTGCCAGCAAGAACTCTTTGTTGTGCAGCTTGTTTCCTTCTGCGCCATAAGCCCAGCCATAAGTCAAAACAGCATCCTGCCATTGCTTCAAAATGGCTGGCGTGCTGTACCAGTAGAACGGGAACTGAAAGACAACCCGGTCATGCTCCATCATGAGCTGTTGTTCTTTTTGCACATCGATCTCGAAAGTAGGGTAAGCCGCATACAAATCGTGAACCGTGATGCTCGCTTCCTGCTTCAGTCTTTCCACCCAGGCTTTGTTCACTTTCGATTGATCCAGATGAGGATGGGCTACAATGACTAATGTCTTCACAGAGCATGCTCCTTTTTATTATACTTTTAATAGATATATAAAATAACAAACTTTACTTTTGTAGTAAACTAACAAAATATAATCATAATCTTCTATGTGATTACTCTTATTAAAACTTCTGAATAATATAGGCTACTTAAATCTTGTCATCATCAATTTCTTTAAATTTCTATTCTCACGCTTCAATCGTTGATTCTCTCTTTGCAGTTGCCGAAGCTTTTCCATCGGGTTTTTGCTTGTTTGTAACAAGTCCCAAACCCTACTCTGCTTCGACCATCTATCGATATCTTTTTCTGTTAAACCATACTTTTTGGAGACTTCCGAACGTGACATTCCATCAAGATATTGCTTCACTACTTCCCACTTGAATTCATAAGTAAATCGTCTGTGGACACGCTTTTTCATGGCAATTCCCCCTTAGCTTTTTATAGAATTGTTCCCTCACATGAATCAACAAACAAAGTTCTCGTTAAAACCAAAATAAGGAAATTACATACTGATAATCTTAGTTTGGTTCTTTATGTATGTCAATTGTTTATTAGAAAGGATATAAAATATTTTTGATTCTAGTCATTAGATACACTATACTTATTGTTAAGAACTATAGGTTCGTAATTATCAGTGCGTGTGTCCTGGGTGACTTGTAACGTCCCTCTCCACTGGAAGCGTCTTCATTGAGCTTTGGCACTTTATTAGAAAAGGATAAAAGCCAACTCCCCCTTTTCAAAGGATGGAATCGGCTTTCCAATTATGCATCATCTTTTATCAGGTACATTCTTCAAGTCATCGCTTCCTTCTTCCCAAAAAACGTCCTGAGCGCCTTGTAAACCTCACCCTTTTCCCGAATTACACAATGCAAGAACTTCGGCTCCTTGATGTGGCGATACGCTGACATGAGTGTGGAATGCCTATTATACTGATTAACCTCGCCATATCCGAACATGTTGCATCTGTCCATAAGCTCTTTCACCAGCTTTACGCAACGCTCGTTGTCGGACGTCAGGTTGTCGCCATCGGAAAAGTGGAACGGGTAAATGTTGTACTGCGAAGACGGATAGCGGCTGTCGATGATCTCCAGCGCTTTTTTGTAGGCGGAGGAACAAATCGTTCCCCCGCTCTCTCCTTTTGAGAAAAAAGTATCCTCAGTCACTTCTTTTGCATCGGTATGGTGCGCGATGAAGACGATCTCCACTTTTTCGTACTTCGTGCGCAAAAACCGTACCATCCAGAAGAAGAAGCTGCGCGCAATGTACTTTTCGAAGACGCCCATACTGCCCGAAGTATCCATCATGGCAATGATGACGGCGTTCGAGTGCGGCTTGATGATCTCTTCCCACGTTTTGAAGCGCAGGTCGTCCTCGTTGATGCCCAGCTCCAGATCGCTGTAGCCGGCGAGGGCGTTGCGGCGGATCGCTGCGATCAGGGTCCGCTTTTTGTCGATGTTGCCCATCAACCCTTTTTTCCGGACATCGTTGAAACGCGTCTCCTCAATGACAATCTGGTCCTCGTCTTTGCGCTGCAAATTCGGCAGCTCAAGCTCGGCGAAAAGCATTTCCTGCAATTCCTCGACGCTGATTTCAGCTTCGTAGTAATCCACTCCCGGCTGATCCCCAGCCCCTTGGCCTTTTCCCGGACCTTGCGCCTGATCGCCGTCTTTGGCAACGACATCTCCAACCTTGCTGTTTCCTTTGCCTTGACCGCCATGCTTTCCCTTTTGGAAGTTGAATCGCAATCGGTATTCATCCAGGGAGCGAATAGGGATCTTGATAACTTCCCGACCGTTTGACATGATGATGTTTTCTTCGCTTACGAGATCGGGCAGGTTTTTTTTGATCGCTTCTTTCACTTTTTCCTGGTGTCGATTTTGGTCCTGGTACCCTTTGCGGTGCAGCGACCAGTCTTCCCGGGAGACAATGAACGATGGTGCATCTTCCATGCCGTCTCCTCCTAGCAACTGGCGCAGTCTGCGCCGAATATGACGTGCTGGATAAAAAGCGTGAGTGTGCTTTGGCAGGCTGTTCGGGCTTCAAGCAATTACCTGTTCAGCAAGCTTCCCACGTAACGGAGCAGCTCGTTGGCGCAAACCGGGCAATAGCTGTGCTCTTCGATGAGGCGCTTTGTCACCTCGTTGATCTTTTTCAATTGATGCTCATCCGGCGTTTTGTTCGACGTCGTGATCTTGACGACGTCTTTGAGATCAGCGAACAGCTTCTTCTCGATCGCTTCGCGCAGACGGTCGTGCGTGCTGTAGTCAAAACGCTTCCCTTTGCGCGCGTAGGCCGAGATGCGAATGAGGATTTCTTCACGGAATGCCCGCTTGGCATTTTCCGAGATGCCGATCTGCTCCTCGATCGAACGCATCAGGCGCTCATCTGGGTCCATCTCCTCGCCAGTGACGGGGTCACGAATTTTGTTCATATTGCAATACGCTTCGACGTTGTCGAGGTAATTGTCCATGAGCGTTTTCGCAGACTCCTCGTAGCTGTAGACAAACGCTTTTTGCACTTCTTTTTTCGCCAGCTCGTCGTATTCCTTGCGGGCGCTGGAGATGAAGTTCATATAGCGCTCCCGCTGCTCCTTCGTAATCGACGGATGCTGGTCAAAGCCTTCCTTCAGGGCGCGGAGAATATCCAGCGCATTGATGCACTCCGTATCGCGGCGAATCAGCGCACTGGAGATGCGATTGATGACATAGCGCGGGTCGATGCCAGCCATGCCTTCGTCCGCGTGCTCGTTTCGCAGCTCCTCCAGATCGGCACCCTTGAAGCCCTCCACCGATTCGCCATCGTACAGGCGCATTTTTTTCAGCAAATCGGCTCCTTGCTTTTTCGATTCCTTCAAACGAGTAAGAATAGAGAAAATAGCAGCTGACCGCAGCGCATGCGGCGCAATATGCACATGTCCGAGATCCGATTGCTTGATTAATTTCGAATAAATTTTTTCTTCGTCGCTGACCCGCAAGTTATACGGCATCGGCATGACGATAATCCTCGATTGCAAAGCTTCGTTTTTCTTGTTGGCAATAAACGCTTTGTACTCGGATTCATTCGTGTGGGCCACGATCAGCTCATCCGCAGATATCAAGGCAAAACGCCCAGCCTTGAAGTTTCCTTCCTGCGTCAGCGACAGCAAATGCCAGAGGAATTTCTCGTCGCATTTGAGCATTTCCTGGAACTCCATCAGACCGCGGTTGGCCTTGTTCAGCTCCCCGTCAAAGCGATAGGCGCGAGGATCGGACTCGGAGCCGTATTTGGTGATCGTGGAAAAGTCGATGCTGCCTGTCAAATCGGCAATATCCTGCGATTTGGGATCGGAGGGGCTGAATGTACCAATCCCGACGCGATTCGCTTCCGAGAAAAGAATGCGGCAAACCGGGAAGTCTTCGATGCGTCCGCCGTATTCGCTTTCCAGCCTCATGCGGTTGTACGGCGTAAGCTCGCCTTCGATTTTGATGCCCAGTTCTTCCTCTACTTCCGGGCGCAGCTCATGCGGGACCAGATGCAGCGGCTCTTCCTGCATCGGGCAGCCGTCAAGCGCGTAAATGGCGCCTGCCTCTGTTCGGGAATACTCCTCCAGCCCCCGTTTGAGCATCGTAACGAGTGTGGATTTACCGCCGCTGACAGGGCCCATCAAGAGCAAGATGCGCTTGCGTACATCCAGACGACGCGCCGCCGAATGGAAATATTCCTCGACCAGCCGCTCGATGGAGCGATCCAGGCCGAAAATTTCCCGGCTGAAAAATTGGTACGAACGTGTGCCATCCTCATTTTCTTCGACACCAGCACTTTTAATCATGTTGTAGACGCGTGAATGAGCCGTCTGGGCAATTTGCGGATTTTTGCGTACCAACTGCAAATACTCGGCGAAAGTCCCTCTCCACATCAGGTTTTCTTCTCGGGCCCGGTGCTCAGCGATCCGTTTTAAAATGTCCATGTTCGACACTCCTCCCTCATAAGCCCCTCTCTCTTCCATAACGACAATGTACTCTCATGTATATGTCTGCCTGCGGTCACGCATTCGCGCGGAACCCGTTTTCTTCAGTTGCCAACAGGCTCATCAAGCCTTTTCATATGTGTATGCGAGACATGAGCACAAGTTTCGGCAATCTTGCCACAAAAATTTTGCACGAAGGCAAATTCATTTTGACCGCATGGAATATTACGGAAATGTAAGGTACGATTGATTGCTTTGTAAGCTAAATCAATAGTTTGTAAGCTAGTCTGTTTTGTACAATAAACTCATCGATCCGAAATCATACACAAAAACTTTATTGATAGAACAACCATGGAGGCCACACACATGCACACACAAAAAGATCATGCTGTTCAAATTACAAAAGGACTGTACTTGACTGGAATCGCAACATTGATCATCCTCGCTGTCGTGATGTACCAATGGGTGTACGGGATGCAACTGGACACAGGTGAAATCCTCAGCGTTCCGATTGCTTTGGGCGCTTTCCTGAAGCTTGCGAGCGAGCGCCGGAAGCTGTCTCTTACCTGATCGTTAATCCGTTTGCAAAGTGGGCAGGCTACGCTATAATGGGAGTAGTTTGTTTACGAAAGGAGCTGTCCAACATGGGTACGTTTATCGTAGCGTTGGTCTTCGCAGCTTTTCTGCTCTTCATCTTGACAGCGGGCTACAACGAGGACAAAACCTGGAATCTGTAAGGACAAGCTAACGAGCCATTTGCTGTTTTCAGCACGTTGCTCCCAGGCGAAAAAAAGCAGGCTGCCTGTAATCGGCAACCTGCTTTTTTCATTGTATTTCGCATCCTATGCCTGCGGCTTTTTGTCCGCTTTCTTTTGTGCCTTCTCCGCTGCTTTTTCTGCCTTTTTCGCAGCGATCTCTTCCTTGATTTGTTTTGCCGTCTTATCCGCAGGATCGACGCCCCACTTCGCTGCTTTTTCGGTCAGCTTGGCGAGCTGCTCCTGTTTTTTCGCTTCTTTGGCTGCTTTTTTCGCCGCTTTTTCTGCTTGCTTCGCTGCTTTTGCTTCTTGGACAGCAGCTTTTACTTCTTTGGTAGTTTTTCCTGCCGTCTCCACACTCCACTTGGCAGCCTTTTCTGCCCACTTTTCCTGATTTTCAGCTTTTTTCGCCGCTTTCGCAGCCTCGACAGCCGTTTTCAATTCTTCCACCGTTTTTCCTTCCACCGCAATGCCCAGCTTGGTCGCCAACGCTTGCCATTTTTCCAGGCGATGCTGCGCTTTTTCTTCCTTGCTGTACGTAACGGTTGTATCTGCTGGTTTATCCTGTGCACTCACGACTGAAACTCCGCTGAATAACAATGCTGCCATAGCAATCGACGAGACGAATTTTTTCACGTTTACTTCCTCCTTTTGATGGGCAAAGCATGATCGGTACATAGACTAGCCTACCGCACGTGTTTGGGAAAAGTATGTGAAAAAGCAGGCTTGTCCCGCTTTTGCGACTGACAGCCTGCTTTTCGTATCGCTGACCGTGACATCAGCGTCTTTATGCTTGGGCAAAAACTCCGGTGCGCTCGGTTAATGCCTGGTACAACTCCTCCAAAGACCCCCGCTGATCGACCGGATACTGCGGTTCGCCGCGATCTTCCATCCAGTTGGTGACCAGGTACGTCTTCATGCCCAATGTCGACGCGACCATGTCTTCTTGCATATGGTTGCCGATCATGATGCACTCGGTCGGCTGTACCCCGAGCTTTTGACAAATCTCCGCGAAGTAGCCTGGATTTGGCTTCGTAAAATGAGACTCTTCATAAACCGTCACCAGCTCGAAATCGTTTGCACTCATTCCGATCCAGGCGAGTCGATGGAAAATCGCTTCGCGTGGAAAAACCGGGTTGGTGGCGACAGCGACGCGGTAACCTTGTGCTTTGGCTGTCTCCACAATTTTTTTGGCCCACGGCGATGGATAAGTCAGATGGGACAGTGTCGGGAACACATCGCGGTAAAAGGAATCGAACAGCGGCCAAACTTCCTCGCGCTCCCACTCGCTGTTCGCCGTAAAATACTCGATAAATACTTGCTCGTTCGTCTTGTCCGCATCCTGGTTTACAATCATCGCCTTCGTCGCGTCCCAAATCAGCTTGAGCAGCTTCTCGGTATCGTACTTGTCGCCAATGTGCCTGCCCACTTCCACCAAATAGCTTTTGACAAACGGCTCGGTCTGCATTTCCAGAAGCGTACCGTCCAGATCAAACAGGATCGTATTCGTAGTCATTTGCGTTCTCTCCCTTTTTCATAGACCTGCCCTTGGCAACGAGCGAAAAGCTGCTTTGCCATGAACTGGCTCTAGCTAAGCCCCGGAAAACCGATCTGCCGCAAGCCTTCAAACAAAACAATCGCCGCACAGTTGGACAAGTTGACGGAACGCGTAGCTCCGCTCATCGGGATGCGAATCGTTTGCTCCCGGTATTTTTGTGTCAGCTCTTCCGGCAATCCGGTCGTTTCCTTGCCCAAAATAATGTAGTCGCCATCGCGAAAAGTAACGTCCGTATACAGCTTCTCGCCCCACGTCTCCACAAAGTAAAACGTACCGGCTCCCTCTCCCTGCGCGGCGGCAAAATGCTCAAAGCTTTCGTGGTGATGAATGTTCACCGCGTGCCAGTAGTCGAGGCCGGCCCGCTTCAAGTAACGGTCCTCCGTCGAAAAACCAAGCGGATGAATCAAATGCAAATGAGCGCCCGTCGCTGCACAGGAGCGGGCAATATTTCCCGTGTTGGCAGGAATGAGCGGCTCATGCAAAACAATATGTAACGGCATATCAGCAAAACTCCTTGTATATGACCAACTGGGTAATCCAAACCTCTTCTATTATACATAAAGTGTCAGCGTCATGACCACTTGGCCGACACCTGTAACGAACAGCGAGGCTCCCGCATCTAACCTGGAACCCATCCATTACATGCAAAAGGAGTGTCGCTTGAAAATGAACAAGACCAATCGTGTGCAGCTTCGCCTCGCCACGCACGGAGCAACCCTTTGCTTTGTCGGGATCGCTTCGGCTTGGATGTGGCCGAATTTCGCCGCTTTCCCCGCCATGGAGACGTGCAGCATGATCGCTGGTTATCTCTCGTTTGTGTTCATTGGTCTTAGCTTGCTGATTGGCCCGATCAAATCGTGGCTGCCTGGACGCCTGACAACGGCTTGCTTGTCCATTCGCAGAGATGTCGGCATCTGGGCTGGTCTGACCGGACTTTTGCACGTAGCCCTCGTTCTCGTCTTATTTGATGGCGAGCCAAATTTATTCATCGTCACGGGCAATCCGGCTGACAAGGCAAGCGGATGGCTTGGCTTGTTTCTGCTGACATCTCCCGATCCTGGCATGTGGCCCCTGCCAAACTGGAGCTTTTCCGGTGTCGCCAACTATTTGGGGGCGATCGCTTTTGGCCTGTTGCTGGCCCTCATGTGTACATCGTCCAATCGCGCAGAAAAATGGTTGGGCGGCTCCTCCTGGAAAAGGCTGCATCTGTCCAATCCATGGCTGTTTCTTCTCGTGTTGTTCCACGGCCTGATCTATGTGCAATCCATCAAAGGAGAGCCGCATAGCTTCTCCGACTTGCTCGTCTTCGCCGCCATCATCTGGCTCGCCCGCAGCGTTTCTTTTGTGCAAACTGTGCGCAAACGCCGACGCTGAAACTTGTTTACACGCCCCTGATGTGAAAAAAGGCATAACGCATCTGCGGCGTATAGGCGGTCGAGTCTTCATAAGCCCAGTAGCGCATTCGGCTGTCTGTCGTGTGGGCGTTGACCAGCGGCATTTGATTGGCGTCCTTGGCAACGACAATCGTATTGTGCTGAAAGCGCCCATCCCCGTTGAAATCGTAGCAAATGATATCGCCCGGAACGAGGTCGGCAGCCGATGGCTTGGCGACGGCGCGCATCGGCGGGCCTCCTGATTTCAGCAGCAAATACAAGCTGTGAGCCACCGTCCAGCTGTAGCTCCAGTCGGCGCTTTTTCCGGTGCGAATCCACCAGCCCTTGCCTTTTTCCTTGGACATTAGCATGGGAATGCCCCCGGCATACAGGCATTGCGAAATAAAATTCGTGCAGTCGTCTGTAAAGCGAGGGTAAGCGGGATTCGTCGTATTCCAGTACCGCTCGGCGTACGCGACTGCCTTTTCCGGCTGGTAGCCTCCCGCCCCGTGCACGACGAGCAGCGGTTGTGCCATAGCGTCTTCGTAGGCAGATGCAGATTCGGATCGGCGCAGCATGATCTCTTCTGCCCGCTCGCTCTTTGGATCGCCTCTCCGCTCCCTCGTACCGACAATCTCCCACTGTCCTGTCGCTTTGTCCAGGCGAAGCTGAAGCAGCCGATTACTCGCTTCTTCATGCAGGCGACCTTGGAGCAGATACCAGCGCTTTCCCGTCCAGAAAACGGTTATGTCCACAGCACCTGCCGTCTCCAGCCAACAGGTCGGGGCTACACGGCCTTTTACCTGCAATAGCTTGGCCCCCCGCTTGTGCATTTGCTCATATGCGCGGTTCACCCAGCCGCATTCTTCCGCTTGCAAATGCTCTTTTCCCATATAAAAAGGTCGCAGCCGCTCAAGCTGACCGTCCAACCAGGCATGGTGAACCGCATCGAAGTATTCCTTAACAAACGTTCGCCATTCCATCTGCCGCTCCCCCTCTTCCCGCGCTTTTGCCCTCCGCATTCTGCTTCGTCTGGCATCTCACGAACAGAATATGTCAAGGACACCGCATTCAGAAGAAAAGAAAAGCCATCCGTACTAGCGGACAGCTGGATTGGAAGTCGAATGGGCGAAAAGCGGGCCTTCTTCATGCGACAGCAAATATTCTTTGATGGATAACCCGCCTCCGTATCCGACCAGCGCGCCACTCGCCCCGACAACCCGATGGCAAGGAACAATGACAGGGATCGGGTTACGGTTGTTCGCTCCCCCGATCGCCCGCACCGCTTTGGCGGCACCGATGGCGACGGCAATATCCTTGTAGGAGCGCGTCTCCCCGTACGGGATGTTCACAAGCTCATTCCACACCGTTTTTTGAAAAGGCGTGCCGTACAGAACGATAGGAAGCTCAAATGATGTACGCTCGCCAGCAAAATACTGCTCCAGTTGCAGCCTGGCTTGCTCGTTGCTCGCTTCGTTCTTCGTCGGAGTGATTCCGATAAACGTCTTTTTGCACCAACTGACGAGACGTGGCAATCCTTCCTCTTCATTCGCAAAGTCGATATAGCACAAGCCTTCCTCAGTCGAAGCGAGCAGTAGCGGCCCAATCGGCGATTCCATCGTGGTATAGCCCAATTCTTTTGCCATCGTACATCCTCTCCCTTTCTTTCCTGTGCCTTTCCATGCAAACAAGCATCTTTTTGGCTGCTCGGATGCAACCAGATCGGATAGAAAATCAGCGTGACAAGCAAGCTTGGCAAATTGCTTTACGGTGAAGCTCGGCAACTCGCTTTATTTCGCTTCCGGCTGTCGATCTTGCTTTTCCTGCTTTTCTTGCTTCGCCAGCAGGCTCATTCCTTTTGCAATCTCATCCTGCACCTCTGCATCTTGCTCCAGCTCCTGCGCCCGCAAGAGTGCGGCTTCCGCTTCGGCTCCCCCGATTTTCCCCAACGCCCAGGCTGCCGTACCGCGAATGACCGGACGCGGATCGTTGGCCAGCAGGCGCGACAGATGAGGAACAGCCGTGCGATCCTTGAAATGCGCCAATGCCAAAATCGCATTGCGCTGGATCGGCTTTTTGCCGCGCCATGAAGATGACGACAGGCCGAATTTTTCCTTGAACTCCTTGTTGCTCATCTCCAAAAGCGGAATCAGGAGCGGCTTGGCTGTCTCGGGATCAGGCTGAAATTCCGGATGATGGTTGCTGTTGATCCGGCGATTTTTCGGGCAGACTGTCTGGCACGTATCACAGCCGTACAAGCGGTTCCCGATCTTTCCGCGAAATTCGTCTGGAATGAAGTTTTTTACCTGAGTCAAAAATGCGATGCACCGCTGCGCATTGAGCTGTCCGCCCTGCACAAGCGCTCCGGTCGGACAGGCGTCGACACATATATTGCAGTCGCCGCAGCCTTCCTCGATCGGTTGATCCGTCGGCAACGGCAAATTCGTCAACAACTCGCCCAAATAAACCCACGAGCCAAACTCGGGCGTAATCACCGCGCAGTTTTTCCCGACAAAGCCGACGCCAGCCCGTTCTGCGACCGCGCGATCAGACAGCGCGCCCGTATCCACCATCGACTCGATTTTAGCCCCCGGCTCCAGCTCCGCTATGAACTTGGCAAGCTTGTCCAGCTTGTCGCGCAGCACGTGGTGGTAATCCGTGCCCCAAGCGGCCCGGCACAGTATTCCGCGATAAGCACCTGGCTCGGACTTGGGCGGATTCTCCAGCTTGGACGGATACGCCAGCGCGATCGAAATCAAGGATCGCGCCCCATCCAGCAGCAAGTCAGGATGGGTGCGCTTTTCCAGGTCCGGCTCTTCAAAGCCGGATTCGTAGCCTTTTTCCCTATGCTCCATCAGTCGTTCCTTGAGTGTCAAAAAAGGGTCAGCGCTGGCAAAACCAATCTTGTCGATGCCGATTTCCTTGGCATAATCAATGATGGACTGCTTCGTCTGTTGCCAGTAGCGCACGTCTTGCTCGTCAATCACAGTTGTTTGATCGCTCCCGTCGCCAACTCGTCACAGCGGTTGTTCCACTTGTTGTCGGCGTGTCCTTTTACTTTCACATACTCTACTTGATGGATATCCATCAGACGAAGCAGTTCTTTCCATAAATCCTGATTTTCGACCTGCTGGCCCTTGCTGTTTTTCCAGCCGTTTTTCAGCCAGCCCTTGTACCATCCCTGCAGGAAACAATTGACCAAATAGGCGCTATCGCTGTACAAGGTCACCTTGCAAGGCTCTTTCAGCGTGCCCAACGCCTTGATCGGCGCAAGCAGCTCCATGCGGTTATTCGTTGTATGTGGTTCGGCACCTGACATCTCCTTGATATGCTGCCCGTACATCAGCACAGCTCCCCAGCCGCCAGGACCGGGATTGCCAGAGCAGGCGCCGTCTGTATAAATCTCAACTTCACGCATCGTCATCGTCTTTGGAAACCTCCTCTGTTGTTTCTATTGTATCGAAGCTTAGTCGCTTCCACAAAAATATTTTGCTATACTACTTTAGAATTGTTCTTCGTTCCAAGCATTGACAAAAAAAGCGGATCGCGTGCGAATTTTTTTATAAAAGGAGTGATTCACGATGAAAGTGCAGCTAGATGCTTCCGTGACCGAGCGCATTCCCGCCTTTTCCCTCGGCGTTTTGCAATACAGTGGCGCTTCTGTCAGCGATTCACCCAAAATGTTGCAAAGTCGTATCAACTATTTTGTAGAAAGCTTGCGGCTCGAACATGAGCTGTCCCGCCTTGCCGATATCGAAGGAGTACGGGAATGGCGCAGCGCTTTTAAAAAAGCGGGAATAGACCCGTCGCGCTATCGCCCGTCATCCGAGGCGCTGCTTCGCCGTCTGTTGCAAGGCAATCCGTTTTTCTGGATCAACAGTGCCGTAGACGTCAATAACTTCTTCTCCGTCTTGCATGCACTTCCCTTTGGCATTTATGACATCGATCATCTTACGGGCGATGTAACTTGCCGTCTGGGACAAGAAACAGATGTGTACGAAGGATTGAACGGCCGCGAAGTACATATGGAAGGCAAGCTGCTGCTTGCGGACGAACAAGGAGCCTTCGGCAGTCCGATTGTCGATTCCAAACGCACTTGCGTGACCGAGCATAGCCGGAACTTGCTGCAAGTCATCTTCTTCCACGAGCAAGTTGCTGCCGAGAAAAAAGCCGAGATACTCGGATCAGTCGGTCGCATGTTTACCGAAATCAACGGCGGCGAGCTGACTCACACCGCGATCGTCGCTTCTTAGCAAAAAGACGGCCCGTCATGCAGCGTGGCCGTCTTTTTCTGTCTGATTGCCCTTTTGCTTGCGGAACACAACGTGCTCCAGCAGCAAGCAAACGATAACACCGAGCAGCAGACCGTTCCCGAACAGGAAGCTGACCAGAGCGGGCAGCTTTTGCCAGGCCGTTGCCGGAACGAACATCACGCCAATCCCGATCAAAAGCGAGCTTCCGCCGACTGTGATCGTTCGCTCATCCATTTTCACCGTTGCGTAATCTTTCAATCCGAATCCGAGAAGCTGCGTATACGAGATGAACATCGCCGCATAAGCGACCGGGGTCGGCAATGCCGCCAGAAAATGAGCGACAGCCGGGAGCAAACCGATCAGCATCATCCCGATCATAGCCAGCATAAAAGGCAGGCGGGCCGCCATCTTGGTCGTTTGAATCACCGCAGCAGCAAGCGACAGAGGAATCATCCCGACGACACCGCTCACCCCGGAAAGCAGATGAGACACGCCCGTAAAAATCCCGCCGCGATTGTACTGCGAATCAGTCGGCACCGTCTCCGTCGCTTTTCCCATAACGACCATACTCGTTACCAGGTTCGTCAAAAGGACAAATCCCGTCAGCATGCTGGTCAGCACAACGCCCCAATCCCAGCGCGGCGCTCCCCAGAAGAAGAATGTCGGCCAGGAAATTAGCTGGTCAGCCGGGCGTACAGGGTCCGTCCAGCCCATTGCCGCGTAAAGCACCCAGCCTCCTACCATCCCGAACAGGACGGCAAAGCTGGAAAAGCGTTTCGTCCTCATCACCCACACAACCAAAGCGACGATGCCGATAGAGACAAGCGCTACGCCAGGCTGCACTTCTTTTGAATGCTGAAAGCCGATGCCCAGCATCCCGGTTAAAATGTTGCTGCATAAAGAAATAGCAAGCAAAATCATATAAGTTCCCGATACGAGCGGAGTAAACCATCTTTGCAGTTTGCCGATCCAGCCCATCACCCCGAATGCGACAAACAATAAACCAGCCAGACACATCCCCAGTTGAAACGACTGCCCGATTTCACGCGGCGCCAGTCCTACGCTTGTTCCCAACTGAGCCAAAATGATAAAGATTCCCCACCACAATCCTGCCGGCCCTTCCAGCATCGGATAACGGTGTCCAATCCACACTTGCAACAGCGAAGCCAAACCGACGAAAAACATCGTCTGCTGCATCAGGTTGCCAATCTCATCTGCCCTCAGGCCGTAAACGTCTCCGATCATCAATGGAACGGCAACACTGCTGGAGACAGCGACAATCATCCACTGCAACGCAGACAAAATGCTCGTGCCTGCGGGCGGCCTGTCATACAATCCGTACTTCAAAACCTTTCACCTCGTTTTCTTACCGACGCTCCTGAGCTTATGCCAAAAGCCCACTGTTAAGAATATCATCATCTGCTTTCCTGGCAAACATGCAAAGGGCAGGAAACTCTCCGAGAGAATTTCCTGCCCCTGTTTTGACACTCTATTTCATCATTTGCTTGATCAGTTCGCGATTGCGGCTCTGGAAAATTTCATTGTGAGACGAAACCATTCCGCTTTCATGTGCTTCCGGCTGAATGTACAGCTTCGCCTGGTTGACCGCATTTGCTGCGTCGTGGAAAGCTCCGGCAATCAAATGCACTTTTCCGTCGTAGGAAATCACATCTCCCGCCGCAAAAATCCCCGGCTCGGAAGTAGCGCCTGTTGTCGTTCCGGCAAGGAAGTATTCATTCGCCATTTCCAGATTCACGTGACTGTTTTGCAAAAGCGATCTGTCGCGCTCATAGCCGTGATTGATAATCACTTCGTCAATCGCCAGCTCCTCTACTTCTCCGGTCAAGTGGTTAGTCAATTCCACCCGCTCGACTTTTTCCTGGTTGGAGCACGCGATCAGCTTGGTAATCGTCGTGTTGAAAAAGCATGTTGCCGAGCTGTTCAACAACTGCGTCACTTGTGCCTCATGGCCGGACAGCGCTTCTTTGCGATAGGTCAGGTACACTTTTTTAGCGATTGGCTCCAGCTCGTTCGCCCAGTCGACTGCGGAGTTGCCGCCCCCGGAAATGATCACGGTTTTGTCCTTGAAGCGGCGCAATGATTTGACGGTATAGCTCAGGTTGGATACTTCGAATTTCTCCGCACCTTCCAAGTCGATCCGTTGCGGCTCCAAAATTCCCCCGCCGATCGCCAAAATGACGGTTTTGCTATAATGCTGCTCCCCAGCCGAAGTGTGCAGGATGAACACGCCGTTCTCATCCCGGGCAATCCGCTCCACCTTTTGCCCCAACACGACGGTTGGATCGAAAGTTAAGCCTTGCTGAATCAACTGCTCGATCAGCTTTTCGCCCAGCGTAGGCGTCAGGCCGCCGACATCCCAAATCATTTTTTCCGGATAGACGTGGACTTTTCCGCCCAGTCTTGGCTGATATTCAATGACCTTTGTTTTCATTTCCCGCAAGCCGCTGTAAAAGGAAGCGAAAAGTCCTGCTGGCCCTCCGCCGATAATCGTAACGTCAAACAATTCTGCTTGATTCATAGTTCGTTTCTCTCCTTTTTGGCACTTCTTGCGCTGCCAAAAGAGGCAGTAGCGTTTTCTATTGTGCCAGCATATTTTTCACAATGGTCTTGACTCCCAACTCGATTCCCAGCGGCCCGCCTGCTGCGATCGAACTGTCTAACGCGTACATATGTCCGTTTTTGATTGCATTCAGCGAGTTCCATGCGGAGTCGCCTTCCAAATTTTTCAGATAGCCTTGCAATTTTTTCGAAGAGCCTCCGATATCAGACACGAACATATAGTCAGGGTTCATCGCCGCCAATCCTTCCAGGGAAATCTGCTCCCCTTTGGACGACATGTCGACGTATTTGCTTGGCGGCTGCAAGCCAAGGCCGGTTTCCTTGTTGAAAATAAATTGCGTCGTAAAGCCCCAAAATTGCTTTTCTCCCAGCATGATGACACCAAACGTCTTGTCGCTGAATTTCTTCAATTGCTCTTTGGAATCCGCGATCAATGTCTCGATCCGGGTAATTTCTGTTTCTGCCTTTTGCTCTTTGCCGAAGATTTTGCCGTATTCCCGCAAAGCTTTCTGCCAGTTGTTTTCATTGCTGTCTACCGTAATAACCGGAGCGATCTTCTCCAATTTATCGCCATAGCTGCCATAGCGGCCGGACACCATAATAATCAGGTCTGGCCCGACTTCGAGCAGCTTTTCCAGGTTCGGACTCGTCATGGAACCGATATCTGTGATTTTGCTCGATCTGTAGGGAGCGAGTGACTCCCAATCATCCAGAACATTCAAATCTGTAGCGGCTACAGGAGTTTCCTCCAGCAAAAACATATGCTCGAAGTTACGGAAGAATAAGAGCGCGACTTTCTCTGGTTTCTTTTCCAACACGATTTCGCGGCCAAGTGCGTCTACGTATGTTCTCGGCCATTGGCCCGTTTCTTGCTTGGCTTCATCCGCCTTTGCCGGTGGTGTTCCTGCTCCTGCTTGATTATTGCCAGGCTCTGGCGTTCCAGCGCACCCCGCTAAAATACCTGCCAAAAGGACAAGCGATACGAATAATCTTGTGAGTATTTTCATTCTGTCTCCTCCGATATAACGTGAGTTTTGCTTGACCGATCAAACTACGGTCAGTGTAGCAAAACGCATTTTAGATAGGAATGGAGCCATCCTGAAATCCATATGGATTATTCCTGAACCTTCCGCGAAATTCGGCTGGAGAGAGGCCCACCTGCTTTTTGAAGATCCGGCTGAAGTACAAGGCATCGGCATAGCCCACGCTTTTCGCCACCTCGCCGATCGGTGCGTCATTCGCAAGCAGGCTCTCCTTCGCCCGATTGAGACGGTAGGCCATCAAATATTTGCCGGGTCCCAACCCCGTGTATTTTTTGAACACATAAAACAAACGGTTTTCATTAATATCATTCAGTTCAGCCAAAGCACGTACGCTCAGCCCATCCATATAGTGTTCGTGTATGTACTTCGATACTTGCTCAAACAGCGCTTGTTCTCCGTCATTGCTTTGGTTGCGGACACAGACAAACAGTTCCTCCAGAACGCAGCGGAAGAGCGTTTCTGTCTGAAAAGCCTGGATTCCGCCCGGTTCTCTCGATGAGCGCCACAATAGCTCCAGCAATTCCAGGAGGCGGGGGCTTTGCCCCGGGTGTAGCTGAAAATGCATGTTCGGCAGGCAAAAGCCAGACGGCTCCGGTGCAACGATCCGGTATAAAACGAGTAAATATTCCCATTTCGTATCGCCGAGGACGCTTCGATTCAGCGGCATTCGCGCGCCACCGTGAAGCACGTTCCCCGGAGTCAGCGTGTACACTTTGCCGCTGAAATCAAAATTGGCTTTGCCCCGCAGCGGAAAAACAAATCCCGGAAAAGGCTCCGTATAATCATCACAGCTCTTCCCTGGCCCGCGCACATAACGACATACTTGCTCCACTCGAAATGAGGTACGCGCAAAATGCTCGGCAAGCTTGTTGATGTCCATCTTTCCTTTCACACACCTTTTGCAATCAAGTGCTACTGCTCAATGTGCGCGTCTACTCCGCTTTTTTGGGACAAGCAATCGCATTCATCCTGCTAAAGACACACTAATTAATCATACTTTTATTGAAATTGATAATCAATCTTATTATCGGTTTCAACTTCATTCTTTTCCATTCCGTAAAAAGTGTCCGCTTCATCGCTTCGATCTTGCCCATTGACAGACAATCGCATCGAGCACGGTTTCAGACGATACGGCTGCTCTTTTACTGTTGGCTCGCGACTTCCAAGTCTTTCAATACCCCAAACTGCGCCTGATACAAGCGGCTGTATACACCGCCTGCGTCGACCAGCTCCCGATGATGTCCCTGCTCGACGATGCCTTGCTCCGTCACCACGACAATCCGATCGGCATCTTTAATAGTTGCCAGCCTGTGGGCGATTACCAGTGTCGTGCGGCCTTTGGACAGCTCGGACAGCGATTGCTGAATCGCCAGCTCTGTCTCCGTATCCAGTGCGGAAGTAGCCTCGTCCAGAATCAGAATCGGCGGGTTTTTCAAGAACATGCGGGCAATCGCCAGCCGCTGCTTTTGCCCCCCAGACAGCTTCACGCCCCGCTCGCCAATGACAGTGTCCATTCCTTGCTCCTGGGCGCGAATAAATTCGTCCAGTCGCGCTCGGCGCGCTGCTTCCCACACTTCCTCTTCGCTTGCATCAAGCTTGCCGTACAAAATGTTTTCGCGAATCGTACCTGTAAACAGGAACACATCCTGCTGCACAATCCCGATTTGTCTGCGCAACGATTCTTGTGTCACCTGACGAATATCGATGCCATCGACAGAAATGGAGCCTTCCTCGACTTCGTAAAAACGCGGCACTAAGCTGCAAAGAGTCGTTTTCCCCGCGCCAGACGGGCCGACGAATGCGACGGTTTCCCCTTTGTGAATCACCAGATTTACACCGTTGAGCACTCTTTTTTCGCCATCGTAGCCAAAAGAAACGCGATCAAAGCGGATTTCATGCTGGAATGGCTGCATTTCCACTGCATCTGCGGCGTCCGCTACATCCGGTTCTGTATCCAATAGCTCCGTATAGCGCTTGAACCCGGCAAAGCCTTGCGGATAATTTTCCACGATCGCATTGATTTTCTCGATCGGGCGGAAAAACACGTTGGTCAGCAGCAAAAATCCGACAAACTCTCCATAGGAAAGCTCTTGCTGAATGACAAACCACGTTCCGCAAACCATGACGAACAAAGTGACAAAACGCATCATCATATAGCTGATCGATCCGTTTTTGGCAATCAGTTTGTACGAGCTTAGCTTGGTCAGGCGGAAACGTCCGTTGTTGACGGCAAACTGCTTTTCTTCATGCGCCTCGTTGGAAAATGCCTTGACGACCCGAATGCCGCCTACACTGTCCTCGATACGGGCGTTAAAGTCTCCAACGTCACGGAAAAGCTGATGAATTGCCTGCGTCATCTTTTTGTTGAAATGAACGACGACCCAAATAATAACTGGCACGACGACAAAGGTCAGCACAGCAAGCTTCCAGTTGATAGACAGCATCAACGCAAATGAACCGACAAGAGTCATGATCGCGATAAACAAATCTTCCGGTCCGTGGTGCGCCATCTCGCCAATCATATTCATATCGTTGGTCAAGCGTCCGATCAGGTGCCCTGTCTTCGAATTGTCAAAGAAACGGAACGAGAGCTTCTGGATGTGTGCAAACAACTTTCGCCGCATATCCGTCTCAATGTTAATCCCCAGCATATGCCCCCAATAGTTGACGATGTACATCAACAGGGTATTCACTACGTACAGGGCAAGCAATCCGAGCGATGCCCACACAATCAGTCCCCATTTGCCGCCTGGCAACAGGTCATCAATAAAGGCATTCACGGCTACCGGGAACGCCAGCTCCAGAAGCCCGGCGATAATGGCGCAGCCAAAATCAAGCATGAACAACCATTTGTATGGTCGATAATAGGAGAAAAATCGTCGAATCAAAAGCTGTACCCCCTCCTTGGTATTTCCATGCTATTTGATTATCACTTGTGCAAGCCAATGCGAGTGGCAGATGGGATAAGTCACTGTAAGCTAATAATGATAATCAATCGCACACATAGTATAGCAACGAGTCCACTGAAAGAAAATGGCACATTCATGAATACGCATGGAATATTCATGAATCGCGCTGAAACTCGCTCGGAGATAGCCCCGTATATTTTTTGAAGCGCTTGCTGAAATACAGTGGATCAGCAAAACCCGTCCTTTGTGCAACTTCCTTGATGCTCATCTGATTTTGAAATATATTCAGTAAATTTTTCGCCTGGTTGAGTCTGTACCTGTTCAAATACTCGCCTGGACTGATTTTCAAATGCTTTTGAAACAAATAAGCCAGTCTGTTGACATTGATCTGGTGCAACTCAGCAAGCCGATTGATACTCAGATTCTCCATGTAATGATCATGAATGTAATCAAGCAACCGTTCCAAAAGCAGGCGTCCTTCGTCTTTTTCACTATGCTGGACAAGCGCAAACAACTCGTTGAGGATTCCGTACCACAGCTCTTTGACACGCAGCTTGTACAAGTCTCCCGGGCTGCTCCAAAATCGTTCCAAATGTCTGAGCTTTTCCTGCAATGGCACACTCTGCTCAACGAGGCGCAGCATGTAATGCTTCTCAGCAAAGTTGTACTGGTCTGCTGTTTTCTGATGATCAACCTGATAAAGCACGAGAATATATGACCACTTCTTGTCTCCGATCACCTTGCGATCCAATCGCATATTCGGGCCGGCATGCACGACCATTCCTGGCTCCATGTCATATTCCATACCGTCAAACCACATCTTTGCGTTCCCGGATAGCGGAAAAATAAAACCGGAGTACAAGCCTGTCCGCCCGCCAAAATACTTCATACCCGGCTGGCGCTCTTCCAGTGACACACTCATGATCGTCATCGACTCTTTTGCATAGTAATCGATTAACCGTCCAACTTCTCTTTTATCCATTTCCAACCCACCTGCTATAAATGAGGCTGAGGAGGCCCGCCTTTATTCAGTAGCCGATCCTGCCTAGCACATTTTTAAATTTACCCCTTGTGAAAATTTCAGTTCTCGTATATTATAATAGATAATGATAATCATTTTCAATTATTGAGGATATGCAAAGTGTAATCAGCTAACAGAGCTGATGTCTTTTTCTGAATCAAGCTTATCCATAACAAAAAACCCTAAGGAAGTGCTTCCTTAGAGCTTGATTACATAGATGGTGCCGGTGAAGGGACTTGAACCCCCACGGTTTCCCTCACGATTTTGAGTCGCGCGCGTCTGCCATTCCGCCACACCGGCAATTAAGTTGGAGGAGGCACCCGGATTTGAACCGGGGATAAGGGTTTTGCAGACCCGTGCCTTACCCCTTGGCTATGCCTCCACGTATAGAGTTGATGAAAAATGGAGCGGACGACGGGTCTCGAACCCGCGACCTTCGCCTTGGCAAGGCGACGCTCTACCAATTGAGCTACGTCCGCATATAAATGGCTGGGGTACTAGGATTTGAACCTAGGAATGACGGAGTCAAAGTCCGTTGCCTTACCGCTTGGCTATACCCCAATAAGTAATCCCCAACTTTGAAAATCATATGGGGCGATCGATGGGACTTGAACCCACGAGTGCCGGAGCCACAATCCGGTGCGTTAACCCCTTCGCCACGACCGCCATATTCACTACCGCTTTTTAAAAATGGCAGGGGCAGTAGGAATCGAACCCACACCAAAGGTTTTGGAGACCTTCGTTCTACCGTTAAACTATGCCCCTACACATGGTGGCTCGGGACGGAATCGAACCGCCGACACGAGGATTTTCAGTCCTCTGCTCTACCGACTGAGCTACCGAGCCATAATTATTGCATACGCCATTCTTTTTGTCAAGAAATGGCGGAGCTGACGGGACTCGAACCCGCGACCTCCGGTGTGACAGACCGGCGTGAACTCCAACTTCACCACAGCTCCATATTTGGTTGCAGCCAATTCCCGTTAAGGAAAATTTGGTTGCGGGAGCAGGATTTGAACCTGCGACCTTCGGGTTATGAGCCCGACGAGCTACCGAGCTGCTCCATCCCGCGACGATTTTATAGAAGCAATTGTCAGCGTTGCCGCATCGTGCAGCGCTTTTTTGCTGACTATTCTTCTAAATATTAAATGGTGGAGGCTGACGGGATCGAACCGCCGACCCTCTGCTTGTAAGGCAGATGCTCTCCCAGCTGAGCTAAGCCTCCATACTCCCCGACTTTTGTCAGGGACCCAACAAATAGTTAGGATTCATAGGTGACCCGTAGGGGATTCGAACCCCTGTATGACAGCGTGAAAGGCTGCTGTGTTAAACCGCTTCACCAACGGGCCAAGATGGCGGATGGAGTGGG
>NZ_JARXWC010000024.1:0-26299 GCF_029892995.1 Brevibacillus sp. 1238 | reverse complement strand
TTGCTGGTTGAACAACAAGAAGCGAAGCTGAAAGAAGCGGTCACAGCAGGCAAGCTGACGCAAGAGCAAGCTGACAAAATGAACGAAAACGCAGCAGATCGCGTGCAAAAAATGGTGGAAGGCAGCTTCACAAAAGGGGCATTCCGAGGACACGGCGAGAAAAAGGCAGAACAGGACAAAGCGGGCGAACAATAGTCCGCAAACGAACGCACAAAAGAGCAGGCGAATCTTCTCGCCTGCTCTTTTCCGTAGCGGAGCAGTCCGCCAACAACACCGGGATAGGCCGCAGTCAGCCGCTTGGCGGCGGTAATTGCGTGCACGCATGAGGTAAAAGGACAAACCCTGAATTGACACGCACCGGGAAAACACGATACATTCAAGGTAACTTATACCGTAATGAGGTGGCATGCAGCAAGATGAAAAAATCGTCTACCGATGTATTGTACCAGGAAGAGTCGACCTACAAGGACATGCTGTTGCGCAAAAGCTGGAGCATGCGGATTGCCGAGACCATCACCTTCGTTTTGGGGATGATGATTCTCGCACAAATTTTTCCGAGGAATGACGCGACCTTCAAAGTGTTGGCTATTGCGATTGCCATAGCAGTCGTCGGTCTTGCTCCATTCCTGTACAAGTCGATTATGCGTCCTGTGTACAAGCTGACGAAGACTCACCTGATCGTCAGCATCTCCGGAAAAGAAACGAGCTATCCTTTGTCAGAAGTGGAGCAGGTTTACGAAGGCCGCCATTTCTATCGCTTGGGAGGCAAAAAAGAATCGTTGATGGTTTCCAGGCAGTTTCTCAATCAGTTGAATGAGCGCTTGAGTTACTATAATAAAGGGAACAAGAGGAGATAGGAATGAAACCGTTTTGTCGTGACACTTGGGTTGAGGTTGATTTGGACGCCATCCGGACCAATGTTGAGACGTTCCGCGGCCATTTGCCGAAAAACACGGGCATTATGGCTGTCGTCAAGGCAGACGGTTACGGACACGGCGCTGTGCACGTAGCCAGGGAGGCGCTTGCGAGCGGTGCCGACACTCTGGCGGTGGCGATGCTCGATGAAGCGATTATTCTGCGACAGGCAGGAATCGAAGCGCCGATTTTGGTGCTCGGGTATACGCCGACTGATTCGCTCGAAAGTGCCAGCAGACTGAATGTTGAACTGACGACATACAGCACGGACTGGATTCGGGCAGCGAACCGACTGCTCGAACAAAAGGGCCTCGATCCCGTCCGCGTGCATGTAAAAACGGACACAGGCATGGGGCGTTTGGGCGTCCAGACAGCAGAGGCGTTGCTCGATGTGGTAGGCGCTCTCGAAGACAGCCCCAAGCTGGAATGGACAGGCATTTTCACCCACTTTGCCTGCGCGGACGAACCGGACACGACCCATGTGCGACGACAACACGAGACGTTTCAATCCTTTTTGCAAGCACTGCGCGCAGCGGGAAAGCAGTTGCCCACAGTACACTGCTGCAATACAGCTGCCGCCATCGCTTTTCCCGATTGGGGGTATGATACGATCCGTTTAGGCATAGGTTTATACGGATTGTATCCTTCACCGTACATGAAAGAGCGTGCGGACGTGACTCTTGTCCCTGCCCTTTCCCTGAAAACCAAAATTGCCCATGCAAAAACAGCAGTGGAGCCGTTTACGGTCAGCTATGGCGCGACTTATACGGCAGAACCAGGTGAGCGAATCGCCACTGTGCCCATTGGATACGCCGATGGGTATTCCCGCCTCTTGTCCAATCGGGGAGAAGTGTTGTACAATGGTTCCCGCTATCCAATCGTAGGGCGAGTCTGCATGGATCAAACCATGATCAGACTGGAACCGGAGGCTGGGCAGGTCGGCGATGAAATCGTTCTATACGGCAAACAGGGGGATGAGGAAATCTCTCTGGATGAGGTTGCTCAGTTGCTTGGAACGATTAATTATGAAGTCCCCTGCATGCTGAATTACCGGATTCCGCGCGTCTATGTCCGCAACAAGGAAATCACTGAGGTGTTTCATCCGCTGGCGATGAAGCATGTGCCTGTAAAAAGTGTAAATAACTAGCAAGCAAAAATCAGCAGGAGTTTTCTAGTGGAGCGCGAATATTAGTTAAGCGCAAATGCGGGCTTTTTTGCCTGAAACGCTTACGGATAGGTATATTTTTGCAATGGTTTCGACATAATGGTATTGTTCATACTGGCTGTTCTTTCAAGAACTGGCATGGTAGATGGAAGTTACGGTCATGGTTGGAGGTGGATTTGTCTTGTCGAAGTCAAACACGAAACGCATCATGATCAGTTTGCCGCAACACTTGCTACAGGAAGTGGATGGCGTCATTCAAAAGGAGAAATCCAATCGCAGCGAGTTTATTCGTCAGGCGATGCATTTGTATTTGAAGGAGCGTAAAAAACGTACGATCCGGGAGACAATGCAAAAAGGGTATATGGAGATGGCGAAGATTAATCTGAAAATGGCATCGGAGGCTTTTGGCGCTGAGGAAGAGGCTGACCATACTCTTGTCCGCTTAGTTAGCGGGGTGTGACCTGTGATTGTCAAACGTGGCGATGTATTTTTCGCGGACCTGTCACCGGTCGTTGGCTCTGAGCAAGGAGGCGTGCGGCCTGTTTTAGTCATTCAGAACGACATTGGAAATCGATTTAGTCCGACGGTCATCGTCGCAGCCATTACGGCGCAAATTCAGAAGGCAAAGCTGCCTACGCATGTGGAAATTGACGCAAAAACATATGGATTTGATCGTGACTCCGTCATTTTGTTGGAACAAATACGAACCATTGACAAACAAAGGCTGACCGATAAGATTACCCATCTCGATGACGAGATGATGGATCGGGTCAATGAGTCTTTACAAATCAGCTTGGGCCTCATTGATTTCTAAAAAATGAATCAAGTGCTGGGAGAGGAAAAGCCACTTGGGTGAAGCAAGTGGTTTTTTTGCTGTGGGGGCAGGGAATTGCCATGTCTGTAGCGAATGTGTTTGTTGTGAATAGTAGACAAAAAGTGACACGATTTGCTATTACTTCCGAGGTAGAGAAAAAACTTCGATCGCATTCATTTTCATTTATTTCTACCTATTAAGTGAGGGCGGAAGGGGTTTTTTGATTGTGGCAGAGCTGTAGTCCTGAGACAATCAAGATCAAACAAGAAACAGACATCGTAACAGCGAGACAAGTGGGGCGAAATATGTCGAGACAGCTCGGCTTCGGTACAATCATGCAGTCCCGAATCGCCACGTCCATCTCCGAATTGGCCCGTAACATTTATTTGTACGCAGGTAGCGGGACAATCACGATTGAGCCGATTGAAAAAAACGGTGTGATTGGCTTGCAAATGACCGCAATAGATGCGGGACCGGGAATCCCCGATATCCGCAAAGCTTTGGAAGACGGCTATTCGACTTCCGGCGCACTCGGGGCAGGGTTGCCAGGAGTCAGGCGCATGATGGATGAATTTGAAATCCACAGCTCCCGAGAAGAAGGAACTCGAGTGGTCGTCGTGAAGTGGAACAGCCCGCTGGAGGAGGGGAGAGACAAATGGTAATCCGAAGCTTGGAGGAAGAGTATGTAAAGCTTCTTCGGGATTACCTGAACGGCCCTGGCGAGGATCAGCTGTACGTAGCCCAGCAGATGGGCAAGTGGCTGCTCGCCCGCAATATTTCGCCGGAAGAATTGACAGATATGCATGGGCGGGCATTGGAAAAGCTGGGCGATGTCCCGGAATTTGTGCGTGCGTCCTTTTCCATCCTGACCGAAGTAATGATTGAATACGGCAACGAACATCGGTCCGTACATAGCTGGCGGAGCAGGCATCAACAGTTGGAAGCGGAGATGGCAGTGGCCCAGGCGATGCAGCAGACGCTTTTGCCTGGAGAAATACCCGCTTATCCCGGTTTGGAGATCGGCCTTGTCAGCATAGCAGCGAAGCAAATGTCCGGAGACTATTACGACTTTATTTGTCAGGACGAAGAGCGCTTTTGCCTGAGCGTTGCGGATATTACGGGAAAAGGAATTTCCGCAGCGATGTGCATGTCCATGCTCAAGTACGCGATTGACAGCTTGCGAGAGATGCCGCTTGGCCCTGACGAGATGCTGCACCATCTCAACCGGATCGTCGGTCGAAACATCGATCCGAGCATGTTTGTAACGATGCTCTACGGAGCGTACGATACGCGGCTCCATTCATTCCGCTATGCTGTGGCGGGGCATGAGCCTGGCTTTTTGTATCGGGCTTCAGAAAAAAAGTTTGCCGATTTGGAAGGACAAGGCTCAGCACTGGGGCTATGCCCGAGTAGCGAATACGAAGTGCGGGAAGTTCGCCTGGAACCGGGAGATGTTCTGATTCTTCTGACAGATGGTGTAACAGAATGCAAAAAAAACCGATACTATTTGCAAAGGGATGAGTTAATTCTCCACATGCAAGCCGAAGTGGGCGTCCATGCCCAAAAAATGGCGAACGCCCTGTACAACAGGCTGCTTACGCTCTCCCAATTTGAACTGCTGGATGACTACACCATGATTGTACTTCGAAGAACATGAAGCAATGCAAGGGAGGGAGATGGCGATGGATCTGTTCATGAACACCACTAGCCAGGAGGCAGAGCATCTGGTGGTCCTTGGGGGAGATATTGACGCCCATACAGGACCAAAAGTAAAGGAGACACTCATGTCTCTCGCAAATCAGCCTGGCGCCAGCCGCATTTTGGTCGATTTGGAAGCGGTCGAGTATATGGACAGCACAGGAATCGGAATTTTCATCGCGGCCATGAAAGCGTGCAAGCAAAACGGATGCGCGTTTGAGGTTCAAAAATTGTCTCCACGCGTGGAAAGGCTGTTTCGCATCACAGGCTTGTACGAACATATTGCCGTCCGCAAAGGAGAGAGCGAGTAATGGCTCAACAAAAACCTCTGGCTGACAGGATTCGGTTGACTTTGCCAAATCAAACGGATTACCTGGGCGTGGCGAGGCTTACTGTGTCGGGGATAGCGAATCGCATGGGCTTTTCCTATGAGGAGATTGAGGATATCAAGCTTGCAGTAGGGGAAGCGTGCACGAATGCAGTAAAACACGCGTACAAGGATAAAGAAGAAGCTGGTTTTATCCATATAGAATGTCAGGTTTGCTCCGATCGTCTGTGCATCGAGGTGAGCGATCAGGGCGTAGGATTTGCCGAAGAGCTGTTGCCAGAACAACTGACACCGATTTATGCAGGAAGAAACCTTGAGGATCTGGATGAAGGAGGTCTTGGCCTTTATCTCATCCACACACTGATGGACGAGGTAGTGATTCGCTCCGAATCAGGAGTGATGGTCTCCATGACCAAGTATGTTCGGCGGGATGGGGTGGCTGGCGATGACTGGACAATCTCGGAAACGGAAGTATAGTCCGGAGGAGCTCCGGCAGCTCATTCAACTGTATGGGCAGACAAGGGACGAAAGCCTGCAGGAGCAGTTGGTGACCGCCTATACTCCGCTAGTTGAAACGTTGGCCAAAAAGTTTGTGCGTGGACAAGTCATGTACGAAGACCTTGTCCAGGTGGGGATGATCGGGCTGCTTGCGTCCCTGCGCCGATTTGACCCTTCTTTTGACAGAACGTTTGAAAGCTTTGCGATCCCGACGATTGTCGGAGAAATCAAGCGATACATCCGGGACAAGACGTGGAGTGTGCACGTGCCGCGCCGTGTAAAAGAATTGAGCCCGAAGATCAAGCGCGTTGTGGATGAGCTGACAGCCAAGCTGCAACGTTCGCCGAAAATATCCGATATTGCGAACTGCCTGGGCGTAACGGAAGAAGCCGTATTGGAGACGCTCGAAATGGGGCGGAGCTACCATTCCCTTTCCATGGACAGCGAGCTGGAAGCAGACAACGACGGCAACACGATCACACTGCTGGATCTCGTCGGCCAGCAAGAAGTGGGCTACGGACAAGTCGAACAAAACTTGATGCTCGACCGGGCGCTGCACGTTCTGGACAAGCGGGAAAAAGAAATCATTCATTTAACCTTTTATCAAAATTTGAGCCAGAAGCAGGCCGGAGACATCATGGGCATGTCCCAGATGCATATTTCCCGCTTGCAGCGTCGTGCATTGGGCAAGTTGAGAGAGGCTTTGCGGGTAGAACAGCTGGAAACGGCGAGAACAGCAACCTAACAGGGAAGCTTGGGAGGAGGGGCATGTGCACCTCTTTTTTTTTGCCCGTTTCCAGACGTTGCTAGCAAATATGGTACAATAAACGGCGAAGTACGAGCGCAGGAGGAATGTATGGAGCTTACATTGATGATCCAGACAATCGCCCAGGATACGGGCGTCAAACCTCATCAGGTGGAACGCACGGTTGCCCTTTTGGATGAAGGCAATACCGTTCCTTTCATTGCCCGCTACCGAAAGGAAATGACCGGGCAGTTGGATGAAACGCAAATTCGGGCGATCGAGGAACGCGTGCGTTATTTGCGCAACCTGTCAGTACGCAAGGAAGAAGTAGTCCGGCTCATCGAGGAGCAGGGCAAGCTGACGGATGAATTGAAGGCGGCAATTGAGCGGGCCACGAAGCTGCAAGAAGTGGAAGACCTTTACCGACCGTACAGGCAAAAGCGCCGCACGCGAGCGACGATGGCCAAGGAAAAGGGATTGGAGCCGCTCGCCACGTACTTGTTGAGCCTGCCGAAAAAAGGTGATCCGCAAGAGGAAGCACAAAAATACGTGGATGCCGAAAAAGGCGTGGAAACGATCGAGCAAGCTTTGCAAGGGGCGATGGATATCGTTGCCGAACACATTTCCGACGATCCGGACATCCGCCAGTGGGTTCGCCAGCGCACCGTGCAAAAAGGGCTGCTGGTGACCGAGCAAAAGGCAGAAGAAGCAGACGAGAAAAACGTATACCAGATGTATTACGCATACAGCGAGCCTTTGAAAAAGGTTGTGCCCCATCGCGTGCTCGCCATCAACCGGGGAGAGAGCGAAGGCATCCTGAAGGTGACCGTAGAAGCGCCAGTCGCCGAGATTTTGGCCTGGGTGCAAAGGCGGATGGTTCCCGGCGAGACGGTCGTTCGCTCACTCATGGAGCAGACGGTCGAGGACGCGTACAAGCGCTTGATTGCGCCGTCGATCGAGCGGGAGGTACGCGCCGAGCTGACAGAGGCGGCAGAAGAGCGGGCCATCCACATTTTCGCGGAGAACTTGCGCAATCTACTGTTGCAGCCTCCGGTAAAAGGCAAAGTCGTTCTCGGGGTCGACCCGGCATTCCGGACTGGCTGTAAATTAGCTGTAGTCGATGAGACGGGCAAGCTATTGGAAGTAGCGGTCGTCTACCCTACTCCTCCGGTAAACAAAGTGGCAGAAGCAGCGGCAAAAGTTCGCCAGTTGATCGAGACGTACGATGTCAGTGTCATCGCGATCGGCAACGGTACGGCCTCGCGTGAGACGGAGCAATTTATTGCCAATCTGCTTAAGGAAATCAAGCGCCAGGTCATGTACATTATCGTGAATGAAGCGGGAGCGTCGGTGTACTCAGCTTCACCTTTGGCGAAAGAAGAGTTTCCGGACCTCGATGTAGCGGAGCGCAGTGCTGCCTCGATCGCCCGGCGTTTGCAGGACCCGCTTGCCGAACTGGTCAAAATCGACCCGAAATCGGTTGGCGTGGGCCAATACCAGCATGACGTGTCCCAGTCGAGATTGGCGGACAGCTTGCAATTTGTCGTCGAATCGGCGGTAAACCACGTCGGGGTGGACGTCAACACAGCATCCTCGTCGCTGTTGCAGTACGTATCGGGAATCAGCAAGCAAGTGGCGGGCAACATCGTGAAAAAGCGGGAAGAGATCGGCATGTTCTCGTCTCGCAGCCAGTTGAAGGAAGTTCCTCGACTGGGAGCCAAGACGTACGAGCAGTGCATCGGCTTTTTGCGCATCACAGGAGGAAGCGATCCGCTGGACAAGACCCCGATTCACCCGGAATCGTACGCGGCTACGCACAAGCTTTTGGCGATGATCGAAATTGCGCCGAGCGAAATCGGCAGCGAGCGCTGCAAAGAGCGCCTGCAATCGCTCGATATCGAGAAGACAGCCGAGCGGCTTGGCATCGGGGTTCCGACGCTCACGGATATTGTCGAGAGTCTGTTGCGTCCGGGACGCGACCCCCGCGATGAGCTGCCGAAGCCGCTCTTGCGCAGCGACGTGCTGCAACTGTCCGATCTCGGAGTAGGGATGAAGCTGCAAGGAACGGTTCGCAATGTGGTAGACTTCGGGGCGTTTGTGGATATCGGTCTGAAAAACGATGGGCTTGTTCACATTTCCCGGCTGAAAAAAGGCTTCGTCAAGCATCCGCTCGACGTTGTGACCGTAGGAGACATCGTGGATGTGTGGGTTGTCGAAATCGATGAAAAGCGCCAGCGCGTGGGCTTGACCATGATCGCCCCGGGCGAAGCGTAAACATAAAAAGGCGGCCTCCTGCTACTCGGGACGGCCGCCATGTTTTTCCCAATATAAGAACCAGCAACTGTTCAGCAAACGAATTTGTCGAATGTCCTTCCCGTTGAAGGCACGCTGCAACTGCTTACGCATCCATTGGGGCATGTAGGTACCTCCTGGAATTATTCGCCTATTGGCAATGTATGCACAAAGACGATCAGGAGGTACTTATTTTCCAAAAAACTTACTCTTCGTCGCGCAAAAATTCAAGTTGGGCCTGTAAAGCGCGAATCTCGGTCAACAAGGAGATCAGTGGATACTGACTCTCGGGGAGTGCGGCAAAGCGTTCTTCCAGACTGCTGACGTAATCGAGTCCATCCACAACGGCAAGTCCGCTTCCCAAAAGCTCCAGGTCGGCGCATTCCGCAAGCACGCTCGGCAGCTGTGGTCGATCCTCGATGGTCAGCTTGTCGATTTCCTTGTACAGTCGCTTGAACAGGGCAACAAGCTGATACATATGCGTTTCAGGCAGCGCAACGAACGTCAACCCGTCTTTTTCCTGCAAGATCAAATAGCGCATAAGCTCCTCCAAACCAATCTACTTTTCTTCCACCCAGTGTAGCCTATCTGTCTGGCACTTTTCAACAGGAACTGCTATGGTGAAAAGGAGAGAGGAGCGTTAGAGAGGACATGACCGATACCGAATTGCAAGAGCTGGTGGAGCAAATCTCCACTCAATTTTTCGCCAAGCCATTTCGTCATCGGGCTCGCTTCAACAGCAGATTGCGCACGACAGGCGGACGGTATTTGCTGCGCTCCCACGATATTGAATTGAATCCCAAACATCTGGCGGAGCATGGAGAAGGCGAGTTGATTGCGATCATCAAGCATGAGCTGTGTCACTATCATTTGCATCTGGAGAAAAAAGGCTACCGCCACGCAGATCAAGACTTTCGCAGACTGCTTGCCCAGGTCGGCGGCAGCCGGTATTGCCAGCAGGTAGGCAGCGGCAGAGCGGTGATGCCTTATCGCTACGAGCTTGCCTGCCATTCGTGCGGGATGACGTATAAACGAAAAAGGCGAATGGACCCTTCCCGCTACCGCTGCGGACGATGCCGGGGAACGTTGCAGCTGAGAGAACTGAAGTAGCAAGCGAGACGCGGCTTTCTTGCGTGCATTTTGACACGAGAGGTATAATGGACTGACTATGCAAAAAAGGAGCGTTCGAGGTGGCACATGACGAATTTTCCCTGATCCGGCAATGGACGAGCCGTTCGGACGGACAGGAAGGAGACGGCTTGACTGTCGGGCTGGGGGACGATGCCGCCGTTTTTTCTCCTTCGCCAGAGATGGAAATTGTGGCCTGCTGCGACGCGATGGTCGAGACCGTTCACTTTTTAAAAGAAACGATGCGGCCAAGTGACATCGGCTACAAAGCCGTTACAAGCAATGTAAGCGACGTCGCGGCGATGGGCGGATACGCCCGCTATGCGTTGGTCAGCATCGCCGTCGCACCGCACTGGACGCCGGAAGAGTGCCATGGCATATACGATGGAATTTACGCGGCATGTGACATGTATGGCGTGAAAGTAATCGGCGGAGATACGGTATCCGCACCAGATGCGTTGCACTTGTCTGTCACGGTGCTTGGCGAGGTGGAAAAAGGACGCGCCATTCGGCGTTCGCACGCCCGCGCGGGGCAAGCTGTTTTTGTAACAGGACATGTGGGCAGTTCTGCCGCCGGTTTGCATGTGTTGCTACAAGATCGGCAAGAACAGCAGTCTGTGACTGAATGGTCAGGGCGTTGGGCGAAACTGATAGCAGCTCACCAGAGCCCGGTCGCTCAGGTAAAAGCTGGGCGTCTGCTCCTGCAATCAGGTGTTTGCGGGGCGTTGAATGATGTCAGTGACGGATTGGCTTCCGAGCTGTGGGAAATCGCGGAGGCAAGCTCGGTCAATATTTGTGTAGACGCCGCCCTGATCCCGATCGAGGAAGAGGCGCGGGCCTGCGCCTTGCAGTTCGGAAAAGACCCGGTGGAGTGGGCATTTTACGGCGGAGAGGACTACCAGCTCGTCGGAACAATCGAAGCGAGCGAGGTTGATGCCGTCCGCGAACGTTTTGCGGCAGCGGGCATCCTGTTCTCTGTAATCGGTGCGGTGGAAGCCGAGCAGACTGCTGCACCCAAGCTGTCGCTGCGGACTGGCGAAAGCCGAACGGCTCTGCCGAAAGCAGGCTACAATCATTTCAAGCGGCGCGAGTAAGCGAGGAGTGGATAAAATGGGCTATATCTGGAAGCTTGCAGGCGCGCAGGAAACGCAGCGTTTTGCAGAGCAACTGGCACAGTGTCTGGCCCCGAGTGACTTTTTGGCGCTGGAAGGCGATCTGGGGGCCGGAAAGACGACGTTTACCCAAGGGCTTGCACGAGGGCTTGGCGTTCGCCAAGTAGTGAACAGTCCGACGTTTACGATCATAAAAGAATATCAGGGGCGCTTGCCGCTTTATCATATGGACGTCTACCGGGTAGGGGATGATCCTGATTCGCTTGGGCTGGACGATTACTTTTTTGGCGAGGGAGTCTGTGTCGTCGAGTGGGCCTCCTTGCTTGAGGATTACTTGCCGGCGGATCGGCTGACGGTTTTCCTGCGAACATCTGGCGAGGATGAGCGAAGCATCGAGCTGTGTCCCAAGGGAGAGCGTTACGTGAAATTGTGTGAGGAGTTTGATTTTGATGCGCGTACTGGCGATTGATACATCCAATCTGGTGTTAAGTGTAGCGGTGGTGGAGGAAGAACGCGTCCTTGCCGAAATGACGACGAATCAGCAAAAAAACCATTCGATTCGGCTGATGGACTGCGTAAGCGAGTTGCTGGATGCGACCGGAACCTCTCCTGAGCAGCTTGGCGGCTTTGGAGTAGCGAATGGACCAGGCTCCTATACGGGAGTGCGCATTGGAGTGGCTACGGCCAAAAGCATGGCATGGTCGTTGAACGTGCCAGTCATCGGCGTTTCCAGCCTGGAAGTAGTGGCTATGAATGCTTTGGGCTTTCCCGGGTTGATCGTACCGTTGTTCGACGCTCGCCGGGGACAGGTGTACACAGGCTGCTACCGCGCGAACGGTCTGGACGCGGTTGACGTGCAGGGGGATGAAAAAATCATCTTGCTCCAGGACTGGTTGCCCCAGCTCAGGGATATGGCTCAAGGACAGCCGATTCTTTTTCTGGGCGAAGATGTGCGGATTCACCGGGAAGCGATTGCACAAGAACTGGGAGAGCAGGCCCGCTTTGCGTCTCCCGCATCCAATCACCCTCGTGCCGCTCATATCGGATACGTGGCATTGCGCCGACTGCAGCAAGCGGGCAGTGCGCACGAGCTAGTGCCCGAGTATTTGCAACTGGCGGAAGCCGAAGCGAAGTGGCTTGCCCAAAAGCAGGCGGGGGCCGTAAAGGAGTAGAAGGATGAGCCAACCAATCGATTTGGAATATCGTTTCATGACGATGCAGGACGTCGGGGCTGTGGCTGAATTGGAGCGACTGTCGTTTTCCACTCCTTGGCCGCACGACGCATTCGTCAATGAGCTGACGAAGAACCCGAACGCCCGTTATGTCGTCGTTGTCCACCAGAACCGGATCGTCGCTTACTGCGGCATGTGGATCGTGCTTGACGAAGCCCATATTACCAATGTGGCCGTCCATCCATTGTTCCGCGGGAAAAAAATCGGGCTGGGTCTCATGATCAAAATGATGGGAGTCGCGAGGATGTTTGGGGCGAAAAGCATGACGCTGGAAGTCCGTCCATCCAACCTTGTGGCGCGGAACATGTACACCAAGCTCGGTTTTCGCGAGCATGGCGTGCGCAAAAGATACTATTCAGATAACAATGAGGACGCAATCATTATGTGGGTGA
Organism: Brevibacillus sp. 1238; assembly: GCF_029892995.1. Classification (NCBI taxonomy): domain Bacteria; kingdom Bacillati; phylum Bacillota; class Bacilli; order Caryophanales; family Paenibacillaceae; genus Brevibacillus; species Brevibacillus sp. 1238. The sequence continues at coordinate 13,980 of NZ_JARXWC010000024.1, read as the reverse complement.
CTTTGTAATGAACAAGACGACTACATCGCGCTACGAGATGCGCGTACGAGAAGCATATGAGGCGCATAAAAAGTCTGGCGCGCCCGTGTATATTTTAGGAATCGAGACTAGCTGCGACGAGACATCGGCATCTGTCGTGCGCGATGGCCGCGAGGTGCTGTCCAATGTCATCGCTTCACAAGCAGACATCCACAAGCGCTTTGGTGGCGTGGTGCCGGAGGTCGCATCCCGCAGACATGTGGAGAACATTACGCTGACCATTGAGCAAGCTTTGGCTGAGGCAGACAAGAAGCTGGAGGACATTTCCGCCATTGCGGTAACGTATGGACCAGGTCTTGTAGGCGCCCTGCTGGTCGGGGTAGCGGCGGCAAAAGCTATTTCGCTGGCAAGGGGAATCCCGCTTATCGGTGTCCATCATATCGCAGGACATATTTACGCCAACCGGCTTGTCGAGGAGATGGACTTTCCGTTGATCGCTCTCGTTGTTTCCGGCGGTCATACGGAGCTTGTCTGGATGAAGGGGCACGGACAGTTCGAAATTTTGGGCGAGACGCGAGACGACGCTGCCGGAGAGGCGTATGACAAGGTAGCGCGGGCGCTGAACATGCCGTATCCGGGTGGACCGCACATTGACCGACTCGCGCATGAAGGGGAACCGAACGTCCCGTTGCCGCGTTCCTGGCTGGAACCGGACTCCTACGATTTCAGCTTTAGCGGTCTGAAATCAGCCGTGCTCAACACGTTGCACAACGCAGCGCAACGGGGAGAGACGATTGAACCCGCGAATTTGGCCGCGAGCTTCCAGGACTCGGTGACCGAAGTGCTGGTGGAAAAAACGATTCGCGCCGTCCGCGCTTGCCAGGCGAAGCAAGTGCTTTTGGCAGGCGGCGTAGCTGCGAACCGCGGCCTGCGGGAACGTTTGCAGGCACGTTGCGAGTCTGAGGGAATCCCGCTTGTCATCCCGCCTCTCTCGCTTTGCACGGACAACGCTGCCATGATCGCGGCAGCAGGCTATATCAAGTATGAAAAAGGGCAGTTTGCCGCTCTCGATCTGAACGGCGTCCCTGGTTTGTCGCTGAATGAAAACGAACAGTAAACGATTTAAAACGAAAAGTCCATTCCCGGGAATGGGCTTTTTTTCGTCCCTCGTACTCCCAGAAATCGAGCTTTTTCGACATTATCCACAAGTTCAGGATAACTTTCCGGGTTGTTCTCACAGCCCCCTGTGAATACTGGTGATAACACGAGAAAATGACCGGGAAATTCACGTATAGCCTGTGGATTATTTTGTGGAATATGTGGATAAAAATTTCTGGTTATCAACAGGAGGAACCCGATGAAGTCCAAAATCGTGCTGCTCTTTTTGCTCATCCTGATATTGTTTGCACATACAAATCCCGGAAAAACGCTGGCAGTTCAAGAAAAACCGCAAGTCATCCTGTTGTTTGTGGAAGGGATGTCTTTTGCCGATCTGGAAAAGCTCAAAAGCTTGCCGCTTGTGGATAAGTGGATCAGCCAAGCGGGGGCAGCAGCTCTTTCTTTGCGCACGCCAGGGCCGCGAACGGCTGCGAATGGCTACTTGCTGATGGGGAGCGGAGGACAGGCTCTGTACACAGAGCGAAGCGGCACAGCCTATCACCCCGCGGAAATTTTTTCGCCGCGCGAGACGGCAGGAGAGCGGATGCAGGAGTTGGGAGGCTATCGGGCGCACGACTTGGCGCGCTCAGCGATCCTTTTTCCCGGTATATTCCGTCTGCATGAGGACAACCGCGACAAGCCGTATACTTCCCGCCTTGGACTGTTGGGCACGACACTGGCAGCATACAAGATTCGGATCGCCTCCTACGGCAATGGAGACTTTGAGGAAACCAGGCAAAGGCAGGCTGTGCTTTTCGCTATGGATCAGGAAGGGAGAGTTCCTGCCGGAGACGTATCGGAAGCAAACTCGCTGTCTGTCAGAGGATACCCGTACGGAGTGAAAACGAATACGGCCTACTTGCTCGATCGGATTCGCGCAGACCGTTCATCCGGGTTGATTGCGGTACAGCTTTCTGATTTGTCCCGCCTGTATCAGCTGGGGCCGGACATGGAGCCGGGGCAGTTTGCGAGACAATATCAGCGCGTCCAGAACGATTTGGCGCAGTTTCTCGACCAGTTGCTTTCCTTGCGCAGAGCTAACCAGATGATCATGCTGGTATCGCCCGCCGTCAATTCCGTGGCGGCAAAAGACAAGGCGCTGCTCTCGCCGCTTTTGCTGTGGTCGGATCAGTCTTCCGGGCTGCTGACTTCTGCAACGACGCGCCAGAACGGTCTCGTGAGCGGGCTGGATGTGTTGCCGACAGTGCTGACCTGGCTGGACGTGCCTGTCCCTAAAGGGTTGACGGGTCATTCCATTTACCGGACAGAAGGCGACCTGTCGCAACTGCTCAGCCAAGTGGAACAGATTCATCATACGTACGCGACAAGGCCGTCTGTCCTGTACACTTACGTGATGCTGCAAATTGTGACGGTAGGCTGCGCAGCGCTGCTGTGGATGTGGGGGAGAAGAAGAGAAGGAGTGGGGCTGTCGCGCATGCGCAGAGGAGTTCGCCTGGCGCTTCTGGCGTTGCTCTGGTTCCCTGCGTTGCTTTTGCTGGAAGCGGCGCTGGATTGGAAGGTGCGCGGCTCGCTGATACTGGGAGTATTGATCATGGCTGCTCTGGCGATTGCCTTTTGGCAGGAGAATCAATCGCTCGCAAAAATAACGCTGGGTGTCAGTGCGGTCACGGTGGCAGTTGTATGTCTCGACGGGTGGACGGGAGCAACGTTGATGCGGCAGTCTTTTCTCGGCTATGATCCGGTGATCGGGGCGCGGTTTTACGGATTGGGCAATGAATACGAGGGAGTGATCATCGGAGGAACGGTCATGCTTGTCGCTTCCTTGTACCAGCTGTATCGGGAGCGGACGAGAGTGCTCCCTGTGGCTGGCTTGGCACTGCCCGGCGGTTCCTTGCTCGTCTGTGCGGTTGTGCTCTACTACATGGTCGCGCCGAACCTGGGGACAGATGCGGGCGGCTTTCTGGCAGGCTTGATCGGGCTTTTTGTCGCGTTTGCCCGGCTGCATAACCTGCGAATCGGCAAAAAAGGCCTCCTGCTGTTAACAGGCGGCCTCGTTCTCGGGGTAATCGGGTTGATGGCGACGAGTCTGTTGTCCGACCAGCCGCTCACCCATGTAGGGAGAGTCTCGCAGCAAATACTCGCAGGTGAATGGGGCGAGGTCGGACAGATGATCGAGCGAAAGCTGGCGATGAACGTGCGGCTGATTCGCGTCTCGATCTGGAGCAAAGTCTTTGCCGTCTCGCTCATTGCACTGGGCGTGCTCTCTTTGAAAAATGACCGCTTTCTCCGGCATCTGGCGCAAGACACGCCTTATTTGGTAAAAGGCTTCGCCGGAGTCATCGCCGGATCGCTCGCAGGTCTTGCGTTGAATGACTCCGGGATCGTGACGGCTGCGACCTGCATTTCGTTTCTGATCGTTCCAGCGCTTTACGCGGCTTTGGAGGAGCCTGAGCAAAAGCGCTGCTCCACGTAGACAGAGCGTCTGCCTCGCTTATTCCTCGGACAGCGAGCTCCATTCATCATACAGCTGCTCCAGCTCCTGTTTGGCGGCCTGGATCAGATCGTTGCGCTCTTTGGCCTGCATATGATCGCTGTAGATTTCCGGGAGACACAGTTCTTCCTCCCACTTGACGATATCGGCTTCCCGCTTTTGGATCGTTGCCTCGATCTCTTCCAGACGGCGCTGGCGCTGGCGCTCGCGCCGTTTTGCTTCTTTGTCCAGCTCGTAGGACGATTTTTCCGCCTGGGCGGCTGTAGTCGTTCCCTGCTTTTTCGCTGGCTGCGCGGCTTGCTCGGCGGCCAGCTCCTCCAGTTCCTGCTTCTTTTCCACGTAGTAGTCGTAGTTGCCCAGATAGCTTGTCACGCCATTGCCTGTCAGCTCCAGCACGCGGCTGGCGATTTTGTTCAGGAAGTAGCGGTCATGGGAGACGAACAAAATAGTGCCCGGATAGTCGTAGAGCGCGTTTTCCAGCACTTCTTTGCTGAAAATGTCCAGATGGTTCGTCGGCTCGTCGAAAATGAGGAAGTTGGCTTGCTTCAGCATCAGTTTGGCCAGGGAGACACGCGCGCGCTCGCCGCCTGACAGATCGCTGATTTTCTTTTGGACATCGTCGCCGCTGAACAAGAAATTGCCGAGCAGCGTCCGCACGTCTTTTTCCAGCATGTTCGGATACTCGTCCCAGATTTCCCCCAGCACAGTGTTGCGCTCGTTCAGGTTGCGGTGTTCCTGGTCGTAGTAGCCGATTGTGACGTTGCTTCCGAAGTGTACGTCTCCGGCAAGAGCTTGCAACTGTCCGACAATCGTTTTCAGCAAAGTAGATTTGCCGATCCCGTTTGGCCCGACCAGTGCGACGCGTTCCTCGCGCTCGATTTCAAAAGTCAGGCCGCGGGAGAGAACGGCATCCGGGTAGCCGACAGACAGGTTGCTTGCTTTCATGACGATGGTTCCGCTCATTTTGGCTACTTCAAAGGAAAAATTCACCGACTTGTTGTTCATGATTGGCTTGTCCAGACGGTCCATTTTCTCCAATGTTTTGCGTCTGCTCTGCGCCCGTTTGGTTGTCGTGGCGCGAGCGATGTTGCGGGCGATGAAATCTTCCAGCTTGGCGATTTCCTCCTGCTGCTTCTCGAACCGCTTCAAATCCTGCTCCAGCCGGGCAGCCTTTTCATCGAGGAAGCGGCTGTAGTTGCCGACATAGCGCGTAGCGCGAGTCCGTTCGATTTCGTAGACGACAGTCACCAGCTTGTCGAGGAAGTAACGGTCATGGGATACGACCAGGATTGCTCCCTGATAGTTTTGCAAATACGTTTCCAGCCAGGTGAGCGTCTCGATATCGAGGTAGTTGGTAGGTTCGTCCAATAGCAAAATCGTCGGAGATTGCAGCAGCAGCTTGGCAAGCGCCAGCCGCGTTTTCTGCCCGCCGCTCAATGTCTTGATCGGGGTCTGGTAGTCCATGTCCGCAAAGCGCAAGCCGTGCAGGACGCCGCGAATGGCTCCTTCGTAGCTGTAGCCGCCTTTTTCCTTGAAAGCTTCCGAGCGCAGCGAGTAGTTCTCCAAAATTTGCTGGTATCGTTTTTCATCTGCCAGCACGGCCGGGTCGCCCATTTTGGCTTCCAGCTCGCGCAATTCCTTTTCCTCCGCCCGCAAGTGGTCGAACACGCTCAGCAGCTCATCCCAAATACATCGCTCCGATTCGAGGCCGCCGTTTTGGGCCAGGTAACCGACCGTTACGTCTTTCGGGATGCGAACCAGCCCGCTGTCATAGCTCAACTCGCCCGCAAGTATTTTCATCAGGGTAGATTTGCCCGCGCCGTTTACGCCGACCAGTCCGACCCGTTCTCCTGTTTGTATTTGCAGAGAGATGTCCTGTAGAATGGTTTCGATGCCATACGTTTTTTCTATATGTTCAGCCTGTAGCAAAATCATCTGATTCACCTCTTTATATAGTAATGCAAGTGTAGCCTAGAGAGAGCGCACGGGACAAGCCTTCAGGACGCGGTCCTTGTGCGAAAGGAGAGGGGACAAGCCGCCATGGACCAAAAAACGAATAAAAAGCAGCTGCGAAGCCATATTTTGGAGAGGCGAAAAGCGCTTCCGGCAAGTGAGCGAGAGCAGTATTCTGCGCACATATGCCGTCACCTTCTGGAGAATGAGCGGATTGCCAGTGCCAGGGCGATTTTTGCCTTCCATCCGTTTGGCGACGAAGTAGACATCTTGCCTTTCATTCGGGAAGCGATGAACAGAGGCCAGGAAGTTTGGCTGCCGCTTGCTTTGGTCGAGCAGCGCCGATTAATCCCTTACCGATTTACCGGAGAACATATGCTGAAGCAGGGCGTGTACGGAATTATGGAGCCGGACCCGGAAAAAGCAGAGGAAGCGGATGTGTCTCTGTTGGAGGCCGTAGTTGTGCCAGGTGTCGCTTTTGACAGGCATGGCGGCAGAATGGGCTACGGCGGCGGGTTTTACGATCGCTTTTTGGCTGGACTGGACAGACTGCCGTTTTTAGTAGGGGTTGGCTTCTCCATGCAGGTCGTGGAGCATGTCCCGCTGGAGCCTCACGACATCCGGCTTGACGGGATTGTAACGGAAAAAGGCTATTTTCAATCGTGAAGGTTTTGTGTCAGGCGCTTCCTTTTTCGCGCTATTCTCTCTACACTATGGACAAAAAAGTGTACAATATGAACGAATGAGAAAACGGAGGAATGAACTGTGGGTAAATGGAAGGTAGGCGTTATCTCGGCGAGTGATTCGATTGCCAGAGGAGATCGGGCAGATGATCGGATTCCCATCATCCGCAATCTGACAAGGGATTGGCTGGACGTAGATGTTGCTGTCTACCGTGCCGTTACTGATGATATGGAAGACTTGCAGGAGCATATGATTGAGCTGGTGGATCGTGAAAAATGCGACCTGCTGATCGTCACTGGCGGGACAGGGCTCAGCCCGCGCGATGTTACGCCGGAAGTGACAGAATGGGTCATCGACCGGCCTGTACCGGGGCTGGCGGAAGAAATGCGCCGTGCCGGCTTGCAGCAATCCCGCCGTGCGATGCTGACGCGCGCTGTTGCGGGTACGCGCGGCAACTCGCTCATCATTAACCTCCCTGGAAACCCTAAAGGGGTCGAAATCTGTTTTAATGCGATCGGCGACATGCTCGCGGACGCTTTGCACATTTTGCAAGGAACAGGGGAAGCCAACGAAGATTGGGGAGGATTGGGTTGGTAGAAAAACCGAAAATGCGGGAAGTTCCAGTGCGGGAAGCCATCGGCATGATGCTGCCGCACGACATGACGCAAATTTTGCCTGGCGAGTTTAAAGGCCGCCTGTTTAAAAAAGGACATGTCGTGACCGAAGCGGATATTGAGCCGCTTTTGTCCATCGGCAAGGAGCACATTTACGTGCTGGAGATGCCTGAGGGCTTCATTCATGAAGAAGAGGCAGGCATTCGGATTGCCAAGGCCGTATCCGGGCAAGGCTTGACGCTGACGCCTCCGTACGAGGGCAAAGTATCGATGAAAGCATCGCGGACTGGCCTTGCCAAGATCAACGAAGAAGCGGTGCATGCCTTGAACACGCTGGAGGGAATTGCCTTTTCCACCATGTACGGTGATCAAATCGTGCATCCGGGGCATACTTTGGCTGCCACGAGAATTATTCCCCTGATCATCGAGGAGACGCGCATCATTGAACTGGAACAGTTGGTCAAGCAGTTTGACGGCCCGATTATTCAGGTGAAGTCGTTTGAGGAGAAGCGAGTCGGTCTCGTTACGACCGGAGGGGAAGTATTCTCCGGCAGAATTGCGGACAAGTTCGGCCCGGTGATTCGGAACAAAGTGGAAGCGCTCGGCTCTACTGTTGTGGACCAACGTTTTGCTCCTGACGACAAGGAAGCGATTGAACAGCAAATTCACTCGTTCCTCGACGAAGGCGTCGATCTGGTGCTCGTCACGGGCGGTATGTCCGTCGATCCGGATGACAGGACGCCGGGAGCGATCGCAGGTGTAGGAGCGGAAGTGGTTCGATACGGAACGCCGATGCTGCCTGGCTCCATGCTGATGGTTGCCTATAAAGGGGAAGTTCCAATTCTCGGCCTTCCTGGAGCTGTGATGCATGAGCCGTTCACTTCATTTGATGTGTTTTTGCCGCGGATTCTTGCAGGAGAACGAATTGTTGCTTCTGACATGACGAGACTCGGTTATGGCGGTTTACGGAAGTGTTAGCTGGTTAGACTGGCAAATAACAGGAAAAAGGAGTGAAGAAAATGAGTTCGATTGGGATTCCTGGATTGATTCTGATTCTCGTGTTGGCGTTGGTGCTGTTCGGCCCGAAAAAACTCCCGGAGCTTGGACGCGCCGTGGGACACACGCTGAAAGAGTTTAAAAACGCTACGCGCAGTTTGACTAGCGATGACGATGAGGACGACGAAGCGAAGAAAAAGGAGCTGGCTGCCAAAGAAGCTCCGGCGAAAGCGGCAGTCGTGACCGAGAAGGACGCTTTTGATCGTGAAAAAATCGAGCGTGAAGTTCGCGAACGTCTGGAGCGCGAGCGCTTGGAAAAGGAAATTCGTGAAAAGCTGGAATTGGAACGCCTTCAGATGGAGAAAGAGCAGCAGAAGGCATAATCAGGTAAGGTGGTTGCCATGAGAGATCGTGAAATGACAGTGGTTGAACACCTGACGGAGTTGCGCAGGCGCATCATATGGGTGCTGGCGGTGTTTGTCGTCGCGCTGATAGCCGGTTTTTACTTTGCCGGTCCGTTGATTGAATACTTGAAGCAAGAGCCGATTGCCGATGGAGTGCCGATTATTTCCCTGCATCCATCCGATGCTCTTCGCGTGTACATGCAGTTTGCCTTTTTGATTGGTGCGGTGGCGGCGCTGCCTGTCGCCTTGTTCCATCTTTGGCGCTTCGTTTCGCCAGGTTTGGAGGAACGTGAGCGACGCGGTTCGCTTTACTTTATTCCGGCGGCCTGTTTGCTTTTTATCGTAGGCATTTTGTTTGGTTATTACGTCGTATTTCCGATGATCATGCAGTTCATGACCGGCATGACTGCGACGATCGGGGCTGACCCCAATTACGGAATCGCCGAGTATTTTGGCTTCCTGTTCAACATGGTCATCCCGTTCGGCATTTTGTTCCAACTGCCGATCATCGTGATGTTCCTCACCCGTCTGCGCATCCTCAACCCGATGAGGTTGGCAAAAGTAAGACGGTTGGCCTATTTCGGACTGGCTGTAGTCGGGATTACGCTGACGCCACCTGAGATTGTCAGCGACATCATGGTGACGATTCCGCTTTTGCTGCTGTACGAGATGAGCATTTGGCTGTCGCGCATCGTGTACCGCAAGCAGCTGCGCGAAGAAGCCGAGTGGGAAAAAGAATACGGCAGCTACGAAACGGACGAGCTGGTACGATAACTTATACGAAAGAAGACCCGTGCTATGGAATGGATAGCAGCGGGTCTTTTTTTATTGCCAAGCGGTTGGCATGACTTTGCAAACAGGTGGGAGATACTAGAAAAGTTAATAAGGGAGGTGCTTGCAAACCATGTGGCTGATTTTATGTTTGACTCTGTTCTTTTCGTCCGGTTCCGCAGTTGGTGCAGAGCAGGTAGAGTTGTTCGATTCCGACAAGCAGCAGGTTGTCGCCACGTTTGCCAATTCAGACGTGTTTCAAAAAGAAGCGGAGCAGCTGCTTGCGACAGTGAGTGGGCGAGTGCAGGAACTGAACCCGTCTTTGGACCATGTGATGATTGTGAAAATACCGTTGGCTCCTCCCAAGCGGTTGAAGCTTGCCTCGGCTAGTTTGGATACCGACATTGCCGAGATGTTCGTCATCATGCCCAAAAAAGGCGGAAGACGTCCCTGGCTGATTTTGCACACGAAAGAGTACGAGACGGTCGTGGTCGAGTTTACAGGCGCGGTGGATCAGTTGCGGGCGAACGTTCAATTGCGCTGAGGAAGGATCACTTGTTGGGAGTAAGGAACGCTTGGGTGAAATAATCAGTGATGACCCCGACACCTAGCTGGGTGAAGTCCTTTTCCAGGATGTTTTTCCTGTGCCCGGGACTGTTCATCCAGCTTTCGTGCGCTTCAATGGCGTCGGGGTAACCTGCCGCAATATTTTCCCCCGCCATGCTGTAGGTGATATTCGCTTGCTTCAGACGGTCAAAAGGACTGCTTCCGGTCGTCGGGGAGATGTGGTCGAAGTAATCGTTTGTTTCCATATCAAGGCTGTGCCCTCTGGCGACCTGGGCGGCTTCCTCGTTCCATTGCAGGGGAGGTAGCTTGTAGCGGTAGCGGGTGACGTTGACGAGATCGATGGTCTGCCGTTCGTTGGCGAGGTTGACTTGTTCCCGTTGGCCTACATTCAGGACTGGAGGATCGAAGTCAGGCGCTTGCCCTTGGTAGGACCATTTCGTCTCGTAAAATCCGCCGCGCAAAAGCATTTGCGTGTCGATCATGCGCAACCCGGTCACTTTGTTGCCATTTTGCTTGTCCAAATAAAAAATGTGCGGGACTCCGTCTTTCATGACGAGCGGGCGCTGCTGCTTTTGATTGGTGATCTGGATGTTCGCTCCCATATAGGAAAAGGTGATTGTATTTTGCAGAGGGTACTGGCGCTCCAATGCTTGCAGGCTGCTGCCCACGCCGATGTTGCCAAGTGCTGCATCCGGGGCGAGAGAGTAGAGATCGACGACTTTGCCGCTTGCGATGCCCACCTGCACGAACTTGGCCGGATCGCGATTGTACACCCACCATTCATAGCCGAGACTGCTCGGGTCTTTGCGAGCCGGTTCGCCCAACAGCTTTTTGACCTCATCGGAGGACATGCCGATTGTCATGCCAAAAAGCGTAGCAGATGATTTCATTGAAGCATCTCCCGAATCGGCCGTTTTTGCCGGAGCGTTTTGAGCTGGCGCGGTAGCGGGTATGGCGTCCTCCGCTTTGGGAGACGATGGAGCAGGGGAGCCGCTGACTTCTGACGACAGCTCGGTCGGGACTGTCGGAGGCTGACCAACCCAGGCAAAATGCGAGGATTCGTCCCAGCCGACAGGTTTGTTGAGATGCCGCCCGATCATGGAAAGAGGGACGTAAAGCGTTCCGCGATATTCCAGGGAAGCGGGCAACTCCTGGCCTCTCTCTACATAATACCCTTGCGCATTGCCTGTGGCGATTTTGCGTCCGTCCCAGTAGATGTCGGCAGGGTAGATATTTACCCGTATAAAGGAAGTGGTGTCCGATGAGAACAAACGGCTGATCCCCAGCACACCGAGGGCAATCAAGCCGATCCAGAGCCATTTTTGCATGGAACATTTCCCTCCTTGGCAGGCTTGTCTGATCGTATGTTTGATTTATATGAGACAGACTGATTGCTAGAACCGTCTGCTAGAAAAAGTCATCTAGTAGAAGAACGGCAAATCGAGACGAGCGGTTGGGAAAAAATGAGGGAAACTACTTGCAAAGTACATAGCGATTCATTATTATAGGAATTGGGTGTTAGCACTCAACTGTTATGAGTGCTAACAACAGAAACTTTGTTTACCTACATTTTTTGAGGAGGGTGTTTTTAGTGCTTAAGCCATTGGGTGACCGTGTGGTAATCGAAGCTATCTCCAAAGACGAAACGACTGCAAGCGGTATCGTTTTGCCTGATTCTGCAAAGGAAAAACCGCAAGAAGGCCGAGTAATCGCAGTTGGTTCTGGCCGTGTTGCTGACAACGGCGAGCGCATCGCTCTGGAAGTAAAAGAAGGCGATAAAGTAATCTTCTCCAAATACGCTGGTACTGAAGTTAAGGTAGACAATAAAGAATACCTCGTGCTGCGCGAATCCGATATCCTCGCGATCATCGGTTAAGGCTCTTGACATAGGAAGTCGAACGACAAAACACATATCAGGAGGTAGAGATTAGATGGCAAAACAAGTCAAATTCTCTGAAGACGCTCGCCGCTCCATGCTCCGCGGTGTGGAAACTTTGGCAAATGCGGTTAAAGTAACCCTCGGTCCAAAAGGCCGTAACGTGGTTCTGGAGAAAAAATTCGGTTCTCCACTCATTACAAACGACGGCGTAACCATCGCGAAAGAAATCGAGCTGGAAGACGCTTACGAAAACATGGGTGCGCAACTGGTTAAAGAAGTTGCTACCAAAACAAACGACATCGCGGGTGACGGTACAACCACTGCAACTGTTCTGGCTGCAGCTATGATCCGTGAAGGTTTGAAAAACGTAACAGCTGGCGCTAACCCGATGGTAATCCGTCGCGGTATGGAAAAAGCTGTTCGCGCTGCTGTGGAAGAAATCAAATCCATCGCGAAACCAGTTGAAAACAAATCTTCTATCGCACAAGTAGCTGCGATTTCCGCTGACGATCAAGAAGTTGGTAACCTGATCGCTGAAGCTATGGAAAAAGTGGGTAAAGACGGCGTAATCACCGTTGAAGAATCCAAAGGTTTCGTAACGGAACTGGAAGTAGTAGAAGGTATGCAATTTGACCGCGGCTACGCTTCCCCTTACATGATCACTGACACTGACAAGATGGAAGCGGTTCTGAACAACCCTTACATCCTGATCACTGACAAAAAAATCTCCAACATCCAGGAAGTTCTGCCTGTACTGGAGCAAGTAGTACAAAGCGGCAAACCACTCCTGATCATCGCTGAAGATGTGGAAGGCGAAGCGCTGGCTACTCTCGTAGTGAACAAACTGCGTGGTACCTTCACAGCTGTAGCAGTAAAAGCTCCTGGCTTCGGCGATCGCCGCAAAGCTATGCTGCAAGACATCGCTGCTTTGACTGGTGGCGAAGTGATTACAGAAGAGCTCGGTCTGGATCTGAAATCCACCAAGCTGGAGCAACTGGGCCGCGCTGGCAAAATCGTGGTTACCAAAGAAAACACAACTGTTGTTGAAGGTGCTGGCGACAAGGCAGCTATCGAAAGCCGCGTAGCGCAAATCCGTCAACAAATCGAAGATACTACTTCCGATTTCGATCGCGAAAAACTGCAAGAGCGTCTGGCTAAACTGGCTGGCGGCGTAGCAGTTATCAAAGTCGGTGCAGCTACTGAAACCGAATTGAAAGAGAAAAAACTCCGCATCGAGGACGCTCTGAACTCTACTCGCGCAGCAGTAGAAGAAGGTATCGTACCTGGCGGTGGTACTACTCTGATCAACGCAATCAAAGCGGTTGAAGCGATCAAAGTAGACGGCGAAGAGGCTGTAGGTGTACAAATCGTACTCCGTTCCCTGGAAGAGCCAGTTCGTCAAATCGCTGCGAACGCAGGGCTGGAAGGTTCTGTAATCGTAGAGCGTCTGAAAAAAGAAGCAGTTGGCATTGGTTTCAACGCAGCGAGCGAAGAGTATGTGAACATGCTCGAAGCTGGTATCGTTGACGCAGCGAAAGTAACTCGCTCCGCACTGTCCAACGCTGCATCTGTAGCGGCTATGTTCCTGACTACAGAAGCAGTAATTGCTGACAAACCAGAAGAAAACAAAGCTCCTATGGGCATGCCAGATATGGGTGGCATGGGCGGTATGGGCATGATGTAAGAAAGCGGCTCGCCGTTTTCTGCAAGAAGAGGCAGACATATGTCTGTCTCTTTTTTTATTGGAAAGGCTCTTTGCTCGTGTCGGCAACTGTTGTTCCGCTTCTTGCCGGAGTGTTACGATATAACTGATTGCGCTGAAAGCATACATTTGCGGTGATGCTTCATCTGTCTGCTGCTCGCTCGGTGCTGTGGCGAGCTTGAATAGCGAGTCGCCTGTAAAAAGGCATTATGTATTGCACCCCGGTTCATCTGCTGAAGCAAGGAGAGCTTGTGAAGCTTTTGAGGGGGAGAAGCCAGAGTATGACTTCTATGCGTTTTAAGGCCCTTGTGATGGCTGCTAGGGGGTTACGGAAGAATATCACTCATAGCTGTACGGGCACTTAGTAGCCCAATTAGAAGACATTTCAGCTGTTGTCTGGTCGAGTGCAGGTGCGGGAGCAATCTTCTATAGATCAGCCATTGCAAATGCAAGAACGATTGGAACCGTTTCTATCTTCTGCTGTAGCCGTTTTGCGGAGAAGCTGCGCATGGTTTTCCGCAGTGGATTTATGGGTTAAAATTCCAGAGATTTTATACTTGCGTTTTAATCGTGAACTTGATAAGATAACTCTTGTCGCTTTTGAAAGGGTTTTTAAACAGAGTGAAAAAAACACGAACTTCTAAAAATAACCCTTGATTTTAAAAAGAAGACATGATATAGTTTAAAAGGTCGGCACCACGAGGTGCTGATAACAAAAAGAAGAACAAAATGCTCTTTGAAAACTGAACAGCGAAAGCGTTGATGAGTCTATCATTAATGATTTGCCAGCTTTGAACCAGTAACAAACTTTATTGGAGAGT
>NZ_JARXWC010000023.1:0-33165 GCF_029892995.1 Brevibacillus sp. 1238 | reverse complement strand
TCACTCATCACTGTACTGTCCGTCATGCCTCCGAGAACCGCTATTGCTTTGATCGTGACTGCACTGTTAATCGGAATAGGTGTGCTATATACGTTACTGCTTGTTGTTGGTGTGTTGCCGTCTGTTGTGTAGTAGATCGTCGCTCCCGGTGTGGTCGTTTGCAATGTGACAGGAGTTCCCACTAGGACAGCTCCACTGCTTGGTGTTGCGGTCGGAGTCGCTACTTGCGGCAGTGGCAATATCGTGTAGCTCTCACTCATCACTGTACTGTCCGTCATGCCTCCGAGAACCGCTATTGCTTTGATCGTGACTGCACTGTTAATCGGAATAGGTGTGCTATATACGTTGCTGCTTGTTGTCGGCGTGTTGCCATCTGTCGTGTAGTAGATCGTCGCTCCTGGTGTGGTCGTTTGCAGTGTGACAGGGGTTCCCACTAGGACAGCTCCACTGCTTGGTGTTGCGGTCGGAGTCGCTACTTGCGGCGGTGGCAATATCGTGTAGCTCTCACTCATAACCGTACTGTCGGTCATGCCTGCCAAGACGGCAATCGCCTTTATCGTCATCGCACTGTTGATAGGAATCGGTGTGCTGTACACGGGGCTACTTCCTGTCGGGGCATTTCCATCTGTGGTGTAGTGAATCGTGGCTCCTGCTGTATTCGTACTCAACGCAACCGTCGTTCCTGCTGCTACAGCTCCACCTGTCGGGTTCGCCGTTGGCTGTTCTGCCTGCGGCATGATGGTATAACTCTCGCTCATTACTGTACTGTCCGTCATGCCTGCCTTCACGGCAATCGCCTTAATCGTCATCGCGCTGTTGACCGGAATCGGTGTGCTGTACACGGGGCTACTTCCTGTTGGGGCATTTCCATCTGTAGTGTAGTGAATGGTGGCTCCTGCTGTATTCGTATTCAACGCAACCGTCGTTCCTGCTGCTACAGCTCCACCTGTCGGGTTCGCCGTTGGCTGTTCTGCCTGCAGCATGATGGTATAACTCTCGCTCATTACTGTACTGTCCGTCATGTCTGCCTTCACGGCAATCGCCTTTATCGTCATCGCACTGTTGATGGGAATCGGTGTGCTGTACACGGGGCTGCTTCCTGTCGGGGCATTTCCATCTGTGGTGTAGTGAATCGTGGCTCCTGCTGTATTCGTACTCAACGTAACTGTCGTTCCTGCCGCTACTGCTCCGCCTGCCGGATTCGCTGTTGGCTTTTCTGCCTGGGGTTTAATGGTGTAACTCTCACTCATAACCTCACTGTCCGTCATGCCTGCTTTCACGGCAATGGCTTTAATCGTCACCGCACTGTTGATGGGAATCGGTGTGCTGTACACGGGGCTGCTTCCTGTCGGGGCATTTCCATCTGTGGTGTAGTGAATCGTGGCTCCTGCTGTATTCGTACTCAACGTAACTGTCGTCCCTGCCGCTACTTCTCCGCCTGCCGGATTCGCTGTCGGCTTTTGCGCTTGGCTGCTAATCGGAGCATTTCCTACCAAAAGTAATCCTGAAGCTCCTGAAGCCACTACCTTGCCATTTCCAATCTTCACGGCCGATACTGCTTTGCTTCCACCTGTATTTTCTACCGACCAAGTGGAGCCATCTGGCGAGCTGATTACGGTCTGATTCGTTCCGCCTGCAAAAAAATGACCTTCACCAAAAGTTACAGTTGAATAGGAAATCCCGCCTATGCCTGTTGGCGCTGTCTTTTGTGTCCAGTTGACCCCATCATCAGAAGCATACAGGTAGTTTGATGCACCTACGGCAACAAATACTCCATTTCCATATGCTATCCCATAGAGTTGCTGCGTCGGGCTAGCAGTGTTCACCTTTTGCCATGTTTCTCCATCGTTAGAAGAATAAATGCTACCTAGCTCTTTTCCCACAGCCACAAACTTTCCTTCACCGTATGTAACCGAGTTGAATCCAGCGGTTCCTGTCGCTGTATGCTGCGTCCATGTCTCTCCATCAGTTGAAACAAGAACAATTGCTGAGCTATTCGCAACAGTAACTACTTTCCCCCCATCACTGGCAATTTCAGCGAATGTGACTGTTTTCCCATCCCCAGCCTTCCGCTCTACCCAATTGCCAGCTACTTTTGGGTCTAAACCGTCATTAAGAGTATAGATTTCTCTATTCGAACATGCCGCTATCCATTTCGTTTTAAAATGATAGGTAGCATTGACAGCGCAATCTAATGGAGCTGCTGCCTTCGACCATGTCGTTCCGTTTGTGGATGAAGAGTAGTCCCTCGTTAAAGCAAATGCCAACCATGTGCCATCGTGGTAACCAAGCTTCAAACTCGAACTCCCCCCCAACCCTGTGTTAGTTGTGCTAACCTCTGTCCATGACCCGGCAGACGCCGTGGAAACCAGGGAACCGAATTGCATAGAGGTAAAAATTAACAGGATAGCCAGTATCATTTTGGATAAAGTCCGTATTTTACGATAGTTGTCTCTCATACTCCCTCCCCTTCCCTACTAAACTTGAAACTTGCTCAATCCTATAATTCCACTAGAAAAAGACCTGATTGCAATTGAAACATTTCATTCTCCGAGATTTTTACTACCCATGCACTAGCATTGCTTTTTTTCACCAAAAACCTCCCTATCAAAAAATAAAGGCAACATCGTGGCCGATGAAAGGCAGGACTTTTTTCCTCGCCTTCATTCATGATGCTTTGCCTGGGCATTTCAAACACACTTCCATAAGTGCCTTGAACAGATGTACAACCATTATATCTTTGTCCGAGCCACTTTTCGACAGAAAATCCGATAAATTCAGTATAAAGTTCATACTCCGTTCAAAAAACGCAGAACCCTAATATTACAAAATTCATCATTTTTTTCATTTCTCTCTTCCCTATCCCTTCAAAGTTATGCTACTTTTGAAAGGTAGATTATGGTTACTTTAGACCTAAATACTCACACTTAGTTTCTTCACAAACTATTTCTTCATCTCATGTTCCCTACAACTTCATTGCTTCATTAGTTAACAGTTTCCCCTCGTGCAAATGCCTCACAAAAAGCGTATTCCCTTAGCGAGACGAGAACTCTAAACATTTCGATCTTTTGAAAGGAACGAACGATGATTCAAAAACGAGCGGTTGAGAAAACGGATGAAGCTTTTTTGCTTCAGCTGTACATAAGCACCCGTGCAGATGAACTTGCAGCATGGGGGTGGGACAAGCAGATGCAGGAGCAGTTTTTGCAGCTACAGTTTCTTGCCCAGAAAAATTCCTACTCGACCCAGTACCCTGACGCGGAGCATCTGCTGATTTTCTCCGAGAACATCCCGGCTGGCAGAATCATGATTGCACGAACCGAAACAAAGATTACCCTCGTCGACATCTCTCTGCTTCCCCATCATCGTAATAAAGGAATTGGCTGCACGCTGATTCGTGAACTGCAACAGGAAGCTGCTGACACTTCACGGCCCTTGCACCTGAGCGTATTACCCACGAATCGAGCGATACATCTGTATGAGCGTCTAGGTTTTCAAACGATTGACAGCTCAGGATTTCATATCAGCATGGAATGGACTCCGACATCATCTGATGAAGGGCCTTCTATATAATTAAACAATCAAGAGGTGACCCGTATGAGTGAATCCTATCTTGGAGAAGTCCGCATGTTTGCAGGCAACTTTGCCCCACAAGGCTGGGCATTGTGCAACGGTCAATTAGTGAGCATAGCGGAGAACGAAGCACTTTTTGCCCTGCTTGGCACGACTTACGGCGGCGATGGTCAGACAACCTTTGCCCTGCCCGATTTGCAAGGAAGAGTTCCGGTCCACCCTAACACCACTTACGCCCGAGGCAGCAAGAGCGGCACAGAGACCGTCACATTGGTCAGCAATCAACTGCCAGTTCACACGCATACGGTCAATGCAATTCCTGAATACCAGGACGATGATACTCCTGCCAATAATGTCTGGAGCAAAAATCCTTATTTATCCTTTTCTGTAGAGTCTTCCAGCGCACTTAGCAACATGAATCCCCAGTCAGTCTCTCCCGTCGGAGGGGGACAACCTCATAACAACATGATGCCTACGACCGCAATCAGCTTCATTATTTCTTTATACGGAGTCTTCCCGCCGCAGCCATAGTATCCAGCAGCAATGTTAGAGAATAAAAGGAGGTATTCTACCATGTCTGAGCCGTTTTTGGGTGAAGTTCGTTTGTTTGCCAATAATTACGCCCCGCGCGGGTGGATGTTTTGCGAAGGTCAGATTTTGAATATCAATCAAAATCAGGCACTCTATTCTTTGCTCGGAGCTGTGTATGGCGGAGATGGAGTAACTACGTTTGCCCTCCCGGATTACCGCGGGCGCACACCGATTCATGTAAGTTCTACTATTCCGCTCGGTACCGCGCAAGGTGAAGCCAATCATACCTTAACGATCAATGAAATGCCTCAACACACCCATCAAGTAGCCGGTTCATCTGTCGAACCAACACTCTCTACTGCGGCTAACAACGTGTGGGCAGCAGCAACCAACGCATACGGTCCGGCAGCAAACCTCCAGCAAATGAATGCCAATACACTGTCCACAGCCGGTGGAAGTCAACCCCATAACAACATGCAGCCTTATTTGGTAATGAACTACGCCATGGCCATTCAAGGAATATTTCCAAGCAGAAACTAAGAGGAGGCGGTACATATGGCAGATGCTTATATTGGAGAAATTCGTATCTTTGCAGGAAACTTCGCCCCTAAAGGCTGGGCGCTGTGTAATGGCCAGCTTATGAGCGTTCAACAAAACACTGCCCTTTTTTCCATTCTTGGAGTTCAGTACGGTGGAGATGGAAAAACCACCTTTGCTCTCCCAAACTTGATGGGGAGCGCTGTAATGAATCAAGGTCAGGGATACGGTTTAACCAATCGTACAGTAGGACAAAAAGTTGGCAATGCGAACGAAACACTGTTGACAAGCGAAATCCCTGCCCACACTCACATCCCGCAGGCAACTGTAGATCCCGGCAATTCCACTGTTCCGACAAATGGCTATTGGGCTCCAACTCCTGAGCCAGATCCATTCTCCGGAGCACCGCTCTACTACGATCCAACTCCCAATGTCCCAATGTCTCCTATGGCTTTGAACGTAACAGGCGGTTCGCAACCTCACAACAACATGCAACCGTTTATCGCCCAAAACTTCATCATCTGCTTGAGCGGCGAATTTCCGTCCAGAGGCTAAGCACTTATCAAAAATTTTTACGCATACGCAAAAATCCCGTCCTACTCTTGCCAAGTGGGACGGGATATTTTTTTCCTAGACCAGCTTAACTATCCAAACCTGCCGACACCCCATCCATCTTCTGTACCCACAGAGAAGACATTTTTCCGTCGTCTTCCAAAAGTATTACCTGGGTGCCTTCTCTTCCGCTTGAGTGGTTCGCCCTCAACACTTTCTCAGGCTCTTTCTTGCAGATCAGCTTGCCGTCCTTCCATTCCCAGAGCTGATTGGGCGTCTTCCCGTCGTTGATCGTAAAAGCGTACACCGGATTGGGAGAGTTCGGATGATCCAATACGAGCCTCTCCCCGGAGCGATTCGCAGTGCGGCACTCGATATATCCATCCGCTGTCATGCGCCATAGTTGCTCATTGCCTGGAGCCAGTTTTTGCAAGTTAACCGTTCTCCGGTCGCTGTTCAACGTCAGGAAAAGCTTGTCCCCTACCTGACTCTGCAAGCGGAAATACCCCTCGGCGCTCGTTGCTCCCCGAGTCATCGTCTCGATGTAAAGCCTGTTGTCGACTCTGGCAAAAGCCAAGCCGATTGTCTCTGCTGCGGTGTCATTGACGAATGACTGATACGTAACCTTGGTATCTCCAACGTGGAAATAATGATCGTTGCTCGTGTTCGTATTTTCGAGCCATTCGCCATTGTCTGCCTGTACCCTGATCGCAAGCCGGTTGCCGCCTTTTTGGTAGAACGAAAACGCCTTTATGTTCTGATTAGCCGGAAGCAACAGCGGATTTTCATCGATATACTGGGAATATTCGAAATCAAAATACTGGCCGCTGTTGCGCAACTCGTCATACGAACGCGTTTCTTCCACCCACGTCCTCCGACCGTCACGCTCGACAAACACTCGCGGAACCAGCATGTCCCATTGCGTACTTCCGCCTGTCCGGCAAACAAATCCGATCCCTCTTATTTTCCCGTTGATGGCGAGCGGAGCTGTGGACACGAGCAACCGTTTCAATCCAAGATCGAGTCCATCCTGGGAGGAAGTCGTCTTGCACACTTTCGCATAAGCATCTGCCGGATTTTGGGCGACGATCTGCTTCACCCAGCTCAATGTTCGCCAATCCCCTTTTTCTGCCAAAACGATCGGAGAACCTTGCGTATCCTTGTCCTTTTCGACAATCGCGTATTGCCCTGATCTGGTGTGCTTCAGTCCATCGCTGGTAAACTCCCACATGTGATCCGTCTTCGTCTTCAGAGCAAATTTTTCTTTAAGCACCAGCTTGTTGTTGACATTTGCCAACACAAACGGATTCCCATTCGAGCTGGTAAGCGCACTGTAGATTTCATCGCTGTTTTCCTTCGTATACCACAGTTGATTGCGGCTGCTCACATGCGGAGCAAACACGATCTCAGCCTGCTCTTTCGCCGTTCCGCCTTCTCCGTCGCGCACTGTCATGACATAGCCTTTTTTATATCGGCTCGAAATGACAAAGTACACCTCTTCTTGTCCAGCCTCTTGGGCAAATTCCTGTTCAGCCGCCTGGATCATCGTCCACGTTTGGGCGTAAGTGCTGTTGTTCGCGTTCGCGCTCTTGGCAGCGACTCCTACTTTATCGTCATCGCGCAAGGACACCGTGTACTCGCCTTTGACGGCAGGATTGTTCAGCAAAATGCGGCCGCCTTTCGCATCCCATACCTGATTTTGCGAGCGCCCTTTTACTGAGACAATCAAAGGCAAAAATGCCTCTTCCGAAACGACTTCCGGCATTGTCAGCACATATTCCGTCTCGTCCGTAGATGCTTTGCTGACGATATGTCCGAGCGGAGACATATGCCACAGCTGGTGATCGCCGTTTTTCCCCACAGCCAGCTCGACTTTTGTACCATCCACAGGATTGGCATCCTCCAAGGAAAGCACTTGCTTGTTTTTGCTGGCGATGTAGAAATACTCTTTTTTCGCGTACTTGCCGATCAAATCGTAATACTTTCCGTAGAACAGGAAATGGGCGTTTTTTTGCATGAGCTGCTGGGCTGTCAACGTCTCTACTTCCGATTTCAACAAGTTGACGCAAGCTTCATACAAAGAAGCCGGGAGCAAATCGATGCTCGGCAGCAAGCCGTCAGAGCTGATCAGGCTCCACTCGGTATAAGGAGCTACAGAGTTGGCCCATTCATTGGCATTGCTAATAAACGTGCCTTCTCCGCCAATCGCGGTAAACGTCATCGACTGGCTCTCATTCTTGGCTTTGTCCTGCTGCTGCTCGCGCTCTCCAGAAGAATAGTTCGTTTCCGCCTCCACTCCCACGCCCATCTTTTTCAAAGATATTTTTGCTTCTGCCGCATATTTGCTGACGACATCTTTGACATCGCTCGTTTGTTGCAGCTCTTTGGCGTCACTGGCAATCAGTTTGCCGCCGAGCGTGCTGGTAGTCGGCACAAAATGCCCAAACGATTTCAACACAAGCAACAAACGGTCAAGCGGGCTTTGGAAGCTTCTCGCCTTAGACGAATCTTTCTTGGCGGAAGCCAGCAGTTTTTTGATCTCGCTGACAAACTCTTCACTGGCGCATGGCACCAAGTAGTTAAACGACAGCTCTACCTTTGGCAGCAAATAGCTGCTGGTAATGTACACCGTTTTCACTTGCTTGGAAGAACTGGTGCTCTTTTCATCGGATTGCGAGTAGCCCACCCCGACGCCGGCACCGAAAGAAGGAACAGCCGCAGCGATCGTGAGCGATGCGCCGAAGTTGGAGACGCCATTTTTCTGAAGCTGGTGAACCAACTCCGAAAACGTGTACTGATTATCGAAATACCCCGAATATCTCGGTTTGCGGTAGTACACTTCCGTTGGGACAATCTCCTGCTGCTTGACTTGCTCCGTAGTGCTCGCCAATACGTTGCGAAAACTTTGCTGCATGATCTCCGGGTAGCTGTAGTCGATCACAATGCCGCGGAAAAACCCGGTGCGATCCAGCAAATCGTCGCGCAAATTTTTATGAAGCATGAAAAAGTCGCTCAATTGCGGGTCTTTCTTCTCTTTGATGACGCTCAGTTGAATGAGACTCGTGTCTTCTTTTTTCGCGAAGTCATCCGACTTGATGTCTTTCAATGTCGGCCCCAGCTCTTCCTTGCCCATCAGCTTAGGGATCGCTACCTTTACTTTATTGATCAAGTTTTGCCGCAGATCATTGCTGTCGTGCAGCTTGGCCGCTTCGTCGTCCAACGCTTTTTCTTTTTTCAACAGCTCTATTTCTTTTGCGCGAATGGCGAGCTGTTCTTCCTTTTCTTTCAACGCTTGCATCTTGATGTCTTTGCTTGTTGTTTTCTCTTGCGCTTCCTTCTCTTTGCTCTCTTCGGCTTTGCCGTCCTTTGCTGGCGCTTCTTTTCCTTCGCCCGAAAAACTCGACCAGGTTACTTTGTCCTGGACCTCTTTTACATGCGGCAGCCAATCATTTTTCCACTTCTCTTCAAGCAAAATGGTATAGCCCGATCCGTGACACTCGTTGATCCATTCCGCAAGCTGTTTGGTATCTGTGAGGCGATATACATGACCGTTGGGGGAAAACGCAATTAGGCTGTCTGTCGAATCGATGACAGGCCGCCCGACTGCCGGAGTCAGAGCGAAACGGGTCAGGGATGCCGGCACTTTGGCGCCCTGCCCTTCTTTTGGTGCGGGAAAAATGGCGGTGGTAAGCTCCTTGGTAATGGCCGTTACTTGCTCTTTGACTCGCTCTGCCTTTTTCGGCCAGATGGAAAACAAACCAATATCGTTGGTCACACAATTCCGATATTTCTCGTCCTCAGCATACGGCGCCACAGGATTTGTCAGGCCATACACAGGGCGGTAATGGGCATACGGGTTTTCCAAAGCTTTGTCCGCTTCGAGATACTTCTTGATCTCTTTGAAAAACGCGGCAACTTCCTGCTTGCCTTCTTCCTTAATCGCTTCGCCCAGCATTTTCGTGCAAGCATTTGCGAGGGTCGAAACCGCATCTTGCTCGAAGTCCGCCTCGTATTTCAAGCCATATGCCGCAAACACGTCATAGTAGAGCGCCCAGCGATCCTCTTTTTGTTTGACGAGAACAACCGAAAAAGCAGTCGCCTCCCCGGCTCCCCCTTCCTTGGCAGGCAATGTGACGGTTCCGCTGTAAAGCTTCTCGCTCTCTTTGTTCGCCTTCCATTTCTGCTCGTTTATCAGCCAGTCCAAACGCTTGTCCGATATGACCAACGGACTTGCCGAGCAAGCCTGTTCTCCCTCTTTTTTGCTTAGGGACTGCTTGTTGCGCTTTTGTGTCGCCAACCATCCTGGCAAGCCATCCGGATTCAGCAAAGGATCGAGGCACACAAAACCAGTCATCGGTCCCGATTTGCTCGGCATAGCTTGAATCTGTTTTCCTTTTGCATCGTACCCTTCTGCAAGCAACCCTTCGCTTGCCAGACCAGGCGCGCGTGTAATGACAATCGAGTCGTTTTTCTTCGCTGCCTGCAAAAACGCCTGAACGTAGGCGAGAGGAATCCCGTCCTTGCGCAGCTCCTCCGCTTGTACTTCAACGAGTTTCGACATGCTTTCCACCTCCATGAAAAAGACACTCGGCTTGCCGATCCGTAAAAATAGAAGTCCCGCTGCCACTTTTACTGAAAGAGAGCCTTGTGTCTTTGGGTTTTTAGATTGGGTTTGGTTTGGGTAAAAAGGTGTTTGAGTATTGGGTGTTTTGTGAAACATTGCGAGGCATTTTGTCGAAAGATGGGGAAATGGGACTTATTTCCTAATAATATAGCATGAGTGGGGTGGAAAAGGAATATATAGGGGGGATTTTTGGGGGAGGGAGGTGGGTGGCAAGGGGACTGAAACTAACCTCGCAGTCGAGGGGTAACCTTACCTGATTACTTTTGTATGACAGAGCTGGAAAGTTAGGGGATTGAAATTCGATTATTTTCAGCAATACAACGAGAGCTGGGAAGGGGGCTGTGTCAAGTTGGGGTGCCATTTGCAATTGTGCAGAAGCATTTTACAAGATTTTCTTGCGGGAGGGCCTCATAGGGGGATTGGGGTTAGTTTACTTGTATTTGAGTTTTCGATGTAACGCCGTCAAGGACAAGCATCATGACTGGCTTGCTGGAAGCTTCAGTCTCCTAGCTTTTCGGGTCTTCGATGTAACATCTACAAATTAAGCGAATTGTTTACGATGGCGCGGCGGTTTCAGTCCCCTAACTTTTCGGGTCTTCGATGTAACGCGAGCGAGGCGTTCTGGCGCAGCAGCGGCCATCTGGGTTTCAGTCCCCTAACTTTTCGGGTCTTCGATGTAACTGGGGACACGCCCTCGGCGACCTTCGCGTCATAGAAGTTTCAGTCCCCTCGTTCCTCGGGTCCTCAATGTAACCAGTTTTGATCGGCCAGACGCTGTCATGAAATAATCTGTTTCAGTCCCCTCGTTCCTCGGGTCCTCAATGTAACTAAAGATTCGAATGTTGGTAAAGAATCATCGCCAGACGGTTTCAGTCCCCTCGTTCCTCGGGTCCTCAATGTAACAACTGCTCCAACTTCTTCGGTTGGCTCCACAAGCCGTTTCAGTCCCCTCGTTCCTCGGGTCCTCAATGTAACGCCGTGGATGCGGAATCGATCAAGCTTTATCGAGATGTTTCAGTCCCCTCGTTCCTCGGGTCCTCAATGTAACACCTCGCGGAGAACATCGATCATATCCTCGTAGTCTGTTTCAGTCCCCTCGTTCCTCGGGTCCTCAATGTAACTGGACAGAGTAACGTAAAAAACGGCAACTAACAGGAGTTTCAGTCCCCTCGTTCCTCGGGTCCTCAATGTAACTCCACCAGCGGTGTCACTGTGATGTTTTTAATGTCCAGTTTCAGTCCCCTCGTTCCTCGGGTCCTCAATGTAACGTTGATCGTCTTACCGCCTCTGTACGGCCTATCTGCGTTTCAGTCCCCTCGTTCCTCGGGTCCTCAATGTAACCGACCTCGATCGGCACAACTAAACTCAGTAATACCAAGGCTTTACACGCGTTCACAGCCCTAAGCATTCCTCACTTTTTTCGAGGATTGCATTTCCGCCAAAAAACACGCTCGATCCTCGAAAATCCCTTTTTTCGTCTGTATTGCTTTTCCGCTACCCCTAATACCTAGCCTTAGTATTCACTTTCTTCTGCATAACAATGTACTCTCATGTCAATAATAAATCATTTTCCCCATTTTTATAAGACCCTTCCATCTTTTCCTGACAACAACACCACAACCAATCT
Organism: Brevibacillus sp. 1238; assembly: GCF_029892995.1. NCBI lineage: Bacteria > Bacillati > Bacillota > Bacilli > Caryophanales > Paenibacillaceae > Brevibacillus > Brevibacillus sp. 1238. Next base: position 21,721 of record NZ_JARXWC010000023.1, on the reverse strand, counting down.
CTTCACCTAAAAGGGAAGGGGCAGCCTTCTGTCTTCTGCCCCTGCTCCAACCAAACCACTTAACTTTCTTCACGCGTATACCAAGTAAAATCCCTGCTTGCCCGCTTTTGGTGATACGGAATAAACACTGTTTTCATAACTCGGTCTCGTCCCATCTTTGCACTCGTACCATCAAAAGAACTGATGCTTTCAAAGGTTGCCTTGGGTCCCATGTCATCGAGGTATTGCATCACCACGCATTCACTGAATGCGGTTGGTTCTCCAAGCAAGGCACTGAAAGTTTGCCCCAATTTCTCGCATACTTCTTGACCCACCGCTTGCAGAAAGCTTCCTCGTTTCCCCAAATAATGCAAATGGAGCAGCAACTCCTTCAACAAAGACACTTGCTGTTCGGCAAGCTCCCTTGTTTGGATCGCGATGGCAAGCTCTCCCTCAAAGAAAACATACTCGCGAAACCCTACGGAAGAGATGAACGCAGGTCCTGCCTTTTTGTCTTTTGGCTCCGTTTGAATTTTGACGAAACTGTTATTCACAATGGCCTGTTTGGGTGGCTCAAACCGGATATCCAAATCGCGAATCCAGGAAAAGATTTCTCTCCCCTCGATTCCTTTGCGAAAAGCGGCATCAAGCAATGCCATTTTTACACTGTACATGGTTGGTACGAGATTCGTTTTTCCACCCGAGCTTGTCGAAGATGACGTCCTCAAGGAAAACAGAGCGTTGGGCGAGTACGTAGTCACAAGCCACATACATTTACCCTACCTGTTCGATCAAATCGACCATGATTTTTGTAAATTCAGCTTGAGACGAATACTCATAGGTGGTAATCGCCTCTGGGTACAGTCGGTTCAACTGTTCCTGTATGCTCAACAGTTCCTCGGAAAAGTTTTTCTTCAGAGGGCTGACCGTCGGGGCTGGCACAGTAGATGCAGAGACAGAGACAACACCTGTAAAGTTCAAAATGTGCGGAAATTGCGTATTTCTATGTGCACCAAGCGGCTTGATAAAAGTGAGCAAAACGCTTTCCAGCAAAGCCTTTACTCTCTCCTTGCGCGCTTCGACCGGAATTTGATGCTCGCGCTCCACATCGTTAAACCCGACCCGGGATAGTTCCGCATTCATGACAACGGCATACTCGCCGGAGCTGGCTGGTCTGTAGAAAATGTTTTGTCCGAGATTGGCGCCAGATTCTCCCCCCGATCCCTGCCCACGATTCGGATCGAATTTTACATGAAAATAAGATTCGGTCCTTGTTTTGTCCGGGAGGCCGATCATCCAGCCAAACTCCACCGTAGATTTCCGTGGAGTAGAACGTCCGCCCTGGGTAATCAATACGCCTTCGAGATCATCCACGGCGCAATGCTGGAGAACTTTTTTTACCGTTTCTCCGATGGCATTTTTGTCTCCAAGAGTTTGAATAAAGTCACTATCTGCGTTGATCCGGTTTGCATTAAACTTCTGGCAGCCTGCACATAACGGCAAGCCTTTTTCCACCGCAATCCCGTGCAAATGCTCGGCTTGCATGTGTTTCAACATATCGCCGGAAATCGCATTGACAACGGTTGGCTCTCCCTCTCCATCCACGATATGAACCATGCGTGTCTGAAGCTGATTGCCCTCGGCTCCCTCATTGTTCAAAGCATGCATATCGAGAGTCAGCAATCCCGAGATTGACAAAGACTGAAACGGTACGCTCATATTTCTTCCTCCTCACTTGTATATGTCAAGTCTACTTCTTGATCTTCTGTATCTGCATCTGTTCCCTTGCCATCCTTGCACGAGGCAAAGGCGATCAACAGCATCGCTATCGCTTCCGTTTCCTTTTGACTCGGAAAACGGTCCATCAGCTCGGCAAACTCTTGTAAATCTTGCATAGAGACCCGTTTGCGCCGACGTCCTGGCGCTTCCCTCAGTTGCTCCTCCCGTCTCGCGTTTTCATAGTTGAATTGGGAAATAAAATCGCTAATGACCGTCAGCAGCTCCTCGCGAAATTTGGCTTTTCTTTTGATTTCCTGAAACAGCCCGTATCTGACTTCAAAAATTTGTCTGCCCTTCGCTTTTGCATACTGCTCGCTGACCGTCGCTTGTCTGATCGCCTTGGCGATGTTTTGAAAGCCGGAGTTATTGATAATATCTACTACAGGCAGCCGAGGTTGGCTCAATGTAAACAACTCCTCTAAATGATTTTTCACAAAAGACCTCATCGGTTTTTTAGCTTCCCTGCGCTTCATGCTCCAGCAACCATAGCTGCCCAGAAATCGGAGAAACGACAGCCAATCATCGCCGGAAAGAAAATCGCGGTACAAATGGAGCAACTCGGCTTCTTCCGTCTTATCCTCATCCAGTAAAAACAACACGTCGCGATGCTCCTTGATGAGCGTTTCCCACCGTGCGATATCCGCTTCATCCCGCACTTTAAACCAATGCGGCAAGCCGATGCTCGCAATATTGGAAATGGGTTTGGCTGAACCTAATGATTTGAAATAAGCGGTCTGAACAGCGGAAAAGATATCCCTGGGCGTCTCGCCGACTTGCATCCGAAAACTCCAAAATGCATCTGTTGAAACATCTACTTTACTCACGAGGAACAAAACCAAGTCAAAAACAGCCAATATGTCTGCCTTCCGCGATGTGCGCACATAGCTGAACTTATGCTCTTCCAACTCATTTAGGTGACGGTAGCTCGCTTTTGCCGGAACCACCACGTTCATTTTGATGTCGTCACCAATCGAGTTTCCGGACATGACGATATCTGAGCCAATAAAACGCAGCCATTCTTCGAACCAGTCGACAAACGAAGACGGCAACGGACCACGTGTTGCACCATCTGCTTTTAGGCGATTGATTCCTTTCCCTACGCTCGGATTAAACACTTGCACAGCAGCGACTTTAGGATTGAATTTAGTTGCAGCCTCACTGGTGAGTTGCCCGTTTGCAAGAGCTTCCAATTTCGCAATTACCGCCTGTGCCAACTCTTCCGGTTTCGCGTAGACAATCTCCTCCAGCAATTTGTTCCGGGCACTGATGCCTTGCAGCACATTGACTTTTTGGTAGACATAAAAACGGGGCGATACATTCGGAAGCTCCTCCCGCTCTTCCCCTCCCTTTTTCCGTTTGCGCTCCTCCCGGTAAGCATCTGCGATCGCCTTGTTCGCCACATAATCATAGGGAACGATACCATCAGGAGCATTTTCCCCAGGCTTTGTCACGATAAAAGAGTAGAGCGGCTCCCGTTGCAGGATGGAGACTCTTTCTGCATTCAGCTCGATCGGCTCTGCCAACTCGACACAAAATCGGCTGCTCTGCTCCGTAACGGTTACCAGCGAGCCATCTCCTCCTTGCAAGGCCCGGAGCATTTTCGTCAAACCGACAGCAGCAAGCGTGTCTGCATAGGTCCCGGTTCGCTTTCCCACGTAAAACTCACGATAACCAGTCATCTGTTTCCTCCTTCCCTTCATTCTTCCGGTTTTTTAGCTGTTGAGATGCCCGATCCGCGAGCCGCAATCTGCGTGACAAATACCAGTACATCGCCAGCACGTCGTTGTTGCGCAGCCAACTCACAAGCTCGTCCATGCGATGCTGAATCGTTTGCGGCTTTAAAAACGGCTCATAAGGCAAACCTTGCAGGCTTTTCAGCACATGCTCTCTGGCTCCCTTGCAAAAGACAATCGTGTCAGACTCCTTGCTGTAGGCGTTGTGATGGCGCATGATTGCAAGCAGGAGCGGAACCGCAACTTTCCTGTCAAATGTCTTTCCGCACCATTCCTGCAAAGCAACCGCCCCTTCCACAGCATGATGTGGCGGCCTGTATTTCCCTATCCGATAAGCAGCCAGCTCTTCCGGATTCGTGGCATCAAAATCGGTGTGAGCGAGCAATTCCAGCTCTGCTTTTTGTTTGTACTCCGTCTGCCAGCGACGCATTTTTCGCTGGACTTCCACTCCCAGCTTCCCCACATCGTGCAAGGCCGTCACCAGATCAGCTATTTCCTCCACTTGGACTGGATTCATCCGAAACCTTTTGGAAAGAAAGTTCGTTGCCTGTAAATATTTCGCTCTCTCCTCTCTGTTGATTTTGCGAACGTCTTGTACGTGCTCCAAATACGTTTCTCGCTGGTAGCTAAAACGCTGGGAAGATACCTTTTGTTCATTCTCCAAAAATTCCGACACCCGCTCCCCTGCTTCTTCGCAGTTCAACGGCTCTTTTTGAAGCTGCAATCCCACAACCGGATCGTACTTCGCGAGCTTGGGCGATAAAAGCACCGTCATATGAGCGAGGACTTCTTTGGGAGATCGAATCGGCTTCCATGCAACACGCGCTGAAATATCCTGATCGTCTGGAAACTGGGGAACAAAAATCAGTTGGTTGTTTTCCCATTTTTCCGCTGTCCACTCCAAGCCGCTCAGAAAAAAGTAAAGCCCTCTGCGCCCGATGGAGACCATTTCCGGCTTCCGATGCAAATCCACCTCTTCAGGCGAGTGATGAATAATGATCGAAACATTATCGATGGCCCGGATCAGCTCGCCCATCTCTGCATCTCCGCGTATCAAAGCCCTGGTAACTTGATCTTCCCGCAAAAACAGATCATGCATGACCAACGCGATTCGTTTCTGGTCAATTGCGCCGTGCACCGTTTCGATCAGCTGCTTTTCCAATTCATGCGTGATGATTGTTCCCGGTTCAAGCTCCTTCAGCGCCCGCTCCGTTCCAAGCATGATTTGGTAATCGTCGTTTTCTTCCTTTTTACGCTGCGAGGAGACATATGGCAGAAAATGTTCTACGCCTCCTTCCCTTAGCGAGTACACCTCCACAGTCCCTTCCTGATTGGCAAAACGTGCACATCTCCCCACCCGCTGCAAAAGCGCATTGGCTGGACACAAATCTGTCAGCAAAAGTGTGGCAGAAATATCTAGCCCGGCTTCTACGACTTGGGTCGCGATCAGGATCGCTTCCTTTTCCGAATCCCGGGAAAAAGCTTGCGTCACCCAAGACTCCACCTCTTCCCGGTGTTTGGGGAACATGCGCGAATGCAATACGCGGACCTCGATTGACCGCCCCTGATTTTCCAGGATGTCCGTCAGCTCGAAGTACAAGCTCTGCGCTCGTTTGACTTCATTGACAATGACCAATGTTCGTCCGCCCTGGTGTCTGTCTGCAATATCCTGGCCGCTCATTCGCTTGTCGCGCCAGTACAGGCTGCGCTTTCTCGTGGACAGCTTGTTCAACTCTGCTGATTGCAATTCCACGCTCATGCCATCGAGATGTGTCACCAGCGCCGACACCATCGGCTCTGGAGAAGTAGCTGTCATCAGCAAAAAGCGCGTATACGGGTGCAGCCGTTTCATCATATCCAGGAATGTCGGCAGCGCTTCCGTGTAGGACAGCAAATGAAATTCATCAATGACCACATACGCACCGATCAAAGCTCCGGCAGGAATGTTGGCCGCTGCCTTTGACGTTCCGAAAGGCAAGCCGATGTAGGCGCTCAGCAGTTGATCAATGGTCGTGAAAATGACATCGCCCTGGAACAGCGGATCGTTTGGTTGGTTGCCCATTTGGAGTGTTGTTTTAATATCCAAGACTGATTTGAGGTCGGGTCTTTCAAGTTTTTGCTTTGTTGATTCGTACAAGGAGGAAGCTAATGTGCGCAGTGGCAAGCAATAGATGACTCTGTCCGCAAATTCCAGTTTTTTCTTACGTGCATACAAAAAAGGGAACAGGGCTGCCCATGTCTTGCCTGCTCCAGTGGGGGCAGTTAGGACAAGATTGCGGCCTTCTAATAGGAGGTTTGCAACTTGAAGTTGGTATGGATGAGGTTCAACTGCCACCTCATCTGGTTTGGTTTTGAGAAGTTCGGAAAAAAAGTTTTTCATGAACTCACTCCTTTTGATTATGAAACAACGTTGTCCCCTTTTGTCGGGTCATACGTTTCAAACACTCTCAACATTGTTAAGAATAATAAATTTCAGTCCCCGTGTTTTATTTGGGTCATTTTCTATTTTTTAACGCATATATTCCAGAGAGGTGATCTCGCTCATCACCTCTCTGGGAAGCGTTATTTACGTTTCAATAACGTCTTCTTTGTCTTCTCTGGTCTGATCACGATTAGAACAAACCAAAAACGAAAATTAACCATTTTTTCGCCTCCTCATTCACAGACATACTCAATTCCTATGTGATGAGGAGATATTTTTAGAACAAAATTTTTACTAATTCACTCAAATTGTATTTAAGAATAAGGGATTGCGATTGTACTTCATCAATAAATTCAAAATTATATATTTGGTTATTTTAAATAAAAAATAGGTATGGTTAAAAATGGGATCCCAATTCAAAAGGCTGCTCTGCCTTTTGGATATATTATACATAAAATCCAATTTAACTAAAAGACGCTTGCCTCTTTTACTTCTGCAACATTCGTTTTTCTCCACTTTAAAAGGATTTTTACGTTCGTATCAATGTTCTTATTATATGCTGACTACATTACTGCAACCCTATCATGGTAAAATCCACATCTACCTTAATACTCTCACCCGCCCCAAATCAAACGCAGTATTCTTCCCAACATGGGTATGCTCGGCTGCCTTCAACCACGGTAGAAACTCCGCAATCTCCCCTTCATACACAGCCCATCCCACTACTCCGCCCATCTTCATCTTGACATCCTGTCTCACAGAATACCGATCATAATCAAGCCACTTTACCCGCTTTTCCACAAGTCTCACTCTCTCCGCACGCTCCACCAGTTCACGAATCGGCCACTCTGGCTGAACATCATGATGAAATTGCAGCAAACCTGTCATACGGCGTAAAAAAGTGCGAAACAACACAGAGAACTGCACATCAGTCGTATATTGGCCTTTCCACTTCAACCGCAAAGGCGTTTCAAAAAAAATCATCACTTTCTCCACGCCACCAGCTCCGTCTATCCGAGCACGCTCCCGCTCTATAATCTCTTTACCTGTCAGGACAACTGGTTGGTGCACAATCCCGCTCTCAAGATTCATGTACATGCTTCGATGCTTCCCGTTGTACTCGTCCCTGTTTTCCACATGAATGAGCCGAAACGGTTTTCTGCCTTTGCCGATCCCTTCCCGCCCCAGCTCTTTAAAAGCCGTCACGAACAAAGGAGCGTAATCAATCGCCTTGCCAAACAGCCGCAAATCGAACGTGAGCAAGTCGCCTGCTTCATAGTGCGTCTGCTTATCCTGCGGCACCTCGAACAAATATGGACGAGGGACTTGATCGTATTTCCCCATAAACCCGTCCTCTTGATCCGGTCTGGTTTCGAAAATGTACGGATAGGCGCAGTAAGATAAGGCTGTACAGGAGCTGCAAGCTTGCTCAGGATGCATACAGGACAAGCGTTTGAACACGTGACCAAAAGCTCCGCGAAAAGTCGACGCCTTCCAGGCCGGCAGCTCCAGCCCCTGCTCCCCTGCCTCCAAAGTAAAACGATATTGCGCAATTCTCAGTTCTTCAAACAACGGTTAGCCTCCTTGCCAGTCCCCTTGATCGGATCTTATCTGGATAAATTCGGGATTGCTTCTAACTTTCCTCCATGCATCAACGGCAAAAAACGCCTCCTCACAAGGAAAAAAGGCGCTTCTCGCTTTCAGGGACAATGGCTGCTTTCGTCCAGATTTCGTGCATTTTTTCGAATAACACTCCTCTTGCTCGCAAATCGCAAGGGACTTCCATGTAACTGCCAGTAGCAGTCATGTACAGACCCGCACGGTCCACTCGCCACCCCAGCAACTGTTCTACCGCATGCGCATACAGTTGAAGCTGAGGCGTGTATGTTTCGACAATTCGTTTGGCCTGTGCCGCATTTTTGTACTTGTGCGTTTTGAAATCCACGATGGTAGCCTTGCCGTCTGGCCTTACCCATACCTTGTCCATGACTCCATTCAGCAACAAGGGGCCTTTGTCCTGATCGTCTCCGAACAATCGGATTGCAAACGGCATTTCACTGTGAAGAGTCTTCGCCCGACGACATTCCTTATGCAGTTCACTCTTCATGTAGGTCGCTACATCATTTTTCACGTGCTCCCAGGCGGTTTCATGCGCCTCCCGACTCGTCAGTCCTATCGAAGCCAGTGCCATTTTCAAAAGATGCTCGCAAGCATAATCCAGGTCATGGTCCCCTTGCAAATGCTCCAATATCCGATGCAAGACATGGCCCCATTCGTATGCCTGCAAACGGTTGCTTTCGTGACGCCAATAGGAGACAGACTCGTTCCTCTTCTGCTTTTTCTGTTCATCTGCCAACAGCTCGACCCATTCTGACACGCTCCATATTCGTTGCGAAAAGCGGTTTTTCCGTGCGGTTACATGCTTCTCACTTGTTGGAGAATCGAGCTTTTCCATCGCAGTGACTTTCTGCGTCGCACGCAAGAATGGCTCATGCGACATCCCCACCCTTACTTGCAAACTCCAGTCCGGTCTTCGTATCACCTGATCGCTTGCCCCTTTCCGCAACTCGGGAACAAGAAACGGGAGCCAATCAAACCAATTGGAGCACTCTTCAATGGAAGGCTTATCCGTAAAAGAGGCGGCAGCCCCAGAGAAAATCAGCTGTTCCTGCGCACGTGTCATGGCAACGTACAGCAATCTCTTTTGTTCGTCAATCACGGCTTTGCGCTCGTCTTCGCAAGCACGAATATAGCCGAGTGTAGGGAGCCACTCTTTGACGTCCTGATGATAATGCTGATTGGCCAAGCCCCAATCGCGACTGAAATGCAGCCTCCCGATTCCTTTTGTGTACCGATGGGAAAGGTCAGGGACAAACACAATCGGAAACTCTAACCCTTTCGCTGCATGAATGGTCATGATTTTGACTTTGCCGTGCGCATTCTCTTTTTGTTGGGTATCCTCCTTATCGTCCCCTTCACGAAGCCGCTGCCACCAGAGTAGCAAATCCGAGAGATGAAACTCCCCTCGCTTCTCCAGCTCATCTGCCAAAGTGATTACTGGGGCAAAATCCGGAAAGCCCAATTGCTCCGCCAGTCCTTCCTCATACAAGAGCATATGGAGCCAATCAGCCAGTCCTGCTACTTTATGAAGGCTTCTTGCTCTCAGCAATATTCTTTTTGCCTCCCGCAAACACTTTCGGTCTTCTGCTGAACAACTGATGTCTTCATTTTCCATGAAGTTCAAAAAGCCTTGCCTCAGTCCAGCTTGCTCTGCCACCCTCCACAAGCCATGCTCAGACAAGCCAACAAGCGGCCCGCGCAGAAAACCGAGCAATGCAATGTCATCCTCCACATTTTCCACCAAGCGAACCAGGTGATAAAGATCGTGGACAGCCTGTCGCTTCCAGTACCCATTTCCTGCATGCACGACATATGGGATCTCCAGTTCCTCCAAAGCTTGCTGATATTTGGCTAGATGAGTCCGCGTCTGTAACAGGATGGCAACATCTCCCCATAATGCAGGACCTAATTCATTGATACGCTGAGCCACTAACCGTGCTTCTGCTTCCCGAGGATCACAGTCCTCTTCCAATGCAGGGATCAATACTTCCACAACTGGTTGATTGGATGAACGGGACTCAGACAACCCTGAGACGATCTCACCGTCCCCGAACAATTGTCTGGTCATTTCTGCAAAAAACGCCACCAAGGAAGGAGCAGAACGAAAATTCTCCCGCATGGAAATGTACGCATCACTGTCTCCCAGCTGTTTGCGCATCTGTTCAAATCCGCTTACATCTGCCCCGCGAAATCGGTAAATGGATTGCCTTGCATCTCCGACCATGAACAAAGATGCTGTACTGTCGCTTCCTGCTTCAAGCTGCTCCAGAATCTGCTGTTGAATCGGGCTGGTATCCTGGTATTCATCAACCAAGACATGCGTATACATCATGCCATATTTTTCGCGCAGTTCTTTATGATCGTGAAGCAACATATACGCTTTTCTCTGCAAATCGGCAAAGTCGCACCAGCCATAAATTTCTTTCAGCATGCGATAAGCTTGATCTGTCCTCTCCATCCAGGCAAACAAGCTTTCACGGAAGCGTGCCGTTTGATCCGTCAAAAGCTCTCTCCAAAGCTGATCCTTTTTCCATACAGACAGTTTCCCAAAACAATCTTTGACTTCCTTAGAAACATTTCTTGTCACTTCACCGAACAAACTGTGCAGGCATTTTTCCGCCTGCAAGTACACCGTTTCCTCTTTTGACGCTCTTGAATGAGGGCGCTGCCAGCCTAATCGGGTATAGACCTGCCAGGCCGCCAAGATTTTTTCCATTCGTGCCAGCGTTCCTGATGCTTTAACTGCACTTCCCTCGGAAATGGTATGGAGTTGACTCATGATCGCTTGTATTTCCTCCTGGCACTTTCTTACCTCATCGGCCAATCGCGCTTCTGTTTTTGCCTGAAGCGCATCCAGGCTATACGAAGTCTCCCGCCAATGTTCATAAAAAGCGAGAAACAGATCCAGTGCCGTTTTTGGGCCACATTGTTCCACCCAATGGATCAGCTCATCGGAATTGCCGCTGTATAATTCCCGTTCGATCGTTTCACGCAAAAATGAATGGGATGTAGACTCATCCAGCATGGCAAACGCCGGGTCTACATCTGCCAGCAGCGGGTTATCCATGACAATCCTGCCGCAAAAGCGATGAAAAGTAAGGACCGTTACGTCTGTCTTTCCCAGCTTGCGATCTATTCGCTCTTTCATCTCGTTAGCCGCTTGATCTGAAAACGTCAGGGCCAGTATCCGTTCCGGCGCGATACCAATGTGGTCAATCAGGTGTTGTACGCGTGCAGTCAATACCCGCGTCTTTCCAGCCCCCGCGCCCGCCGAGACAAGAATCCGGGAACCTTTTGCTTCAACCGCCAGTCGCTGTGACTCCGTCAGCTTCTCCATGTCTTCCCTTCATCCCTTCGACAAACGCTTTGAAATGAACATTGCTTGCACTGCAAAATAGAACGCGGGCGCGGCAAGACATCTCCCGAAGCCATCGCTTCCCTCAACTGGAAAAGCTGCTCCACGATACTTGTTTTATAAGCTTCAAATTCCGCTTTCGATGAAAAGACCATGTGCCCACCGCTCCCCTGATCTTTTAAAACAGAAAATCTTCCCTCCACTGATTGAGCCTTTTCAGGATCAATGCTCTCAAAGGCAATCAAGTACAATGCCATTTGCAGATCAGAGCCGCACTCCATCTCCCGGCTGGTTGGACTTTTCGATAGCTTGTAATCAATAATTTTGAATCTATCGCAAGCAAGTTCAATCCTGTCAATAATCCCCGAAAGGCGCAATTCTTTTTGATTTTTGCGAATCAGCAAAGGTTCTCCTGTTGAACGGGGGTCCATTTTTTCCAAATGCACTCGTCCAAATCCCCACTCGGCAAGTTGAACGATTCCCTCTCTGCTTAACAGTTGATCGCCTTCTTTCAAAAGGAACGATTCCAATTCTTTTTTGAGGCTGCTGCACTGCCCTTCCCATTTTGGACCATGGAGACAATACTTTCGTTCATACCTTTGCAGTTCCTCGTCCAAATAAACAGCCGCCTGTTGGATAAGCTCATCGACAGCATTAAGCTGTTCCCCAACCAGCAGTCTAAGAACATGATGGATGATGCTCCCGATATCTGTTGGCAGCAATCTTTCATGACGTACTACTTCTTCTCTTACTGCTAACACACGACTGGCAAAGTAAGCAAATGGACATTTGGCGTAATCATCTATTCCTGTCACACTGATCGGTACACGCTCGTCAAAAAAGCGTGGGGCGACCGTGCTTTTTGTTTTGAAACTGTTTTTCTTCGTAATCTTGTTGAATTTTGGCTTATCACTTTTGCCCTCGACGTACTGCCAATCTGCTTCTCCAAAACGTTCTTTCAAATAATCGGCTGGAACTGTCGGACGCCCACACTCTCCTCGCAAAGGCATGGACAGGATGACCTCCCGTTGACCAGACATCACCGCCAGGTCATACAGCCGATCATTTTCTTGACGTTGCTCACTAGCGGAGGGTAGCTTCACATTCGTGATTGATCGGTCCTGCTCAACTAATTGCCAAATCCAGTGTGGAGTATATGACTGTGGCCAAATGCCATCAGCCAACCCGGCAATATATGTACAAGCAAATTTTGCCCCAGAGATTTGATCCGCCAGAAGGACATGAACTCCTTCCCCCTTCGTATCACAAGGCAGCTGATGAAAGGCCATTCGTTGACGCAGCCATTTCATCACTCGTTCCAGACTGATCAATCTTCCCTGTTCCTCACCGGGAACACTCAGGGCAATTTCCCGACGTGTTCGGAAAATACTCCGAATTGTTTCGTACTCCATACTCTGGATGGCGCTTCGTTTTCCTTTTCTCATCCACTTTTCGTCTTGATCGATCCACTCTAACATGCTAGTGAGATGATTCTCCCACGTTTCATCATCTGCTAAAGCTCGAAGACGCCGTCTTAACCAGAAAAGAAATTTGACCCACTTTTGAGCATAGCTTTCAGACGCTTGAACAAGCTGGCTCTCTCCGGCTTCTGTCAAATAGTGATTGCGGAGCCGACTTCGTGCTGCTTGCCCCTTGAACAAAGCAAGCCATCGGGAAAACTCCGCAGCAACGCCCGATTCTTTGATGACAGCCCGTCCCCAGGCGACTTCTGCATCCGACATGCCCGCCATCTTGGAACATAAACTGGCACAAATCAGCAGGTGCGTGCGTTTCCAGTCGGTTCTTTTCAGCTCCATTACTGCCAAAAGCCGCTTCGTCACTGACAAATTCAACAAAGAGCTGCTTCCCGCTTCTTTTACCTGCACACCTTTCGCTCGCAGTTCGCGCTTCGCCACTGTAAGGTAACCATCATTTGGGCAAACAACAGCGATTTCCTCTGCCAAAAAGCCTTCGTTAAGCCGCTGAATAATATCTTCGCTTATTGTTTGCATTTCATCATAGACATTCATTCCCACTAAACATCTAAAAGACTTGCTCGTGTTGCTTGCTATATGTGGTGAGGTGAAAATGACTTCCGCGGGCAGTCTGGAGATGGATTCCAACATGCCTGCAATTTCAGGCAACTCGGGAAAATCCCCTTCTACAATGACAAGCTCCGTCGACAAATCAGCTACTGTATATGGCTCTTTCAAGTATTCACTTGCCATGTCCATCAGTTGTCCGGCTTCCTTGTAAGACACGGAACGATTTTCCACGAGTGTAACGTAAGCTTCATAGACAAGACCGAGTTCTGCCAGAACAGGCAGGGCGACGCTTCTCAAGATAGAGCGCCAGTTCTCTTGGGGACGTTTTTCCAAATCCTCCATCCACAAGGCAACAGACTTAACCATTCCTGCATGACGCAAGCTATTCTTTAGCAGAGGAATTTTCCCCTCTTCTTCAAGCCGCAGCATGACTGTCTCTACCAGATCCTCCCGCATTGGCTGGTCGATTCGAACGTACGAATGCCCATTTTGTTGCATAATACGATCCACCAGCTGATGCAACGTCAGCCACTTGATTCCGATATATCCGCCTGTCGCCTGTAGCAGTTCTTGTTTTCTTTGCTGGATGAATACAGAGTGGCTTCCGATAAAAACGACGCTTTTCCGTTCCCGCACAGCTTTTTCCAGTACAGCAATGCTATTTTGCTCAGTAAATGTCATTGCAATATCTCCGGTACTCACAATCATGACAGCGTGCCCGCGAGGTTGGTTCGGGGAACGCCTCACTCTCCAGCATGCGGCGAATGACGGTCAGGCTGTCCTGGACATGTTTGCGCATAGCATCATTTATTTTCACAGGATGTACCGTTTTCGTAGGAATTTGATAAATAATCGCTTCCTGAACAGGGACTTGAAAATGCTCCTCCAGCAACATGGCATACGCGGTTGCCTGATACTTGGCATTTGTAAAAATACGATTTTCCGTGTATTTAAATTCCACAGGAATATAGTGGGTCATCCCTTTTTTCTGATAAGCAATCGTCAAATCGAGCTTGCCATACAAGCCGAGAGATTCACTCTTCAATTGCAGGTGAAACAATCGCTCTCCTTCTGTCAGCCCATACGAGCGATACCCTCTTCGCTTTTCGAGACGATCCAACTCAATGTGCTCGGCTACACCGTGATTCATTTTGTAGGACACTGGTCGGGGAACTGGCATCACATAAAAATAATAAGGAATGCGCGCGCAATACAAGTGTTGCTTCAAATCAGTGACATTCAACTCCAACCCGTCATGGAAAGTGCGGCTCTCAGAGAAAGTGGACGTTTTCAATTTCTTTCACCTGCTTTATATCTTTTTCGCACATCGGGTACATCTGAATGTTTCCCACGTCAACGCCAAGAATCTTTTTCAAAAGTAAAAACAATTCTTGCATCCGGTTGAGCGAAAGCTCCCCCTTGAAAGCACTGTACTGCACGCGATATAAGCCATAGTCTTTGCAGGCATTGGCTACTCTGTTCCGGACTTTATCATCTTGCACGTCGTAGATCACAAGTAGATGCATCGCTACCAACTCCAGACAAAAGGCCTGTACTCTCGCTCGCCTCTGAAATAAGTAGCCAGATGGTAAGCTTGCCTCTGAATGATCGTCTTTAGTTGATATTTCTTCCCTTCATACCTGTCCTTGCTCTCCAAACGCTCCCGAATCTCTTGCGCAATTACCCGTCGGCTTTCCACATGCAGAGCCTCTTCCTCCATTTTGGGCGCAAATCCTTTGGTAAACATGGAGAGCACCGTTCTATCAACGACGGGTTGGCGAAATTCCTCCATAAAGTCAAGAACAAAGGAAGGTCTGCCAGACCGATCAACATGAAGAAAACCTGCACACTCCTCCAGTCCTGCCAAGAGAACGGCCTTCGAGATTTCGTTTTTCAAACAACCATATCCATAGTTCAAGGCAAGATTCACGGGATCACTCGCTCCCCGATGTTCCCTCCCCTGAAAGCCAAGATCAGGATGTACTAAGCACTTCACAACTTCCCAATAAGCAAATGCAGCACGTCCCTCTACGGACATTAGCGTTCCGCGAACTTCATCAACACTTGCTCCCTTTATTTCCTCCAATTCATCCAGCTTGTGCTCCAAATTGGAGATGGCTGTTTGAAACATCGCTTGCAAATTCTCATTTTTGTCTCTCCGATTTTTCGCCCAATATTTAACGAGACTGGCTTGAGCCCGTATTTTTGCCCGAACAAAATGCTTGCTGACTTTCACACCACGCTCATCATTGTACGCCTGTATTTGTGCCCTTCTTGTAGCCACCGTCGCTTGCAAGAAAGGAGAGACTACTTTGGCAAAAGGTTCCCCTCTGTTGGACAAAAAATGTATATGTATACCGTTTTCAATGCACTTCTCAACCACATCCGACGAAATCGAAACACCTTTGGAAGAGATCACAACGTCATCCACTTGAAAAAAGGGAATCTCCTGCACAACTTTCTTTTCCCTGTCCCGAATCACTAGCCGTTCACTGGTCTTACGCAAGGCGTATCCGTATTCATCAATTACTACCTGCACAAACATCCACTCCCATTTAGCATTTAGTAGGATAGATTCAGTCTCGTCCGAAAATTGATGGAGTAAACGGCATCTGAGAAAAACAAAAACTCTCTGCATGAGTAAAGGCAGAGAGTTTAATGTTGGGAGAGTGCTGATAGTTATGAGATGCTGATTTTTTGAGAAGCGATTCATGCATATCGGTTTATACAGATTGCTCAGGTATTGGGAAAGGCGCGATCAAAAGATAAGGGAGTGGTTCCACTGTTTATTGTCGTTCAATTCAGACAATTCCTTCGTTGATCAGCGTAAAGGTCGGGCAAAAACTAAATGTACTTGAGGCAAACGCTCGACTTCGAGTCGGGGTCTCTAGGGTTTCGGGTTTTTCATGCAATCGGAAAAAAGAACTGGTTGGACATATGATCGAGCAGTGCTTCAGTCTCCTCGGCACTTGGCACTCGGCTGCTGCTACGCTTATCAGTCTATCGGTTTTAGTTTTCTTGTTTTTTGGGTCTGTAATGTAACGATACTGCCCACTGCTGCGGCGGATCGAGGAACACGGTTTCAGTCCCCTTGCTTTTCGGGTCTGTAATGTAACAGCTCAGCTACCGTCATCGCTTCTGTAAAACCTCCTGTTTCAGTCCCCTTGCTTTTCGGGTCTGTAATGTAACTTGGATTTTACTCTGATTTCCGCGTTCAATCTATCAGTTTCAGTCCCCTTGCTTTTCGGGTCTGTAATGTAACCCGAACAGCTTTCCAAGCTGAAAGGCATCTAATAACGGTTTCAGTCCCCTTGCTTTTCGGGTCTGTAATGTAACAAGCAAATGTACAGATCTTCGCTGGATTTTCAGGAACAGTTTCAGTCCCCTTGCTTTTCGGGTCTGTAATGTAACTGCACCCTGTTACCAGTGTGTCGTATTTCGCGTTATGTTTCAGTCCCCTTGCTTTTCGGGTCTGTAATGTAACTTGAATGAGATAAATTTCATCAGCAACTACGTCACTGTTTCAGTCCCCTTGCTTTTCGGGTCTGTAATGTAACAAGAAAGTACAGTGTGCCTATTTGAGCGGGTTATACCGTTTCAGTCCCCTTGCTTTTCGGGTCTGTAATGTAACTCGCAAACTATCTCAAGATGTCTCCAACTGCTATTGAAGTTTCAGTCCCCTTGCTTTTCGGGTCTGTAATGTAACAAACACATGACGGCAGACGCGCTGATGAGGACAGCTAGGTTTCAGTCCCCTTGCTTTTCGGGTCTGTAATGTAACCGACCTCGGTTAACGCAAACGAATCCACTTCTACCAAGGGTTGTCTTAATCTCAACACTAACAAGAGATCGTTCTTTTTTCGAGGATTGATTTCCTGTTAAAAAATCCAGCCTATCCTCGAAAGTCTATATTTGAGTACCCCATATCGTCTATTTTCTCCCGCCAGAGGATAACCATTCTCTCTCCTGTCTATAATAAAACATTGCTCTACTTTCAGCTATAGGTTTATGTGGTTCGCTAAGTCGAATTGTCGTCTGACCAGTGGTAAATGATAGTTTAGGTTACAAAGTAACTCTGGAGCAAAGCCAGTTACAGTTTCTCTATATTACCTTTAGATACAAGATACATTCGCATTTCCCTAATATTGTTTCTCCACGATGTGCGGGATTACCCTCTTTCCAATTTTCGAAATGATTTATACATAAAAAATCAGCTCACAAAACCTTCGGACAAGTACAACATGAAGCTTGTATCCAAAACCGAAATTCCACGCCGTTTAGAAGCAATTCGTTATTTTGTTTATCTGATGAAAGATCAAAAAATTTAAAATTCTAGAGATGCTCAGTATCTTTCGTTCCATGAAGTCAGCTCATTGTAATGGATACCTGTTTCCCCTCGAACTGATTTGATATTCCCTTCTTTGCAATCCATCTATCTCCTGTTCTTCGGAGCTTGGATCTAACTTGAAACCGTCATCGTAGCGGGTTTGATGATCGCGCTGTTTCAGTCCCCTAACTTCTCGGGTCTTCAATGTAACACTGAGTCTGCACCAACAACACGCACAAGAGGAGAGCTGTTTCAGTCCCCTAACTTCTCGGGTCTTCAATGTAACGGAAGAGATCGCGGCGCGATATATTGAAAAGTTGTAAGGTTTCAGTCCCCTAACTTCTCGGGTCTTCAATGTAACTCATCGAAGGCAATAAGACCTATGCCCAGGTGCCAGCAGTTTCAGTCCCCTAACTTCTCGAGTCTTCAATGTAACGGATGTGGCTGACATAGCAGAAGCTGCATTCTCGTTGTTTCAGTCCCCTAACTTCTCGGGTCTTCAATGTAACTCGATTGATATTCTGGCCTGATGTCAGGACTGCTTTGTTTCAGTCCCCTAACTTCTCGGGTCTTCAATGTAACTGCTTTCATAACGTCCTCCTCCGCTTTCTCCGCTATGTTTCAGTCCCCTAACTTCTCGGGTCTTCAATGTAACTGTGCCATGGGGTAGTACCTCATTGCTTACGTTGACGGTTTCAGTCCCCTAACTTCTCGGGTCTTCAATGTAACTCCGCAATACAGTCCGCAGTCAATCCCCAATGA
Source organism: Brevibacillus sp. 1238 (assembly GCF_029892995.1). Lineage (NCBI taxonomy): Bacteria > Bacillati > Bacillota > Bacilli > Caryophanales > Paenibacillaceae > Brevibacillus > Brevibacillus sp. 1238. The sequence goes on along the minus strand of NZ_JARXWC010000023.1, from coordinate 3,699 downwards.
AGAAGGGTTTCAGTCCCCTAACTTCTCGGGTCTTCAATGTAACTAGAAGCACCTGAATTATTCCCACTGGCACAAGTTGGTTTCAGTCCCCTAACTTCTCGGGTCTTCAATGTAACCTTGGCATTTTTATCGTTCAGGTTCCGTTGCTTCGGTTTCAGTCCCCTAACTTCTCGGGTCTTCAATGTAACGACGCATATTCTCAATGGGACTAAAATAGAATTATAGTTTCAGTCCCCTAACTTCTCGGGTCTTCAATGTAACCGGGTTTCGTTTCCGGTTCCTTCTCCGGTTGTTTCAGTTTCAGTCCCCTAACTTCTCGGGTCTTCAATGTAACACTGATTAAGCAATGTTTGAACAGAACGTTCTGCCTGTTTCAGTCCCCTAACTTCTCGGGTCTTCAATGTAACCTGCCAGATGAACGTAAACTCACCGCGTTCCTGAATGTTTCAGTCCCCTAACTTCTCGGGTCTTCAATGTAACGAGCCGTGAAAAGCAAATAGCTGTCCTGATCGAGAAGGTTTCAGTCCCCTAACTTCTCGGGTCTTCAATGTAACAAAGCAAATCGATCCGGTGCCAGCAGTAGGCAAGCAGTTTCAGTCCCCTAACTTCTCGGGTCTTCAATGTAACGTCCATAGATAAAATCCCGGCGCTTCGCATCGGATAGTTTCAGTCCCCTAACTTCTCGGGTCTTCAATGTAACCTGGCGGCTCGACGGTTACCATCGGCGCGGATTCCGTGTTTCAGTCCCCTAACTTCTCGGGTCTTCAATGTAACAACAGGTAAATGAGCACGTTATGCGCGAGGTTCTAAAGTTTCAGTCCCCTAACTTCTCGGGTCTTCAATGTAACCGACTTTGACTAACATGCTTAACCCCAGTCACGACAAGGCTTTCCTCCTACTCAATGCCAACAAGAAGATGCTCTTTTTTCGAGGATTCATTTTCTGTCAAAAATCGCAGCCTATCCTCGAAAATCAGCTTGTTCTCATCTTGTTTATTTTTCCCCGCCAAAGAGTAAGCATTCGCTCTCATGCCTATAATAAAACATTATCCTCCATCTCATCTACCCATTTCTTTGTACGGTCTGGACCAACAAGATCCACTAACATAAAATTACTCAAACATCTAATATTATCCAACCCTTTCCATAGATAAATTCGATTTATTGTTCAAGTTTTGCCTCTTACATTTGGAGCAAGCCCTTTTGTTGATTTTAGGAAGAAAGTGGTATTTGCAAAACAACTGTAAAATGATACCATTAAGTGGTACTGCAATTAATTTCATTCATTTCCCCCTAAAAAAACCCTGGATTTTCTACGGAGATGCTCTATAAAGGAGATGTAAGCCGTGAAAAAAATTTATACCATTATTTTCTCTCTTCTAGCCATTTTTGCGCTCAGTAACCTCATTTATTTTCCTGGCTTCAAAGTCTGGGCATTTGATGACCTCACCTTATTTGATAAGCAAAAGATAACCTCGCTGACCATTACTAATAATGAAGATAAGGAAAAAGTAGAAATTTCTGACCCAGCGGAAATTCAAAAAGTGCTCAGCGATTTTTCAAAAATGGAGCTACGCAAAATGAAAAGTGAATCTGATGCAAATGATGCTGATACGAACCGTGTAAAAGAAACGAATCATACGTATACCATTGATGTGAAAGAAAACAACAAGGATGTAGGTACAATATATCTCGCTGATACTCGTTACATGAAGTTTTACAGTAAATCTTCAGACGAAATCCCTGTTTATAAAATTGAAAACAATCCTGACTTAGCAATCCACGAAGTGTTCAACTCAGCAAAAAATAAATAATTTGTCACCATACAACTGTTGTTTCTGCAAAAACAGATCGCGTGCAAAGAAAAAAGGAGATATTCGGCTAGCGAACCGAACATCTCCTTTCGTATTCATTACAGGTCTTCCCAACGATCGCCAAGCACTCGAAGAGCTTCTCCCTTACCTGTTATCAGTCGCATGTTTTTATAGTCCATAAAAGGATACTCGATCTTGACCTTGCTGTATCCATTTCGTTTCATGAAACGACGAGTATCATGCATATCTTTGATCGCTTTACGAATATTTCTCTCCAAATCACTTCGCAAATCAGTAGATAAGGATGTAACCAAGCCAATAACCCCTACCACGATGCCCCCGATTCGAGAAAGCTTAAACACAAGCCCTGCCAAAGCAGCGGTAATCGAAATGGTTGCCTCCAATTTGTTATCATCCATTTCAATAATGCCGTACTCAAGAATATCCTCCATAGCTTTCGCAAGCTCATCCAGCTCATCTGTTGAAACAATAATTGTATCCGCATATTGTTTTAGTTGTGTACGTGCCATCTTTATCTTCCTCCAAAATTTATTCCAAGTAACTTCCCGCGCGGTTATTAACTTGTTACTAATAAAAGAGAATCTAAAATGAAAAATACAACCTGATTCCGAAAAAAAATTATGCTCTGTTATACGATTTGACTGCTTTAATCAAACGGAAAACAATTTCTTGTCGCATGTCTTCGCGAACAGATGCGTTTGTGAAGCGTAATGATTTGCGAATTTTTGGCTCAAATCTATCTATGATCTCCTGCATTGCAATATTGTCGTTGTTTTGTACTCGTTTTACCAGCGTTAACAGACTCATGTATTTAGCTCCTCTCCAGTTGTTTTCTTAGCTTCAATAGTGCTCGTTTCTTTGTTTTGGAAATAGCTTGCTGAGACACTCCAAAAAGACACGCAACTTCCGATTCTTTGATATTCTCAAGAAAAAGAAGGTTAAGTATCGTTTGTTCCTTTTCAGTGAGCTTATGGATAGCATCAAGCAACCTCTTATCCGTTAATACTTCTTTCCAGCACTGTTTTTCCTCTACGATAAGTTCATTTGTGGTGTAAGTTAACCCGTCGACCAACTTTTCAAAATCGTCTACTGGATGATATATCCCGTCTTGTTTCCTCTTGTGCAAAGAAAGCTCGATGGCTGTATAGTGAATGATTGATGAAATATACTTGATCAATCGAATCTCCTTAAGAAATTCTTCAAATCTCCTTTTTAATTCTTCCGTGCATTGTGTATCTTCTGGATAAGTACACAGACATTGGTATAGTTGTTGATTATCTGCCTGAACTAAAAATGCCTTCATCAGCTTTTGGTTCGCTATGTCAGTAAGTTCGCTCATACACTTTCACCCTCATCAAACAAGATACGTTCATTTTTTCAAAAAAATAAACGTACCAGCTTAACACTGGCACGTCTCGAATCACTCACTAATATGATATTGTTACTACAAGCTGCATTCTCAGTAGCTTATTTTCAGACCATTTTGTACAGCTTTCATCGGTTGTCCTCCTTTTTTAACACATGTTTCATCAGCAAAGAACTCCATTGCTGCGTGCTATGAGTTAATATTTTCCTCGGTGAAAAACTGTGGCACTCACTCTCTGCTGCCGAAATTTCTTATGGCCGAGGGCTTAGTTCTTTAGTTATTGATTTCCATTTTATCAAATTATTAAATCCAAATATTTTAATCCCCTATAATGTAAACTTTTGTAATTGAGTGTATTGAGAGAGCATTCGAATCTCATGTCTTTTGTTCAATATTGTTTGGAGCGGCTACACTGAATTGGACAATTCTCTTAGGGTCTAGTAGATTGAAATCAAATCGACATGGAACGGAGAGAATGTCATGGGGAAACGTGAGCGTC
>NZ_JARXWC010000022.1:0-42234 GCF_029892995.1 Brevibacillus sp. 1238 | reverse complement strand
CTCTCCAATAAAGTTTGTTACTGGTTCAAAGCTGGCAAATCATTTAATGATAGACTCATCAACGCTTTCGCTGTTCAGTTTTCAAAGAGCATTTTCGCAACAACCATTTCATCTTATCAGGTTGTCCAAGTCGTGTCAACCACTTTTTTAAAGTTGTTTAACGGCGACTTCACTAATCTACCACATACCTCGCAACAAAAGCAAGTGCTTTTTTTGTTCAGGCCGTAATCGATTATGTAGGAAAAAGAAGAACATTGACTACTTTACCACTATACTTTTTTAAATGCAAGTAAAAAATAAAAGCCGTTTGAACAAAATTCAAACGGCTTTGTACTACTCTCGATTCTCGATTAATCACGCGCACGCATATGCGGGAACAGCAATACATCGCGAATAGAAGGAGAATTGGTCAAAAGCATAACCAAACGGTCGATTCCGATACCCAAACCACCTGTTGGCGGCATGCCGTACTCCAGCGCTTCGATGAAATCGTCATCCATTTCATGCGCTTCGTCGTTGCCTGCCGCTTTTTCCAGAAGCTGAGCTTCAAAACGCTCGCGCTGATCGATCGGATCATTCAACTCTGTAAACGCATTGGCATGCTCACGCGCGACGATAAACAGCTCAAAACGGTCTGTAAAGCGAGGGTCCTCATCGTTCTTTTTCGCCAATGGGGAAATCGCTACAGGGTGACCATACACAAACGTAGGCTGAATCAGCGTATGCTCCAGCTTTTGTTCAAAGAACTCATTCACAACGTGTCCAAAAGTATGATGCGGCTCGACAGCTACTCCGTGCTCTTTTGCCAGTGCACGCGCTTCGTCGTCGCTCATTTCCTTCCAGAAATCTACGCCGAGATTTTCCTTGATCAAATCAACCATGTGCACACGGCGCCATTTTGGCGTCAGATCAATCTCGTTGCCTTGGTATTCAATTTTGGTCGTGCCCAATACTTCTTGCGCAATGTGCGCGATCAGCTCTTCTGTCAGGGTCATGATATCCTGGTAGTCGGCATATGCCTCGTACAATTCAATCATGGTGAACTCTGGGTTGTGTCGTGTAGAAATACCCTCGTTCCGGTATACGCGGCCGATTTCATACACTTTTTCCAGTCCGCCCACGATCAGTCGTTTCAAATGCAGCTCAATCGCAATACGCATGTACAACTGCATGTCCAACGCATTGTGGTGCGTAATGAACGGACGCGCAGAAGCACCGCCGGCAATCGCGTGAAGAGTTGGCGTCTCCACTTCCAGATAGCCAAGGCTGTCCAAATAACGGCGCATGGAAGTCAAAATGCGGCTGCGCGTAATAAACGTATCGCGCACTTCCGGATTTACGATCAAGTCGACATAGCGCTTGCGGTAGCGCGTCTCGATATCTTTTAAACCATGGTATTTCTCAGGGAGTGGACGAAGCGACTTGGACAGGTACGTGAAATCTTTGGCTTTCACACTAAGCTCGCCTGTTTTTGTTTTGAAAACAACACCACGGATTCCGATCAAATCGCCAATATCGCTGATGTCGAACACTTTGTGCGCTTCATCGCCAATCGTGTCCTGGCGCACGTAGATTTGAATTTGGCCGGAACGGTCCAAAAGCTGGGCGAAGCTCGCCTTACCCATCGCGCGTTTTGCCATCAGGCGACCGGCGATTGTAACGACGTTTTCTTCGGCTTCCAGTTCTTCCTTGGTCTTGTCGCCAAATGCCTTCACAATATCAGCAGCGTGGTGGGTTTGCTCGAACTTTTTCCCAAATGGATCGAAGCCCCACTCGCGAATTTGATTCATTTTGTCGTGGCGCACTTGAAGAAGCTCGTGCAGCCCTTCCTGTTGCTGATCTTCCTGCTGTAGGTCTTGCTCGTTTGCCATTTTTGTTCACTCCTCTAAAAAATGCCTGATTTAACAGTATTGTACAGGGCACTAAAATAGTGATACGGCGTACCTCACATAAGGTACGCCATGGATAAACTGCTTACAGGTTAATATCGAGAATCTCGTACTGGATCACGCCTGCTGGTACGTTCACGTCTACCACAGCACCTTTGGATTTGCCCAAAAGCGCTTGACCTACAGGAGATTCATTGGAAATCTTGTTGTTCATCGGGTCGGATTCAGCCGAACCTACAATCGTGTAGTCCACGATGTCGCCAAACTCCAGGTCTTTCAGCTTTACTCTGGAACCTACGCTTACTACGCCTGTGTCCACGTCATCATTCGTGATGATCGTAGCCTTGCGCAGCATTTTTTCCAGCGTCAGAATGCGGCCCTCAATGAACGCCTGCTCATTCTTTGCTTCTTCGTATTCAGAGTTCTCACTGATATCTCCAAAGCTGATCGCTTCTTTAATCCTTGCTGCTACTTCTTTTCGTTTAACCGTTTTCAAATCTTCAAGCTCTTGCTCCAGCTTTGTTAAACCTTCTGGTGTCAGGAAAACTTCTTTTTCAGACATGGTTCAATTCCCCCGTTATTAAAAAATGATTCCATTTGTACTGGGTAAAGTACAAAGGATTATATGTAGTTGTTCTATACAATATACAGCAGAACACAACCAACTTTGAGGGTTCAAAGGTAAAGCTGCCAGAGTTGACTGGCAGCTTGGCTCCCAATATTACGGAGTATTATAGGATATGAAGGAACCCTTGTCAATGTCTGGAATAAACAACCAGTTTAGTAACTGACCGCCTCGTCACGAGTCGATTCCAAAGGCTCTTCAAGGTCTCCATCATAGTTCTCCACCCAGTCGACATAGTCAGTCAAAACCCGACGCAGCTCTTCTTCCGTCTCCACAGAGTTTACCAGGTTTTTCGTATGGGTCGAACCGCGCAGCCCCTTCAAATACCATGCTGCGTGTTTGCGCATTTCCAGCACACCTACTCGCGGCCCCTTCAATGCAATCAAACGCTCCGCGTGCAACAGACAGATGTCGATCTTTTCACGCACGGACGGCTCCGCAACCAGTTCTCCTGTCGTCAGGTACTGGATGGTTCGGTACAGCATCCACGGATTGCCGAGTGCAGCGCGTCCGATCATGACGCCGTCGCAACCCGTCGTATCGAGCATGCGGCGAGCGTCCTCTGGTGTCGCCACATCACCGTTGCCGATAACCGGGATGGAAACAGCTTCCTTCACTCGTCCGATCCAGCTCCAGTCCGCCTGACCCTTGTACATTTGCACGCGAGTCCGACCGTGGACGGCGATGGCTTTGCCGCCTGCACGCTCAACCGCCTTGGCGTTTTCCAGGACATACAAGTGCTCTTCATCCCAGCCCAGTCGCATTTTGACCGTAACCGGCTTTTCGACAGCATCGACAACAGCCGATACTACCTCGTAAATTTTGTCCGGGTCAAGCAACAGGCGAGCACCTGCATCACAGCTCGTAATTTTCGGAACAGGACACCCCATGTTGATGTCGATAATGTCTGCGTTCGTATGTTGATCTACATACTTCGCCGCTGGAACGAGCGTTTCCTTGTCACCGCCAAAAATCTGCAGGCTCAGCGGTTTCTCGCGTTCGTCGACATACAGCATGTCGATGGTCTTTTTATTGCCGTGCACGATGCCTTTGTCGCTGACCATCTCCGCACAGACAAGCCCCGTCCCAAATTCTTTCGCAATCAAACGAAAAGCAGGGTTGCAAACACCTGCCATCGGGGCGAGAACCACGTTATTTTTCAGTTCAATATTTCCGATTTTCATCTATTTCGACCTCCTATTCCCGATATGCGGGGTCTTGGAGAGGTGAGACTCATCCAAACTGCCTATCCTTTATTTTATAGCACATAATTCTTCATAGTCGACCTGTAAAGTGCTGGCGATCTTGCGCAGTACAGGTTCTGTCGGCGTGCGAGTCCCCCGCTCCAGCGATCCGACGAACGACAGCGACACTCCCAGCTTTTCCGAAAGGGACTGCTGTGTATACCCTTTTAACTTCCGAAAGGATCTGATCCGATTTCCCAGTTGATTGCTCCCCACTCTCGTACCCCCTTGTGATCTTCTGCCAATAAGGAAAGATAATGGTCAATGGTCTGGCTGTAACCAGGCAAAGCATCGCCCTCCCAAATGTCTCGCAACGGAACCAGCACAAAAGCGCGCTCGCTCAAACCAGGGTGCGGGATAACCAGATGCTCCAGCGACACACTGGAGGTGCCATACAAAAGAAGGTCAATATCAATCGTACGCGGCCCCCAACGAATGGTTCGAACGCGACCCAGAACGCGTTCTACCGACAAAGCCGCATCCAATAGCTGCTCGGGAGAAAGGTCTGTCTCTATCGCCACAGCCATATTCAAAAACGCCTCTTGCTCGACGTAGCCGAACGGCTCTGTCTCATAAACGGCTGATGCGCGCAAAACCCGGATTCCCGGCTGCTCGTTCAGCTTCTGGATCGCCTGACGCAAATTTTCCGCACGATGGCCCTGGTTTGATCCAAGCCCCAGATACGCTACCACACTCATGAAGCAAAATCCTCTCTTCTGCGCGTCATTTCAATGGCAACCGACTCATAGTGGCCGTTGATCGGAGGATTGGGCTTGGTCACCTTTACTTTGGCTTCTTGCAACGGAAAAGTCGTCAAAAGCTGCTCGGCAATTACAGCAGTCAGCTTTTCAACCAGATTGAACCGCTCGCCCTCGACAATTTTTTGCACACAAGTAAAAATATCGGCGTAATTGACGGTATGCTGCAGATCATCGCTTGCCCCTGCCTGCGACAAGTCGACAAGAAGCTCCAAATCGACATAAAAACGCTGACCCAGCTCGGCTTCTGCGCCAAAGACACCATGATAGCCATAAAACGACATGCCATTAAAATAAATTTTGTCCATCGTTAAATGCCCCCCTTCATCATCGCATCCATCATCTTGGTGACCCGTTTCATCTCTTTTACATCGTGCACCCGAACCATATGGCAGCCTTTGGCTACGCCCAGAGCAACAGTCGCTGCCGTGCCCTCTACCCGTTCCTCTACTGGCAAGTCGAGGACATGTCCGATCATCCGCTTGCGCGAGGTCGCGAGCAGAACCGGATAACCGAGAGCAACCAGATCATCGAGTCTGCGCATGGTTTCAAGGTTTTGCTCGACCGTTTTGACAAAGCCGATCCCCGGATCGAGAATAATCTGTTCCTCACGCACACCCGCGCGCAAGGCAATCTGTACGGATTCTCGCAAATCTCTGACATAATCGGAGAAAAAGTGCTGGTAGTCGGTGTCAGGGCGGTTGTGCATCAAAATGATTGGCACGCCGCTCTTCGCAGCTACTTCGGCCATGCGCGGATCGCGCTTTGCTCCCCAAACGTCGTTGATGATATGCGCCCCAGCGTCCAGTGCGCGCTCCGCCACCGCCGCCTTGTATGTATCAATCGAAAGAGGAACCGACAGCTCCTTTGTCAAAAGCCGAATGACAGGCAGCACCCGATCCAGCTCCTCAGCCTCTTCTACAGGCATCGCTCCCGGGCGTGTCGATTCGCCGCCGATGTCAATGACATCCGCCCCTGCCTCCACCATGGCGCGCGCCTGCGACAAAGCTTGCTCCACATCCACAAAACGGCCGCCGTCGGAAAAGGAGTCGGGCGTTACATTCAAAATCCCCATCACCAATGTGCGCTCGCCAAGCGGAAGTGTGTACTGTCCGCAGTCCAGCTTTTGTCTGGCTCGAAGGCGAGACGGCAGCGCCAAAATCTCCCGTACCTCTGCCGCCACCGCGCCAGACTCGCCAGCGCTTTTTTCCAGCTGTTGCAGGGCCTGCTCCAACTGCTTGTGGCCCGCGAGCAAAAGCATCCGTTTTCGCTCAATCGTACCCGGTTGCCCAGACACAACCGCCTCGGCCCCGGTCGCGAGCATGTTCTGCCGCACTTGTTCGGCAAGCTCGCTGCTCATGTTTTCCACATGGATCATCAAACCTGCTCGCCACTCAGCCAACTGTTCAGCCAAATGGCCAAAAACGCCCCGATCGGCAAGCTCCGCAATCATTTCGTCGACGGTTGCCGCATGGATTCGAAATGGATTGTACTTCATGGACCTACTCCCTTTTTCCGTCTTCGCATGTTGATTAGTAGCATACCATAATTTACATGAAGGTCGCTACAGACTGACGGTAGGCGAGGTGCAGTTCGTTCGTGTATTTCCCGTAGACCGCTGGAACGAAAGTCCCGTCCACCTCCAGCACAGGCACGATTTCCTGCACAGAGTTGGTCGTAAATACTTCATCCGCCGCAAGCAGGTCTTCCAGCCGATACCGTCCTTCTGCTGTCGGGATCGCCAATTGCTCGGCCAAGCGCAAAACATGGCGGCGAGTCACCCCATCGAGAATGCCCGTATCCAGAGAAGGGGTGAACAGATGCCCGTCCCTGACCCAGAAAAGATTGCTGACGATGCCTTCCGCGAGAAAACCGTCGTGCGTCAAAAACAGCCCTTCCGTATCCGTGCGCGCCCCCAGCTCCTGGCGAGCCAATGCGTTGTTGAGGTAGTTGTGCGATTTAAACCGCTGGTGCCCCTCCGCCGTCTGGCGCGGCAATGCCAACGTCTGGAGACGCTTCGGCTTGGGCGGCACCTCAAGCGCGGCAACCGGCTTGGCAAATACAAACAAAGATGGGCGCTCGTAGCCGCCAGCTACCAAGCCTACCCCTTCCGGCCCCGCCGTGACGCTGAGACGTACATACGCGTCCCTCAGTCCGTTCGCTTCGACGGTTTGCCTGATGGCATCCGCCAGCTCTTCTTTTGACCAGACAAGCTTGATTTGCAACGCCAAAAGCCCGGAACTCAGCCGGGCAAAATGGTCGTCCCACAGAAACAGTTTGCCATCGTATACGCGCAACGTTTCAAACAGACCGATGCCATACAAAAAACCGTGATCCAAAATCGATACACTCGCCTCATGAGCCGGACAAATTGTCCCGTTTGCATAAATGTGCATCTGCGCACTCTCCCGATACTATTGTCGAGAGCATCATACCATATTTTCCGGGGAGAGCGCAGATTCGGAAGCACGCTTGCCATGAACAAAGCGCGAGATTGTGATCGAGATTTCGTACAAAACGATCAATGGAACAATCACCATAATATCGGACAAAAAGTCGGGCGGAGTAATCGTAATCGAAATGATCGCCAGCACCAGGTAGGCAGGCTTGCGCATTTTGGCCAATCGATGCGGATTCAAAATGCCCAGATGGCTCAAAAACAGCACGACGACAGGCAGCTCAAACAAAAGTCCAAACGGCAGGCACAAATTCAACATAAAGCTAAAGTAGTCATTTGCCGTAATCACCAGTTCAAAATTCCCGTTTGACAGCCCCAGCACGAATTGGTACATCATCGGAAACAAGACAAAGTAGGCAAAAGACAGCCCGAACAAGAACAACAGAAACAGCGCCGGGATGTACATCAGCGCCACTTTTCTCTCCCGCTCCTCCAATGCCGGAACGACGAATCGCCACGTCTGATAGGCAGCCACAGGAATTGTGACAGCTACCGCGCCAACCGCAGACAACTTTACATAGATTGACAAAATATCACCCGGGCCGAGGATAGCCAGTTTTTCGCCGGAATGATTCGACAACGCCAGGTAAATGTGATCGACAAACAAAAAACAGATGATCATGCCGATGACCAGTGTCGCAGCCACGATCAGCAGTCTGCGGCGCAGATCACTCAGATGCTCCAAAACAGGCATCTCCTGATTCACAAGCTCTCCTCCTTACGCGCTGCGCTGCAAAAAGGCAGTGCGCCAAATGAACGCACCGCCTTTTCCCACGCCGGAATTAGTTGCTTCGTTTTACCGCTTCTTCTCCGACCGCGCCTTTGTCTTTGCCTTCATCGTCGTCCTTGGTCAAATCTCTGGCAGCCGTTTTAAACTCTGTCAGCGTACGACCAAAAGCGCGACCGATCTCCGGCAGCTTGCTCGGCCCGAAAACGATCAGTGCGATGATCAAAATCAAGATCAGTCCAGGAATCCCGATGCTCGATAGCATGGTGCGCTACACTCCTTGTCCTAGAAACCAGTAATGGCAATCACGCTCGGCAAAGCTGCTGCATTTCCGCCTTTTGGCCAATGGCTGGTTGGCTGGCTGTAGTCCTTGAGGTTTTCGCCCGGATGCTGTACCGACAAAAACAGCGTTGTTTCATCAGGCGTAAACCAAGGTCCTGTCATTTCCGCGCCTACCGGAGCAGAGGCAAACTGTGCAGCCTGCCCTTTGTTGTTGCCCGTAGTCGGAATGAAAAATACCCCGTTGTTCCCAAACGATTTGTAAATCCCGCTGTTCATGGAGGAAGAAGAGATGTCCGTAACGACCCACAGGTTGCCTGCGCTGTCAAACGCCATGTTGTCCGGCGCAGCAAAACCGCTTTGCGGGCCGCCTGCGGCAAAAATCTCAAACGTGAACTCGCCGCCTGCATGGTTGTTGTCTTTTTCGAACAAACGCACGATTTGCCCGTAGAAGTTGCCATGCTTGTCGTTGTTCGTCAGGGCGATGAACACGGAACCGTCAATCGGATGGACTTCCAGATCTTCAGGGCGATCCATCGGAGTAGCTCCAACCGCTTTGGAAGCTTCGCGGCAATTGACCAAAACGTCAGCCTGGGAAGCAAACAGCGGCTTGCCTTCCGCATTCACAGCTTTTTTCAAAGCGTCATTGGTGGCCAAATCCAGCGCGACCCATTTGCCTTTGCCAAAGTTGGCGACATAAAGCGTCCCTTCCTCCAGCAGCCGGGAATTGCCTTTCCCCGCCTTCGGATCGAACTTCGCTTTGGAAACGTATTTGTACACGTACTGGTCTTTGGCATCATCGCCCATGTATACGACCAGTTGACCTGATGGCGCCAGCACCATGGCAGTATTCTCGTGGGAGAAGCGGCCGAGCGCTGTATGCTTTTTCGGAGTCGACTTCGGATCAAACGGATCTACTTCAATAACCCAGCCATAATGGTTTGCCTCAGGCAGCTTGCAATCGCCTACGACGTCCATGTAGTTTTCCTCACAGGAAAGAACTGTATTCCACAACGTCACGCCGCCAGAGCAGTTGGCAAACGTCCCGGTTACTTCTTTGGCGATCGAAGCTGCCGGCCCTGTCAGTACGTGTTTGGTCAGCCCGCTGACACGACGGCCGTACTTGGAGTCCGCAACCAGCTTCCACTTGCCTTGTTCCTTTTTGATTTCGATGACAGAGCCGCCCAGCGCGTACAAATACTTTTTGATTTGCTCGGGAGTGCGCTTGTTGTCTTCTGCGTCCGCTTTCAAGTAATCGTATCCGTTCACATAATATTCCAACTCACCTAAATATTCGTGATTTACCCAAAGCAGTCCATGGTCTGATTTGCCCTCGATGGGCAGAAAACAGGTGAAGTCATTGTTGAAGCCAAAAGTGTCGCCAGCCGCGTTGATCTTGTCTCCATAGGAAGCGATCACATCGTACTTGAATCCCTCTGGCAGGACGACGTCGTCTTTCGTTGTCGGATGGATTTCCTTGAACTTCGGGTTGAAATGGTGGTTTTTTGTTTCGAGGCCAAACAGATGATCGGCTGTTTTTCCAGACAAGGTACTGCCTGCTGCCAAGGCAGGGATTCCGGTTGCCATCGATGCCAGTGCTGCTGTACCTGCTCCTAGATAAGTCAAAAACTGTCGACGATTTACATCCATTTCACTCTCTCCTTTTTCGCCATCTTTCGCTTCATTGTACAAGCCGAATGTCGAGAGAGAGTAAACGCTGTATAAAGAGTCTGTAAATGAAAAAACCGCCTGAAATCAGGCGATTTTTGTCGTGTATGCATTCATGATCCTGTCGTATGTCGGGCGTAGGTGGTGAGGAAGTTTTGCAGTAGCTGTTTGCCGTGCTCGGTAATAATCGATTCGGGGTGGAACTGCACGCCCTCAATCGGATATTCCCGATGGCGCAATGCCATGATCTCGCCTTCAGCGGTTCGCGCCGTAATTTCCAGCTCACTCGGGATGGACGCTTCCTCCACAATCAAGGAGTGATAACGTGCCGCTGTAAAAGGGGAAGGAATGCCCTGAAAAATCGTCTGCCCGTCGTGAATGACCTCAGACGTTTTGCCGTGCATCAACCGTTCGGCGCGAATGACTTTTGCTCCAAACACTTGTCCAATCGACTGGTGTCCCAGGCACACTCCCAAAATCGGGATTTTCCCCGCAAAGTGGCGAATGGCCTCCATGCTGATCCCCGCTTCGTTTGGCGTGCACGGGCCAGGCGAGATCATCAAGTAATCGGGAGCCAGCCGCTCGATTTCTTCCAGCGTGATTTTGTCGTTGCGGTACACTTGCAGCTCTTCGCCAAGCTCACCTACGTACTGCACCAGGTTGTACGTAAAGGAATCATAGTTATCGATCATTAAAATCATCTTACTCTCATCTCCTCTCAACTCATCGTTCTCTGCTCGCTAATCTCTAGGGCCTTCCACAACGCTTCTGCCTTTTTCAAAGACTCGGCGTACTCCGCCTCGGGGACAGAGTCGATCACAATGCCTGCTCCTGCCTGCACATGAGCCATTCCATCCTTGACGACCATCGTCCGGATGGCAATATTGACCTCTACATCGCCGTTAAAGCCAAACCAGCCGATTGATCCTGTGTACACGCCACGTTTGACCGGCTCCAGCTCCTCGATGATTTCCATCGTCCGAACTTTTGGCGCTCCGGTAATCGTTCCGCCCGGAAAAGTGGCCGCTACCGCATCGAAAGCATCTTTGCCCTGGGCCAGCTCTCCTTTTACATGGGAGACGATATGCATCACGTGCGAGTATTTCTCCACGACCATGAACTCGCTGACCTCCACGCTGCCAAAACGACAGACGCGGCCCAGGTCATTGCGTTCCAAATCGACCAGCATCACGTGCTCTGCGCGCTCCTTTTCGTTGTCGATCAGCTCACGCGCCAATGCCTCATCCTGCTCATCGGTTTGCCCGCGCGGACGCGTCCCTGCGATCGGGCGTGTATGAACTTCCCCGCCCTTTACCTTCACCAACAGCTCAGGGGAAGCGCTGACCAGCTGAAACTCCGGGAAGCTGAGGTAGCCCATGTAAGGAGACGGATTCAGCTTGCGCAGCACCTGATACACATCCGGCGCCGTCACCTGCATTGGTTTGCTTTGCCGCACAGACAGGTTCACCTGGAAAACGTCGCCTTGGGCGATATACTCCTGAACCCGACGGACGGCATCCTCGAACTGATCTTTGGCAAAAGACACCGCTGCTGGCGTCTCATGAACCAGCGGTCTTTTGCGCAATTGCTCCCAGTCTTCGGCATCCGTCTTCACCACAAGATTTTCCAGTGAATTCAGCCTTTTTGCAAGGCGTTCCTCCGCTCGGCGATAAGTCTCTTCGCTCAACTCTTTTGCAGACAAATGAGTCAGACAGACGATCTCTCGCGTCTGATGATCAAAGACAACAAGGTCTTGCATTATCATAACATACAGGTCTGGCAACTGTAAGTCGTCCGTTGCGATCTCGGGGAGCGTAGGCTCAAAAAAGCGATTCATATCATAGCTGAGATACCCCACTGCGCCACCGGAAAAATCAGGCATATCTGGAACGACTGGCGTGCGATAGCGGGCAAGCAATTTTCGCAATGCATCAAGCGGTTGGTCCGCTTCCACATTTTCTACCTGACCATCGGGGTAGACAGCGATCGTTTCCCCTCGCTGACTGCGCAAGGTAGCTACAGGCTGATAAGCCAAAAACGTGTACCTTCCCACTCGGCCGCTTTCCAAAAGAACAGCATCCTGCATGGACGGCTGCAAGGCAGTCAGCACCTGCCAAGGATCGATTTCGGAAGACCATTTACCGCGAAGAGTAAGAGGAACAAAAGGATATGTCAATGCGTACGACTGGCACTGGGCAAAGGTAGGGAACATCAATTTCGCTTCACGCTCCGGTTTTTTCACTATTTATCCGTTCATTATATAGTCGTCCCAGGCAAAAAGAAAAGACCACGCAGCCAAAATGGCATACCGTGGCCTCCTGTATTTTTTGCCAATCAATCCTCGAATTGGTACAGAGGAGTAGACAGGTAGCGTTCGCCGTTGGATGGGATGATAGCGATGACTTTTTTGCCTTTGCCCAGCTTGGCAGCTACTTGCAAAGCCGCATGGATCGCTGCCCCCGAAGAAATGCCGCCGAGAATGCCTTCCTTGCGAGCTACTTGGCGAGCTGTTTCAAAAGCTTCCTCGTTCTCTACCTTGATGATTTCGTCGTAAATTTGCGTATCAAGAATTTCCGGAACAAAGCCTGCTCCGATTCCTTGAATTTTGTGCGGTCCTGGCTTGCCGCCGGACAATACTGGGGATGCTGCCGGCTCTACGGCAACGATCCGCACGTCTGGGTAGTGCTCGCGCAAGACTTGACCGACACCTGTGATCGTTCCGCCTGTTCCGATCCCGGAAATAAAAGCATCAACGCCGCCAATTTCCTTTGCCTGCTCCAACAGCTCACGCGCTGTCGTATCGCGGTGCACAGCAGGGTTGGCTTTGTTTTTGAATTGTTGCGGAATAAAGTAGGTGCTGTCTTCTTTTGCAAGCTCTTCCGCTTTGCGAATCGCTCCGCCCATTCCTTCGGCACCTGGAGTGAGCACCAGTTCCGCACCATACGCGCGCAGCAAGTTGCGGCGCTCGATACTCATCGTCTCCGGCATGACCAGAATGGCGCGATAGCCTTTTGCAGCAGCGACCATCGCCAGGCCGATTCCTGTATTTCCGCTCGTCGGTTCAATAATCGTATCCCCTGGCTTCAGGCTGCCATCCGCTTCGGCTGCCTCAATCATCGCAAGCGCGATCCGATCTTTCACGCTGCTTCCCGGGTTGAAAAACTCAAGCTTCAAGTAAACATCTGCGATATCTTCGGTGACAACACGATTCAGCTTCACAAGCGGAGTAAATCCAATCAAATCAGTAATGGAATTAGCCACGCGCATATGTCCTGCCCCCTTATATTAATAAGCCGAGTAAAACGCTAGGATTTATTGTCATAATTATATCAACGGTCGCCCATTTGGTCAATGAGGCATTTGCCCAGAAATCTGAACACCTACGGACTCGCGCATCCGCTCCAAAACCACATCGAGAGATTCCACTTGCGCAAAGGCAATTTCCCGGCGCAATTCCTCTTTTACCTCGGCAAAAGTTCTCTGTGTCGCATCCCGCTTCTGCTCCAGGTGATAGATGACGTATTGATCCCCGGTTTTGACCGCTCGGCTATTGTCTTTTGCCTTCAAGCTTTCTATTTCGCTCCACGCTTCATCAGGCAGCTTCGGATCGCGCAAGGATACCCACCCTAAATCTCCGCCTGTGGTCGCCGTTTTTTGGTCGATCGAGCGTTCCTTGGCGAGAGTCTGGAAATTGGCCCCCTGCTTTAATTCGGCCGCTACCTGCTCCGCTTCTTTTTGGGATGCAACGGCAATTTGATACAGTCGCACCTGCATCGGGCGCGTATACCGATCTGCCCGGCTTTCATATACTTTCATCACTTCGTCGTCACTAACCGAGATATCTTTGGTAGCCAATGTTTGCAGCAAAATTTGATAAGTAATCTCCCGCTTCACCGCATCAAGGCTCGTTCCAGCCTGCTTTTGCAGCGCTTGCTGAAACTCGCTGTCCGTACGGCTGCCATAGCTGTCGCGAATTTGTTCCAGTTCCTGCTCAACCTGTTTCGGATCGGCGCTGACACCCAAGCGCTTCGCCTCCTGAAAAACGACCTCCCGATTGATGAGATCGTTCAGAACCTGCTCCCCGAACTTCTGTTTGAGCGCCGATACATACTCGGCTTCACTGATTTTCACATCTCCGACGATAGCCGCAGGCTGCAGCTTGCCTGACGACTGGAACCAGGCCCAGGTCACGGCAAGCAACAGCAACACGAGCGCCCCAATGAATGCCCACAACCCTTTTACATTGGTCATGCCATCCTCTCCCTTAGTTGACGCCGCGCGATTGTCCTTACATGTCTTTCATGATGTTCTCTAACGCGGCTCTGTCATAGTGATAACGTTCATTGCAAAAATGACAGTGAACTTCCGCTTCGCCCTGCTCTTCAAGAAGACTCTCCATCTCTTCGCGTCCCATGCTGATCAGAGCCTGAACCACCTTGTCCTCGTTGCACTTGCAGTGGAATACAATGTCTGTGCGGCTCAGATACTTAGGCTCATCCAATACACGCGCCAAAATTTCCTCCGGCGACAAGCCCTCGCCAATCATGCGGGAAACTTGCGGCAGCTGTCCCAAGCGTTCTTCGATTTTTGCCACGACCTCTTCAGGCGTGTTCGGCAAAAGCTGAAGAATAAAGCCGCCAGCCGCCAAGACGGAGCGGTCATCCGGGTTTACCAGCACACCTACGCCTACCGCTGACGGCGTTTGCTCGGACACGACAAAATAGTAAGTGAGATCTTCCCCGATTTCACCTGAGACAATCGGCGAGCTGCCTTGATAAGGCTCTTTCAGTCCCAGATCTTTTGTCACGTACACAAAGCCTTCCGTTCCAACGGCACGCGCTACATCCAGCTTGCCTTTTTCATTCAGCTCGAAGTGCACTTGCGGGTTGGTAGCGTAAGCAATCCCTTCGCCATCGGCATTGGCCTCAGCGACGATCTGCCCAATCGGACCTCCCCCTTTTATTTTGACAGAGAGGCTCT
Source organism: Brevibacillus sp. 1238 (assembly GCF_029892995.1). Lineage (NCBI taxonomy): Bacteria > Bacillati > Bacillota > Bacilli > Caryophanales > Paenibacillaceae > Brevibacillus > Brevibacillus sp. 1238. The sequence continues at coordinate 27,606 of NZ_JARXWC010000022.1, read as the reverse complement.
CGTTTCCTTTTAACATGGCTCCCATCATCAGAGAGACGGTCAAAGTACGTCCTGTCGCTGCCGTTGCCGTGTTCCACATATCGTGGCGGCGGCGCACTTCTTCCACAATATCTGTCGTCCGTGCAGCAAAAGCACGTACGTGTCCGTCAAATCCGGTTGCTCTTATCAAATAATCGCTCATCTGGCGATCCTCCTTCTTGCATCCAATGTTCAAATGGTCTTTATCAGTTTACCACAAGAAGCCAGACGTACGCGCTTTCCACTGGCTAAACGAACACTTGCAGACGATCGCAAAAGCAAAACCCCTTCCAGTAGTAGAAGGGGTCGGTAATGACATCAAGTCAGATAGTCTTTCAGAACTTTCGACGCTTTTTGCGTTCGCAATCGGTCAATCGTCGTCGCTTCAATCTGGCGGATTCGTTCGCGGGTCAGGCCAAACATTTTGCCTACTTCCTCCAGCGTGTACACATGGTCATCATACAGACCGTAGCGCATGGAGATAATCTCTTGTGCCCGCGGGCTAAGCCGCTCCAGCGCTGCATGCATCTGGGAACGCAAGTCCACCTTTTCAATCCAGTCATCCAGCGAGGACAATCCATCGTCCATGATTTCAGCGTAGCTCAGACACTCGTCCTCATGCTCCGCCAGCCATTTTTCGCTGTCCAGTTCGGCATCAATCGACTCCATTTTCATCATCAACGCCTGCTCGATTGCATCGACCTTTTCCAGTGGAATGTCGAGCAGTCCGGCAATTTCGTGTCGATCCGGCGTCCGGTTCAACGCGTGAATCAGATGCAACACTTGCTTTTGATACTGGCGAATTTGCTCATGCATGTGGACAGGAATGCGAATCAACGCACCTTTGTCATTGATTGCGCGGGTGATCGCCTGGGAAATCCACCAGTGCGAGTAATGATAGAGACGTACGCCGCGTCCCACATCAAATTTGTCTATGGCGGTAAACAAACCAATCGTACCTTCCTGAATCAGGTCCAGGAACGGCATGCCTCTTCTCAAATGGCGCAAGGCTGTACTGACAACGTAGCGCAAATAGGCGCGAACAATCGTTTCACGTGCCTCCATGTCGCCATGCTTCTGATAGCGAACCAGGCAAGCCAACTCTTCTTCTTTGTCCAACATGGGTGTTGCAGCGACGCTTTCCAAAAACAGCAAGGCGGACGTGTCAGACCGAAGCGATCTGGGCACCACGATCCCCAGCTGTGTTTCTACTTCCCGCCAACGACTGGGAGTGGAATGGAATGAGGAGGTACTCAAAGTCATATGCAACCCTCACTTCTCTGGAATGGGAGTTCACGATGAAGTTAGGCGAGTTTACGAAGTTGTTTACTGTAACCGTATTTCGACAAAACTTGTTTGATTCCTGCCAGTTTACAGAATATTAACAGTTCTCCCCTTTATGCGTTGTTTGTAAACCTTCCTTAATATAGAGGCGAGCCTGGTCGACAAAAAAGCCATCCCTGAATGCGGGACGGCTGAAGAATCATGTCGAATAGTGTAAAAGGAGTCTGTACTTTACTGATAAAGATGACAGGCAGCAAAATGGTTGGTGTCCACTTCTTGCCACACAGGCTTTTTCTGGGCGCAAACCTCTGTCGCGACAGGGCAACGCGTACGGAACACACAGCCGCTGGGCGGATTGATCGGACTGGGCACGTCGCCTTCGATAATCTTCCGCTCGCGGTTTTTCTCCAGGTCTGGATCGGGAACAGGAATAGCCGACAGCAACGCCTGCGTATACGGATGCTTGGGAGACTCATACAACTTTTCGCTGGTACTCATTTCTACCATGTTGCCCAGGTACATCACACCGATCCTGTCGCTGATATGTTTAACCATGGCAAGATCGTGGGCGATAAACAAATACGTCAAGTTTTGCTCCCGCTGCAAATTTTTCATCAAATTCACAACCTGTGCCTGAACCGATACATCGAGGGCCGAAATCGGCTCATCTGCGATAACGAACTTCGGATTGACGGCAAGTGCGCGGGCAATCCCGATCCGCTGGCGCTGCCCGCCGCTGAACTCATGCGGAAAACGGTTCGCATGCTCCTTTTGCAGGCCCACCATCTCCAGCAGCTCGACTACCCGCTTCATCCGCTCTTTCCCCTTGTAAAGCCCGTTCAATTGCAGACCTTCTCCGATAATTTCGGCGATATTCATCCGCGGATTCAGCGACGCGTACGGGTCCTGAAAAATCATCTGAATGTTTTTCGTAATCTTGCCTCGATCGGCAGCAGAAGCTTTGTGCACGTTCAGCCCGTCAAACAGCACCTCGCCGGAGGTCGGTTGATACAAGCCGATAATCGTACGGCCAGTCGTTGATTTTCCGCAGCCAGATTCGCCTACCAGTCCAAACGTCTCCCCTTCGTAAATGTCAAAGGAGACGTCGTCAGCCGCCTTCAGTGAGAGCCCTTTGCCAAGCGCAAAGGTTTTTGTCAGGTTTCTTACCTGGACCAGCTTTTTTCTTTCCATCTGGCTACTCCTCCCCGTTATCCTTTTACCAGTATCGTCTGGAGATCGCATGTTCCTTTTTCAGCTTGTAGCTGTCGAGCTTGACGATCTCGATGGCGCTTCGGGAATCCGGTGAATGGATCATTTCCCCGTTGCCGATATAAATGCCGACGTGATGGACTCTGCCTCTTCCTTCTTCATAGGCAAAAAACAGCAGGTCACCCGGAAGCAAATCGGCTTTTTCAATCAATTCCCCGGCTCTGGCCTGATCAGAAGCATCGCGCGGAATTTGAATGCCGACAGAGCGGTGCATATTGTAGGCAAAGCCGGAGCAGTCATATCCATATGACGACATGCCGCCCCACAAATAATGCAGATCGAGGAAGCGCTTGCCCGACTCCACAATGGCCTCGCCGCGATTTCCGGTCAGTTCGATCGGCTCGTTTGCCCGCACAATGGCGACATCCGCTTTTGGCAAAAGAGCTTCGCCGTTCGGCACTGCTACTTTCACCCACTCGGAACCGTCTTCTACGAGCGGCAGCTTCGTCAAGAAAGCAAGCTCGATCCCCGGCTCCTGCTCTGTGGAATGCAAATGGGTAAACGCCGCTGTAACCATCGCCAAATTTTGTCCATCCTGCACAGCAAAGGCGGCAGACCACGGCCTGAGCTGGCGCGATGGCACCCAACCGGGATAGCCCGTTTCGTTTTTGCTGGTCGTCTGGTCAGGAATCAAAATGTGCGCCCAATCGCCCTGCTCTTCCACTACTTCTACGCGAGTGCCGAACAAAACTTGCGTCTGGATCGCGTTGTTGTCATAAAAGCCGAGCTTTTCCTCAACGGTCAGCGAATCAAGCCAACCGCGCGCATCAACCGGAACAGCGAGAGCAGCCTGGTCGATGTCACGGGGAGATTCGGGCTTCGTCCATACAGTTGCGACGGACACGGAGACGATTGCTGGTTTCATTTTCACTCTTCCCCTTCCCACAAACGGATCGAACGAATGCCCAGCCCCGGCGCATCCGGCATCGTCATCACACGGCCATCGTAAGTCACAGCACCATCGATGCCATCATGCAGAAGCATGAGCGGTGCGTCGAAGTCAAAGCGGGTAATATTTTTCTTGCTGGCTGCAAAATGCGCTGCCGCCGAAACAGCCAACCGCGATTCGATCATGCTGCCAACCATGCATGGAATACCGTGTTCTTCGGCCAATTGGTTGATCAATTGCGCTTTGAAAATGCCGCCCGCCTTCATCAGCTTGATGTTAATCATGTCAGCTGCCCGGTTTTGCAAAACTTGCAACGCCTGCGCCGGCGAAAATACACTTTCGTCAGCCATGATCGGCGTATCCACCGAATCCGTAACCCGCTTCAAGCCTTCCAGATCGTGAGCTTTTACAGGCTGTTCAATCAGTTCGATGCCAAGCCCCATGTCCTCCATTTTGCGAATGGATTGAACCGCTTCTTTCACATTCCATCCCTGGTTGGCATCAAGACGAATTTTCACCTGATTGCCCACGGATTTGCGAATCTCCTGGATGCGCAAAATATCATCCTCGATGTTGTCCTTACCCACCTTGATTTTCAAAACGTTAAAGCCTTGGTTCAAATAAGCAGCCGCATCTTCGCCCATCTCTTTTGGCGAATTGACGCTGACGGTATAGTCCGTTTCCAACTGGTCGCGATAGCCTCCGAGAAACTGGTACAGCGGCATTCCCGCCCGTTGGGAAATCAAATCGTACAGCGCAATATCAACTGCTGCCTTCGCGCTTGTATTCCCTACCATCGATTGATGCAAAGTTTGAAATACTCGTTCGTAAGCAAGCAAATTCAGACCGATCAATTGCGGCTTCATCGTGTTCATGATGGCAGATTCGATGCTTTCGATGCTGTCGCCGGTAATGACGACAGTAGCAGAAGCCTCTCCCCACCCTACCATTCCGTTGTCGCAAGTGATTTTCACCAAGACAGATTCCAGACTGTTCACCGTGCGCAAAGCTGTTTTAAAAGGCTTTTTCAAAGGTACAGAGATTCTCTTCACTTCGATGGCTTGAATAATCATGTTTTCCTCCATCTTTTCTAGCACGCATGCTTGCTTTATCTATTTTTTTGTTGAATCAAACTAAATTATAGCATTATTAAAACATTCGGCAAAAAAGGGGGAGAGTCATTTCATCCGCCTGAAATGACTTCTCCCGGCAAGCATGTTTTACTTCACGACTGCTTTTCGCAAATCGGTATAGCTGAGCGACGAGCTTTGGATTCCGCTGACTTTGTCGCTGGTGAGCAGCGATGTGTTGTAGAAGTACAGCGGCGCTACTGGCGCTTCGTTCAGCAAGATTTTCTCGGCGTCGTGCAGCATTTGCAAACGTTTGGCATCGTCTGGCTCTTTGTACGCACCTTCAATCAGCTTGTCGTATTCAGGATTGCCCCATCCAGTGCGGTTGCTGCCGTTCTTCGACTGGAAGATGTCCAGGAAGTTGATCGCATCTCCAAAGTCAGGCAACCAGGAGGAACGGGCAATTTGATATTGCAGCTGTTTTTGCATATCGGTCAAAACTTTTCCTTCTACTTTTTGCAGCTTCACATCTACGCCCAGATTTTGCTTCCACATTTCTTGCGCTGCTTGAGCTGTTTTTTCGTTGGCTGTTCCGCTGCGGTAAGTGAGCGTTACTTCTGGCAGCTGAGTATAGCCTTTTTCCTTCATGCCTTGCTCCAGCAGCTTTTTCGCTTCAGCGGCATCGAACTTCACCAAGTCTCCGCCCACTTGACGGAAATCGCCCGAACCGTTGGCGTCTGGCAAGCCGAAGGAAACGAATCCGGTTCCCGGTTTTTGCTGGCGCATCAACACGAGGTCTACCAATGTTTGACGATCAATTGCCAGGCTGAACGCTTTGCGAATGTTGACGTTGTCAAACGGCTCTTTTGTCACGTTGAAACGGTAGAACTCTGTGCCTGCGCCATCTTTTACGTATACTTTGCCATCTTTGAACAACTGGTCAGCCATATCCGCCGGAACGGTTGTGGTTCTGTGCAGCTCTTCATTCGTGAACATTTGGTACTCGGTATTTTCATCATCGATCATTTTCCAGACAGCGCCCGGCAACGTTACGTTTGCCGCATCCCAGTAGTTCTCGCTTTTCATCATTTTCAATTCGCTGTCATGCTTCCACTCGGTCAGCTTGAACGGCCCGTTGCCCACAAAAGTGCTCGCTTCGGCAGCCCATTTTGGATCTTTTTCCACTGTCGCCTTGTGAACCGGGAAGAACGCCGGGTTAGAAGCGAGAAGCAATGTCCAGGAAGCTGGCTGTGCCAAAACAACTTCCAGTGTCTTATCATCCAACGCTTTTACTTTCACACCGTCTACAGGACCTTTTCCGCTGTTGTACGCTTCGGCCCCTTCGATAATGAAAGCGAGGAAGGCAGCTGGAGATGCCAGCGCCGGGTCGAGCATGCGTTTCCAGGCGTATTCAAAGTCTTGCGCCTTTACCGGCTCGCCGTTGCTCCATTTGTTATCGCGCAAGGTGAATGTATACGTCTTGCCATCCTCGGAAACTTTCCACTCGGAAGCTGCGGCAGGCTGAGGCTTCTGGTTCTCATCCAGTCGCGTCAAACCTTCCATCAAGTTGTTCAAAATGTTGTAGGATGGCTCGTCAAAGCCGACTGGCGGGTCGAGCGAGGTAGGCTCCTTGATGTTGTTCAAAAGCAAAAGCTTGGCTGCCTGATCTCCCAGTGCAGGAGTCTGCTGGTTGTTGGTCGCCGGTGGTGCCGATTCATTGTTCGCTGGCGCTTGACCCGAACTACACCCGGTTACGAACATGGAAACAGCAAGCGAAGCGGAAAGCAAAATAGTCGATAGTTTTTTCACTGTTTCTTCCCCCTTATGATTTTTTTATATGTCGTAAAAGGATAGCGCCGATAGACGACACCCTCTTTTACACCAGATGACCAACTCTTTTGCCCATGCACCCATGCCTGTAGCCTTGCCCGCTAGGTTCCTGTAGGAGCCTGCATGGCGGCCAGCATTTTTTTCGCTCGCGGATCTTGCAGCCAACAGGATACCGAGTGCTTGCCGTGGACATTCGACTCGGCTGGCTGATAATTCCGGCAAACTTCCAGCGCATAGTCGCAACGAGCAGCAAACGCACAACCGAGCGGCGGCGCAAACAAATCGGGCGGCGTTCCTGGAATTGGGCTGAGCGGTATGGAGCGATCCGCGTCCAGCCGCGGCATGGAAGCAAGCAGTCCTTTTGTGTACGGATGCTGTGGATTGTAGAAAATATCTTGCACAGGTCCAGACTCGACCACTTTTCCCGCGTACATGACGTTGACTCGATCCGCGATTTTGGCGACTACGCCCAGATCATGCGTAATGATGATGATAGATACACCTGTTTTTTGCTGAATGCTTTTGAACAGGTCAATGATTTGCGCCTGGATGGTCACGTCGAGCGCGGTCGTAGGCTCATCCGCAATGAGAATAGAAGGTCTACAGACAAGCGCTATGGCAATCATGATCCGCTGGCGCATCCCGCCGCTGAATTGATGCAGGTACTGCTTCAGACGGCTTTCCGGGTTGGCGATCCCCACCAGCGTCAAAATCTCGACAGCTTGCCGCCGCGCTTCGCTCTTGCCGACTTTTTGATGGCGAATGATTCCTTCCATGATCTGCTCGCCGATGGAAATGGTCGGATTGAGCGAGGTCATCGCATCCTGAAAGATCATGGAGATTTCTTTTCCGCGTATCTCGCGCATTTCTTTTTCCGGCAGCTTTGCCAAATCTTTGCCTTTGAACATGACGCTGCCACCAGCAATTTTTCCGATATGCTCCGGTATCAGCCGCATGATGCTCTTGGCCGTAACGCTTTTGCCACAGCCAGACTCTCCGACGATGGCAAGCGTCTCCCCTTTGTTCATGGAAAAGCTCACATCACGAACCGCATTCACTTCCCCGCCGTGCGTCTTGAACGTGACACGCAGACCGCTTACCTCCAGCAATTTTTCCGTTTTGTCCATGCCGTCTACCTCCTTGCCTTAGGATCGAACGCATCGCGCAATCCATCACCGAGCACGTTGAACGCAAGCATCGTCAATGAAATGAAGAAAGCCGGGAAAAAGAGCCTCCACCAATGCCCTGACAAAATCGTCGAGAGTCCGTCATTGGCCATCACGCCCCAACTCGCCATCGGAGCCTGCACGCCCAAGCCGAGAAAGCTGAGGAACGCTTCCCCAAAGATCGCGGATGGGACAGACAAAGTGACATAGACAATAATGATGCCTATTGTATTCGGCAAAAGGTGTTTGCGAATGATGTAAAAAGGCTTCGCTCCCATCGTTTTTGCCGCCAGCACATACTCCGAGTTTTTCATCTGAAGCACCTGACCGCGCACGGTACGGGCCATCCCGATCCAGCCAGTCGCGCTCAAAGCGATGATAATCGTGCCAAGCCCAGGTCCCATAACGACCATCAGCAAAATAACGACCAACAAATAGGGCAATCCATACAGGATATCGACGAAGCGCATCATGATGTTATCGACCCGGCCACCCATATACCCAGCGATACCGCCATACAAGACACCGATAAAAAAGTCGATCAGTGCTGCCATGAAACCAACGAACAAGGAAATGCGCGCCCCGTACCATACGCGGGTGAACACATCGCGCCCGAAATCGTCCGTACCAAACCAGTACGTCCCAGATGGCGCTTTATTTTTCATGATTATCGATTGCTTGGAGTATTCATGTCCTGAAATCATCGGACCGATCGTTGCCATAACCCCGAGAACAATAATGATGACGAGTCCCATCAACGCAAGCTTGTTCCCTTTCAGTCTCTGCCAGGCTCCCTGCCAAAATGTCAATTGAGGTCGCACAATCGCTTCCGAATTGAGGTTGTCTTTGCGCATTGGAATAAACAAGTCGTCAGAAACGATCATCCTTCGCTCTCCTTTCGATGCAGCTTGATTCGCGGATCAATAATGCCGTACAAAACATCGACGACGAACATCAAGAAAATCAAGAGGGCGCTGTAGAACACAGTAGTTCCCATGATCACGGAATAGTCGCGGTTGATGATGCCCGCCACGAAATACTTGCCCATGCCGGGAATGGCAAAGATTTTTTCAATGACAAAGCTCCCCGTCAAAACATTGGCGATCAGCGCCCCCAGCAAGGTGACGACAGGCAAAATGGCGTTGCGCAATGCATGCTTGATCACGATTGTCGCAGGCTTTAATCCTTTTGCTTTGGCCGTCTCGATATACTCCTGCGTCAATACCTCCAACATGTTCGTACGCGTCAGGCGGGCAATAATCGCAATCGGGCCAAACGCCAGCGCCAATGCCGGCATAACTACGTGCTGCCAGCTGCCCCAGGTCGCTGTCGGGAGAAGCTTCCACTCCACCGCCAAATACTTGATCAGCAAAGGCGCAACTACGAAGCTCGGTATGGATATCCCGAGAACCGCAATGATCATCGCTGCGTAATCGATCAAACGGTTGTGGCGCAATGCGGCAATCACGCCCAGCCCTACTCCTGAAATAATCGCAAAGAGAACAGCAATCAGTCCGAGTTGAAACGAAACCGGAAAACCGCGAGCAATCATTTTGTTGACGGTATCCGCACTGTTCGCAGTAGATGGCCCCAAATCAAATTGCACCAGCTTTTGCAAATACAGACCGTATTGGACAAAGAGCGGCTTATCCAAGTTGTAGTAAGCGTTGAGATTTTGCGCCACGGTCTCGTTCAGCGCTTTTCCCTCTTTTTCAAAAGGAGATCCGGGCACAGCATGCATCAGAAAAAAAGTAACGGTAATAATGAGCCACAACGTAACGATCATGGAGATGAATCTGCGGAAGACAAAAGATAGCAAGGAATCTCCTCCTTTAATCAAAAATCCGTCAAAAAGCTTGATGGGCAAAAAGCTCGTTCGCATCCCGGTCGGAAAAATGTCTTTCCTTTCCGTATAAGCAAAAAACCCAGCAAATGCGCGATTATCATGGCATTTGCTGGGTTTTACTTACGTGTATGCCGTGCATACGAATAAATAAAGCAGCTTGTGTGTATTCAATTCACTTGGTGACTTCTGCTTTACTTCTCGTGGAAACAGCTTGTTTGTACTTCTTCTGTGCATCCTTGAAGGCAGCAATCAATGTCTTTTGCGAAGATCCAAAATATCGATAGCGAATTTCTTCCCCAATCGCCTCCGACGCAAAGATGGAATGACCGATAAAAATGGATCGGGCAAAATCAGACGTCAGCTGCACCGTAGACGAACAAGCCGCATCTACGATTTTGTCGTTGGTAGTGTCAACGACAAGCCCAATAAAGAAGGCGCTGAACTGCTGCGTAATCGGATTGTTGGACGAAGATTGCGCGTCACCTACGATATAAATGGTATCCTTATCAAACAAGTGGAAAACCCCGCTTTTACTATGCTTAACGGGCCGGCCATGCGGGACGTTTGGAGTGCTACCTCCTTACAATCGCAAGCTGGCTAAGCACTTTCTTACATAGTACCAGACAAATTCGCAATTTGTAAATAAGTCTGACTAATCTTTCGTTTGTTTGGTGGATATGTTCGTATAATGCACCCAGACTGAAAATCGGAGGTTATTTTTTACCTTTAATAAATTTCTATTTTGTTAAAATTTTACTTCTTCGACAGAAACGACGGGAAAAGCATGCCCTGGAAGCATTGGCAAGAATGGCTTTTCATCCACATAAGCCACCATGATATGCGACGGTCCAATCATCGTTTTCGGAGCCATTTGCAAACGATCTCCGCGTTCGGTCACGACCGTGATCAGCAGTTGCCCGCCACCCTGCCGGACAGCCCCGGGAGTTGCACTCACTGGCACGAGGCTTTCTCCGTTGTATTGCAGCAACAGATGCAAGTCCTGCCGCCAGTTACGAAAATCAACGTAATGACGCACAAAATGAATCGGAGCGTTCGTCACGCTTTGCTCCCCTGGAACATATGTTTTTTGCTGCCGCGCATAACCGCCATTTTCGCTCATCCTGCGATCAAACCGCTGCATTGCCTCTTCTTCGACAAGATCGATTACACCCTCTGTCTTGAGTACCGGGTCAACAGCAAACGTTGCGTGGTGATTCGCCAACTCCAAAAGCATTTTGACCTCTGTTTTTTTCTGCATGGCCAAATCCGCATCGACAACATATGTACCCATCAGCAAAAAAAGCAGGATTGCTGATATAGATAAAAGATTGATGCCCGTACAATTATCCTCCTACGTTGTTATTTTCTTTTTTCATTAACTTCTTTAGCTTTTTTTTGTGTGGATGATTATGACTTGGACTACGTGCCCTAGCCCGTTACAAATCGTAATCCATGACGTTAATCGTCCCTTGACGTGTGACCTGTAAAGTATCGGCAGGCACGGGAATCCATGACGTAAAACCAGGATATGGAATGGTCAAGACCAGAGAAAACTCGTCTGCATGGCTCCATAAGACAGGATCGGTCGAATGAGTGCGCGTGACACGAACAGACATCTCCTGTTCCGACAAGGAGAACCGCTTTTCCACAAGCTCCCGTGATATAATCGATCGCACTTCTTCCTGAAGCGCTCCTTCATTGCTTCCTCCATGATTGCTAATGTACTTCACCGCCGCAGCACTGACTTCCATCAATTCATTTTCCGTCTGCACGACAACATGAGTCTGCAACAACCCAATCGTCACCAGCAACAGCAGCATGATATTGAGAATAACCGCAACAAACTGTCCCATCAGGTCGCACCAAATCTCGTCACTTGCACAAGCAAGTCACCGAAAAACTGTTGGCAAGCAGACATGATATTGCCTGGCCCTGTAAAAAGCACTCCAACCGTCAAAGGCAAGACGAGAACAAGCAACACCAACATACTGATCATTTTGTTCATGCGACTACCACCCCGGGTCAAAATATTCGGAGGGACGGCTTCCTGTAAACGAAAAAGCTGTATCTCCTTCTACAAATGCATTCAACCACTTTGCCACGGTTGACGGAGTAACTTTCATAGCGAGTGTGACAGACTCTTTTCTCTCTTTGCGTGCCCGCTCTCCTTCCCCTCGCGGCCAACTGCCCGCAAACACATCGGTAGAAACGTCCCAGCCAAGTCCAGCCATTTTATTGGTATAATAGTCGGTCAACGCTTGATTGAGGTAGCCGATATCCTGCATATCGTCAAGCACATCTGCATAAATACTGCGCGCAATGGCTCTCTCCATTGCGTACAAATGATACGCTCCCACGCCGGAAATCACGAAAAGCAGCGTTATCATACATACGAGAAATACTTTAGCTTTGACCATCTCTTCCGAGGCGACCGTTTTTCTTTTAATGAAAGATAAACGTCGTAGCTCGATACACCCTTTCCTGTTGTGTCTCATGTAGCTGCTCTTCTGGATGCAGATTCCAGATGAACGCGCACAGACTCCCTACCATGACAATAATGACGAGAAAGACATGATGGTGCAGCATCAGTTGGACGTATATGCCGTGCCGTTTTGCATCTTGAAGTTGATGTTTTCATTTCGCGTATCGTAATTAAGCGAGGTAATGGAACGGTTGATGCTTTCGGCAGAATCATTGGCAGCGGGCGACAATTCGTTTCCGTAAGAGCTGACGCCAATCCCCAAAACCATCACGCATGCAAGAAAGATAAAAAACATTTTTGACATAATTGCACTCTCCTTTTCTCTTCTAGAAATGAAATGATCAAGGTATCGCTTTATCGATCCACTGGACAGCTCGATCGCGCAATCCGCCGTCTTGAACGACCGCTGAATTAATCTGCGAGAGGCTCGACACAATGATTCCCAAAGTGAATACGATGCACATGATAATGGACAGCAGCTTGGTCAAACATTTAGCCTCCCTCTAGAGCAAATACTTGCTTAAAATTTCCGTAAGCAGCTTGTACCAGGGAAACATCGCGACTAACAGCCCCATGTAAAAAGCCGGATAGACGATAACACTGTAGCCGATACCGAGCGATTTGATTTTTTTGCGATGGCGAAACATTCTGCGCTGATCAACAGCCCACTCCATTCGCTGCATCGTCACACTGACTTGTCCGGCGCTTAGTTGCTCAATAGTGCGCATGCTTGAGACGAGTATAATTCCATCGTCGACCCCTAATCGGCGTTTGAAGTTTTCCAGCGCTTCATCAGGGTCTTTATTCCACTCGGACAATGTCGGTATATACTCTTTCAACTTCCGGGTAGGTCTTGCGGCTTTCACCATGGCATTGTAGATAGGCACCTGATTCTCCAGCAACGTCACATAACGGTTGATGAATCGTGCAATATCGGTACTCAGCATATCCTCGCGATTCCCCGCCCACATTTTCAACGCCAGATATGGGAACAAGTAGCCACAACCTGAAGCAATACAAATCGATAAAAAGGGGAATGACTCTACGCGGCAGACAATGACCCATACAAGCACCATCATGCAGACAGCGCTCCCGCATACTAATTGTGCAAACAACCACTCTGCTTTTCCCCAGCCAAATGGCCTGCCCGCGCGATTCAACAGTTGCTCCCAGTCATCGTCTTCCTTGGACGCTACCGTGCTCTCCCACCTTCGCCACCACTTTGCAGAGATGAATAGCGCTGGTTTTGTGCCTTGCACCAAATACTTTCCAACGAAAAACGCTGCAAGGAACATAAAAATGGAGCCTGACCCCAACCATGTGTACATGACAAGCAGCTGCATTATCGGTATCGCCTCCCCCATATGAATGCTAGCAGGATCGAGAACGACCAAACTGTTACCGCAAGCGCTAAAATAGATTGTCCATCAAGCGTGTAAAAATAGAGCCTGTACGAATCTTTCAGCAAGCTTTGGTTGTATGGAATCAGGCAGATACAAATGGCAATAACGATGATCAAACTAATCCATATGGAGTAAATTTCACTGTCCCGCTCGTGCTTCTCGTCCTGTTGAACGAACATTTCATTCGTCAATCGATTGAGCGGAATTTGTATATCCTCTGTCTCTCCTTCTAATCCACTGGATATATACATAGCAAAATCAAATGCCCACGGATGACTCAGTCTTTGTGCAAAACGTTCTATCGCCAAGATGGGATCGCCCCCATCTGCGAGATTGTTATTCAGCAGGAGTAACTCCGGCAACAGTTCTTTGGGGCATTCTTCGATCATCTCCCGGAATGTCAGAACAATATTTTTACGGCTGTTGTAATAGCGGGCAAAAAGCTCGACAAATCGGCAAAAGGATTTTATTTTCTTATTGATTCGCACTGTATAGCGAGCGTACAGCAACAGCGTAGGCATCAACAGAAACAAGAGAAACAAAGATAAAGAGACAATCAGATTGCCCAACAAAATACCCGACATAAAGCCTGCAACACTGCCAATCAAGGAAAGTACAAGATGAGCCTCTGGCGTTCCCCCACCGATTTGACACCAGCGGTCATACCGCTCATACAACAACCGCCTGGTTGCGTGTTGCATAAATTTTTCTCTCCAGACTGCAACCGTACGCGGGAATAAAACCCGGGGAGTAGTCCAAGTGTGATAAAAATAGTTGCCCATAAACATAAATCCAACAAACAGGCAGACGACCATCGGCACAAGCAGCAAATATGTCATAGCATCCTGCCCATATCTGTCAGACGTAGTTCCTTCAATACTCCCAAATCCGCTTTTCCTACGCAGCACATGTACTCGACCAAATGAGGGTTCAGTTGTCTTCCTGTCCATTCGTAGACACCCGTATGTACATTGCGGCTGACCAAAGGGATTGATTCTACACGATTGAAAGTGTCGTTCCAATCAGTGGCGTGAATAGCATCAATGAAGCGATGACCGTTATTCCGGTAGGTAAGTGAATTTACAAAATTAACGGCTCTGCTAATCCGCTCTTGCGTCAACTCGATACTGCGACCACCGTATTGATACACTAGGTCAGTCAAGTCATGCAAAGCTTTATGAGGAAAACGTTCATGCATCGCTGCAATCGTCGCATCTGTGCCCCTAATTCCCGCATTAACAAAGTGGTAGGCTTCTATCGGCTCTCGTATTTCTCCAATTAAAATCGTGTTGGCTGTGGACCGATACATGTCTTTAAAGCAGCTACCCAAATCAATGCCGATCTCCTCGACGTTTTGCAGTTCAATTACTTCTCCTGGCCATATATCAGCGAACCGCATCTCATGCTCACTTTCGAAAATAGTGATGTACTCTGTAGACGGATCTTTCAGCTTCAACATGCACATCATCAAGGTCGTTTTTCCAGCAGCCATCGGACCAATAACGAGAACGTTTGCCCTCCCCCGTACTTGCTGTTCGAGCAGCCATTGCACAGGTTCATCAAAGGTGGGTTGAGACTGCAAGCGTAGCTGCTCAAGTGAGAAGGAAGGAGTTGTAAAGCGTCTTACAAGAATGGTAGGCACTCTGGAGTAAGGAAAAGTAAACATGGTCAGGCGTGCTTGCAAAGCTTGGAGATACCCGCTTAAACGAGGTTTTTTCTCGTTAAATGACAGCCCTGCGGCATTCGTCAATTTTTGTTGGAGCATCTCAACTTCTTTCCAGGTAGGTGTGTAGGAAAGGAATTTTTTGACCCCTTGCTCCAGATATGCGACTTTTCGATTGGCAGATATTCGCACCTCTTCTACCCACGGCGACAGATGCAGAACGGCATCCAAGATTCCCCAGCCGTAAGTTGCAAATACAAGACCTTCGTATCCATTGACATGCGGCACAATTTCTTCAACAATCGGCCGTTTGACTACTTCTTCAAAATAATGCTGCAATCGTAAAATAATATGGTTATGGCTATCACGATCTCCTTGTTCGGCCAGAGAAAGAATATGTTGCATTTCCAGCTTCTCTTCACGAGTTTTGCCAAAATGATTTAAGTAATCCCGGGCTGCTTGCTTAATATCCTCTATGCTGTGCAGACTCTGCGTCCCCCTGTTTAATTCGATCGCGCTCATCAGTTGTACACCGCACTTTTTTCAATGTGGTCAGCCTTTGCCAGTTCTTTGAGGCTGCTTACGTACGATTTCGGAGGAAACAGCTCTTCAATGAGCACGCTGCGGCTCCGCTGGGATTGCATCAGCCTGCTTGAAGATATGTGAGGAACTACGCCGTAGACCGGGATATCCTCCCCGATTCGAAATGGCTGACCAGGCTCTTGATGACTCAACAACACCTCGCAATGCACTCCTTTTTCTCTCCATTGTTTCAGCCACTCTTTTGCGTTCTCAATACTGAAAGGGTCTGCGCGTACAAATAACAGATTCCGATCAGCCGTATAAAGCAGCCGCTGCATGGCTTCCGACTCTGGAAAGCAATAGCCCCAATCGACATAAACGTAGTCGAATTGCACACGAAACGCCGCAATCATGTTGCTTACCTCAGCACTCCTCCATCTGCTGGCGGCATGAGCGTAGTACAAGTTGGGCAAATGAACGCTTTGCTTGCAAGCCGTGCGCCAGTTGCGCCTTTTCGCTGTTTGCAGATCCATCAAGTCTGGTCGAAACAAAGACAGCTGATGCTGTTGAAGCTTGAAAAAGCGGGTTAAGTCCGGCTTCTCGGTATTCATGTCCAGAACAGCAATGCTTTTCGTCGGGTTTTGTCTGGCTAGCAAAATCGGATAATTGATGCAAAACGTAGTGATCCCAGAAGCCCCAAAACTCATTAAAGCGAATACTTGCCCTGACCTTGCCTGATCCTCATTTTTCTGCCTTTCATTCATAAAACCTAAAATCATGCTGATATTATCCCGAATCTCTTCCTGTGAAAGCTGAGCAGAAAGGAGATACACCCTTTCAAGTCCAAGCTCCTCCGAGACTTTAGCAATGATTGCTTCATCCCGGTACAACGGAACGATGATTAGCGGGGAATCGGCAGGAAGCATGGTTCTCACGGATAGAAGCCATTCCCAGGATGGACTCGTAAACATTTCGGAAAAAACCACTGTTGCATCTGGCTGATAAAGACGAGCGAGGCGAGGAAATTCCTCTGCTGATTCAGCCACCAATAACTCACTTGATGTTGGCATGTACGTTTTGGCTAACGACTTCATTGGATAACAAACCAATATTTTCATGATGCTTGCTCCTTTGAAACCATAATATGTCCAACCTGAAGCATGCCGTATGTCATTGCTTCATTCAGAATCACGTACTCTTGATCCGTCAAATTAAATCCTAGAAAGGCAGGCAGTGATGTAGGCTGTACGCGATAGTCGTAGTATCTTTTTTCATTGGCAGGCTGAGTCTTTTTCCCCGCTCCATGAAATACGGCGTCCATCTGATCCGGAGAGGGAAGCAAGTTTGGCTTCAAAGTATAGATTTCGGAACCATTGCTATCCCTCACGCTGGCTAATTGGCTTTCGAAAAGGAGGTCTGCAGTATCATTGGTCTTTTTGAATTGGGCCGGTTCAGGGTAATCCTGTAATTCGGCGAAATTCTTGTATTTGACCCAGATTTTCACACGGTCCCCCTTACGCAGTTCTGTAAGAGGTTGGATAGAAAGCAACGGAAACTCATAACGGGCTTCACCTTTCCCGGGCAAAAGCTGTGAATCAGTCAATTTGTTCGTTAGCAATTGTTCACCTTGATAAATGGTTTGCGTGCTCTTTTTCCCAATCACATCACTCAACGCACGCGCAGATTCAGGTAAAATTTCATCGACTTCTTCTTGTACGAGCACCACATCATTCTCCGTAATCGGCTCAAAAGGGGAAATTTCTTTTCCCGCAGCTACTTTAACAACTGGCGCAAACAGTTTTTCTGTCGCCAGCGCGTCAATATACTGTGTCGCTGCATAAAATGACGAGCCTGCCAGGAGTAATGAAATCAGGCATATCACAATCATGGTTTGCTTTTTCATAGCATCCTTCCTTTATGAACATGCATCAGGGATTGAAACTCACTTTCCTCCTCCGGGAAAAGCTCTAGTAAAAAATTGGCTTTTACATGTGCCGCAGCGGCCTTTTCCTGATCAATGAGCGGAACTTGATAGTCTACTTGCGAAGAACTTGTACCCCAGAGGGACAGAGTACCCTCTACTTTTTTCAACACAGTGGTAAGGGCGAGTTGAGCGTTCCATTTGTTGGCGATGATTTTCACTTTGTTTTTTCCAGATAGCCACCAGCCGGGAGCTGATTCGATCAGAAATAACCGAGTGAGACGAGCAATATCCGCGTCTAAAACAACCCAAATTTCATCGGCCAGCTCAAAAATCTGTTTTGCCTCGTTTTTATTCCAATTAGAAGATACATCTATGAAAACAATCGAGCTTTCTTTGTTCAGTCGGAGTATCCAACTGGCTATATCGATTTGAGAAGATTCTGGATGAACATGAGAAGGAATTTCGATCTGGATGCGAAGTTGATTATTTTGCATAAGGATCAATGATGTCGGAGATAAATTCTTGAATGATCGAACCCTGCGTTCGTAATCAAGAGCGAAGTAAAAGTAAGAAGTATGGTTGGGCAGTTCGCAGAGTGTAACGGGTATTCCTTTTGCGGCCCAGGCGTAAGCGACGTTGCCAGCGATAAAACTGGCGCCTGCCTGCGGATATAAACTTGTTACCGCAATACATTTCCGAGTGACCGTCTCTAATGGTTCTGGTACATCGGGTAAAGTCAGTTTTTCTTTGAGCAGCCTCCATTGCCGTTCTTCCTCAGTCGTATTCGTAAAATCCTGCTGTTCCAAATCACGGAACTTGGAGACGAAACGGCTCACTTGGTGAAACATGACTATCCCACCTGGGAATCGTTTGATTTATTTTTTCCCCTGATGTATTTCTCGAATTTCTCTACCATTTCCCTGACAGTGAGTGACTTGCGATGGTAGTAGTAAATTTTTCGCAAACGCTCACGTTCTTGCTGAGTCATTTCCGGCTTAACTTTGGCAGCCAGCTCGATAAGCAGTGCCAATTCTACGTTATTGGGCCTGCCTCTGCGTGGAGGATTGGCAAACAACTCCTGCTGTTTTTTGTCAAAGGCATTCGGGTATTCTAGCAGCCACATATCTACCAATGTCTCGATGTCTTCTTGAGTTCGAACCCCAAGCTTCATCAAGTATTTAAAGTAGTGAGACAATGAGCGCTCCTTCAGCAACCCGCTCCTCCATCTGACGACAAATCCGCTTGGCATGGTCAAAAGCTTGGTTACGTCCCGAATGAGTGCTGTCCGATTTTGTGATTGATACTGAACCACCGCTTCTTTTACCAAGGTGAACAAAATGTCGTGATAGTTAGCGTTGCTATAACCGCTACCGTATTCGACGATATACCATTCCTCTACCGCCTTATCAAAGTCTCTGCGGCAGTTGGTCAATTGCAGTTGATTCAAATGCTCATAAAACTCTTCGAGATCGTAGTGAACCGTAAACTCTTCCTGATAGTCCCCAAAGACATACTTAATAAAAGCTTCTTTCAGTTCTTCCAATGACACCAAACTCAGTCCGTTTGTCTCCTGATAGCAGCGGTTGACCAATTCGATTGCACTCTTTGCCATCACGTTAAATTACCCCCTATTTTTTTACAAATTATTATAATAATAGACATTTTGTAATATCTCTCGTCACTCGTCAAATCTTTTTTGTCACATTTTGTAACAGTATTGTGAATATTTGGATCGCCCTGCACGCAACCGTGCAAGGCGATATCCCGCACTATTCTGCGTTCAGATAAAGCTCTTCACCTGTAGCGAAAAGAAGTGCGATTCTACCTCCTCGCTCCATGACGGCCGGAGCATTCTCCATCACAATCAGCCCGTCATTGAGTACAACTCTGTCCCCAAATCGATGTACCGTCTCGATTCGGAAACTTCCCAGCGAGAGTCTTTCCAGTGAAAGATGCCTGCCGGGCTTGTGCTTCTGATAGCGTACCTGTCGCCCCAGAAGCTGCTCTACGGATGCAGAGCACTTGTGGTGAGCCTCTACTGTTGCCATGCGCAACGCCTCCTTCTCTCACCTGTAGAGTATGGCCGTTTCATGTGCTTATAAGCCAATGAAACTATCTCTACGGTAAAAAAAGACAGAGGGCGTTTGCAAATATTTTTACTCTTCTTCCCAGTAGGAGGGATGACTTAGCTCGGGATACATCTCTGTCACCATATCAAACGGAGAAAAGTACAAGGTATCGACGAGAATTTTCAATTTGTATTGCTTCAAGAGCGAATAAGCCCGCTCTGTCTTGCTAAACAACCTGGGGAGTTCACGCAAATCTGAAAGCTGCAACAGATGTTGGCACATGTAATCGACGCATATTTTGGCCCGCTCCTCGCCTTTCACACTTTGAAAATACGCCGGGGGAAAATGACGCCGGATACCTGATAGCACCTCCTGATAGACCCAAAGCGCACGTTGCTTTTCGGTTAGCCGCGGCAAGTAAGGATAGGCAAATTCGACAAAATAATACACATCCTCCGCTTTGGCTTCGATCGGCGGCTCAATATACTCTCGTATCAAATGCAGCTTCAATTGTTTGATATCTTCCAGGCTCAACTCACGTCTAGCTTGTTCTGGCGTCCATTTCTTCACATTTTCTATGGCGTAACGGACGATTAACTGGACCTTCTGCTTGCGGTACTGCGCATCTTCAAATTCATACGGGGAAAAACGTTTCTGCTCTCCGTTAAGAATGCGTTTGTACCGATCGACGATTTTTGACGGCACTGTCCCCTCACTCCAATCCCCATTTTTGGAATATACTCCTAAATTACCACGGGTGATTGGGACAAAAATAACAGGGATGTCGCCATAAAATGCGCCTTTAGTCATACACTCCCGACTGCGACACTCGTTCTATTTTTACATCGAGCTGCTCCCAAAACGCAGGAATCCTCTGGTCTACCTCCATTTTCAGATGGTAAATGCCTTGGCGGTACAAGTGGGAGCGCTCTCCCTTTTGATGAACGACTGAAATCTCTTCTGCTCTTCTTGCCAATGCTGATTGGTTCATTGTCCATAAAATGGCTGCCTCTTCACGCGCGCCCCTTATTACCCTGGCATTTTCCTGTTCGGCTTCCTCTGTAGTTGCATATAATCTTTTTTCTGATGTGCCGTCAGAATTGGCGTACTCCCACATCCCTGCTGCTCGTGCTCCTTTTGTTATCAGATCAGCAGTATGTTGAACTTTCATTTCCAGATAGTCAGCCTGCTCCGAAAGCAACAGCAGAGCCAACAAACCGCCCAAGCAAAAAAGAAAAAAGAGCATCGTGATCATTGTCGCTCCGTTCTCTTCTCTTGTGATTGTCACAATGCGCCGCCACAAGCCGTTCATTTTTTGTCCTCCGCGTTTTCTATCATCATGTGATAGCTTTCGGACAACTCATACAAAGCTCCGGTAGCAAGCAGACGAAAAGTAATTTTCGCCTCTGATTTGAAATGGTTCCCTTTTTTCCAGCCGCCTTCATCCAGTTCAAGCACAACCTCTTTGTCCGCAACCTCCATCCCTTGATCAAGCTCGGCTGCTCCCCGTTCTCTGGCGTGGTATTTGGCCAAGCCGAAATTCGGTTGCACAGCAGCGATTCTTCCTGCTTCGTACGCGGCTGCCAAAGCCTTTTGCCGGTTGTACAAAATCGTGAATTGATCGAAAGAAAAAACGATCAATAACCAAACCAAAGGGAAGATCAAGACAAACTCAATCAACTGACTGCCTTGTTCGTCGCGCAACCATTGTTTGCACTTGTTTCTCATCAGCTTTCTCCCAGCATACGCATGGCTTGGCGGAGCAAAAATGCGCACAACAAAAACACTGCATACGGGAACGAAAATCCTGAACTCCCCACTTCAGGAAGCCAGAGCTGCCGATGCGCCTTCCATCCCGCTGCCATCACATGGAGGTTCCTTGCAAGACGGGACCAACTGCGCGGGAAAAATAAAACACTCAACAGACATATACCCATCGATTGCAGAAAAAGCGTGTACACATCCATCCAGCTTGTCCATGCACCCAAAGCCATCAACAGCTTTTGATCGCCCATCCCCATGCCCTTTGCAGCAACAGGGAAAACCGTCAACACGAATGCTCCCAGTACGCCCATCGTTGCTGTCCATAGCGAGCCGATGTGCCACTGGTAGCATAGCCCCAGCAAAACTGCCGATAACGTGACTGCATTAGGAATCCGTCGATACTTCCAGTCATACCAAGCCGACGTAACCAGCAAACCTGTTAAAATCACATGGATCATTTGCTGATCTTTTCTTGCAGTTCCTTCAGTTTGGCGTCCTCCGCTTCCCCCAATGAAGCCAGCGTCGGGATGATCAAGATGAGAATTACCGCCACGATGATGACCATTTCCACAATCGTTACACCGTCTTCCTCGCGCCAAAAGCGCCGCAAATAGTCAGAGACAAATGACATCTCTTTCCCTCCTTTTTCAGATCGTATTTTCACTTTGCCAAAAGACAGTGCAGGGGTGCAAAAATATTTACAAACGCTCTCCGATGCCCATAAGCGCCGGGCCGATTACCAGAAATAGCAAAGGAACGCCCATGAACACAATCACAAGCGGGAGAAGGCGAATATTCAAGCGATTCATGTGAGCGGCAGCTTCATCTTCCTGCTGTCTTACCTGTTCTTCAATTTGCACAGACAACATGTGTGAGATGCTAACTCCTTTGCTTATTGCTTCGTTCATCTCCAAAGCGATCGTACTCAAGGAATCGACCTCCCAGCGAAACGCCAGCTCTTCCAACGCCTTTCTCCACGATCCGTGCCGCTTTTCTGCGACCTCAAGCCAGGAAAGCTCCTTGCCAAGCCTGGCATTGAAACGACGTGCTGTCTGTTTTACCGCGCTTTGCAATGGCATGCCTGCCTCAACCAACGATTGGACAATGCCAAAAAAGATCGGCACTTGCTCGCGAATTTCGGCTTTGGCCCGTTTGTCTGCCCAATCAAGAGCCAATGTAGGCAGCAAATAAAGCCCTAAGCTAAGGATCAATGGATACCCCGTTTTTACTCCGAGCATCTCTCCTCCTGCCAGCTTCAATAGCAGGCTGAAAAGCGAAGAGGCGACCAGGCATACGCCGATCAGCCTCATGATTACCAACTCCGCCAAACTCATTTGCATGTGGAGCCTCAATAAGATTTCTTCCGTTTTTACAGGCTGTATGCCTGTCCAGCTGCATAATCGATGCAAAAGTGGGACGTTTCGCTCTAGCATGCGTACCAAAGCCCAGCGAGCTTGTCGCCGTTCAAAAGCTTGATCAAGCTCCGCCTGTTGCTCAATTTCAATTCGACTGAACAAGGTGGAAAAAAAGGAGTCTCCCTTGCTTACGCAAGCAGGGAGTCCGTAGAGGAACACTGCCAATCCAAGCAATAGCCCAATCAGAAGCACACTTCTTCATCCCCCTCTGTGTATGCTTTTGTGCGCGATGTAGCGAATGGCTTCTCCCCCCAACAAAATACTCGCCAGGCACACCCACATGAGCAAACGGCCGCCAAGTGTCGCTGTCAGCGAATCAAAATGATGCGGATTGTTTGCGAAAAGTGCCACGATAAAGACAAAGGGCATTACACTCAAAAGGTTCACTTGCGCTACAATTTGCGCCATGGCTGCTTTTTGCCGACGAAATGACTGTCTGCGGCGCAAGATGGCCGAAGCCGCCAAATCAAGTGTCTTCGCCATGTCTCCACCCATTTCTCGCTGAATTTGTACGATAGTAGCCAAATAGTTGACATCAGCCGAGCCTGTTCGCTGGGAAAAGTCATTCATGACATGCTCAAGCGGCACCTGTGCGCGAAGCAGCTCCACAATTCTCTTGTACTCTGTTGTAATGCTCCCTTCCAAAAAAGGACTTGCAACCACCTGCTCAAAAGCGTGCAAATACGATGGCGACGTCCGCAATGAGCTTGCCATCAAGCGAATGGCTTTTATATTCCCCGCCTCAAATTTGTCTCGACGCTTTGCTCCCCAAACACTAACCACTCGCTCTGTAAACAAAATACCAGCAAACAACGCAGGCGCGGCCAGCCACCATGATTGCAAGATTTGGCTGCTAAAAACAAAAGACACGGCCCCGAAGAAAAAGCACAGGGTCACATACTGGTTCACTCCCAAACCCGAGTGTGATTTCGCCAGGCGCTCCTCTAAGCGATTCCATACCGTTTTTCTGTCTTGCTGAAGTACGCCCACAATCGCATGCTTGCCCGATCTTCCCCGCGTGTAAAGCTTCGGCGGAATCACGAGCAACAATATCGCTACACCGATTCCCGTAGCGACAGGCAGGCTGATGTCTCCCAACGTCAGTCCCTCCTAGACGGATATTGGCGTTGTAAAAAATACCTGCTCGATCTCTTCGCGTGACATCCCCTTTTCCAGCCACCGCTTGATCATCCGTTCCGGCCGATAACCTGTCCATTTGAAGTGTCCTTTGACTTTTCCGTCATGTACACCCATCGGCTCGAATACAAAAATATCTTGCAAATACACTCTGTCCGGCAAAACCTGTTTTACGTTGCAGGCCTTTTTGATCCACTCTTCATGGGATTGGCCTGTTCCGACAACTTCTGTT
Organism: Brevibacillus sp. 1238; assembly: GCF_029892995.1. Classification (NCBI taxonomy): domain Bacteria; kingdom Bacillati; phylum Bacillota; class Bacilli; order Caryophanales; family Paenibacillaceae; genus Brevibacillus; species Brevibacillus sp. 1238. The sequence goes on along the minus strand of NZ_JARXWC010000022.1, from coordinate 3,623 downwards.
ATCGCAACCACTTTGCGACTCCCATCTTCGTCAAACCGCTTTACCTGAACGATCAAGTCCAGTGCCGAGCCAATCATCAGATTGCGTTCTTGGGCACTGTACACTTCATCAGCCTTGCCAAACAAAATCGGCAATGTAGAATCAACCAAGGCACGTGGTGAATTTGCATGAGCTGTGCTCCAGCTTCCCGGGTGATCGGTGTTCATCGCCCATAGCATGTCGACAATTTCTCCGCCACGCGTCTCGCCTACCATAATGACATCCGGCCGTTTGCGCAATGACAAGCGAACACAATCCTTGATAGAGAATCCTCCTTTTCCTTCGTAGTTAGCCGGCTTTGCCAGCAACCTTCTCACAAACGGATGCTGGAGTCTCATCTCCAAAACATCCTCGATCGTAATGATGCTCAAATGAGCAGGAACGTATTGAGAAATAAGGTTCAACATATGCGTTTTGCCTGAGCCGGTTCCGCCGCTGACAATCCCGGATGCTCTGGACAGGCCGACAGCTCTTTGCAAAAACAACAGCATCGGCTCACAAATCGATCCGTACCGCAAATAGTCGCTTTCGCTCAGCAGCTCTCGATGCTTGCGAATGGTCAGCGTGTGTCCATCCGGCGTAATCGATCGGTGCGTGGCAGCCACCCGCGAGCCGTCAGGAAGCTGTGTATGCAGCTCTGCTTTTGTTTCATTGAACTCGCGCCCCATTGTCGCAGCCATTTGCTCCAGCAAGTGCAGCATTTCTTCTTCGCTTCGAAACAGGATTGCATCGTTTTTTTCCAGTCGTCCCGTACTTTTCCGCTCAACTACCAGGTAATTATGGCGATGGAACATAATCTCCGTAATATCTTGGTCCTCTAATAGTTCATCAAGTGCTCCCCACCCCGTCAAGGAATGCAGCAAGCGTTTGACCTCCGTCTCCAACTGAATGGACGACAGCGGCATTTGCGACTCTAACAGCATTCTGATGTCAGCTGTCAGCTCTTCTTTGAAGGTAGCCGAATGTTTGTCCTCCCATAGACGCCTCCCGTGTTTCTCCACGATTTGAGTACGAATAAATGTCTCTGCCTCGCTGCCAATCCAACGCTCTTGTGAACGTTCTAGGGAAGCTGGACTTTCTAATTGCTTTTCAAAAAAGGCAGCGGATGAACTGGAATGATCACGCCCCATCGGCCGCGACTCTTGGCTTTTTTGTACGTGATTGGATATGCCAAGCAACTGTCGTTTATCGAACATTTCGCCCTCCTATCCCCACAGCCAGCGAAAAAGTGACGCTTTTTCATTCTTTTTCTCTTTTGCAGCAGGTGTTTTGGCTACTTCATCAACTGGAAACAATGCTTTCCCCAACGTTTCAATCGCATCTCTGGCTGCACTTCGCCCTGTTTGCAGCATGACTGGCACTCCTGTGTTAATGGACTTTTTGACTTCGCTGTCGTCAGGGATCGAAAAGATTTTTTTGCTTGGGTGAAGCTGAAAGTAAGCTCTGATTTCCTCCAACGTAAACATTTCTTTTCGCTGGAGACGATTCATGCACACTTGAATGCGCTCTTCGGGATACTCTGCTTCTCTGAGAAGTTTTAACAAGCGCTGAATATTTTCAATAGAGTCTACCACCGGATTTCCCACCATCACGACATGCTCGGCAAAAAACAGCGCCTGAATGGTAGCATCAGTCGTATCAGGAGCGGTATCAATCAAGATGACATCGTAGTTGCTGCGCTTGAGTGTCTCCAAAATGAGATACAAATGATAGTCGCGGATTTCAAAGCTGTAGCGTATATCTCTGGGGGAAGTGAGCACATCAAGGCCAGACTCCGAATGAACGACGGTATACCGTTCAATCTGTTGTGGTAATAGCGGCAATGATGAGGCAAGTTCTTGCCATTCTTCTGGTTTGATTGAATATGTGTCGAGCCCTTTGCTCTCTGCGTAAGCATGAAGCTGGCGGTCAAGGTCTTGTACCCACGTATACAAGTTCGGTGTTCGTGGGAGGTTTAGTGTGGTCGCAAATGTCCCTAGGTCGAGATTGAAATCAACTGCCAACACTTTCAAAGGTTGACCTTCCCTTTTTTGTGTGGAAAAGAAGATAGCCAATTCGCGGGAAATAAACGTTTTTCCCACTCCACCTTTTGGGCCGTACACGGTAATAAGATGCTTCGGCTTTACGCGAGGATTTTGCTCGGATCCTGCCAATCCTTTCCAGTGTCGCTCGGAGTCAGGCAGATCGCGTACGTTATCGTGATGCTCTGATAAAATATTGTGTTGCAGTTGTGGCTGCCTGGAATCGGCAGTTGCTGCGATCTGGCCCTGAGCCATCATCGCTAGAGCTTCTACTTGTCCCAGTTGTATCGGTTTTGCAATCACCCAAATACCGAGATTGCGAAAAAACGGTTCCCACATCAGCTCACTTGCTGTGCACGCCGCGATAAAAGACAAATGCGGGAAAGCAAGACGAAACTGCTGACTCAATATGCCTCTTTCCGTATCTTTAATTCCGCCCAGTAGAACAAGCTCTGGCCGGGTCGCGTGAAGTTTTGCCCATGCTTCCTCTACGCTGGACGCTTCGCCGCATACTTCGATCAGATGACTGCACGCAAGCTGACTGATTAAAGAGCGAGTTGCTTCGCGATCATCGTCTACAATCAGCAATCGTCTTTTCACTCACGTTCCCCCTTTTCCAACGCCCATCGTTTTTTTGTTCGCATGAGCTCAGCTGCAAATCCTGCATCTCCTATTCCTGACTGCTGATCGTCCATGATTCCAGCCAGTCCCAACCTGATCTTGCCGTAATGCAATGCGTGTGTTAATAAAATGGCTTCCTCTCTTCCAAGAGACACGGTGACCGCTTGCAGCTTCGGTTGATCTCCCTCCATTTCACGCTGAACAGCTAAAATCGGCATATTTTGCAGGAGAATACCGGAGTGCGCCCCTGCTTCGTCTTCGAAAGAAGCATAGACATGCACTCTTTCTCCTGTCGAAATGTGTGGCGAGACACCTGCCACATTATCAACAGGAATGCTCATCCCTGTTCTTACATCTTTCGGCGAAGCCTCCTTTCCTGTCTGATCAACCAGCTCCAAATCACCCAGCAGCAAAGGACGGCCGCCCTTTACCGAGCGTGAAAAAGGTAACCCGATCAACCGCTGGCCCTCTGTCCATGGAATCAACCCTGGTATGGGATCAGAAGTTTTTTGAAAAAGTCCGCCCAATGTCAAGGTGAGCGGCTCCACATCTTTTGCTTCCAGCAGTTGTCCACTCTCTTTTTCTACAGTTGATCGCAACTGTAGAAAGGTTATTTCATGCGGTTTCAAAATCGTGTAGGCACCGATCCCCATGCATGATGCCAATAGCAACAGAGCCAATAACCGCAGTGGATGCACAGACATTTTCTCCCTCCTCTCAATCCTGCTACAAGCGTAAAGGAGGGAACTGGGACAAAAAAAGAAACAACAAAAAAACCGTGTAGATTACCTACACGGTTTTCTCATACAAAAAAGCTGCATTCTCCATTACTCGCAAAAGTAATCGGGAATACAGCTTTTCTGCTTGTTCCTTCAAAACTGAATACGCATGATTGCTAAGCATGTGTGGATAAGTCCTCGACCGATTAGTATTCGTCAGCTC
>NZ_JARXWC010000021.1:0-62234 GCF_029892995.1 Brevibacillus sp. 1238 | reverse complement strand
TAAATGACCGACGCTCACGTTTCCCCATGACATTCTCTCCGTTCCATGTCGATTTGATTTCAATCTACTAGACCCTAAGAGAATTGTCCAATTCAGTGTAGCCGATCCAAATTTCGTTCATCAGTTTTTCATACACCGCCTGCGCCTGAGCAATCGAACGCGCCGTTTCCTCTACTGCTTGTTCCTCTACTATCTGTCCACGTTTTGCCATTGTCTTTCCTTCCCCTTTCGTTTTAAGAGATGAAAAAAAGCTCACTCCCCCCTATTCGGTGGAACAAGCTTTCTCAATTCGTCAAGTTTGTAAGTTATTGGTTTTATTGTACGACCTTTCTTTGATGAGTTAAAGTGGCCTCAATAATTTTTCTTGTGCCGCCTGTCGCTAAACAAAAAGAAGCCCCAAACGAGTTGTTGGTTACTCGCTTGGGGTAAAAACTTACTATCTTTAAAGATCTTTCTTTTCTATAAATTCAGCCTCAATTACTTGATAATTTTTGGCAACTGGACTCCCTCCATACTGTTCTAGTACTTGCAAAATCACCTTGAGAAGAGCGAACTCTAAAGTTCCACCTTTTCCTTTGTACTTCTTTTTATTACCATCGGTCACTTCAATCTTGTAACCTAGACCACCATACGACATAGTAAATGTGCAATCACTCTCCTCCAACCAACTAATCAAGTCTGCAAGAGAGGGTATCCAGGTTCCTTCTTTGTAAATCTTCTCGTCACATAATGGGGTACCCGATGGTAATAAGCGCCCTCCGACTATCCAAGTCGAATTTTGATAATCAAAAATATCCTGCGGATAAACTTCATCGGTAAATTCCGGTCTTTTAAACCCTAAATTAAATAATCTTTCAGCTTCCGCTTTAGATAATGACATAGTTTCCTCCAATCATTTAATCTTTATTATGGTTCCGGTGGAGCTTTTATGTTTGTCTAAAATAAAGTTACCATATTCATCAGCATCAGCTATCCAATGTAGCTCTTTTCCTCCCTTCGCTTCTTTAAATACTTTATAAGCAGAGTTTCCATGTCCCGTTGTGTCTTTAGCCCACCAGTAACCAGTTTTTGAGTCTCGGTACGCATCGACGTTTTGTCCACCAAATCTATAAGATATCTTTTTATCGGCTGTAGTCTTAATATCCCACAAGGTAGTAGTGTTCTTTGTTGCTTGAGTTGCCTTGTTAGCAGCAGTTTTACCAGTATTTTTGATAGTCGCAGCAGCCGCACCTGCCCCAGCAACTCCCGTTCCTAGCCCTGGCATATCTCCGGATTCACGGCCCCATTTTGCAGCCCCAACCCAACCTACTATCGTTTTTACTTCCTCAACATATTCCGCTGGTACAACTTCCTCTACGACATCATAAGGAACCGCACCTGTAGCGTCTGCCCATTCTACCGTCTTTTTCGCCCAGTACAAAGCTGCATCTTCAAAATTTAAACCAGCGGAATTAACCCGTTCTGATGCACCATCTGCAAATTCGAGTTGTTTATGCCCAGACGGATCAATATATCGAAGAGGGTTATTTGAAACATACGTATACCGATTCAGCGACAACGGATTCTCCACTTGCCCCTTATACGTATCCTCCGAAACAAACCGTCCTACCTTCGGATCGTAATACCGCGCCCGCAAATAGTAGAACCCGGTCTTCTCCTCGTACATCTCGCCGCTGTACTGATACGGATTGGACATCGCCTCCGTTTTGGCGGTGAGATTTCCCCACGTGTCGTATGTGTACGTGTTCAGCTCCTGGCCAGTTGCGTCCGAGATTGCCACGACATCTCCGTGGCTGTTGTAGTGGTAGTAGCCCTTTTTGCCAGCCGCAGCGTCCTGGCGGAATAGCAGTTCGTTGCCCCAGACGTTGCGCGCCTTGAGCGCGTTGGTTGCGTCCAGTTCTTCGATGACTTTGCCGCTCAGGTAGACGTACTTGGTTTGCGCACCGTTCTCCGTTTTCGTGGCGCGCAGGCCGTCGCTGTAATACGTGTAGGCAGACGTCTCGCCTGTCGTTTCGTTCAAGACGCCGCGCAGGCGGTTGCGCTCATCGAAGGCGTAGGTGAAGCTGCCGGATTCGGTTGGCAAAGTGCCTGCAAAAGCGGAGCGGTTGCCGCGGCCGTCGTATGAGTATTGATTCGTCGTGCCGGGAGCCACTTCCTTGGTCAAGCGGTCGATTTTGTCGTATTCGTACTGAAGAGTCGTGCCGTTGCGCTGGATGGACACCACGTTGCCAAAAGAATATTGGCTCGCTTCATTCCAGACCGCAGCTTGATTTTTCTCGTGCACAACAGTTTGAACTTGCCCGAAAGAATCGATTTTGCGCTTGTTGCTGCGACCATTCGGATATGCCGCCTTGATTTGCTCTCCGGTATTGTCCACGACATAAGCGTACTCGATTTTTCCCGTCAGTCCGCTGTTGGCCTCGATGAGACGACCAGCATGATCATATCGATAAGCGATTGCTGTGCCATCCGGGTACGTCAACGAATCCATGAGATCGTCGCGATCCGTGTAGCCCATTTGGTAGGTGCGTCCAAAAACGGTCTGGCTTTTCAAGCGCTGGAAGGCATCGTAGCTGTACGTGATCTCGCGGTAGTTGCTGGCCGTCGGGGTGATGTCCGCCCCATTGCTGTTTGTTTCTTTCTGGACCAGTGACGTATTCGGAACGTAGTCTTTGGTTTCCAAATTGGTCACGGTACCGGAAGCGTTGCGGGTCATCAGGCTTGCCAACTCGTTAAACGGCGTATATCGATAAGAGTGGCGATTTCCTGTCTTGTCGGTAAATGTGTTCAGCGTACCATTCTGATTAAAATAATAAGATTCGGTCGCGCCAGATGGCACGTCCTGCTCGCTCAGCTTCCACGACAGGGCATTGTAATGATTTCTTGTCGTCAGTACCTGATTTTCCGTCACAGTCACCAGATTGCCGAGGGCATCGTACTCGTACTGGTAGCGGTTTTGTTCGGGATCGAGCAGGTTGGTGATGTTGCCGTCATTGGTGTAGCGATACTCCCATGTGCGGCTTTTGCCTGTCTGGTCTGTTTCCGTCTTTTTCGTTACCTGGTCAAAAGCGTTGCGGACGAGCTTGGTCGTCATGCTTTGCACGCCATCCCCAGCCCGCTGGACTTCTTTTTCCAGTTGCCCGTAGCGGTCGTGGTACTGCACAGCTTGCAAGCCGTTTGGCGCCAAGGTCAGGCGGGTGAGCGCCGGCGCATAGCTGGTTCCGTCGTTGACCGTGTTGGCGGTCAAGTACACGGTGGTGCCGACCGGGTCTTTTTTCTGCCAGACGCTGCCGTCAGCATTATAGACGTACGTAGTCGCCCGATTGTTGTCAGCGTACGGAGCGCTGGACAAAAGATGGTTGCCGTCCAGCGAATAGGTGTTGTAAAGCAGCGGGCGCACAGTGCCGTCCGTGCCCAACTGCGCCTTGTACTCCACTTCCCCGTAAGGCGTGAACTGCGTCACCAGCTTCGTGCTGTCTGGCAACGTCATCGTCACCTTGCGCGCAGAGTCGTCGTAGGCATACGTCGTCGTCCTCGTCTGTTGCTTGCTGGTCACGCTTTCTTTTGTTCGGCGGCCGAGCAAGTCGTACTCGTACTGAACAACGGTGTTATCCGGATAAGCACGAGCGGTCAGGCGGCCGAGTCCGTCATAACCAAAGACGTGGTACAGGCTTTGCTTCTGCCCCGTCGCCACTTCCACCTCCAGGCTCATATCCGCAGGGTACAGGCCCATCGGCTCGTAGGCAGTGATTTTTTGCGTCACGGTTTTCGCATCTGGTCCTGTGCTCGCTTCCGTGACAGAGGTGAGCTGTTTTTTGTCGTTGTATGTGTAGGTGCGGTCTGTTTGCACCACCTTGGCTCCCGCCCCGTCCGGGTAAGAGTCGACGATTTTTTCCGTTGCCAAAAGTCCTTTATCGGTATACGTATACGTTTCCTCGTGAAAATGACTCGGGTTGTCCGCAGCCGTTTTCTTTATGCTCGCTGGCATCCGCAGCCCGGATTGCCAAATCGGCTGGACGTACTCCCGCAACGTCACGTTGCCTTTCGGATCGACCTCTCTGGTCACTTCCCCGTGCGAGTTGTAGCTGTATTCGCTAACTAACGCGTAGCGGCCAAGCCTTGCCTGGACTTTGTCCAGCCGATCGGGATTGGGAGCGAGCAGAAACGCGTAGATGTCCGCATCCGCAGTCATGGAAGCAGGGCGGCCCATGAAGCTGTACACATAAGCCGGTTTTGTATCCCGTCCCCTGTACAAATAGCTGGTGTAGCTCGCCGGCGCGTAGCGGTACGTTTTGCCGTCTTCTGTCAGGGCAAGCTCTCCTTGAATCGTCTCGTTATCTGCTCCGCTGCCCACGTAATTTTTGACCGATTGCAGCACAAAATTGCGATCCTGGTTAGGGGTGTAGCTTTTATCTTCACTTGGCAGCCCGTCCTGCAACGTTCTGGACACGACCAATGCCCCGTCTCTGGCAAGCGACTGCTTGGCAAACCGAACCGATTGCGCTTTGGGCGACTTCCAGATTTCTTTTGTAATGTGCGGATAATACTTGGTATACGAATACCATTCTGTGCCAGGCTGATCGGGATGCGGCGTTTTCGCAAAACGGAAATTGACCGCTGTGACAGGCAAATAGCTGGTGTACGTCAGCGCTTCCTTGTCGTGATAAATCCGTGTAACGCCCCGGTCGAGGAACCCTGGAGCATCCGGCTGGTACAAGCTGTACGTATAGGTCATGGACAAGCCTTCGACCGGATAGTTGACTTGCTTGAGCAGCTTGTATTCGACGGTGTTTCTTCTCTCCTTGTCGAGATTCGTATACGCGGTAGATTCCAGGCCGCCGTCGTTGAAGTCAATCACGCCATTCGGCGCAGGGAAGCTATATCCGGCATGCAGATCGAACTCGGCTTTCCCGTATGTTTTCGGATCGAGATAGCTGTACTCGGCAATGACCTTGCTTTCTCCCCCTGTGACGCTATGCTCGACAACCCGATCTTTGTTGGTAGCGTAATCCGAATCGTATTCGAGATACTTCAGCAATTTTGTCTCGCTGTCATCCTGGTAAACTTTGAGAACGGCACCACCGCCTCGCTCCATAACGATCAGGCGGCCGACGCTGTCTGTGATTCGAATCGAATCCTGGTAGTCCTCAGGAATGCGGTAGCGGATGGTATCTCCGTAGGCATTCGTCTTTTTGACCAGGAAAATCCGATACAGCTCATCATTGCGATATTTATGATCCTCGCCAAATTCATACGTGTTGCCATCTACGGACAGCGTCACAATATGCTTCTCGCCAAACTCCCCGGAAGGCTGGCGGTAGGACCCCATGCCGGCATTTGGCTTGTACGGCGTATTCACCCATTCCCCTTTGATAGAAGAAGACTCAAGAATCGTCCCGTCTTCCAACGTAAAAATGTAGCGCTTTCCCTCACTGACCGCACCGCATGTATATTTGGAATCATCCGACCGGAACGTGCACTTCGCGTTTTCTTTGGACACTTCCTGAAACTGCGGAAAATTAAAGCTCCACCCTTCCGGCAAACCATCGTTGTTTCCTTGCAGCGGAGCTGTTTTGTTTTTGCCTGATGTGGAAAAGTAAATCCTTTCCGTCATCGCATCCAGCGACGAGTAGCGGCGCTCGACCGTCAAGTCCATGCCGTGCTTGCCTTCCAGCTGCACATCCACTTCCTGCACGTTTGCCGCCCGGTACAGCTCGTCCACCGGATTGTCCGTATTGGTGCGCTGGTATTTGTAGGTCAAGCCTTCCGTTTCGAACATGGCATCGGGGATGCTTGCCAGTGCAGACGCGGCTTGTGTGGCAGGCGCTGCGCTTTCTGTCGCTTGCGCCTTGCCTGCTGGCGAGAGCGCTTTTTTCGCCGCAGCCACCTCCTTGCCTTTTTCGTGCAAAGCGACAACCTGTGGTGCATACGCCGCCAACTGCTTTTTCTCGGCTGCCGTTAGGCCGTCCATCTTCTTCTGGAACGCCTCGTCCAGCCATTGATACTTGTCGACCTGCTCGTTATGCGACAAAAACTGGTCGAGCTGCGGGTGCACATACGCCGCAAGTTGCAGCAATTTTCTGTCACCAGTCTGGTACAACTGCCAGACACTTTCGGCTGAAAGCGGCCCCCACTCCAGCTTCATGACCTCTGCCTTTGTGTAGGTCGGCTGCTCATCCGGCTGCTTTTCCTTTGCTCCCGCTCCGGCCTGCAAAGCTGCCTGATAAGCGGAAAGCCATTTCTTCGTCGTGGCGCTTTCATCCGCAGCACGGGAAGCTGCCTGCTTCGGCAAAAGATTCGCCTCGGCAACAGCAATGTTCGGCATGAGCAGCGAACTGGTCAGCACGACGCTTGCTATCTTTTTGATCCAACGATTATGTCGCATCATATCCCTCCTCTTATTGATGAATGAGTTTGCGTGTGAGATTTCCGTTTCCGTCATACGTATACTCGGCCAAAACCTTGCCGTTTTGCTTGATTTGTACAAGCTGCCCTTTGGCGTTGTAGATGTATTCCACTCCCAAATAACGGGCTGCGAGTCGCGCATGCACCGCGCCGTTTCCTGCCGCTGACAGAACGACGTAATAATCTTGTCCCTTTTGCATGGACAGTCGCACCTTGGAAAATGGCGGCTGATCCCCGTCGTCATTGGCCGCAATCAGGCGCGTGCCCGCGTAATCCTCATAGATGGCGAGCTGCGTATTGCTTGTCCCTTCCGCCGGATTGTCGCCGTAAAAGCTCGTATACAGCTCGAAGCTGCCTGAGGACGGCGGTGTAAACTTCACGATTTTTTTCGCGCCTGCCCCAAGATTGAGATCTTTGGGAGCATTCATGAAAAACGGTTCCGTGTCGGAAAACTCAATGGCAAACGGGCCTACTACCACGTCCGCATCCATCCCCGCTACCTTGGCTTTCGGGATGGTGACGAACAAGTTCTGGACGCTGTGCTTGCTCTCGTGCGTGGCTGCTTTCCCCGCAAACTGAATCGTCAGCATCGAGTTGCTGTTCCTTGTGACAACTGGCGTAAGTCCAGCCGGAACGTTGCTGACAGACACGGCACTCGCTGCGTCCGAAGTCAAAATTCCGTTGCTGATCGTGACGACCTGTTGTTCCGCGAGGCTGCCGTCGTTTGCAGCCGCTTCATGCAGCACAGGCGAAGCCACCGTTGCCTTCGTATCCAACGACGCTGTCAATCGGGCGTGAACGCCTTTTTGCTTGTCGTAAGAAGAGACCCACACAAAATACGTCACTCCCGCTTCCAGCGGTGTGTTGATTTCCGAAAAAAGCGCGCCCGGAGTCGCCTCGTCATTGATTCTCACCACTTGCTGCAGCTTTTCGTCGCGAGACACGAGCAGAACGGTATCGAACAGCGGCCCAAATCCGCCGTACGGACTTGTGTACAGCCGATAGTTGCCTGTTACAGGAGCCGTGAAGCGGTAAGCCGGCACTTCTCCGGCGGGCAAACTGATATCGACAGGCTGATTGAGCGCAAGCACCGCCTTCACATCGCTGAGCAAAAGCGTGTATTCCGCAGTTTCGCTAAAGTGACGGTCCATGCTGAACACGGAAAAATAATACGTCTTGTTCGGCTCGATCTGGAATGTGATGATCTCGTCTTGTCCCAGTGTCGGCTTCATGCTGGTGCCGATCGCCTTGTTTGGCGCTTCAATCACAACCAGGTCGTAGTTCACGTCGTCAGGAACATACAAGGTAACCGTTGCCTGTCCGCTTTGCGCTCCCGAATCGTAGCGATAAATATCAGTGTCCTGCTTCCACGACAGCTTGGAATTGTACATATTTCCTCGCGTAATCGGGTAAGCACTGCCAACATCGTCGTTCGGCTCAAACGGGTCCAAGACGGCGGCGGCAGTAGCAGTAGCATTGACAGCAGCAGCATGCAATTTCGCCTGCTTCGCACTGTTTTTTCCCGTCCTGGCAGCGGATAACTCTGGCATGAGCTGCTCCCAGTAGGCATCTGCCTTTTCGTTGTACGTCTCAACCAATTCGGCAAGCGGTGTTTTTTGAACCGACAGCTGATTTTCTACAGCCGCTTGCTTTGCAGCCCGTTCCGTTTGACCAGGCGCTTCCTTAATTTGATGAAGCGCTTTGGCCTGCTCGAACAACACGGACGCTTCCTCGCCAATTTGCTTGGCAAGCGGCTCGTTGTTCTTCTTGGTAGCGACCTCCTGAAAAAAGTCGAGCGTCTGCGAAAGCTTCAACAACTCCTGATCCAGCTGGTAGATGTCAGCCAGTGGATCTGCTGCTGCCGTAACCGCCCTTCCCGGAAGGCAAACGACTGTGATTACAGCCAGCAGTAACAGCAGCACAAACGATTTTTGTTTCATGTGTCCTCACCTCTTCCTTTTGGCTTTTGTTTTGCTTTCGTGGTTTCTCTGCCCCCACTGCGCTGCGTCTCTGCGCTCGTACGCTGGCGCAGACACTTTTTCGTTCAACGTGTCCACCTCCTTTCACAAACAGAACACACGTTCTCATCTTCGTTACATAAGCATCTTAATGTACAAAATACTTGTATGTCAAATGAAAAATACAATATTTTCATACATACTTTTTTTCTTTCTTGTCTTTTAGTACAATATAGTTGTACATCTGTAACGGAAGGACTGGCGCTCATGCTATCTCAGCGCTTACGCACAGCTCGCAAAGCGAAAGGTCTGACTCAGGAAGAGCTGGCCGAACGTGTCAGCACGACCAAGGGCACGATCAGCAACTACGAAAATAACCACAGCACCCCTCCCAATGACATGCTGATGCAGCTGGCAGATATTTTGGAGGTTACGACCGACTGGCTTCTGGGACGAACCGAAGACGGCGCTGTTTATGTGGCTTCTTCGTCTGCGCAGACAGGCCAGCGTTCACTGGACGAGCTATTGCAGGAGAGAATCGACGACCCGGACGACTACTATTTTCTCGATGGGTATCTGGAAGCTTCTGAAGAAGAGAAGAAAGAAATCCGCCGCTACTGGTACGACCTGAAAAAGCAGTGGAAAGCTCGCCAGGTACGCGAATCACGCCCGCCTTCCCTGTTTGACATCACGGAAGAGCTGAAAAAAAAATAACCCCACAGAGGGGTTTTCTTTTCGAGACAAAACAGAACGTACGTTCCAATTTTTCAGGAGGTTCCTGATGCACTTTTCCCTTTTACAAGAAATCGGCAAACCGCAAACCTGGCTGGAAAGCCGCGTCTATCTTTTGCTGCGCCACCATGGCATGGAGCTGCCCGAACAAATCAATCTCGCGCAACTGTGCGAAACATACGGCATCGAAATCCATTTCATCAACGGCCGCAGCCGCGCCCACGCCCATCCCAGCTTGCCGAATCGCTACATCATCGCGGTAGATGAACGTCTCGACCCTGCGACCCAGCGGGTAAAAATCGCGCATGAGCTTGGGCACCTGCTCCTGCATGAAGGAGTACAGCCGCAGTCCAGCGAATGGATGATCGATTGGCAGGAATCGCAGGCGAATCATTTTGCCGAGCACCTTTTGCTCCCGCTCTTCATGATGGGCTCTGTGCTTGCGGATTGCTCCCGCTACCAGGCACCTGTGCTGTTGGCCAGCCGCTTTCAGGTCCCGCTTGCTCTCGCGCGCACCCGCTTTGACCGGATTCTCAGCCGCCTGTACGCCAAAGGCTTTCCCGTCTACGATTGATTGATAGACCGTCCAGGCATTTTTGACCATCTTTTCGGAGGCGATTTTTCGTGAAACGAATCTTTATAGCGGGAGACGCTTACAGCAGCCGTTTTTTCGAGCTGCCACTCGACCAGGATGAGGAATTGTCGCTGCGTCCGTCCATTGAAGTGGCGAGCTATCACGTGGCGCGATTCGCTTTGATCATGCAAGATGACGGTCTTTCCGGCCTCGGCATTTTTCCCGGAGACGCTTTGCTTATTTCCGACTTCTCCATGGAACCGATCAAAGACAGGCCCGTCCTGATCAGGCAGGAAGGCCAGTTTCTCGTCCGCATCGCAACAGATGTCAATCCGGTAGAATGCTTGTTTACGACCACGCGTCCGACAGACGAACCGCTCCTGTTACCTTCCGAAAACATCCGGATTACCGGAGTCGTTTCCGGCATTATCTCTCTTTCGGGGAATGACGTCTGACAGGAGCCAATCCTTGATCGCCGCTACCGTTTGCTGCCACTGCTCTTGCGGAGTGATGGCAGCAGGCTGGTCGCCTTCCTGCGCGCCATAGCTGCCGAACTGCGCGTGATTGCCGCCCTCGATTGTCATGAATACCGCATTCTCCGGCAAAAATGCCTTGCTGGCCGCAAACTTTTCCCGATTCACCACGCCATCCCGCGATCCGAGCAAGGACAAGACGGGTATTTCCGCTTTTTGCAAATCTCCCCGTTTGTCCGGATAGGCTCCCAAAAAGAAGACGCCATCGATCCGATCGAGGTGTTGGACCGCAAACCGGGCTGCCATGGCTCCGCCCAAAGAGTGCCCGCCGATCACAAACGATTGCTTGGGATATGCTTTCAACACTTGATTGGCTCGCTCGACATCGCTGATAGCCAAATTCAGCGGCATTCTCGCTACGAATACCCGATATCCGGAACCAGCCAAAGCTCGTGCCAGCGGTGCATAGCTCTCCGATTTGACCAAAGCACCTGGATACAGGATCAGCCCTGGCTCCCGGGCTTCCCCGCCTTCAAAAGCAATCCAGTCCCCCGTATCGATAACGGTGATGCCTTCCCCGCCCTGCATCGCATCTTTGGCAGCCTGATCGTGCTGGTAAGGACGCAAATACCAGATCGCCGTACACGCTCCTACAAGCAAAAGCAAAACCAGTGCCCTGCGCCATATTTTCCGTTTGCGACTCATCCCGCCACCTCGCTTCCGGTCCCTTGTTACCTGCTTCTTATTATGCCTCCATTTTCCTTTCCATGTACGTCATTTGCATTTGCGGATTCGCGGGCTACACATACTGAAAGCATGACGCTTCCCATGCCGCGAAACGTTTGCTACAGCGATGGCAGCGACAGCAGATCGTGGGCTTCTCCCTGCTCTTTTGCCCAGACATGAAAAAAGGCGCAGTCTGTTTCTCTGCCCCTTTTCCTTCGCTCATTTTTTCTCCTTTTGCCGCTCCCGAAAACGGCGTACCTTCATCAGATTGCCGCACATTTTATCGTCGCACCAGCGCCGCACCCGGTTCCGGCTTTCATCGTAGAACACCCAGCGGCAGTCCTCGTTGTCGCAAATCTTGATCCGCTCCAGATGGGACGGAAGCAACAGCGTGGCAAAAGACCCGGCGATCCGCGCCATGACCAGTGGCCATCCTTCAATCGCGCTATGCCATTCCTGCGCATAAGTTGCTTCCTCTTCACCAGGCACGACGCGAACGTAAAACGGAGCTTTTGCCAGCGTCTCGTTCAGTTGCTCCAACTCCTCTTGCAGCAATGCCTCCCCGCTGACCACCTTTTCCAAAAGCATTCGCATATACTCGCGAAATTGCACAAGAACAGCGACGGTTTCCTCGTCAAGCGGCAGCGGTGCCTGCAATTGGTGCTCTTGCAAAAACCATTCCTGCCATTCACGCTTTGCCAGGCGATTTTCCTTGCGGCCTGTCCCGCGCCAGTCACGCCAATCGCTGTTTAAAAAATCGATGCATAGCCATTGCACACTTCTCTTCCCCCATCTATTTTCGCTTCTTGTAGGTAACACCAACATATGGTAAGATCATTTTGTAACCAACGAAATTCATTTTGAACGTTACAAACTTCTTCTTATTGCCATTATAGCGCTTCACCAATCTGTTTGACAGACGAGGAGGAAACACATGAATCGGATGGAATTGCTTGTTCATGAATGGGAGTGCACGTATGACAAAGAAGATTGGTATCCACCGCTCAAGCACGCCCTGGATGGCGTGACCGTGGCCCAAGCCAGCTGGCGTCCCGAAGGAGAGGCAGCGAACACGATCTGGGAAAATCTCAGTCATCTGCTCTATTTCAAAGAGCGTTTGCTGCACCGTCTATCCGGTACGGATTTTCCTGGTACGGCTGAGACGAACGATGACACCTTCCAACCATCCGGAGCGCCAGACGACGAAGCAGCTTGGCAAGCGGCGGTGCAGCGCATGGAAGAAGTACATCGCGGCATTCAAGAAAAGCTCCGCTCCCTTTCCGGCGATGCATTCGATCAGCCGCTGCCCACCATCTCCATCGGGCAAAGCGTGATGAGCATCATTTTGCACGACGCTTTTCATACCGGACAAATCGTGCAAATCCGCAAGCTGCAAGGCTCCTGGCCTGCGCGCAGGTCGTTTTTATAGCCCTTGCTCCCACTCTAGCAATATTTTGCAGCACAACTTTTTTCATTGATTAATAACGATCAATCTTATATAGTTGATAAATAAATCAACTTCATACATGTTATCCTCATCTTTCACGGTGAGGGTAGAGGTCGCGGCTTTTATGTCATCCTGTACGAGATTCAGAAGAAATCTATGACTCCAGGAAAGGGAAAAGCCGCCGAAGCTCATATCGCATCTCTGTGCGCGTGGGCTGGGGCTGTACCCGAAAGGGACAGAACTGTCACGTTTGCTTGCCGGGCAAACGTGGTGTGCTATCTTCAGTGAAGGCTTGGTGGGGATTGGATGATACCGCCCTATGCCGTTTTTTGGCTATTGGCGGTTTTTTCGTTTCCGACCGACCTTCTCAAAATCTTCGAAAGGTCGTGCAAGCATCTTATGTCACAGAATCAACTGCAACGTGGTTTGAAAGCCCGCCACCTGACGATGATCGCCATCGGCGGCTCCATCGGTACGGGCTTGTTCCTGGCGAGTGGAGGCTCGATTCACGAAGCCGGACCAGGGGGCGCTTTGGTCGCCTACATCGCTATCAGTATCATGGTTTACTTTTTGATGACCAGTCTTGGGGAAATGGCCGCCTTCATGCCTGTATCCGGCTCCTTTTCCACCTACGCCACCAGATTCGTCGACCCGTCACTCGGCTTCGCGCTTGGCTGGAATTACTGGTACAACTGGGCAATTACGATTGCGGTCGAACTGTCAGCCGCAGCTCTCATTATGAAATACTGGTTCCCGGATACTCCCGCCATTTTGTGGAGTGCCTTGTTCCTCGTCCTTATGTTTGCTCTTAATCTGTTGTCTGTCAAAGGCTACGGCGAATCCGAATACTGGTTTGCCTTGATTAAAGTAGTCACCGTCGTCGTCTTTATCATCATTGGTATTTTGATGATCTTCGGCATTATGGGTGGCGAAGCAGTCGGCTTCCAAAACTTCACCAAAGGCGATGCACCGTTCAATGGCGGCTTCATGGCGCTTCTCGGCGTCTTCATGATTGCCGGGTTCTCGTTCCAGGGAACCGAGCTTGTAGGGGTGGCCGCTGGTGAGAGCGAAGACCCTGCGCGCAATATCCCGAAAGCGATCCGCCAGATTTTTTGGCGCATCTTGCTCTTCTACATTTTCGCAATCTTGATTATCGGGTTGCTCGTTCCTTACGACAATCCGAATCTGATCAGCGGTGATATTACCGATATTGCCATCAGCCCGTTTACGATCGTCTTTGAAAAAGCCGGCTTTGCCTTCGCCGCCTCTGTGATGAATGCGGTCATCCTCACCTCCGTGCTGTCTGCCGGGAACTCCGGCATGTACGCATCCACCCGCATGCTGTGGGTGCTGGCGAAGGAAGGAAAAGCGCCAAAATGGTTTGCCAAAGTCACTCGCAACGGCGTCCCGATCAATTCCTTGATCATGACGGCTGCCATCGGTGCGCTGGCGTTTCTGTCTTCCCTGTTTGGAGATGGCGAGGTGTACGTATGGCTTCTGAACGCATCCGGCATGTCCGGGTTTATCGCTTGGCTCGGCATTGCCATCAGCCATTACCGCTTCCGCAAAGCGTACCTGGCCCAAGGCCGCGACCTGCGTGAGCTGCCATACCGGGCGAAGCTGTTCCCGTTTGGCCCGATTTTCGCCTTTATTATTTGCTGCGTCGTCATTGTCGGCCAAAACTACTCGGCGTTTATCGGCGGCGAGATTGACTGGAACGGCGTGTTCGTCTCCTATGTTGGCTTGCCGCTGTTTTTGATCGTCTGGCTTGTCTACAAGTATACGAAAAAGAGCAAGCTTGTTCCGCTCCATAAAGTAGATTTCAGCATGGACGAAAAATAAATAGCTTTGCCAAACAAGTCATTGCAGGCTCCCTCACGTCGAGGGAGCTTTTTTATTGTTTCATTTTATTTTTCCGATCAACTTTCTTATGATTACATATTGACGAATGTAGACTGGAAATATATACTGTTCATGAAAATTTGATAATGAGAATCGTTATCGACAAACTCTTTTCCTATTCCCAAGGAGGCCCCATAATGAAGTCCAGGTTATCGAAGCATCTCTACAGCACTACACTGGTTGCCGCGCTTCTTGCAGGCAATACTCATTTGGCTATGGCCGCTCCTGCAGTCGTTGCAGCCGCAGAACAAACCCAGACCGCTCCTCTGTCTCTTCACGGTGCGATCGAGCAAGCATTGAAAACCAGCATCGACCTTGAGCTGCTGCAAATAGATTACGATGTTACGGAATATGAAACGCTCTATACGCTGCGAGAAAAAGCGGCCATCCAGCTCGAAAACGTCAATACGCTCGATGATGCCAAGAAAAAATACGAAGACGCTGCCAAAGCGAGAAAAGACCTGGCGCTTAGCGAAGTCACTTTGAAAACCTCAAAAAACAATTTGCAGTTGCAAGTGCAAAAAGCGTATTTTGAAGTCTCTTCTCTGGAAGAAAAGATCAAGCTGCAAAAGCAAAGCATCCAACGCCAATACTGGTCGGAGAACGACGAAGCGAAAGAAAAGCTGTCCGCTCTGGAAACCAGCTACAAGCAGGCATTGGCCAAACTCAACGATCTGCTGAACGAAAAAAAGGACAAGTCCTGGCGCTTCGAAACCCGCGAGCTGTCCGCACCGCTTGTTGCCACTCTGGAAGAAGCCAAAGCGCAAGCCTACAAAAAGCGGCCTGACATGATGAAAGCTGTCGCCGAGAAAGATTTTGCCGAAGTCAAAGTTAACTACACGAAAGATTACACGCCCATCAGCACCTATAAAGGCAAAGTAGCCGTCAAGCAATTGCGCAAGTCCGACCTGGTGCTGGAACGACTGAAGCAAAAAGTCGATCAAGAAGTAGCCGACTCTTTCGAAAAGGTCGCCGCGGCGAAAAAAGCATTGGCTGAGAGCGTCCTTGCCAAAAACGAAGCAGCCAAGCAATACCAGCAAGCTTTGTCGGATTACACGAGTCAAAAAGCAGCCTTGAAAGACTTGATCGAAAAAGAAGCAAGCCTGTTTGCAGCAGAAACCAAAGCATCTGAATCGCTCTATCAATACAACCTTGCTGTCAGCACATTGGATCAATCGATCGGTTTCTAATATTTCGCTTCACGTAATATTTTTTCGTCATTTTCCCTCCTTTTTATCTGATGAATTAGGCAGCAAGCTCCAGACTGCCTTTTATATAGATCAGCGGCTCTCTCCTCTTTACTTTTGACCAAGCTCATAGCAAGAAAGGCGTCCGCTATCTGGATGCCTTTCTTGCTGCACGCTGCCTTTACACAAAATTTGTAAATTATTTAAACTCTTTGATTGATAAATGATGTTTTCTATCATTCCAACTCTCGATTTCGTATTGACGAACATCAGGTTGGAAATATATACTGTTCATGAAAATTGATAATGATTATCGTTTTCATTACTCGTGAAATGAAGGAGGCTTTGTAAATGAAGTCCCGGTTGTCCAAACATCTTTACAGCACCACACTGGTCACTGCTCTTTTTGTCGGCAGCTCGCACCTGGCTCTGGCAGCCCCTCTCGCAGCGGCGGTGGAACAAACAGCAGTAGCTCCCCTCTCTCTCGATCACGCTGTTGAGCAAGCATTGAAAAACAGTGTTGACCTGGAACTGGCGAGACTCGATTACGAAACCACTCGCTATGAGTCTCTCCTGACCCTTCGAGACACAGCGGCAATCAAAAAGGATGACGTCAATTCGCTGAGTGAAGCTTCTGACAAGTACGGAGATGAAGCTGAAGCGAAAAAAGATTTGCTCGTCGGTGAAGCTTCCTTTGCCACCAAGCAAAACGCTCTGCGCCTCGATGTCCAAAAAGCATATTTTGAAGTTCGCGCCCTGGAAGAAAAAATCAAGGTGCAAAAGAAAAGCATCCAGCGCCAATACTGGGCCGATGACAATGACGCCAAAGACAAGCTGTCCGCTCTGGAAAGCAGCTACAAGGAAGCATTGGCCAAGCTCAACGGCTTGCTGAATGAAAAACAGGACAAAGAGTGGTTGCTGCAAACGAGCGCACTGACCTCTGCCCCGCTGAATACAGTGGAAGAAGCTCTTGCTCTGGCCTACCAAAAACGCCCTGACATGATCGAAGCCGAAGCGAAAAGAGAGTACGCCCAAATCAAAGCCGATTTTACGGCAGAATACTCCGCGGGAAGCACATATAAAGGAAGAATCGCGCGCAACGACCTGCGCAAAGAAGAGCTGCTGCTGCAAAGCCTCAAACAAAAAGTGAGTCTGGAAGTCAGCGATTCCTACGAAAAAGCGGCAGCTGCCAAAGCTGCACTGACAGCAAGCAACGCTGCCAAAGAAGAAGCTGCCAAACAATACGAACAAACTCTTTACGATTACGCCAACAATAAAAAAGGCTCTTTGAATGACCTGATCGACAAAGAAGCAGAATTATTCGAATCCGAAACCAAAGCTGCCGACGCTCTTTATCAATACAATCTGGCTGTAAGCGCCTTGAATCAATCTGTTGGTTTCTAAAACTTCGCAATACGAAATAATAATTTCATTTTTTCCTATACGACCATTCCCATTGTTGTAACAGGCTGCTCCTATCAACCAGCCGCCTTTTCTACCATATACATGCATACCATTTTCGGTCGCAGCCAACTGCGGCCACTCCCATACGAGCAAGGCTTCATTCAGAAGATGAAGCCTTGCTTTTCATATGGGGCAAGCTTTCTTTCGTGAAGCGAATCCATTCGCGCGTCGCATACGAGAGATAGGCGTTTTTGCGCCAAATCATCCCGAGGTGCCATCGGATCGTCGGATTGACCAGCGCAAGACTGTGAAAACGGCGCGGGTCCAGCTCCCGGCAGATCGTTTGGGGCAGCAAGGTAATCCCGACATTGGCTGCCACCATTTCCGAGAGAAAGTCCCACTGAGAGCTTTTGTACATGACCGCAGGGTGAAAGCCGACTCGCACGCACTCGTCAATAATCCGGTTGTGCAAGGAAAAGTCTTCGTGAAACAGCAAAAAGCGCTCCTGCGCAAGCTCGATCAGCGATACCTCCTGCTGCTCGGCCAATGGATGAGTCGGGTGAACCACGACGCGAATCTGCTCGTTGACGAACGAGTACGACTCAAAAAGCGCTTCATCTGTCGGCAGCAAAACGACACCGCTGTCCAGCATCCCCGATGCGACATCTGCCTCCACTTTTTTCGAACCGACTTCCAGCAGCTCCAACTCGATCCCCGGATACTGCTCGCAAAACTTCCCGATGACTTTTGGAAAAAAGCTCGCTCCTACCATCGGCGGCAGCCCGATGCGAATTTTTCCGCGCTTTAGCTCCATCAAATCTGCCAACCTGATTTTCATATTCTCGAACGATTTCACCATGACTTCCGCCTGGGAGAACAAAACCCATCCCGCATCGGTCAACGTGATGCGCTTTCCGACCCGCTCAAACAGCTCTACGCCAATTTCCTCCTCCAGATTGCGCACCATCTTGCTGATCGTCGGCTGGGTAATATACAGCGACTCTGCCGCCTTGGTGAAGCTGCTATGCCGCGCTACCTCCAAAAAGTATTGCAAATGGCGAATGTCCATCCGCTCTTCGCTCCGTTTCTTCTATAGATAAGATGAATGTTACTCATTCTATATATGCATTTTACCTATGAAAAAAGCTGATGTACACTTTTCCCAAAGGGAGAGGACCATCATGAAAAGACTGATTATCATCGCGGGGCAAGTAGCATTTTTCATTCTCATGTCTGTTTTGATGAACCTGCTTGTTTCTGCGCTCGGCTGGAAAATCCCCGGCAGCATCCTGGGGATGTTTGTTGTGTTTTTCTTGCTCCAGGCCAAAATTTTGCGGCTGGAATGGATTGAAACCGGAGCCGCATGGCTTTTGGCAGAGCTGCTGTTGTTTTTTATTCCGCCGTCTGTCGGCATTGTCTCGTACCAAAGCCTGATGCTGCATGAAGGGCTGCAAATTGTTCTGATTATCGTGATCGGCACTGCGTTCGTCATGGTCTGCAGCGGCTTGATCGCCCAAAGCATCTCGAAGCGGAAGGGGCATACACGCTCATGATGACCGGACTGATTGGCTTTTTGCTGACTATCGTCATTTATTTGACGGCCAAACGGCTTTATCGCTATAGACCGATTATGCTCTTTTCGCCTATCTTGTTCACACCGCTTCTGCTGGTTGTCCTGCTGCTGTGCGCCCAAATCCCTTACGCTGATTACAACGAAGGGGGAAAATGGCTGGCGTACATGCTCCAGCCTGCGACTATCGCCTTTGCTGTGCCACTCTACAAGCACTATCCTTTATTGAAGAAACACGCGGCACAAATCATGATCAGTGTCGTGTCCGGCTCGGCGGTGGCCGTCATCTCCTCCGCTGTGCTCGCTTTGCTTTTGCATACCGATCAGCAAGTGCTCTACAGCCTTTTGCCGCGTTCCATCACGACGCCAATCGCCATGAACGTATCGCAAATGATCGGGGGCGTTCCTTCGATTACCGCCGTGCTCGTCTTGATGACCGGAGTGCTCGGTTCCATCATCGGGCCGTACATTATTGCTTACTTGCGGATTTCCGATGATATCGCGCGCGGTGTCCTGCTGGGCACAAGTGCGCACGGCGCAGGGACGTCCAAGGCGTTTGAAATCAGTCCGATCTCAGGCACTGTCTCCAGTATTTCCATGATCGTAGCTGCGCTTGTCACACAGCTCGTCGCCACGATCGTCATGTCGTCATAAATTTATCCGAAAAAGCAATGCTGCTGCATAAAAAAGAGGACAGCGCTACTGGCACTGTCCTCTTTGCTGTTTTCCTCGCCTGCCCTACTGCAATCGTCCCATCAGGCGCTCCATCCGATCCAGCGCCTTTTTCAACTGCTCCATGGACGTCGCATACGAGCAGCGAATGTGGCCTTGTCCGCTCTCGCCAAACACGTCTCCCGGCACGACTGCCACTTTCTCCTCCATGAGCAGCTTTTCGGCAAACTCGGCGGAACTAAGTCCTGTTGCCGTCACAGACGGGAAGGCGTAAAACGCTCCATCCGGTTCATGGCACGTAAGTCCGATCTGGCGGAAGCCATCGACTACGTAATTGCGGCGCTGGCGGTAGCTCTCGATCATTCGCTCCATATCCGCGCGGCCATGGCGCAACGCTTCGAGCGCAGCCATCTGGGCCATCGTCGGCGCACACAGCATCGTGTACTGGTGAATTTTCAGCATGCCCGCGAGCAGATCAGGTGTGGCACACACGTAGCCGAGCCGCCAGCCTGTCATGGCAAACGCTTTGGAAAAGCCGGAAATCAGGATCGTCCGCTCTTTCATTCCCGGCAGAGCCGCGATGCTGTCATGCATGCGTCCGTACGTCAGCTCTGCATAAATCTCGTCGGAAATCACCAGCAGGTCGTGCTTTTCAATAATCGGCAGAAGCGTCTTCCACTCCTCTGCTGTCATCGTGCCCCCTGTCGGGTTGTTCGGGTAGCAGAAGATGATCGCTTTCGTGCGCTCTGAAATATTCGCTTCCAGCTCTTGCGGCGTCAGCTTGAACTGGTTTTCCATCGTCGTTTTCAAAAACTTCGGCACGCCGCCAGCCAGCCGGATGACAGGCTCGTAGGAGACGTAGCACGGTTCTACTACCAGCACTTCATCACCCGGATCGAGAATGGCACGCAAGGCGATATCAATCGCTTCGCTCGCTCCTACGGTTACGAGAATCTCCGTCTCCGGATGATAGCTGACCGAAAAGCGCTCCTCCAAATACTTTTGAATCTCGACGCGCAGCGGGAGCATGCCCGCATTGGAAGTATAGGCAGTGTGTCCGCGCTCCAGCGAGGAGATAGAAGCTTCGCGCATGCGCCAAGGCGTGACGAAATCCGGCTCCCCAACCCCGAGCGAGATGACCCCTTCCATCGATGCCGCCAGATCGAAAAAGCGGCGGATGCCCGATGGCTTCAAAGATGCGACTGTAGACGACAAGCGATTTTTTTTGACTGTCAATTGTGTACTCACGGCGTAACCACCATCCTGCGATCTTCGTCACGATCTTCCAGCTCAATGCCATCGTGCTTGTAGCGTTTCAAAATAAAATGCGTCGCTGTCGATACGACAGAATCGAGCGTTGACAGCTTTTGCGATACGAAGGTAGCGACCTCTTTCATCGTCTTGCCTTCCAAAATGATCGACAAATCGTAGCTGGCGCCAGACATCAAGTAGACGGCCTTCACTTCAGGGAAGCGGCAAATGCGTTCGGCTACCTCGTCAAATCCGACATCGCGCTTGGGCGTCACTTTGACGTCGATCATGGCGTTGACGTAAGGATGATCCTCCACGCGCTCCCAGTTGACCAGCGCCGGATATTTCACGATCACCTTTTCTGCCTCCAGCTCAGCAATCGCCTGTTCGATTACCTCCGTAGGCTCTGCCAGCATTTTGCCGATTTGCTCGGCGCTCATGCGGCTATCCTCTTCCAAAAGGTGCAACAGCTCCCTTTGCTTCAAGCGATCCATTCCCCACCACTCCTATCTCTTTTTGGCCAAAATCAAAAAGCCCCAGCAACCTGATCCATGCTTTCATGAATCGGGTTGCTGAGGCGAAGGTATCGCGGTACCACTCAGCTTTTTTGCCTTTCTCGCAAAAAGCAAACTCGTGCAGTCTTGTCAAAAAGACATGCGCCCCGTAACGCGGGGAAAACGCTGCTTTCTACTGAACCGTTCAAAAGCAGGGCTCCAAGGTGGCTTTCAAAAAGAGTTCGCGGCCGCCCTCCCAGCAATCAGGCAGCTCTCTGGTCGTCAAATCCCTTTTTTACTTTCCTTTTCACAGCCATGTATTTGTGTGCGTATTGTTGTTTGCTTGAATGTCTCAGATTATAAAAAGGTTTTTCGTTATTGTCAACTGACAACTTCATGGGTGGAAAGTCCGATTTCTATGGCATAATGAGAACAAACATGAAAATTTTGGCGAGAATCCAAGCCTATTGTAAGTGGGGAATCACATGAAAAAAAGCATCGGCGTCATCGATCTCGGCTCCAATACAGCCAGATTGGTCATTTACGAGCAAGACGATTCGGGAATGGTAGCAGAGATAGACAATATCAAATACAGCTTGCGATTGAGCAACCACCTGCGTGCGGGCAGACTGGACGAGGAAGGCGTTGCCAAAACGTTGACAGCGATGCGCCAGTTCAAGAAACTGCTGGACGCGCGAAAAGTCACCCAAGCCATCGGAGTTGCCACCGCAGCAGTTCGCCAGGCGGAAAACGGCCGGGAGCTGACAGCGGCGATCGAGCGGGAAAGCGGCATTTCCATGCGTGTATTAAGCGGCAAGGAAGAGGCGCGATACGGCTATCTCGCCGTCTTGAACAGCATGCCTGTGGACGAAGGAATCACCATCGACATCGGCGGCGGCAGCACAGAGGTTACTTACTTCCGCGACCGCCAGCTGATCGAAAGCCACAGCTTTCCATTCGGCATCGTGACATTGACCAGTCAATTTTTCCGCGAAGAGGTTCCGAGTGAGGAAGAATTTGCGCAGCTGCGCACCTTTTTGGCCGATTCGCTTGCCACTTGTCCCTGGCTTGCCGACCGCCACTGTCCCGCCATCGCCATCGGCGGCACAGCGCGCAATCTGGGCAAAATTCACCAGCGCCAGGTTCACTACAGCATGGACAGCCTGCACCATTACCCCATCCAGGCAGATGCGGTAACGAACATTTTGAACGCCCTGCGCAGGCTGCCGCTGGAAGAACGCCGACAAATCCCTGGCGTATCCAAAGACCGCGCCGATGTCATTCTCGCGGGCATGGCGGCTTTTGAAAGCTTGCTTCACTACGCGCAAAGTGATTGCCTGCTCGTAAGCAACAAAGGGCTGCGTGACGGGGTGTTGTACGAAACCGTCTGGGGTGAACAGCCGCCTGCCTCGACCGCCATCGTCCGGGAGCGCAGCGCCTTGCAGTTCATGAACCGCTACCAGGTTGACCAGCCGCATTCGCGCCATGTGCGCGACCTGGCTTTGTCGCTGTTTGACCAGTTGCAACAGCATGCGCTCCATTCGTTCAGCGGGTTCGAGCGACAGCTTTTGGAAAACGCCGCTCTCCTGCATGACACCGGACGCACGATCAACGTCTACGAAGCTTCCGAGCATACTTTTTACCTGCTGTCCAACGTGCTGATGGCAGGCTATACCCATCGGGAACGGCTGCTGCTCGCCATGATTGCGTCCTATAAAACAAACAAGCTGGCGCAGAGCCAGATTGCCCGTCACCCGGATTTGCTCGGCAAGCAGGACAAAAGTCTCGTAGAGAAGCTGGGCCATTTGCTGCTTTTTGCCAGAGTGCTGGATCGCTCGATGACCCAGGCGATCAGCGCCGTCCACCTTGCTTCAACAGGCGGCGAGTTCGTTTTGTCCTGCACGGGAAAACAGCCGGATTTGCTGGAGTATTCCTTGCTCGATGAGCCGCTGTCCAAGCTCTCGAAAGCTTGGAAAATCCCGCTGAAAGTCGTCGTGGACGCGTAGCCCCGACAAAACTTAACAATCGCTTAACAGTAGACTGCTATACTATTCCTTGCCAGTTATGATCTATCTTTTACTATGCGAAAAAGGTTGGTTCATGATGAAGGATTTTAGTATTCCAGATTATTATATCAACCGGGAATTAAGCTGGATCGCTTTCAACGAGCGCGTGCTTTTTGAAGCTTCCAATCCAGACAATCCGCTTTTGGAGCGGCTCAAGTTCATCGCGATTGCCAGCAGCAATTTTGACGAATTTTTCATGGTCAGGGTGGCAGGTCTAAAGGACCAGGTCAAAGCCGGCTTCACCAAGCCGGACAACAAATCCGGGATGACGGCAAACGAACAGTTGCTCGCTGTGTGGGATCGCACTCATCTGGTGATGGAACGGATGTACTCGATCCTCAAACACCAGATTACGCCGGAGCTGAACAAGGCGGGAATCCGCTTTTTGCAGGCAAATCAGCTGAGCGAAGAGCAAGCCGTATTCGTGCGCGCCTTTTTCCATCATCACCTGTATCCGGTGCTGACTCCGATGGCCGTAGACGCCAGCCATCCGTTTCCCATGCTGTTGAACAAAAGTTTGAATCTGGCTGTCTTGCTGGAAGACACGGAGGAAGAAAGCGAAGGCCCGCTGTTTGCTGTTGTGCAGGTGCCGTCTGTCTTGCCGCGTTTTCTGGAGCTGCCTTCCCTCGATGGCGAGGATCATTTTATCTTGTTGGAAGACGTCATCGCGGAGCATATGGACAGCCTGTTCCACGGTTACAACATCGTCGAGGTCAGTCCGTTTCGCATTACACGCAACGCCGACTTGACTTTTGACGAGGACGAAGCCGATGACTTGCTGGAAGCGATCGAACAAACGCTAAAAAAACGCAAGATGGGCGAGCCTTCCTGCCTGGCCGTCTCTTCGTCCATGAGCGCATACTTGCAAGCCACTCTGCAAGACTGGCTCGATCTCACTGACAAAGAAGTGTACTGCCTCGATGGTCCGCTCGATCCTGCGTTTTTCTTCCGCTTCCATGCGCTGGCAGGCTACGACCATTTGCGCTTTGAACCGCTCGATCCGCAGCAGCCGCTTGATTTGGCGAAGCAGGACGAGGATTTATTTGCGGTCATCCAAAAAAGGGACGTGCTGCTGCACCATCCTTACGAATCTTTTGAGCCGGTCATCCGATTTGTCCAACAAGCCGCGAACGACCCCAAGGTGCTCGCAATCAAGCAGACGCTGTACCGGGTCAGCGGCGATTCCCCGATCGTCAATGCTCTCCTCCAGGCTGCGGACAACGGCAAGCAAGTCACTGTCCTGCTGGAGCTGAAAGCGCGTTTCGACGAGGAAAACAACATCGTCTGGGCCAAAAAACTGGAGAACGCCGGATGCCACGTCATCTACGGCTTGGCAGGGCTAAAGACTCACAGCAAAATCACGCTGGTCGTCCGCTCCGAGGGCGATAGCCTGCGCCGATATGTGCACCTTGGCACGGGCAATTACAACGACAAAACCGCAGGCGTGTACACGGACATGGGCATGTTTACTTCGCGTGAACAGGTCGGGGCAGATGCCACCCACTTTTTCAACCATCTGTCCGGCTATTCCCACCCGCCAAAATGGGAGGAAATCGCCACCGCTCCTGTCGGATTGCGCGAAGCGTTCCTCGATCTGATCGAAGGCGAAATTCAAAATTGCCTGGCGGACAAGCCTGCTTACATCACCGCCAAGATGAATGCTTTGACCGACAAGGAAATCATCGAAGCGCTGTACCGCGCCTCGTGCGCCGGGGTGAAAATCAATCTGATCGTCCGCGGCATTTGCTGCCTGCGTCCAGGCATTCCCGGCGTCAGCGAAAACATCCGGGTCACGAGCATCGTCGGCAGATATTTGGAGCATAGTCGCATTTACGCCTTTTGCAATGGCGGCGATCCAAAAGTGTTCCTGTCCAGCGCGGACTGGATGACTCGCAATATGATCGCCCGCGTCGAGATTTTGTTTCCCGTGGTGCAGCGTGATCTGAAGGAGCGGATCATGCACGTCCTGGCTACGATGTTGCAGGATGACGCCAAGGCCAACGTGCTCATGCCAGACGGCACGTATGTGCGCGTGCAGCCAAAAAACCTCTCGCCTCTGAACAGCCAGCTGTTTTTCTGGGAAGAAGCTGTTCAGTCCAGCCAGCCGTGCCAGTCCGCTCCGTCGCTTCAACAGCGACTCAAACCGATTACCGCCCCGTTGGAAACCGTCTCGCCTTTTTCATAAACGAAGCGCCTGAGCATGAGCAGCTCAGGCGTTTTTTGCGTTCGTTCGTTCCAGCGTCAGTTATTGGAAAAATATTATATTGTCATATTGACATTGTTAAAACAACATTATAATATAAACATAACAGGATCAACCAGCACATTACAGAAAGGATGCGATCGTGAGCATGCATCGCCTGTCAGCCAAACGCCTCTTTTTTCGCACCAAGAAGCATCGCTCGCCAGACGGGCTTCCGACCGATATTTGTCTCTTTACCATCCTGTCCGTTCCGCGTGCAACCAAAACCAAATCGTTGCCGCACAAGCAGCTGGCTGTTCTTTTGATCAAGCGCAAAAGCGACACCTACGGGGAGCAGTGGGCTTTGCCCGGCGGCTTTTCCAAGGAAAGCGAGACGCTGGATGAGTGCGCCTACCGCGAGTTGAAGGAAGAGACGAACATCGACCGCGACGTCCACATTGAGCAGCTGAAAACATACTACAAGCCAGGTCGCGACCCGCGCGGCTGGATTCCGAGCGTCGCGTACGTTTCCCTCGTTCACGAAGATTTGCTCAAACATGCGCAGGCTGCCGACGACGCTTCCGATGCGCAATTATTTCCCATCGAAGAAGCTTTCGCTCTCAACCTGGCATTCGATCACCGCGAGATTTTGACGGACGCTTTGCAGCGCGTGCGGGAAAAAATGCTGCAAACGAACATCGCCAAAGCGTTCCTGCCTGAGCGGTTTACGCTGAGCGAGCTGTTGCAGGTCATCGAAACAGTCGTGCCCAGCTTCAAAGTGAACGATCGGGGCAATTTTGAACGCCGCCTGCTCGCCACTACGAGACGGCAAGGCATTCTGGAAGCAGCAGTAGATGATTCGGGCCAGCCTGTTTACTCGACCGAGTATTCCAACTCTCCCGCCAAGCTGTACCGCTTTTCCGACTTCATCCCGACTGCCATGATTTACTGACAGGCTTACCCACATTCACTTCAGGAGGTTTTTGCCATGAAATCCTTGATTGTGATCGACTATACCAACGACTTTGTCGCGCCAGACGGTGCCCTGACCTGCAAAGAACCAGGGCAAGCTATTGAAGGACGCATCGGCGAATTGATCCGCGATTTTCTCGCAGAAGGTGATTTTGTCGTGATGGCGGTGGACGCTCACAAGGAGCAGGACCCGTACCATCCGGAAACCGGGCTGTATCCGCCGCACAACATCATCGGCACGTCCGGCAGGAACTTGTACGGGAGCATCCAAGGCATCTACGAGGAATTTGAGGACACCATCTACTGGATGGACAAAACGCGCTACAGCGCCTTCCAGGGCACTGATCTGGCCTTGCAGCTGCGGGCGCGGGGCATTAGCGAAATTCATCTGGTTGGCGTCTGCACTGACATTTGTGTCTTGCACACGGCAATCGAAGGTTTCTACCACGGTTTTCGCGTCGTCATTCACGAGGACGCCGTCGCCAGCTTCAATCCGGTAGGACACGAGTGGGCTTTGGGACATTTTCAACATCAACTGGGCATAGCCGTTGTGAAAAAATAACATCTGGCAGGCATGGACACCCAGATGCATGCGGGAGGTTACGATCATGCGAATCGGCATATACGGAAGCAGCTTTGATCCGATTACTTACAGCCATCTGTTTACGGCAGCTACTGTCGCGCACAGAAGACGCCTGGACAAAGTCATTTTTGTCCCTTGCTCCTCCAAACGCCATGACAAAAAAATGC
Organism: Brevibacillus sp. 1238; assembly: GCF_029892995.1. Lineage (NCBI taxonomy): Bacteria > Bacillati > Bacillota > Bacilli > Caryophanales > Paenibacillaceae > Brevibacillus > Brevibacillus sp. 1238. The sequence goes on along the minus strand of NZ_JARXWC010000021.1, from coordinate 35,469 downwards.
AGACGGAGGATGTCCATCGCCTGCACATGTTGAAGTTGGCGCTGGCCACCTGCGAGCATAAGACGAACCAATTCGGGCAGCCGCTGTTTGAAATTTCCACGGTGGAGATGGATGCCCTGCCTGGCGAAACATACACGTACGACACGATGGTCCATCTGCAAAAGAAATATCCGAACGACGAGCTGTTTTTCATCATGGGCTCGGACCTGCTGGTAGGACTGTCGAACTGGGGCAATGCCGAAAAGCTGGTCTCGCAGTTTCAGTTCATCGTCATGTCGCGGGAAGGGTATCCGACCGCCGACCTGATTGCCGAAGACGCGCTTCTGCGCAACCACGACGAGCATTTTCTGATCATGAGCAAAGGCATCAACATGGGCATCAGCTCGACTTACATCCGCGATGAAATCCGCAAAGGCGGCGACCCGAGCTTCCTGCTGCCAGATGCGTGCCTCGCGTACATTTACGAGCAAGGGATTTACCGTGAGCAGCGGGTGTAAGACAGGGCGAGCAAGAAAGGTAAATCTTTCATTTTGTGGACAATGAAAACGCCAAACGACAAGCTGACGTCAGTATCCACCTGGCGTCAGCTATTTCCGTTTTTTGTCGTCTGCGAATACTGTCACGCTCATTACAGCAAGAGAATCCTGTCCGTTTACTAAAAACTTAATCATGTTCAATATCGTCAATCAAATACTTGGTTCCGTCTTTTACCAGTTTAAATTGTACATTGACATCATACTTTTGCTTAGCACCTGGGTTGAAATAATCATACTCAATTCCGGTAAATGTAACGTTTATGTCCTGATCGTTTTTCTGAATGTCCACTTTTAAATTTTCGTCAATCGCTTCCAGGCCTTTTTCAAATCGCTCTCTTTCAAAGGTCTCATACGAACCATCAGTAGCCGCTCTAAAGAAGGAGTCAAATATTTTTTCAGATGCTTCTGGTGTAAAATATTTATTTAGTCTTGAAGTAATAACATCTTTTACAGCGCCCTCTGCTTTCGGCTTTCCATTTGCTAGACGAGTCAAATCGTCTGTCCAGACTTGCAGTTTCCTAAACCAGTCCCAAATATAAACTGGTTCTTTTGAGGCTAATACACTGTCATCCAACTCAGAAGGAGCGTAGTCTTCCAGGAGAGAAACAAGCAACTCAGCGTTTGCTTGTGTCAATATATCTTTCGTGCTTTCTTGTGTAGTCGTGTTGACATTGGCACTAGCAGTAAACTCCTTTTTTTCCACGCCTTGATTATCGGCAATTGTGTTATTAGAAGCACAACCTGTTACACCCAAAACAAGGCAAGCAATAACAAGCAAGCTTTTGGAAGCGATATTTACTCTGTTCATTCAATCTCTCCTATTTCTTAAAGTAAAAGTCTTTAGAAAAAACTTACCTAACCCGAGAATCACTCTTCCTCTTTTACAAGTAAAATATTACCATTTTCGAGACTCAATATGAACATTCTTACTTTACTTATCACCATTACTCTCTTGCATAAAGCACTCCCGAAGCAGGTTGAACAGCCGTTTGGCAAAAAAGAAAAAAGAGAAGCCCGATTCGTTAAATCGTCGGACTTCCCTTGCTTTTGCTTCATCTCGTATTCTTCAAACTACCATCACGACACTTGATCTTTGCGCAAATAACGCTCGAAATCATCGGTTGCCAACGGTCGGCTGAACAAGTAGCCTTGGCCGTGATCACAGCCGTTTTGCTGCAGGGCGGCCGCCTGGTCGTTCAGTTCGATGCCTTCGGCAATTACGTTCATGTTCAAGCTTTGCGCTATGGTCACGATGGCTTTTACGATCGCTTGGCTTTCCTGGTTATGGTGAATATCGCGGATGAACGAGGCATCAATTTTGATCGTGTCCACCGGCAAGCTTTTAATATAGCTAAACGAGCTGTAGCCTGTCCCGAAGTCATCGATGGAAATGTGGATGCCGATATCGCGAATTTGCTGCAAAACGGCCGTAGCTTCCTCCATCTTCACAAAGATGCTTTCTGTAATTTCCAGCTCCAGCCACTCCGCAGCCAGCTCTGTCTCCGCTAAAATCTGCTTGATCATCTCGACAAGGTCTTTTTGATAAATTTGCCTCGCCGACAAATTCACCGACACTTTCAGCAAGTAGCCTTGATCGTGCCAAATTTTGTTTTGGCGACATGCTTGCCGCAAAATCCATTCTCCGAGAGCAATAATCATCCCCGTCTCTTCGGCAATCGGGATAAACCGATTCGGCGGTATGACCCCAAGCTCCGGGTGAACCCAGCGCACGAGCGCTTCCATCCCCGTCAGCGTATCTGTCGCGATGTCTATTTTCGGTTGGTAGTAAATTTGGAACTGCTCTTGCTCGATCGCTTTGCGCAGCTCGTTTTCCATCAGGATGCGCTCCAGCGACTTGGCTTCCATCGTCGGATCGAAAAAGTCGTATCCGTTTTTCCCGCGCGATTTGACGGTGTACAGTGCGGTGTCCGCCCGTTTGAGCAAATCGTCGGCGTTATCTCCATCCTGCGGGTACAGCGCAATGCCGATGCTGCACGACACGTTGAACGAGTGGTCTTGAAGGATAAACGGTCGTTGCAAAGCTTCCATGATCTGATTGGCCAGCGCGGCGGCTTCTTCGCGATCCGCCAATTGGCTGAGCAATACGGTAAATTCATCTCCGCCCAGCCTCGCGACCACATCGGTGGGCCGCAGACACGCCTTCAGGCGATTGGCTGCTTCCACCAGCAACAAATCCCCTACATCGTGACCGAACGAATCGTTGACGTCCTTGAAGCGGTCCAGATCGAGGAACAAGACGGCCAGATTGGACTGAAAACGTTTGGCTTGCATGATTTCCCTGCTCAGGTGCTGGGTGTACATGCGCCTGTTCGGGAGATCGGTCAAGGCATCGTGATAGGCCAGATGATGAATCAGTTCCTCCGACTGTTTGCGGTCTGTAATATCGCGAGTGACAAACAGCAGCTTGCTCACATTGCCCAGCTCGTCCACAATCGGATTGATCTTGCTTTCGGTCCAGATCGTTTCTTTTCTGCTCGTCTGAATGCGGCATTCCACCGTGTACTCTTTTCGCGTGGAATACGTATGTTGAATCGCAAAAGCCATAATATCCCGGTCATCCTCGACAATCCACTCGAAAAGATTGTGAAAACGCTCGTCCGGAACATCGTGGTCAAAAACGGCCTTGTGAGCCGGAGACAAGTACAAAAAATCTCCTTCGGCATTGACGATACTGATGATGTCGGATGTATTTTCAGCGATGAGTCGGTACAATTCCTCGCTTTTTCTGACTTCCTCTTCCATATGTTTGCGCGCCGTGATGTCGTTGCGAATGGAAACGTATTGATAGATTTTCCCCTTTGTATCCACAAAAGGCACAATGGTAGTATCAACCCAATACAGACTGCCGTCTTTCGCCCGATTGCATATTTCTCCCCGCCACACTTGCCCCGAGCCAATGCACTTCCACATTTGCTTGAAAAATGACTTGGGATGGTGCCCGGAGTTGAGCAGGCGATGATCTTGCCCGATCAGCTCACTGCGACTGTATTTGGATATCCGGCAAAATTGCTCGTTTGCCCGGAGAATAATCCCGCGATGGTCTGTGATCGCCAGGATCGTCGACTGATCTAGTGCATACTTTACGTCAGCAAGCTCTCGCAAGACCACTTTCAATTCCCCGTCCTTTTCCTGTAGCAATTCTTCCCATTCTTGTGGGGTCAAGGCTTCCATCAATTTGCTTCTCATCCTATCACCTGCTTGCGCTCATGCACCGTGCACGACGCCGATAATTTTACCAAATTTTGTTTGCCGTCAAAGCAAAAACAAAAGGAGTAACTTTCGCACTGACAAATTCCTAGATTCTCAAAAAAAATGACCCTCTTTCAAAGGATCTGAATATGTTGGCGACAAGTTTGCTTCATTTTACCATGTATTGCTTAAAGATCAACATCCACGCATGCGTCAGAAGCGACAGTTTTGCAAACTTCCGTAACCAGACTGACGTTTTGCAGCTTGTCCGGTTTAAAGCCGCAGGCAACTTGCAAAAACGTTAGCTCCGTTTCCGCCGTTTCGCCCGCCTGGCCCGTCTTGTCGGTCTAACCCGTCCCGCCTGTCTCGTCCGTCTATTCCGTCTCTTGAGCCGCAAACTCCCCCGACTCTCCCCCACGCCCCATGTATTCGTCTCGCTTTGCTTGTTGATGACATTCACAACATTCCCGCTGTTTCCGCCGCCTGAACCGGAAAAGGATTTGCTGACGCTTTTAGGAGAGTTGTTCGCCGTATCGCCAAAATTGACAGTACCCGAATTGTTGGTAATCTGTACATTTCCCACATATGTCGGCACTCCTCTCCCTCCTGCCCTTGTGCTTTTGGACTACTTATACAGTATGTTCGGCAAAACTCGCCTGATTGGACGATGGTTGATAAGTTCCACAAAAAAAGTCTCCCGCATGACAACTGCCACACGGAAGACTCGAATTTTCCCCTTTTATTCGCTCTGCTTTTATTGCGCGGTGTATCCGCCGTCTACCAAAAGGCTTGTCCCTGTCACAAAAGACGCATCGTCACTGGCGAGGAACAAGACTGCCTTCGCGACTTCCTCCGGCTTGCCGAGCCGTCCCATCGGATGCAAGGAAACCAGATGCTCGTTCATTGCTTCATTGCGTCCGGCAATGAGCGGCGTATCGATATAGCCTGGGCACACGGCATTCACGCGGATGCCTTGTTTCGCATACGTAATGCCCAACGTCTGGCTGAGCAGCTTCACGCCGCCTTTTGCCGAAGAGTAAGCGGTAACTCCCGCTTTTCCGGCATGGCTGTGAATCGAGCCGCAGTTGACAATCGCTCCGCCCGTTCCTTGCGCCAGCATTTGCTCGATGACGTATTTATCGCACAGAAACACACCCGTCAGATTGATGTCGATCGTTCTTTGCCAATCGTCGGTGCTGAGCAGATGCGCAGGAGCGTCCTTGGCGATCCCGGCGTTGGCGAACAAAATGTCTACCTGGCCGAACCGCTCCACGGTAGCGTCCACCATGTACTTCACTTCCGCTTCTTTCGTCACGTCTGTCTTCACAAACAACGCTTCGAAGCCAGCTTCATTCAACTCTTTCGCCAGCTCGTCGCCACGCGGGGAAAAGTCGGCAATGACGACCTTTGCCCCTTCCTGCGCGAACAGACGCACCGTCGTTTCCCCGATCCCGCTTGCTCCGCCTGTCACGATTGCCACTTTATTTGCCAGTTTCATGATTGTTTCCCTCCGTTTTCAAATGGATGCTAACGCACAGGAGATGAACGCGCTGTTCCTCCGCCATCGCTGACGAATCCCGCCCCGGTTACGTGGGCAGACTCGTCAGAAGCGAGGAAAAGCACCATATTGGCTTGCCTTGCTTCTATTATAGACCTGCTTTATATTCAATCATATGCAAACATACTTAGTGCAGATTAAGTATAGCTAAAGGATGGAGGAATCCCATGCACCTGGAACAGCTTGAATACATCGTGGAAATCGCCAAGGCAGGCTCTTTGACCAAAGCAGCGCAAAACAAGCATGTCACGCTGTCCGCCATCAGCCAATCCCTCTCCAGTCTGGAAGCGGAGCTGGGCATCGCCCTGTTCACTCGTTCCCGTCTCGGAGCTGTTCCTACATCCGAAGGTCGAGTCATTATCAAAAAAGCTTTCGAGGTGCTGAGCAAGATCGAGGAAATTCAGGAAGAAGCGCAAAGCAGTGCCAATACGCTCAGCGGCGAACTGAGATTGGCGACCATTCCCGGCCCGATGGACTTGTTGGTGAACGCCGTGTCCAGCTTTAAAAAGGACTACCCGCAAATCCGCATCGAGATCGCCGAAAAAGGTTCGCAGGAAATTTTGGAGGACATCGGGCAGGACAAGCTCGATATCGGCCTGATTATTATGTACGAAGGTTTGCTGAAAAAAAGCGCCGGGCAAAGGCTGAGCTTCGAGCCTGTGCTGGAAGGCAAAATGGTCGTGGGCATCAGCAAAAGCTCGCCGCTCGCCTTCCAGGAGTCTGTCAGCCCCGAAGAGCTGCGGCGGCATGCTTTCGTGCTCTACAACGACGACTACGTCAAATGGTTTGTCGCAGACTTTGCCGCCAAATACGGCCCTGTCGATATTTTGTTCACGACAAACAACACGGATGCCATCCGCAATGCCGTGCGGGAAAATCTCGCCGTCACGATCGGACTGGACTATTCCTTCATGCACGACCCGCATTTGCAAACGCTGGACATGCGCACTCTCGATCTCGACATTCCCGAACAGCAACCCGTTCACCTCAGCTGGGTCCGATCCTCGGAACGGCATTTTTCCCGCCTGGCAAAAGGCTTCACGGACCGTCTTCTGGCAGATTTGAAAAAGAAAAAATTCGGGCCGCTGTCCTGAAGACAGACGACAGCCTGTGCCGTCCAGCGCCAAAAAGGCCGCCGTACACGGACGGACAGCCTTTTCGCCTGCTTTCATCTCGTCTTCCTATTCCACTCCCGCCTGAAAAGTCTGGGTAATGGAACCTTCGATGATCAGCGCAGATTTTGCCTTGACCAGCTTGTTCTCATACGTAAAATCCTTGCTGGAATAGTTGGCGATGACTTGCAGGTCTTGTCCGTAGACGGCCGTTTGCACCAGTCGGTCCTTGGTCAATACAGCAAAATCAGTCATCGGGCGTTGCACGGCTTTTTGATGGAACGGCGTCCAGACTTGCAAATGCCGCATGATCGTCTCTTTGTTGGACTCCCAGACGCGGTTGTCCAGATGGTAGAGCGGCGGCACGTTGTACAAAAGCTCGCCAAGCATGCGTGTGCCGACCTCGCCTTTGATTTTCAAGCTGTCCCATTCCCAATGATGGCTGGTAATGACCGACTCGTTGTACACGAGTTTGAACAAAGGCAGCGAGTACGCAGGATCAAGGTAGACATGCCGGTATTCGTCCTTGAGCGGAACCTGTTTGGCATAACGTTCAGGGATTTCGCCCGCTGGCGACCAGTAGCCGCCTACATAGTACGGACTGGTCTTGTTTTGGCGCATATCCGGGTCTGACCAGCGAATGACCGGAGTCTCAATCCCGTGGGCGTAAGCGATGCTGCCGCTGGCAAAGTCATTGCCCGTCTCCGATCCGATCACCATGTCCCATTCGTCGCGGATGTAGTTCATCCGCGCAAGCTTCGCCTGCATATCCTGCTTTTGCGTAGTCGCATGCTCGGCAGAATAATCGTCGTGGAACTCCCCGGCGGCGTCCACGTCGATAAACCACGAGTTAAACCGCACGCCAGTCCCCATGATCTCACTCATTCTCTGCTTCACGCTGGGCAACGACAAAGTCGGATTCAACAATCTGCCCCGCTGCAAAAACCCGCCTTTTTTCTCCCCGTTTTTCTTCGCAATCGTCGCGTTCTCATACAAGCTTTTGTCCGCGAAAACCGCTGTGTTCCAATCCGGATTCTCTTCTTTATGAATCGAATGGTAGGAATCGTAGGTCGCGATCAAATAGCCGGCATCGTTCGCTTGCCCGATGAACGCAGGCTTCATGTAGGCAGCCGTCCAGTCTGGCAGACCGATCCAGGCGCGCGCAATGCCTGCCTGTTGCATTTTTTGCAGCAGCTTGAGGGAATCGGTATCCCCCCATTGCTCCACAGCGGGAACGGCATCCTGCAAGACGCTTTTCAGCAATCGCTTGTTCAGTTCGTACAACTCGACTTCATTGAGCTGCCCCACTCCTTTTGCGATCAGCGCTTTTGCCTTGCTGTCCGCGACACCTGCAAACAGCTGCGGATTGTAAAAGTCGCGGGAGCGCAGCGCGTAGTTGAAGCCGTTCAAAATCGCCTTCCTTTGATAGGCAGCGACGTAATCTTGCTTCATGATCTCGCTTAGCTGCGCAATGCTCTCCTGCCCGTCCTCCTTGTTGTCGGCCAAAAGCTTGACGAGCCAGTTCGTGAAGTCTTTGCCCAGCTTTTTAGCGAGCATCGCCCACTTGACGTCGTCCTCCGCCAAAAACGTTTTGTTCCATATGTAGAAATGCGGTGCTCCGTACAGCTTTTCCACGTTCGGATTGACGGCCGCCTTTTGTGCGAGAGTCGTGAACTCGCCCTGATTTTGGATGATTTGCTTGTACAGTCCGGCAATCTGCACCGGGTCATTGTCGGTCACGTACAGGCGGAAGCTGTACGACTTGTCAGGATTTATCGAAGGAAACTCATGCGTGAACTGCATCGAGATAGCCGGGTCGGTGGCAAAATCGAGCGTGTTGTTGAACATGTTGTCCACCATGTAAAAGATGGCGAACTTTTCCTGGTTCAAGGCGAAAAAGCGCATGGAAAACGACTCGCTAAACGACAGGCTCTCCTCCCGCAAAAACGACTGCCAGGCTTTGTCTACCGCCGGAATCCATTTGCCTTCCCCGAGCGGCAGCATATAGCTCTGAGCCTTTACTTGCGGCCAGGAAAAGCTCTCCGCTCCCGTCGAAGTCAAGGAAATTTGCAGATGGTCTGCCTCTTTCGCGATCTTGACTTGCAGCTTGTCGTCCGGGTAGTTCCAGCTCACTTCCTGTTCACTCTTGTGCAAATTCTCGACCCGGCGCGCTGGCAAAGGCTCTGACGCCCGCTCCCGGCTACCGCCGCTTTCGACAAAAAGCTCAAACGTCTCCGGCTTCACCTCAAAAGAAAACGGCAGCGCTTGCTCCGGCTGCTTGGCAAGCTGTTTTTGTCCTCCGGGTTGCCCCGCTGTTGCAGCGCCTGTCTGCTCGGATGTTTGCTGAACTTGCGCGGTACTCTCACACCCGCTTGCCATTTGCAGCAGCAAGGCGAGAACGATTAGTCGCGGAATATGTCTTTTCATGGTTCCCTCCATTATCGAATGACTACATACATCGTATTACGATGTTTATGACCGCAGGAAGCGTGGAGAAAAAGAACGACCTTTCCCCCTGCTATTTCCTGCGCTGACGCACCTGCTTTTTCATCAGGAAAATGTGGAAAACGGCTTGTCCGTCCCTGCTTTGCCCCGTTGTTTGTACACAAAAGCCGCGCCTGCGCGAAACAATCCGTAGCCGCACAGCCCGCCAAGCACATTCAGCAGCAGATCGTCCACATCAAAGCTGCCCAAAGCAAGCAAAAACTGCAAAAACTCGACGCCCAAGCTGGCAAACAAAGCGGTAAAAAACACGCGATGAATGCTTTGGAACGATAAAAACAACAGCGGCAACAGCAATCCGAGCGGCACAAACAGCGCGATGTTCCCCAGCAGATTGTAAGCGATCGTATACACGCTGTAATGTTCAAAGTGGAGCACATAATCAAAAAGCGTCCGCATTGGCAGCGTGTTCTGAAAAATATGCGTATATTCAGCCGCACCGTATTGCAGCATCCGCGCTTTCCAGTCCAGTGTAAACGCCCTGCGGTGCCATCTGTCCGGGGAGAGCAGCAGCAAATAGCAGCTCACCGCCACATACAGTCCAAACAAGCCAAGAACCCACTTCCTCACGTACTTGTCGATGAGCGGCATAGACATCGCAAGCTGCCTTTTCAGGATGTCCACAGGCCCGAAGCGCTGGATCGTCAAGGAAGCAGCGTCCCGCTCCGTATGTCCCGCCTCTTCGATCAGCTCCTGCTGCATGCTCGTCAGATGGTCCAACAGCTCGTCTTTCATATCTTGCTTTTCTTTGCGCGAGCACGGCAAATCCCGAACGACCTGGTCGACGTATTCTTCCAGTTTCACGTTTTTACTCACTTCCCTCGTTGCAGAGTGCAACCAGTCTCGTCAGACTCTGCCAATCTTTCATTTTGGCAGCAAGCAGCTTCTGCCCTTCCCGGGTGATCCGGTAATACTTGCGGCGGCCGCCTTCCTTGGATTCTCCCCAGTACGACTCCACCGCTTTTTGCGTCTCCAGCCGCTTCAAGGCCGGATAAAGCGTCCCTTCGCCAATCTCGTACATCTCGTCACTTTTCTCCCGGATTTTTTTGGCCAACTCGTAGCCATACTGATCCTTCTGGGCAATCAGCGAGAGCAGCAACAGATCGATGCTCCCTTTTAACAACTCCTTGTTCACAGTAACAACTCCTTCGCGAGCATGAATAGAGAGTAGCACAATATACATCGCAATACAAGGTACTTAAAAAAGGCAAATCCAAACAAAATATTTTTGATTCTATGTAATTATTGACAAAAATAAAATAGGTAATATAGACTATTTTCGACAACACTTTTCATAGGTCGACAGATTTATTCAGAAAATTCCTCCTTGCTCTACAACCAGATGATAGGTCCAAAGAACAGGGCGGAGGGAAGATGTCCTGAGCACTGCTTGCAGATCAACGTTCATTTTGTGACTTCATTCTCTCAAACTGGAGGAATTAACATGCTTGCTACCCTTCCAAACATCGCTCTTAACACGGTTCTCTTGGCTCATTTTATTATCGGTGTGCTATTTCTATATGCCGAATACAAGTTTTTGAGTAAAATAAAAGCCTCTAAGGAATAGAAGCCATAGATGCAATATGAGAAGCAAGAGAAGCAAAAGCAAAAGGAGTTTGCACCGCAGTGAAATCATTTTTTCGCCAAATGTTTTCCCGACAAACAAAGACCGAAGAAGAGCCCAAGTACAAGCAGCTGGATTCTGACTTGATCAAAGCAGCCCGCTACGATCTGGAAGCCAATCACCTCTACATCCAGTTTCACGATGGCCGCGAATTTGTCTACTGCAAGGTCTCCCCGTATGCCTATAATGCCTTCCTGAATGCTGATTCGTTCACTGATCATTTTCATGCCTTCATCAGTCATCGTTATTTGCACTACCAGGTTATGTAGAAGCGCGATAACTGGACTGTAAAAAGCCCTCCGGATACATTCCAGAGGGCTTTGCGCGCGTCATCTATAGACTATTTTGTACAGCGGTTTGCATAGCCTACAGATTCATTTGCAAAATTTCTCTGTGCTCTACAACCAGATGATAGTTCCGAAAGAACAACGCAGAGAGAGGATGTCCAGAGTGCTGCTTGCAACTCACCGTTCTTTAACGGAGCGCAATATCTGGACTGTTCATTTATGACTTTGTGCTTTTTTCGCTAATTGATCGACATAATCCACAATGATTTTTTTAATCTTGTCATTTCCGTAACCACGTGTAAACGCATTTTCTTTAGGCCAGTACAAAATGCGAAAACTGGAGCCATCATGGAGATAGATGATTACCGTGTATTCTTGGGGCTTGGGTGGCAGACGCTTGTAAATTTTTTTGAATGGGACATGATCCAGTGATAAAAATTCGGCGGCAAATTGGGAAGTATCCTCATCTGATAAATCAACTGAATACACCTTATCGTTTTTGTCAATGTATTCCAAGGTGACTTTCTTCACTTTCCCTGAGATATCGAAAAGATCCCCTATTTTTTTCGCATCTGGATTTTCTTTTGCCTCATAGAGTTCATTCCCCACAAACAGCCGGAACTTTTCTGAGTATCCTTTGACTTGATAAATCGGTGTTCCAATTTCGGCCCAGGTTGCGTCCCCATTTTTTATGCGATAGCCCAAGCAAACATTTCCGTTTACCTTGAAAGAAACTTCGCCTACTTTCTTGCCGCGTTCCAAACCTTTTGTATCAGATTCGTAATTGCGGAGATACTTTAGGTCGTTCCACATTAAAAGGGCATCATATTCATCGACTATGATCTTGCATTTTTGCGTAGTCGGCTGATCGCTATTGATCATGGGTTTTTGCGTGGACATGAGATTACTGGGAAGATGTGTCGTGTCATTCAACAAAAGCATTATCGTCAGGGGGATTAACGCAAGATTCATTGCACGCCCTCCATTACCTTGATCTAAATTCCAAGACGCATCCATTACCAATTTGTTACGTATTTCCGCGATGTATTAAAAATCCGAATGGATGTTCTCCAATCGGATCTAATGTTATTACTCAACTAACTTGTATTTTTTGACTACCTGTTCTTTTAACTGGTTATAATGTTCAATCTGATCTCCAAAATAATCAACTTCGCTCAAATCATTATATTCAAAGTTTTTTCGTATGTTTTTTCCATTCTCATGGATTCTGTTATTATATTTACCTTGATACAAACCAGCAATTGCATAGCCTTTTTTATTTTTTACCGGTTTTAAAAACAAGGTGTATGTTTCGTTTTCGACCATAAGACTATACCCATTAATAGTAAAATAGGCGCCGTTTTCATCCACGATAGCAGGTTCGTATACGATAATATTGTCGTTTTTCTGGAGATCTCCTTCGAATACCTTTTTAATTTCTACAACGGAATCTGAACGAAATACTTTGCCTTCGACTAAGTTAGAAGGTATCGTTTCTCGCTCTCCAGTAAACGTGGCGTGAACGATTATCGGTGCATCTTCTTCCAGCTCACTCAAATTACTGAACGGCATAACTTGCCCATGATAAGAAATGATTTTTTCGCTTTTTCTCGCATCGACAGTTAAAAAATTCGATGTCCATAGTACTAACCCAGCGGCTAGAGCAACCGATCCCGTCATTATCCATTTTTTCATGATATTCGATTTACACCCCTTAATATTTCCATTGTAGATTGCTGACATCCAAATCTGTAGGGCTAGTAAGAGTCCCTTTTCCGCCTACCATTATTGAGTCTGTATTAGCAGGCTGATGCTCCAATGCATATACGTGCCCAAATTCATGTATTACTGTCTTTTTTCGATTGGTAGGGCTAAAATCTTGGTCTTTCATATTATCATAAGATAAAAGCACCACCGATGCGTCCCACCGACTGTTATAGCTTGTGTCTTTGCAAGCACCGTTACTATTGTAGTTGCAAGGTAACATAATCCCAGGCAAATCTCCTAGATGAGGATTGTCATCTGAATTAAAAATCATCAAGTCTGGACGGTCACTGATCCAGGACACCTTTTCAAAGCCGAAATTAACATCGTCTATAGAGGAATATTCGGAAATCGCCCAATCGATCTCCTCTGAAAACAAACTTTTAGCGCTAGGGGCTATCATATATCTTAAATTTTGAGTAACTGACAAATTTTTAAATCCCCCGCCAGAGTAGAATGCTTTTGCTCCAGTGAGCGGACCCGATGCAGAGACAACAGAACACAACGATATAGATAATGCAATCATCAACGCAGTTATATTTTTCCTTTTATTCATAATACACCCTCCTTTACAAGGATAATTAAATCATATAAGGAAAATTTTGCATATAAAATATCTGCTACAAAAAAGGGTTACATCTAAGCGAAATGTAGTGCTGATTCGTTCACTGATCATTTTCATGCCTTCATCAGTCATCGTTATTTGCACTACCAGGTTATGTAGAAGCGCGATAACTGGACTGTAAAAAGCCCTCCGGATACATTCCAGAGGGCTTTATGCGTCATCATCTTCATAGGCTATTATTTTAGCGCACGCTGCAAAAAGGCGCGTGTGCGCTCGTATTGCGCATTCGTGAACAGCTCTTCCGGCGTTCCCGACTCTACGACTTCCCCGTTGTCCATAAACATGATCCGATTCGCCACTTCTCTGGCAAACCCCATCTCGTGCGTGACGACCATCATCGTCATATGCTCGGAAGCGAGCTGCTTGATGACTTGAAGTACCTCGCCAGTCAGCTCGGGATCGAGCGCTGACGTCGGTTCGTCGAACAGCAAAATATCCGGGTTCATCATCAGCGCCCTGGCGATGGCGACACGCTGCTTTTGTCCGCCTGACAGCTTGGCGGGGTACACCTTCGCCTTGTCCGCCAGTCCGACCTTCTCCAGCAGCTCCGCGCTGCGTGCGCGAATGGCGCTGTCTGCCTCTCCCTTGACCACCTTAGGGGCGATCTCCAAGTTTTCTTGCACAGTCAGATGCGGAAACAGATTGAAATGCTGGAAGACCATCCCCATTTTCGCCGTGATGCGCTTGATTTGCTGCTGGGGGCTATAGACGCCGTCCTGCACCAAAAAGTCGTCCGTCACACGGATGCTCCCGCCGTTCACTTGCTCCAGATAGACCAGACTGCGCAGCATCGTGCTTTTTCCAGAACCGGACGGGCCGATCACGGCGACAACATCATTCTTGTTGATCTCAAACGAGACATCCTTCAAGACGGCCAGCTCGCCAAACGATTTTTTCAGATTGGTTACTTGAATGATTGCCATTTCACGCCAGTCCTTTATTCGAATTTGAATCTTCTCTCCAGCCATTTAAAAAACAGCGTCAACAGGAGCGTCATCAACAAATAGATGATGCCTGCGATGAAAAAGGGAACGATCGTAAAATCCCTGTTTACGGCAGTTTGGGCAAAATGCAGCAGCTCAGGTACAGCGACAGCGTAGAGCAAAGCCGTATCTTTTACCAGCGTAATCGACTCGTTGGAGACAGCCGGAAGCGCCACGCGAAACATTTGCGGCAAAATGATTTTGACTGTCGTCTGCCATTTGCTGAAGCCGAGAACTTGCGCCGCTTCATACTGTCCGCGATCGATGGACAGCAGCCCGCCGCGGAAAATTTCCGCAAAGTAAGCCGCGTAATTCAGGACAAAACCCAAGCAGGCAGCGACAAAGCGATCCATTACCAAATATTCGCCAATCCCGGGCAAAAGCGGCAGCCCAAAGCAGATGAACAACAACTGCAACAGCAAAGGCGTCCCGCGCATGACGTAAATGTACGTGTGTGCCAGCCAAGCCAGCGGTCTGACGTTGCTTTTGGCCAGCAACGTTAGGAGAAAACCGAGCGGAATAGACAGCACAATCGCGATCAAAAACAGCAGGACCGTCATTTGCGCCCCTTCCAGCATCGGCTTTGTAATCGAAACGATATATTCTAGACTCATAGTGCATGCTCCTATTTTGAAAAAGGTAGGCGTTTGCTCTTGTTCATCGCGACAAAAGCGTGGCTTCGCCCATCTGCCTGGCGAAGCCACGTTTCTTTCCTATTTCAAGACGCGATTCTCACCAAACCATTTTTCCGAGATTTTCGCGGCAGATCCATCCTGATTCATGGCGTCAAGCGCCTTTTGCAGCTCGTTCAGCAGTGCTTCGTTGCCTTTTTTGACTCCGACGCCGTACTCTTCGGGAGACAGCGATTCCTCCAGGAACTTGAAGGTTCCTTGATCCTTGGTCATGTAATAGTCCGCTACCACCTGGTCAATCACGACGGCATCGATGCGGCCGATTTTCAAGTCACTGAGAGCCAGCACGTTGTCAGGAAACTCGGTGATCGTTTTGATTTGATCTTTCCATTCGCTTGCATTCAGCGCGTCAGCTGCCGACGACATCTTTTGCAGCCCTACCACTTTGCCGTTCAGATCCGCCAGCTTTTTCATGTCCGAGTTCGCCAGCGTTACGACGACTTGTGCGTTCTGCAAATACGGCTTGGTGAACAGCACTTTTTCTTTTCGCTCATCCGTAATGGTATATCCGTTCCAGATCAAATCGATGCGGCCGCTGTTCAATTCGGATTCTTTGGAACCCCAGTCGATTGGCTGAAACTCCACCTGCTTGCCCATTTTTTCGCCAGCAGCCCGGGCGTAATCGATATCGAAACCGACCAGCTCATTTTTTTCATCGCGAAAACCCATTGGCGCGAACTTGTCGTCAATCCCGATGATCAGCTTGTTCGCGTCAGCGCCTGTTTTTTGACTGCCGCAGCCGACTACCAATGAAAATACGGCTCCTACCAGCAAGGATAGCAAAGCAAATTTTTTCATGATGATTCCCCCTAGTCCGACTATCTCTATATTTTACTCTGATAAAGTGGTAATACGTTAACAAGGTATCATGATAGCACATCATCAGAAAAGAGTCGATACTTTAGCAAAGAAAGGCGAATATGAAAAAGATTCCAAATAAATAACGCCGGGATTTCTCCCAGCGTGCGCTTGTTTGTATGCGGATTCTCCCGCTCAATCACGGGATGCGAATTAGCAGATGCACGTCTTGCGCTTCTTGCCGATGGCTCCGCGCGCTACGATTTTTTCGATATACGCAGTCGCAAGCGGCACCTTGCACGCCGTATTGCCGACGTCGACGTGTACTTTCCCGATAGCCTCGGCAACTTCCACCGCTTCGGCATGCAGAGCAGGAACATAGGCGCCTGCCGCGATGACAAAATGATTCATCGTGTACCGCACCCGGTTTCGCTCCTCGTGCACGGTCTGTTGGACTCGCGCAAGCAATGCCCTGATCTCCGGCAAGTCCAACTGCTCGTCAGGAGCGATTGACAAGTAGTTCGCGTACGTGCTCCAGCCGCATGCGGCGATCATTTCTTCTTCCGCTTCTATCCACTCGCGGGCCAATTCCAGTGCGAAAGGGCTTTCTGCCGCCACTCCCGCTACCGTATACTCCGCGAGCATATACCAGTACGCCTGTCTGACCCAGCCTTGCAGCTGCTCCTTCGTCACCGTTTTTGGATTGATGGCCAGCCCTGCCAAATACATCGCATCATGATTGCCCGTCTCGTACAGAGCCTGCACCAGCTTTTGATCGCGCTTGACCTCTTTCACCAGCTTTTTCATATCGCCAATGCGCACGCCGAAGAACGGCTCTCTGGCGCCATGGCGCAAAAAGGTCTTTTTTGTCTGCTCGCTCCCCAGCGCTTCAAGCTTTTGCAAGACTTCTTCCACAGTCATGTCTTTCGCCCTCCCTTTTTCTCTAGCATAACCACTTCTGCATTGCTTTTGCCCTTATAGAATAGAAAAAAGGTAGCGCAGGACCATGATCGAAGCCATCCCCACGACCACCGTTCCCAGCAAGCTGCGCGTCCAGATCGCCACGAGAAAAGTCGGGATTGCTGCCATCAGCTCGACATTGGTCAACAGCGGAGCCAGCTTGCCTTCGTGCAAAAACAGCTCCTGTCCGACCAGCGCGGCCATGACGGAAATCGGCACATAATGCAGCCAGCGGACACCCCATTCGGGAAGCTGCATGCGAGACAGCACCATCAACGGCAGTACCCGCGGCAAAAACGTGACCAAGGCACAGCCAGCAATGATAAGAAAGACGTCCCATCTCACTTCCATCGTTCGATCACCATCCCGATTGTCGATGCGCAAAGCGTGGCAACGATGACGCCAAGGTTGCCCGGATACACGACTGATACCCCGACTGCGATCACGACGGCGCACACAGCCACGAGAACGTCCCGCCTGATCTGCAAGCGGCTCATCATCGCCAGAACCAAAAGCCCGATGAACATGGCTGGCAAGGCGAAATCAAGCCCCAGCCCTTCCGGATTGGCAATCCATTGCCCAAAATAGGCGCCTGCCAGGTTGGCGACGATCCAGTTCAAATAAGCCGTCACATTCAAACCGTGCATCCATTTTTCGTCGATCTGTTTTTTCTTCGCCGCTTCGTTAATGGCAACCCCGAATGTTTCGTCCGTCAACAGCGAGCCTACCAGCATGTTCTTGAACGCTGACAAATGGCGAAAATAAGGAGAGAGAGCCGCACTCAGCAAAATATGGCGCAAATTCACAAACAAAATCGTAATGATAATTCCCGTAGCCGAGCTGCCCGCCGCGATCATGCCTGCCGCGATGAACTGTGCAGAGCCTGCGTACAGCAAAATGCTCATCAAAACAATTTCCATGATGCTCAGCCCAGCCGTCTTTTCCAGGACACCTGCCGCAAATCCGATGCTCAAATAACCGAGCAAGGTCGGAATGCAATCTTTGACCCCCTGCATGAAGCTTCCCTGATCTCTTGCGTTCGACAACGTTTCTACGTGCAGTTGCTCTCGCCCCACTGTTCTCCCTCTCTCTCTTTTTCACTGCTGGTTAAGAAAGCTTTTTCCCGTAACCACCTGGTAAAGATCCGGTTTGTTTCGCCAAAGCGTCTCGACTTTTTCCGGTCCTAGCACCTTTGTCACTTCTGCAAACATAATGTCGTGGCGAATGTACTCGACAGCCACCAAAACGAGAGCCGGGTCCTTCGTTTTGACGGCCCAGGCAGCCGTATTTGGCGCAAAATTGGCGATCAGGACTTCCTCCAAATCTCGCGCCACGATCGTGAGATGCCCGCCCATGCGCTCTTCTGCGACATCTGGCGCCATGTAGTCATGGTGATACGTCGTTCCCACCCGCGTCTGTGCTTGCCCAAACAGCACGGTAAAAACAGAAATGCCTGCCTCTGTGCACGCATCTACACTTTCCTGGATAGCCGGCACCTGCGGCTCCCAGATCGACAGCCATACTTCTCCTGTCGCCTGCTTGATCATTTGCCGCATCTCCGTCAGCACCAGTTCGTCGCCGCTGATTCGGCGAATCACATCGACTTCTTGCTCAGACTCCAAAGCGGACAAGCTTTTTTCCAAATAGTCGAAGGACTGCTCGAACTGTCCACGCAATCTGCGAATCAACTCTCTGGCCGCAAGCGGCGCGTAAGTCACAGGCTCTGAAGGCACCGTATAGACCGCCCCTTTTTCCAGCAGCTTGCCTATGACCTCGTAAATCATCGAGCGCGGTACGCCGGAGCGCTTGCTGATTTCGTATCCGGTAATCGGAGAATGCTTCAACAAGCCAATGTAAGCCTTGCACTCGTATTGGGAAAAACCGAGCTTTTGCAACTCTTTGTAAATGTCGTCCATATCGTCCTCTTTAGTCGTTAGTCTTATACTCACTATAATACCTCTCCCGCCAAACATGCAACAAAAAAAGCCCTCGGCATTCGAGAGCTTTTTTCACACATGCTGTTAAGCGATTTCTTTCACTTTAATATAAGAAACGTTTCGCACATTGATGACGATATCGTCGTACTGGAGCCATCCATCTTTCTGGTTGGCGACCATCTGGATGATCTCTTCCGGTTCTGTCGTCTCAATGCGGATCACTTCTCCCCCTGAAAAGTGAAATTCGATTGTTTTCGTCTCTGCCATCCTCTCATCCCTCCTCTTCTCTCTATCTTTATCGGATGGATGGTAAAATTTTGTTACGCTACTCTTACCGTTACCTTAATTCTGACTATTTTTATAAAGAATTGGTTATTTTTACCCTACCAAAACTTGACAAGACTGTTTCTTTTGGATTATATTTTGCATGATTCGACATGACTATACATTTTTCGCAAACTGAATGACAAAGGCAAAGTCATCGAAAGGTGGCGACGCAAAACCACGGGTCTAAAGTCTTCGACCATGACAGCCGGGTTGCCATACATCATGTGCGTAATTGTGCGATGATGGTGACTGAAAGCTGTTCCCGTGTGTGGAATGGCCTTTTTTGTGTGAAAAACGTCTCGACGTTTTTCAAGAAATTGGATGTGGCCGCTTGCGGTCAACAAAACGGTCATGGCCGTTTTGTGTGCAATCTCATAGAAAGGAGGCGCCAGTCCATCTATCAACAGTAAACTTGTACATGAAAAAACAAAAGAGAGATAAAAATGGAGTGGAGTATTATGTACAAACTGGTTGATTCAGTAGAGTCTTTGGCGAGTTTTCACCAAATCAAGGAGAGCGTTTGGACCTCCATGGGCTTTGAAATGGAATACGTCAAAAATGGTTCCGATGCTTATTTGCTATTGTCAGAAGATGACGAAGCAGGCGGTACTTTTGAATTTACGCCACATGAAAAATCTTCTGCTTTTCTCCGCAATTTGTTTCAGGACGTGTTGAGCGCCGATATGAAAGTGGTGGAAGTAGACAGTTTCGCTGTCTTGCCGAAATACCGTGGAAAACTGGGACGTTGGGGCGTTGCCCTCATGATCGATTATGCTGAAAAACACGGTTATACGCATGCAGTCGGTTTAGCAGACCCGGCTTTTTTTCAGTTGATTAATACAAAATACAACGTCAAAGCGACACAAGTGAAGGATATGGTCTATTACAAAGGGGCGAACGCCATCCCGACCATTTTTCACCTGCAGGAAGCCTATACAAGCAAGGACCATCCCGCATTTTCCTGGTATCAAACGCTTTGCAAACAAATAAAAGTTGAGGTTAGCTGACATGGAACTTTTACAAAGAAGAAATAATTGGGTCGTCATTGTTTTTGCAAGCATCATTACCGTGGTGCAAATCGTGAATCTCATCATGGGAGTGCCGATTTCCTTCGTCTTGACTGTGCTCGGTATTTTGTACGGAGTGCTGGCGCCGTTCGCGTATTTGTCCAATCGTCCGGCGTGGCGCGACAAAATGGCTCCATTCATGAAGTTTTTCAACTTCGCGGTAATCGGCATCTTCATGTTCATAATTACCGGGCTTGATCCTTGGCTGGTCAATATTATGACCATCATGTTCTTCGTAGCCGTCATGGGGATTTATCAGGACAGGCTGATCAACATTTTGACGATCGTGGCAGCGCTCGGGATCGTCACGTACTACTTCCTGACAAATGGCGAGGCGATTTTTTATACCTCCAATCCGGTTCATTTGATGTACTACCTGCTTACCTTCTGCTTCGTATCGGCAACAAGCATGATGCACGCGATATTCAACAACAGACTGCAACAGGAAAGCGAAGAACAGAAGCAACAGGCGATCGCTTCCAAAGAATCGCTGCAACGCATTTTGGATCAGATCAACGAATCGCTCAGCTCTGTGCAGGAATACCAGGAGAATCTGAACAAGGTGACGGATGGCGTGAATGTCCGGGCAGTTGAAACCGTCGCTTCCCTTCAGGAAATCATGCGCTCCTTCTCTGTGCAAACCGACAACACAAACGAGCTGCGCCGCGAGATGGGCACGACCAATCTCCAGGTAGAAGACATGACTCGTTCTGTCACAGAGATGCACGATTACGTAGAATCGACGAAAGAAGCGACCAATGAAAGCGGCAAGCGCATCAATAACATCGGCAGCGACTTTGAACGCTTCATCAAGGACATCCAGGATACGAACCGACTGATTCAAGAGCTGAACAAAGAAACGGAATCGATTGAAAAAATCATCCAAACGATCTCCGATATTTCGGCACAGACCAACCTGCTCGCACTCAATGCCACCATCGAGGCGTCCAGAGCCGGTGAGCATGGCCGTGGCTTTGCCGTCGTAGCGGATGAAGTGCGCAAGCTGGCCGAGTCTTCCAAAGTATCCTCCGAATCGATCTCGACCTTATTGATGACGATTCGCGAAAAAATGAAGCTCGTTTCCGACATGATCTCCGAGTCCCAGGTGTCTTTTGAAAAGAACAGCGAAGGCATTATGGAGGTCCAAGAAATGTTTACAAACGTGGACAACTACATGCACAACTTCGCGGAAAAAACCAAAAATCTGCAAGAGTTCATCGTCCACGTGCACAGCATGATCCAGGAAGTCAATGCAAAAGTCGAAGTCAACGCAGACATTACCGACAAGAACAAGGAAAGCCTCGAAGAAGTTCTCGTGCTCGTCTCTGACCAAAAAGAAGAGATCGTCAAAGTATCTGGCGGCTTCGAAAAGATCGAGCAACAAATTCGCGGCTTGAACACGTAAAAACCATTGGCAAAAATTCCACTGAAACTGTCCTCTTTTGAGGGCAGTTTTTTGCATTTATGGCAATAATGTTACCTAATTGTTACAACTGTGAACGAACCTCAACTTTTTTCCATCAAATTATTTTTTCTGCATAGCATGTCCTCCTGGTATCGCTTATAATACACATGAATTTTTTCCGTTTGCTTTCCTTCCATCATGGATCGATCCAACGCAAAGAGAGGCCATAGCCATATGCCTGTTATACATCGTTTCAAGCTGAGCCCGGGGAAAAAGATCGGTCTGACTGCCCTTCTGACGGGTCTGGTTTCCTTGTCCATCGTGTTGACGGTGACAATTTTGCTCATCGCATCTTATCAGTCCAAGAAGAAGTCACTGATCGATACCACGCTTACTTTGAACTATTCAAGCGCAAGCAAAATGAGTCAAATGATCAATTCCTTGTTCATCTCCATGCGAAGCAGCTTGCGTTATTCCGCCTCAGTCGTAATCGACCACCCCTCGCAGACGCAAAAAGAAGCCGACGAACATCTGGATATCCTTCGCAAAAGCAGCAACTATTTCAATTCGCTAACTGTCGTGGATGAAAACGGGATTATCCGCACCGTTTCTCCGGCGTCCATCGGCACAGTCGGCCAACACATTATCACCAAGGAAGGCAACTATGCCTTGGAACTGAAAAAGCCCTACATTTCCTTGCCCTACATATCTGCGAGAAGCAACCGCCATATTTTGTTCATGAGCGAGCCGATCTACGACAAAGAGGGCAAATATCGCGGCTTCATCGGCGGAACCATCTACCTCCAGGAGCACAACATCATGAACATGATTTTCGGCAGCGCGGCAACGGATACGACCGGATCTTCTTTTTCCATCGTCGGCTCCAACGGGCAGTTGCTGTTCCATCCGGATGAACAGTTGATCGGAAAAGATCTCAAATCCAATCCTGTCGTAAGGAAGCTGATGGCTGGGCGAAGCGGTCATGAACAAATGGCGAGCATACAGGGCGGGCAGTTGCTGGCCGGCTATGCCCCCGTTGCCGAAAACGGCTGGGGCGTCATGGTCACCTCTCCCATCGAGTTTGTCTACAACGAGCTGCATAGTCAGGTGAGACTGATGCTGGTTTATTTGCTGCCCCCTTCCCTGCTTTTGCTCCTGATTGTCATCAAGCTGGCCCACACGCTTGCCAGACCTTTTGTTCAACTTGCCGACCTGATGAGCAAGATGGGCTCGGAAAAAGTAGAGCTACCCCAAAATCGGCATCACTGGAACCGGGAAGCGGATTTGTTGACCAAAGCTTTTCGCAATGCTGCCAAAAAAATCAAGCGGAAAACAGACCGGCTAACGCATGAAGCAACGACCGACGCGCTTACGGGACTTGCCAACCGCCGCTCCGTCGAAAATTTGCTGCAACAATGGTTGCGGGAGAACAAAAGCTTTTCCATCCTGCTGTTGGATATTGATCGCTTCAAGCATGTAAACGACACCTTCGGCCATCCTGTGGGAGACGAAGTGTTGAAGCTGTTTGCCCAGATCATGACAACCTCTGTCCGCAAAAGCGATGTTTGCGGGCGGTTTGGCGGAGAGGAATTTATTGCCCTGCTCGGCGGCGCCTCCAGCGAAGATGCCTTTTCCATCGCTGAGAAAATCAGATGCAGCATGGAAAACAGTGTCACACCAACTGGCCAGACGATCACGGTTTCCATCGGGATCGTCAGCAGCACACGTCAGCTTCACTCTGTTCCCGCTTTGATTGAGCTTGCTGACCAAGCGTTGTATCAGGCCAAGCAGTCCGGCAGAAATCGGGTGGTAGTAGCCCAAACCGCGCAACCAAAAAACAGGCTTGATTCGTAAAAACTTGCGCGAGTGAACCCCTGTCTGTCACTCGCGAATAGCAGAGATCGCCTTGGACGCCTCGACGTTCAGGCGATTTTTTTATGCGCCCGTTGACAATATAAGCATCGGGATATATAGTTACTATAGTTAAGTTAACTAAACTAAATTACTTTGCAAGAGCTTTCTGATCTTGTCTTCTGTCTTCTCCCGGCTCATTTTGTTCGGACTTCGCGCAAATACTATTGTTCACGAGGAGGAAATCCATGCTTGCCGAATATCGAAAAATCGTCCATGAGTTGAACGATGCCTTTTACGAGTATTACATGTACTACAATAAAGTCGCGAAAAAGCTGGATGAGTTTCAGTTGACGCTTCAGCAGGAAAACTTGTTGCAGTACATCATTCGCAATGAACGGGTGACCGTCAACGAGATCGCCGCCTTTTTTTCCATTACGAAAAGCGCAGTCAGCCAAGTGTTGTCTCATCTGGAATCCAGGACGTTTATCAGGCGGGAAAGCAATCCGGAAGATCGCCGGGAGTCGTTTATCCTGCTGGGAGAAGCGGGGCAAACATACGCGGAGTTGATGGATGAAGCAGACGAAGCGTTTGTGAAACAATACTTTTCCCAAATCGACATGAGCGTGCTCGAACAAATGCTGGAAACGATCAAAAAGGTCAACCGGGCCATAAAAGAATCAGCAGATACAGAAAGCCGGTAAAAGCAAGCAGCCACGGCTGTGAGCGGATTGTAAATTCATTGGAGAGTTAGTGGGGAAAACCATGAAAAGGAACAACAACCAAAACTGGTCTTTAGGTTTAGTCTTGTTTAATTTATTTATTGCGTACGTCGGAATTGGCCTGGTCGTTCCGGTCATGCCGTCCTTTGCCCATGAGTTGAACCTGAGCGGAGAAGTCGTGGGCTACTTGATTTCCGCCTTTGCCTTCGCCCAGCTTCTCGCCTCGCCGATTACGGGCGTCTGGGTCGATACGTTTGGCAGAAAGAAAATGATTGTCTTCGGCCTGTTCTTGTTCGCATTCTCGGAGCTTATGTTCGGATTGGGCAACCAGGTCTGGATTTTGTTTTTGTCGCGAGTTTTAGGCGGAATCAGCGACGCTTTCATTATGCCAGCTGTCATCTCTTACATTGCCGATCGCACTTCGCTGGAAGACCGCGCTCGCGTGCTGGGCTATCAGGCTGCCGCCATCAGCGGCGGTTTCATCATCGGTCCCGGACTGGGCGGATTCATCGCAGAGCTGGGGATACGCGCTCCATTCTTTTTCGCAGCCGGATTTGCCGGCATCGCCGCCGTTATCTCGCTGTTTGTCCTGGAAGAGTCGCTGACGAAAGAACAAATGGCAAAAAATAAAGCGCAAAAAGTGAGCGTCAGCTTCATCGGTGAGATCAAAAAATCGTTCCGCTCGATCTATTTTGTGCCCCTGTTGATTGTGTTTGTGCTCTCTTTCGGCCTTGCCGCATACGAGATGATGTTCAGCCTGTTTGTTGATGCCAAATTCGGCTTCACTGCCAAAGATATCGCCGTCATCATTACCGTCGGCTCCGTTTTCGGCGTAGTTGCCCAGATCGCTTTCTTTGAGAAGCTGGTGGACAAGTTTGGCGAGAAAAACATGATTCAAACGACGCTCGTGACAGCCGCGCTGTTTATTTTTGCGACGGTCTTCATCAACAGCTATTGGGGAATCATGGTCGTCAGCAGCATCGTGTTTTTTGCCTGCGACTTGCTGCGCCCTGCTGTAACCACGCTGCTTTCGAAGATGGCCGACGAGGACCAGGGCTTTGTCGCCGGGATGAACTCCACCTATACAAGCCTCGGAATTATTGTTGGTCCCGCAGTCGGTGGCATTTTGTTCGACTGGAACATCAACTTCCCGTACATGTTCGCCGCTGTCGTGCTCTGCGCTGCCTTTGCGCTGTTTGTTTATTGGAAAAACAAGCTGCGAGCGCCAGCGCACGGGTAAAAACACTTGCGCAGCTGCGGAAGCGAGCGGATGTCGGGCTATCTCGGTTATTGCACGGCTTGGTTTTAACATGCTGTCGCTTTGTTACTACTGGACATGGAACTGCTTGTTTCTAGACACGGCACCGCTCGTTTCCAGCGGTGTTTTTTCTTTTCGCTGAGAACTGATCTCCCACTCGCTGCTACAGGCGCTACTCCTTCGCCCCCTGCTTTTTTCGTCTCCCCGGTCGGAGGCTTGGCGTAAAGAGTCCTCTTTCGTAAGCATACCGAACAAGCTGCGTCCGATTTTTCAACCGCAGCTTGAACAAAAGCTCCTTGAACTGCTTCCTGACCTCGTTCTCGGAAAGCAGCAACTCTTCCGCAATCTCACTGTTTTTATACCCTTTGCACAGGCAGCCGAGCAGCGCCATCTCCGTCGGATTCAAGCCAGGGCGGTTGAAGTGGCACGGCTTGTCTGCCATAAATTCCTGCAAAATATGATAACCCAGCTCACGCGGCATCGGCGCATCATCTATCAGCACAGAGCGCAAATATTCGTGCCGCGATGCGGGATGCAACGTCTTCAGCAAGTACCCTTGGGCACCGTATTTCAACGCTTCAAAAAAGCATTGCACATCCGTCGAATCGGACTGGACGATAACTTTGCTGCCAGGATTTTGTTCCTTGATTCGCGCAATCGCCTGCCATTCATCCTGATCCTGCAAATTCAAATCAATCAGCACTGCTTTTGGCGCAAACTTGTTGGCCAGCACTGCCGCTTCCGCAGCCGTATCGGTTTCAGCCACGACCTGAAACCCGCTATCCAACTGAAGCAGTCGCCGCAACTGCTCTCTTGCCTCCCGGTTGTGGTCTGCAATCAATACCGTAATCATCTCTGTCATGTTAGTTTCACCACACTCCGCTTTTTCTTAATCCTACTCCTGTCGGAACTGCTCCGAAATGCCCCAATCGGGTCATATTTCGTTAAGAAGCGATGACAATTCCATGGCAAAAAGTTCACAAAGAGCGAACAGCAGCTTCACATAAAAGCCAACAACAGCTTCATGCCTCTCGCGAATTTGCCTGAATGTGCCCTTGCTGATGCACCTGTCCCGGTTGATGCCGCTACGTGCAGGGCCAAACCGAAAAAGGGGGATTGCGTGTGCTCCGCTGTTTTTTGTCGCCCTCGCTCCTGCTCTGATCCGATGTGCCGACCTCTACTAGCTTTCCTCACCCTTTTCAAAGGACGCGTCCCAATTTCTCTTTGCGCCGCGAAACCAACTAATTGTATAATGGGCACGCAATAAATCCGTTTATAAATGAGGTGACAACCCTTGCCTCTTGATTTGCACCAGGATGAACATATTCAACTATGGCAACATGCCGATATTCAAATGGTTTCGATCCAAAGGCATACACTGGCGGCAGGCGCCAAAGCCTTTTCATTCTCTTTTCCCTCAAACGGCTTTCTCTGCACAAGCATAGGAAGCGCCCTGATGCTTTTCGACAACCAGATTTACTCCGCACATGGCATGCAGGTGTTTCATGCAGCCGCCAAAAGCTGGGTTGAACTGAACGCTGGCAAAGATGGCCTGGACTTCAGCCTGGTGCTGTACGAAGCTAGTGTTAGCCGTGCTGCTCCTGCCAAATTCGAAGCGCCTGTACATTCTCGTAAGCATTCATTCCACATGCCCTATTCCTTCACTCCTGCCCAGCCGACTCTGTTGTATGACATCTTGGAACAGATGCATGACTTGTCGCGCCAACAGCATGCGATGGCACAGTTTCAACTAAAAGCGCAATTTTATCAATGGATTTATCAGGTCGTGAAGCAATACCACTCACAATCGCCTGCGCCCCGGACGACGAGCCCGGTCGAACTGGTGACAGAAGCTCTCGAATACATGCTGGACCATTACGCCGAGCCATTGACGCTCGAATCGTTGGCTTCCGCGTTGAATTGCAGCCAGGGGCATTTGTCCAATCGCTTCAAGCAAGTATTGAACCGCGGCCCGATTGATTGCCTGATCCGCTTGCGGATGGAAAAAGCTCGCAAACTGCTGGCAGAAACCGCTATATCGCTAAAGACGGTTGCTACGGCAGTCGGTTATCAGGATGTGTACTATTTCAGCCATGCTTTCAAAAAACATTTCGGTTTGCCTCCCAGCCTGCTGCGAAAACAGCTTGCTGCAAATGAAAATCTTACATCCGCAGCAGGAAGAAATCACATTGTTGCTCCAGATGGGACATGTTATTTTGATAATGATAATTATTATCAAAATAACGACGGAGGGTCAAGTCACATGTTTATAAACAAAATGATGGTGCCCGCCAGCTTATTGTTAGCATTTGGTCTGCTGCTCGGCGCATGCGGCAGCAATCCGACCGAGTCGGCAACTGGCAACAAAGGCGGCAGCGCAACGGCAGCTTCACAACCCGCTGCAACAGCAGAGAACGATACCAAGCCTGCAACCCGCATCGTCTCCACATCGATGGGCGATGTGGAAATCCCAGCCCATCCGGAGCGGGTCGTAACAGATGTTGGGCATTATGCTGAACAAAGAAGCCAAGGCGGACTCATTGGTGCAAGACTTGGACAAACAAGTCGAATCAACCAAGAAGCGTATTGACCACATTGTAGGAAAAGACAAGACCGTTACTGTTTTTGACGGCGGCGCTGTTAAAACGCTTATCCTTTACGGCAACGCCTTTACCGGACGAACAATCCATGGCGAGTTGGGTCTGCCAATGAACGAAAATGTAAAACGCGACATCGACCCGAAAGTAGGCTGGCTGCAAATTTCCAGTGAAGTCATTGGAAAATACGCCAGCGATTATATTTTCATGGCTGTCGATGCCAAAGCCGAGTCATTTGATTACGCGAATGATCCAATCTGGAACACCTTGGATGCCGTCAAACAAAACCATCTGTACGAAATTGACGGTTACCGCTTCTATTTCTCTGATCCGATTTCTGTGATGGGGCAACTAGAGGATATTGCCGATATGATGGAGGAGAGGGAAAGGGCTAGTGTTAAGCGGGGATAGTGTGGTTTTGCAGGTTTCGGAGTTTTGCCGTAGGCTTGAAGAACAGAAAGATGCCCCTAACGTTGAAGTAGGGGCATTGTTTGTTATGCGGGGATTGAATTTTTTACTGAGTTTTCGACAGGCAAAAACAAGTATAACGTCAATGGAACAGTGACGTTGTGCTGATCTTGAAGCTTTTCACAAAGCTTTCGAACGCAAAACGGTGAAGCTCAAAAGCTGCGGTAATTGAGTGTTAACCCCGAAGCTTTCCACTAAGCTTTCGAACGGGGCTTGCTTTAAAAGCGTGCAAATGACACTCCAGCGTGCTAATCCCGAAGCTTTCCACTAAGCTTTCGAACAACTCCAGTCGGTGATTACCTATTAACGGGTTTGTTAGTGCTAATCCCGAAGCTTTCCACTAAGCTTTCGAACCATAATTACCGCAACGCTTTCTGGGTCTTCAATCAAGTGCTAATCCCGAAGCTTTCCACTAAGCTTTCGAACACGCTTTGCAATCATGGTGGCAGTCATGCGGATGCCTTGTGCTAATCCCGAAGCTTTCCACTAAGCTTTCGAACGATTCGTTCTGCAAGAACCAAGTAGCCTTTTGAAAGTGCTAATCCCGAAGCTTTCCACTAAGCTTTCGAACTGTGTGTCGTCAATTGTAACCTGGATTAATTTCCTGTGCTAATCCCGAAGCTTTCCACTAAGCTTTCGAACCTTAGCCATTGTCGCGGTTAAATACGAGCAGGAGCTTGTGCTAATCCCGAAGCTTTCCACTAAGCTTTCGAACGAGGAATAAAAATAGACCCCTATCAGGGAGCCCGTGTGCTAATCCCGAAGCTTTCCACTAAGCTTTCGAACTCCTTCCTTGCCGAAACCTACAACAACAAGGCTTGAACAGGGCTTTTTCGAGCGCCAGGAATTTCAGTATCCCTTTCCCCGTCTATGCACTCATTTCCAATGCACAATCGTTCAAAAAAGCTTACTCTCACAAGGATTTCGAGCATCTCCAGTGATTTTTGAGCTGCGGGGATGCTCGAAAATCAAACGCACATACTCAGTGGAACTTCGTGACTATTCGTGGTAGCCGCCCTGTAATGCAGGACGACAATGCACACGCACGAAATTAAAGCAAATCGACATACGGCCTCTAACCGTCGACTATCATCATTGTACTGTTTTCGCCTTGCCTCAACAACACACATCCACTTTCCTAGTAGATAAATTTAGTTAAGTCTCGCGGGAGGAACTCTCTTCCGACCGTGGCAATTCGCTTATCCAATTGGTCCTTGGTCACCGGGCCGATTTTTACAAACATGACCTGATCTTCTGCATGATGAATCAGCTCAGCCAGACTGACCTTCAATTTGACTTGCTGAATCTCTGTCAACTGACATAAGAACACGGAATATTGCACATGTTCCCCCTGTCCTTTCATCAACTTGAAAACCTTTCGCCATCGCTTCTGATCTGAAATATCGTAGCTCACCAGTACAAAATGTCTCATTTTTACCTCGTCATGAGCGGCGTATATTCAGCCAACTCGCCATCAAGGTATCTGGCCAAAAATCTTGCTTCCAGCTCAAGCATCCTCCGATAGCTTAACTTGTAACCGAACTGTGGATGTGTCATTGCTTTATTTAGCCGTCTTTCGTAAGCGGAAAAATATTTCTGGCGACCGCCCTTTTTCAAGTAACAGCTATCTTTTCCCCAGTAAAAATCATCCGGAGTGAGTTCTTTTGTATTCAAGGCGCGAATCGCTACGCTATCAGCGATCAATGCCCGATACGGTTCCATCAGATCAAGCGCCAAAGCTGGCCTCCCCGCTTCCATTGCATGGAAAAAACCAAACAGCGGATCGAGTCCTACATTGACACAAGCCGTATAGACATCTCTTGAGAGCAATGTATAGCCTAGCGACAAAAGAGCGTTAACCGGGTCTTTCGGCGGACGCCGATTGCGTCCATTCATCATGGCGATGCCATCAACCATTGGCTCCGCAAGCATCGTGGGAAAAGACTGCATATACAACTGCGCCGCTCGTCCTTCAATTCCTCTCGCCATGTCAAGCGATTCGGCGCCAAGCACCCGCTCCCGCAGCTCTTTCAATTCTTTTAAAACTGATTTTTCCGGACTGCCGTTTCGCCTTAACATGGTTCGTTGATTGGAAATCTTGGCGTAGATCACTCGCCTGGTAAGTGCAAGTGCAACTGGCGGCTCTTGAAAAGCACCGAACTGTTTGACCCTCGTCCGAATATTTTTGGTGAGCGGCGGAGAAGTAATTCCAGCTAATGTACCATGTGTCGTCAAATAACTGACATGGATGCCACAATTCATTAAGGTGTGTAGAAGTTGCGTGGAACACTGGACGTTTCCCATCAAGCTCACGTGTACCAAATCCTTGCTCGGGATTTCGTCAAGCTTTTCCCCTTTTAACGTAATCGTCAGACACTCGCCGGACCTTCCCAACGTAGCCCCTGGCTCTGCAACATACAACATTCCACCGTCTGGACGACTGGGAACAATTTTTCTGATATTTGCACTGACCCCTGTCAAGTAATTCGTCTCATCAGGCATGCAAACGTAGTTTAGCGAGCAGCGGAAGCATTTTTTCGAATCTTGCAAGGGCGGCGGCATGTCTGCATCTTTAAGTGCTTGCGCCTTTTCAATAAAACGTCGGGTAACGCTGATCAAGTCCTGGGAAAATTCAATCTGCACTTTCTTTTTGTTCCCACGATAGTACAAATAGCCATAGTCCGATTCATAGCCATTTGAGCGCAGCAACAAGCCTTGGGCACATAATTGAATCTGGTCATTGGGCCAGGCAGAGCCATCCAATTCATATTCACCTACAGAGAACGTATGCCCGCCATCTGGTGCCGACGAGTGCTTGCCTTCAACAGGAATCCACTGGTTGCCTTGTTCGACGCATACTGCATCCAGCTTTCCGGTAATGCCGAGCACCGGATCGCCTAGATTCAGACTGGATGGTGCCTCTCCCCACAACTCTTCGGGAGCCATTTTGTTTTTGCGCAAATTTGTCTCCGCACGCCTGTGCTGTGCAGCTCCTTCGATCGTGTCTACGCTTTCTTCAAACAGTCCTTGCACATGCATGATATGGTAAAGTCGCTCACAATACTGAATTTCATTTAACATGCGTACAGGTATCCAGGACAAGCCACACACTCTCCTTGAACACCTTTACCGAGTCTTCATCAAAAACCTCTCCCGCAATTTTCCGTACAGACGTCTTTTTACCTCACTCCAAAAATCTTTTTGGGTATTCCAGACAAATTCAGGAAAAAAGACTCCGCTAGGATCGCGGAACAATGTACGGTATGTGCCTTTCGCCTCTTCCGCTTCCTCGATGATTTCCTGGAAGTCTTCCAGTTGTTCGGGCGACTCAGACTCTTCTGTAAAGGTTGTTTTACCTTTCAGCTTGGCCTGGCTATCCCAAACGTATACGTCTTTCATGACTGTATCCGTTTTTTTCACAAAAAGACCTTTTCCCAGCTTCGCTTGCACCGATTTGGCCTTGGGAATGAGATACTCTTCCTCGCCTCGGATGAGAACACGGCAGCTTACCTTGAACAGCTCATTGTATCGCTGCCAAAAACGCTTTTGCAGATTCTGCGCCGCATTGATATCTGCCTGGAGTAATACTACCTCTTTGTCTCCGCTTCCGTTTGTCAAGGTCACGAACCATTCTCCACTGTCATCCGGAACAATGTCGCCAGGTCTTAACTGTTTCACTTGCTCTTCCGTCAAAAACTGCTCGCTGATTAATCTTTTCTGTAAGTTCTCAAAGCGTCTGCCCTGTAAATCATGGCCACTCACCATTTTGCACCGAATGCCCGGCGTTCCTGTCTTGGCGTGAAAACGAGAGGAATATTCCGCACGGACATCGCCAACTTGAATCCCATATGGCTCTGCCTGCATATGAACGTATTTGGGGATGCTGCGGTGTGCCCATTTCATCAAGGTGGAGTTTTCTTTTGTCGAACGATCCATGTTTGAACGGTACTGGCTCAGGTTTTCAAACAGGATGACCTGACAAGCCGGATACTTGGCGAACCACTCCAATTTCTTTTCGTCGTATACATATCCCAAAGCAGTCATGACGATGGCGTGACTTAACTGCTTCAACCGATCCTCTTTTACATTTTGGATATGCGTCAACAGGCGCTGGTGGCTGGTATGTCCTTGTTCAAAGCTGTTGATTTCCTGCGGATTTCTCGTCCTGCGGCTCCAAGAAATCAACAGCTTGCGCAGACTGTCCAATTCTTCTATGCTCCACATGCTCAGACCTGCGATGCCTTTTCGCTCGTCAGCATCAAAGCGTTTGCGCCATGCCTGAACGACTTTTCCTACATGCTCCTCTGCTTTGCGGTGTATTTGTACCACCGCTTGCTCCCAGCCGCCTTCCTTCTCACGTAAAGCATCTGTCAGGTCGCAGACGATTCCGTTCCAAAAAGTCCGGTCTGTTTGATCGAGCAGCGACTTTTGCTTCTCAAGCGCTTGACTCAAATGATCAAGCTCATCCGCTCGTTCTCTGTTCTGTTTCTTCGCCATGCGTATGACTTGGGACAATATTCTGATCTGAAACCTCACTCGTCTCTGCTGATCCTGCCTCTCGTCCCGTTTTTCCCTCACCTGTTTTTCTACCTGCTCACCAGGCAGTTTCAACATATAGCTCCGCTTATGGACAGCAACGAGCGGGGTTCCTTCAATCCAATAGGAAAAACCAGCCGCATTTGCATCGTTGCTCTCTTCTACAGAAAAAATGGAAGTCGCCGCAGCAGTTCGCAGCCCAAGGTCTATACTCATCACACGGAACCCGGATTCCAGCGATTCCACCCCGGACGAGTGGTTCTGCGAAGCCTTCATCCATTCAACAAGCTCCTCTGACTTGTAAGTAGTGACCTTTGGAAACTCATTGGGACGGCGAACGAGTTGCAACACTTGTCCATATGGCGACTGCAAACGGCCATTTTTCACTTCTTGCAAAGGTTCGAAATCGATGACAATGTTGAGATAGACACTGCCAATCTCCCCACCCTCGAAGTCTTTTTCTTCCTTTTCTAAATCGCCTCTTTCCAGCTGTAGCTTGGCTCCCCCCAAATGTCCGCTAAACGTCGATCCTGAACCCTTATCCTTAAACTCGATTTCTTGCTTGCCTTTGTCGTTTTTCTGCAACGTCACCTGTTGGTAAAACTGCTTGGACAAAGCCAGCTCGACCTCGACGTCCTGCTTTTCCATCCATCCGGATTCGTTTGGCCAGATCAGTTGACTAAACGTCACAAAACGCCTGCTTCTGGGGTTGTCTGCTTCCGCCGTCAAATAATAATCTTGCAAATTCCCTCCCCGCGCATCGAAGCGCACCCACAGTGGATGCTTCCGGGCATCAGGCAACGTCATAGTAGCGTTCTGCTTGGCTTCTTCCAAACGCTTCTTCAGCTCATTGCGTGCAACAAAATAATGGATGCGCTGCGGATTCCCTTTCCAGATCAGGTGGTGCTCCTCTTTCATCAGGTACTGAAAGAAATGGGCATCGCCAAATCGCCCCCTCAGCCGCTGCTGCACACGTTTGAGCGCCTCTCTGTATTGCTCGTGACTGGCATTGGGGAGAACTGTCGACCATTGCTCGTACAGTTCGTTCCAGCCTTTCATTTGCCGTTTGGTAATCCGATACTTGTCGTTAGCAGCGGTCATGTTTTCTATTAGCTCTTGCTCCCGTTGTTCTTCGTATTGCTCCAGCAAGCTGATCCATTCCTGGCCACCTTCCAACTGCTCGTTCAATTGGGTCATTTTTTCTTGCAGCTTGGAATATTCCTCCTGAACGCGCTTGTTCCAGCTCTCCCAACTGAGCAGTCTTTCAATCGCCTGTTGCAGCATGTCCCTGTCCCAGGTGCGCACAAACTGATTGGACTGAAGCGGTAGCCATGCGATGTCTGCTACGGTGTTCGTATACAGTGGAAAAATCGGCCTGATTCCGTATTCTTCCAAGGTGGTAATTACGGAAGCGGTCGGATCTTCTTCGCGTCTTTTTTTCCACTTTTCATAATCCTGCTCCCAAGTCGGGTCGTTGGCTTCTTTTTTCTTCTGCCAGGTCGGCTTTGCGCCTGCCTTTGAGGTACCTTTGCCGCCTTCGCTGTTCGGATCGACTAGCGGGCTGAGGAATTTTCGGCTAATGATCTGGGCGTCGCCACTTTGCCCAATCGAGGAGGGAACAAGCAGTTCATATAGTTGCCGCAGAGCTTCGAGCGCCTTGTCCAATGGGAGCGCTTGTGTATTTTTATCTGCACGATTTTTTTGTTGCTGTTCGCGAATATGACGAACCAGCTCTTCTTGCAGTTCTTTTTTTGTCTGTCCGCCAGTGCTCTCCTGACGAAAGAGCAAGAGCATTTTCATATAATAAGCGACGCCTTCGTTTAACAGCCGATGCGTTCGCCATATTCCTTTTCGGAGGTTTTGGGCTTCCGGGCCTGTGCGGGTTTTGAGCTTTAGTTTTATACTGCGGATTGCCATGGCTGGTGCCTCCCGGTTTGATTTTGAAAAGAGTTGGGCATGATTTTTATTTATTGTAAATCATTTTCATATTTTGGGGTAATAGGAAAAAGCCAATTCCACTGTTTCTAGATGAATTGGCTTGTGTTCTGATGAACCGTGAAGTTTTCTACTGGGGATTCGAAGAGCCGCAAGATGTATTTAGATATGCACGTGCTTGTTTCAAAATTTTCGAATGGACTGGCCGTTTGGTGCTGGCTTCATCCATCCCCGTGGTGCTAATCTTGAAGCTTTCTACTGAGCTTTCGAACATGGTCGATGGCGACGAGTGGTCAGTCCGAAAGCTGTGCTAATCTCGAAGCTTTCCACTAAGCTTTCGAACTTTGCATTCTCTTGTTGATTCGAGATAATTGAGCGTGTGCTAACCTCGAAGCTTTCCACTAAGCTTTCGAA
The DNA here is from genome assembly GCF_029892995.1 of Brevibacillus sp. 1238. Classification (NCBI taxonomy): domain Bacteria; kingdom Bacillati; phylum Bacillota; class Bacilli; order Caryophanales; family Paenibacillaceae; genus Brevibacillus; species Brevibacillus sp. 1238. The sequence continues at coordinate 301 of NZ_JARXWC010000021.1, read as the reverse complement.
CGCCCAACATATCGAATGAGTGTAACGTCATTGCCAAGTGCTAACCTCGAAGCTTTCCACTAAGCTTTCGAACGTGACTTGGCTGCCCTGCTCCGTGTGTATGGCAGTGAGTAGTGCTAACCTCGAAGCTTTCCACTAAGCTTTCTGGATCGGCTACACTGAATTGGACAATTCTCTTAGGGTCTAGTAGATTGAAATCAAATCGGCATGGAACGGAGAGAATGTCATGGGGAAACGTGAGCGTCGGTCATTTACAGATCAATTCAAACAGCAGATGATTCAGCTTTATGAAAATGGCAAA
>NZ_JARXWC010000020.1:0-63856 GCF_029892995.1 Brevibacillus sp. 1238 | reverse complement strand
CAAACTCTCCAATAAAGTTTGTTACTGGTTCAAAGCTGGCAAATCATTTAATGATAGACTCATCAACGCTTTCGCTGTTCAGTTTTCAAGGAGCAATTACTTGTTGTGAATCCGTTGAGTGTTCATCGTTTTTCGTGATGGCGTCTCAAGGACAAGAACTAATCTATCATGGCCACTATACAAGAGTCAATAGGTTTTTCAAAAAAGTTTTCAGGTGAAATGTTCTTCCCCCAGTTTTCTGCGTCTCACATACTTGGAAAGCTCATTGGGAGAGGCTATTCTCGCGTACATGCGAAACATGATGGAGTACCTCTCTTCCATAGCACGCTTCACCAAATAATCGATTCGTTTGTCGCTAAAGTCGAGCAGCATTTCTTCCAGCTCCCGCTTCAGCAAATACTCTAGTTCTTGCACTTCTTTGGCATTAAACAAAAACCCTAACAACGATATCGCCTCCGCCTTACGAGTCTCTCCTCTATCCTTTCCATCACAATTCAACCCTATTCAAATTAAAAAGCCTCCCGTTTAGGAAGGCTTCAATTTCTTGGCAAATCAGAATTATTTCAGCAAGTTTAATTGCTGCAGCTGCTCCCCGAGTGTTGCCTTGAGGATCAGTGGCGTAATCGAGCTCTCGACGACCGCTGCTATAAAGAGCGCGACAATTACAGTCAACACAGCAACTGGAAATTGCTTGAGGGTGTCATACCAATCATTTTTCACCCGTTCCCCATTATGCGGCGCAAACAGCAAACCGACAGAGCGCAAGCTGAGCAAACCGAGTCTGATCCCGATACCAGCAGCAAACAGCACAGCTGGCAGTTCAAATATCCCGTGCGGCAAAATTCCCGCGCTAAAAATCACCCATGGATCAACTCCGGCAGCACTGTACTTCGCGATGATGAATCCGAGCAGCACGCCATTCGCCAGCATCCCAATTATGGGAAAGAATGCAAAAAACAACCCGAGAGCCATCATCATCAAGGAACTGAGCACATTGTTGGAAAAAATCATCCAAAACGTAGCCAGCACTCCCCCGCCGCTCTCTTTGATTCGCTCCGCTATTTCTTTCAATTGTCCCATCAAGCTCTGTACCACGGTTTCCACCGCAGGAGCCTGGAAGTAGCCAATTAAACCGCCCCCGAGAAAAATAAGACAAGCGGCCAAGAAAAACCGTTTGTTATCAAACCACAGACGCTGCAGTTTTTTCTTCATGAGCCACGCTCCTTTACTGCCTCTTACTTTCACTATATGCATTGTACCTCAACTATAGCCACGAGGCCAAAGAATATCCTTGTCTCCCCTGCATAAACTGTTATCGGACAAAGGAGGTGCCTAACGATGAAATTTATTTACGTCGTGAGCGCTCAGCGCTTGAAGCAAATTCTCATTATCGCTGCGGCCATTTTTCTAACCGCGGGCATCGGCTATGCCGAGCGCGATACGATTGCGGCTTTTTCCAGCAATGGCAATAAGCAAGGCCCCCAAGCCATCTACAAGGTGGATACCAAAGACAAAAAAATTGCCCTCACCTTTGACATCAGCTGGGGCGAAACACGCGCACTCCCCATCCTCGACGTGTTAAAAGAAAAAAATGTGAACAAAGCAACTCTGTTTCTCTCCTCCCCCTGGAGTCAGCGCCACCCGGAAATCGTCAAGAGAATCAAGGAGGACGGGCTGGAAATTGGCTCGCATGGTCATAAACACGACAACTACAGCAAATATACAGACGAGGAAATTCGCACGCAAATTACCAAAGCCGATTCCATCCTGACCGAGATGACGGGGAAAAAGCCGACGCTTTTGCGCATGCCAAACGGTGATTTTGATAAACGGGTTCTGGAAATCGCCAACCGTTTGGGTTACACGGTCGTTCAATGGGATACAGACTCCAAAGACTGGATCGAGCCGAAAAAGGATGTCATTGTTCAAAACGTCCTGTCGAAAGCACACCCGGGCGATATCGTCCTGCTGCACGCCAGTGACTCGGCCAAGGAAACACACCTTGCCCTCCCTATCATCATTGACCAGCTGCGCAAGCAAGGATACGAATTTGTCACGGTGTCCGAACTGATCGCCGGCACCAATATCCAGAGTAAAGAAATCAACTGAGCGCCAGACTACTCCCTACAAAAAGCAAAAAAGCTGACTCATGTTCGATGAGGTCAGCTTTCTCTTTTTACCAGGCGGTGCAGATGCATCACTTGCCATACGTTGCAAAAAAGCAACGGAACCAGCATGGACAAGGTCGCATGCACGTTGTCTTCCTTCAAGGCTGGAATCCATTCCAGTGACGTCACCACAAACATGAAAAACATCGTGGGAATCCATGCCGTTCTGTTCGTCAGCTTCACTTTTCCGTAAGCGGTAGCCAAAGCAACGATCAAGAGCAGGATCGGCTCAATAAAGTATGTCCCGATTCCTTTTCCTTCGCCAAGCGACGTGTAACGGAGGTAAATCATATCAAAAAAGACAAAGAGGATCAAAAACACTTGAACGCTCTTCCACATGGACGGCGTTTTGAAAATCGTTTTGGCAAAATAATTAATCGTCATATAGGCGAAAAAACCCATTTGGGCCACAATGCTAATGGTCATCCCGTACAAAAGATACATCAGCGTGCCGACAAAAAAGTTGCCCGCGCTGCCTTCCAACAGCTTGTCCAAGTCAAAAATAAAGGCGACCAGGACTCCGCCCAATCCACCCAAGAGCAACGTGGTGACAAAGAGCCAGCCATACTTTCGCAAACTCACCAAACATTCCCTCCATTCCACATCGAATATGATTGTACCAATGGATACAAGAAAATACTAGCGTAAGAACAAAACAAAATGCGCACGTTACTCTTAGGCAGAGTAAAGAAGGAGGTGTCCACCCCATGAGAAAGAAGGCATTGTCTTTTTGGCTATCCGCATTTGTCTGTCTGGTTCTTTCCAGTTGCTCAAGCGGCGGACAAGCGCAAAGTTCGTCTCAGCCTGATTATAAGAGTGTCAAAGACATGGTGCTGGACATATTGCAGACTGACGAAGCCAAACAATCTGTTGGCAAAATGATGAAAGATGAGAAGTTCAAGCAAAACCTGATGATTGACGAGTCCACTGTTCGAACCACGTTGATACAAAGCATGACCAATCCGAACAGCCCCCACATCAAGGAGGCCTTCAAAGATCCGAAATTCGCCAGCACCTTGGCCAAATCAATGAAGGATGAGCAAAAAACTTTGATGAAGGACTTGATGAAAGACCCCGAGTACCAAAAGCAGCTCATCAGCGTAATGAAAGACCCTGAGTTCGAAAAAAACCTCATGGACTTGATGAAAAGCGCAGCTTACCGCCAACAAACGATGCAGGTCATGAAGGAGTCTTTGCAAAGCCCGCTGTTTCAAGCCGAGTTGATGAAGCTAATGACCAAAGTCTCCGAAGACATGACCAAACCGAAAGAACTGAAACCGAAGAAAAAAGGCAAAAGCGGCGGGGATAGCGGTGGAGATTCTGGCGACTCCTCTTCCTAACAAAAAAAGGTGAGCTCCCGAAGGGCGGGCCCACCTTTTTCCTGTCTTTTGTGCTTACTGCTGTTCACATTTTGCCATAACGCGTTTCGCCATATCCATATACAGCTGCCCGATTGCGCTGTCCTCGCGATAAACAGATGGAGAGTAATCTGGTTCGGACGGATGATTCTCAGGTTGTCCCAGCGGAATTTGCGCCAACAGCTCGGTAGTCAGTGTCTCCGCCAGCTTCGCTCCGCCACCGCGTCCAAATACGTATTCTTTGGAACCATCTTTCGCCTCGTACCACGCCATGTTCTCCACGATGCCAAGAATCTCGTGTCCCGTCCGCTTTGCCATCGCACCGGCACGCGCCGCTACAAAGGCTGCCGTAGCGTGTGGGGTCGTCACAACGATCTCCATGCTCTGCGGAATCATCGTGTGCACATCCAAAGCCATGTCACCCGTTCCTGGCGGCAAGTCCAGCAGCAAGTAGTCCAGCTCTTCGCCCCAGTGAACTTCCGTAAAGAAGTTGCGCAGCATTTTGCCAAGCATCGGCCCACGCCAAATGATCGGCGAGTTGTCCTCTACGAAGAAGCCCATGGACATGACCTTCACGTTTTGCTTTTCTACCGGAAGGATTGTTTCTCCGATAACGGTTGGGCGCTGGTCGATGTTCATCATGTCAGGCACGCTGAAGCCGTAGATGTCAGCGTCGATAATCCCGACTTTGTTCCCCAGGCGGGCAAGCGCGACTGCCAGGTTGACCGTCACTGTCGATTTTCCAACTCCGCCTTTACCGGAAGTAATCGCGATGAAGGTCGTGTTCGAATCCTTGGCCAAAATCGGATTGAGCAGAGGTGCTTGTCCCGGCGTCATGTTGTGGGTTTGACCTCCCTGAGTATTGCGGAGCTGGGCGCTGAGAGCCGCACGCTCCTCGTCCGTCATCGAGCCAAACTGGACACGTACTTCCTCCGCTCCAAGCGCTTTAACAGCCCCTATGACGTCGTCTTCGATCTTGGCCTTGAGAGGACAGCCGGAGATCGTCAATACGACTGTCAGGCTAACTGTAGCGCCTTCAACACGTATGTCTCTGATCATGTTCAACTCGACCAGGCTGCGATTGATCTCAGGGTCTTTTACATCGCGCAGCGCTTCCAAAATTTGTTCTCTGGTCAACATGCTTGTTCACCTCATCTATAGTCTTGGCAATTGATTTCATACCGTTCTTACAAGGTAGTTTGCGCGTTCATTATAGCACATTCAGACGAGCGGCACACAGTCGCCGCCCGCTCAAGGTGCAATTGGCGCTTTTTCTCCGGAATACTGCCGCAAAATCCCCTGGTAAATCGCATTCGCCATAGCTTTTTGGTACTCCGTGCTCTGTAGCCGTTTTGCCTCTTCCGTATTGCTGACAAACCCAACCTCGACCAATACAGCGGGGCAGTTTACCTCGCGAATCAAAAACACGTTGTTCGTCTTGCTTGGAACACGATCGGTATTGCCCAGCACCCGTTTGATCTCATCCTGAATCAGGTACGATACCTCTCCGCTTTTTTTGAAAGTCGGCGAGTAAAAAGTTTGCGCACCCGACCATTTGGGCGAAGGAATCGAATTTACATGGATGCTGACCAGAAAATCGGGAGAGCTGTCGTTCACCAGTTTCACCCGGTTGCGGATATCTTCCGACTTTCTTTTTTTGGCCCGATCAGCTTCCGGTGAAGCGAGATCCTTGTCTTCCTCCCTTGTCATGATGACAAATGCACCTGACTGCTGGAGAAAATCGCGCAAGTACATACTGATTGCCAGCGTCACCTCTTTTTCCACCACATCGCCTGAACTGGACGTAGCCCCGCCATCTTTGCCCCCGTGTCCCGGGTCGATGGCAATAACGGTTCCGGTCAACGGCAATGACCATGCCGTCCACGACGAACGGTCCGGCGATTCGTAGGTGAACAACACCACCAGTAAAGCGAAAGCCAGTATCCAGCCTACCCCTTTTCGTGTCACGGCGTATCGTCCCCTTTGTCCCATTCTCTCGTTTCATCATATGGACAAACATGGACAAATATTCCGTAGGTCAGTAGCCTGGAACCAAAAGGCTGATCATGCGCTGGGACAAAATGCAAAAAAGCTCCCGAACCAAAAAGGTTCGAGAGCCTTGCCAAACAAAAATTAACGTTTGGAGAACTGAGGTGCGCGACGAGCAGCTTTCAAGCCGTATTTTTTACGTTCTTTCATGCGTGGGTCGCGAGTCAGGAAGCCAGCGCGTTTCAGAGCGCCGCGCAGTTCTGGATCTGCTTTCAGCAGAGCGCGAGCAACGCCGTGACGGATTGCACCAGCTTGGCCAGTTGTTCCGCCGCCGTTTACGTTAACCAGTACATCGTAACGACCAAGAGTCTCAGTCAGAACGAGTGGTTGTTTTACGATCAATTTCAGTGTTTCCAAACCAAAGTAAGTATCCATTTCACGTTTGTTGATCACGATGCGACCTTCACCTGGAACCAGGCGAACACGTGCTACGGAGTGCTTACGACGACCTGTACCGTAGTATTGTACTTGTGCCACGTATATTTCCTCCCTTTACCTTAACCGCGAATTTGCCAAACTTCTGGTTTTTGTGCTGCATGTGGATGCTCAGTACCAGCGTAAACTTTCAGCTTAGTGAACATTTGACGTCCCAAGCTGTTTTTAGGCAGCATACCTTTTACCGCCAGTTCGAACATACGAGCTGGTTTTTTGTTCAGCATGTCGCCAGCAGTAGTCTTTTTCAAACCACCTGGATACAGGGAGTGAGTGTAGTAAATTTTGTCTTGCAGCTTGTTACCTGTCAGTTTCACTTTGTCAGCGTTGATTACGATTACGAAATCGCCAGCGTCAACGTGAGGAGTGAATTCAGGTTTCAATTTGCCGCGCAGGATAGAAGCTACTTCGCTTGCCAGACGGCCCAGCGTTTGGCCTTCTGCGTCAACGATGTACCATTTGCGCTCAACTTCGAGCGGTTTCGCCATATATGTGGTACGCATTTTTGTCCCTCCTAAATATCTTACCTTTACATGTCCATCTACTTATAACCAAAACAACCGAAACTTGCAATGGAAGATAATTGCTGTTACGGGTGAGCAACTCTTCCAGGTGTTCCATTAATCACGATCTTGTCTTTCAATCCCGGGGCTAGAGTGGGGCTAGGCGGGGTTAAAATACCAAGGAATATCGTACTACATCGCAGTCTCGTAGTCAAGTGCCTCCACTTGGTCTAATAGTTGGAAATCTGTCTGTTAATAGACGACTTCCCACATCGTCAAACCTTTGGCTGGCGCTGTCTTCCCTGCCATTTCCCGATCGCGTGCCGCAAGAATCTTTTTGAGTTCATCGGGATGGCGTTTGCCCTGCCCGACTTCCACCAAGGTGCCCACAATAATGCGCACCATGTTGTACAAAAAGCCATTGCCCCGGCACGTTACCCATACTTCGCCGCCGCTGCGCTCTACTGTCAGGCTGTAAATCGTGCGGACCTTGTCCTCGACAAACGTTTTGGCTGAGCAAAATGACGTAAAGTCATGTTCTCCTACCAAATGACAGGCAGCTTGCTGCATGGCCGCAACGTCCAGCGGAAAACGAATATGATCCGCATAGCGATGACGAAACACATCCGGCGCAGGGTTGTTGTCGATGCAATACCGATACTCCTTCACCTGCACGTCAAAACGGGCGTGAAAGGACTCTGCCACCTCTTCCACAGAGCGGATCACGATGGCATCAGGCAACTGGTTATTCAGCACGAATCGCCATTTATCCAAAGGAATATGGCTGTCCGTATCAAAATGAATCACCTGGCCGCGTGCATGCACGCCTGCGTCCGTTCGTCCTGAGCCGTGAATCTGGATCGATTCCCCCGTAATTCTCGTCAACGCCGCTTCAATCTCCCCTTGCACCGTCACCTGGTCTGGCTGCACCTGAAAGCCGCTGAAGTCTGTTCCGTCGTATCCTAAAACACAGCGCAGCCGTCTCATGCTCGCCACCATCCAATCGTAATCGCCAGCAAAACGCCTGCAACGGCCATTCCTGCATCTCGCCAGGAAAAGGCAAGCTTGTGCAGTCGGGTCCGTCCGACACCTCCGCGATATCCTCTGGCTTCCATAGCGAGAGCAAGATCCTCTGCCCGGCGAAACGCGCTGACAAACAGCGGAATCGCAATCGGAATCAGATTCTGCGCGCGTTTTATCAGGCTGCCACTCGTAAAGTTGGCTCCCCTGGCAGTCTGCGCCTTGATGATTTTGTCCGTCTCTTCCATCAGGGTAGGTATGAAACGGATCGCAATCGACATCATCAAGGCAATATCGTGCACAGGGACGCCAATCCGGGCAAATGGGCCAAGCAGACGTTCAAGCCCCTCCGTCAAATCGATGGGCGAGGTAGTCAGCGTCAGCAAAGAGCTGATGATCACCAGCAACCCAAGACGGAAGGAAATGAAGATTGCTTGCTGCACCCCGCGTTCCTCCACAGTAAACCAGCCCCACTGGAAGTAGACGGTACCGCCTTTGGTCATGAAAATGTGCAGGACGATGGTGAACACGATCAGTATCCAGACAGGCTTCAAGCTTTTCAGAATATAGCCAAGCGAAAGCCTGGACAGCAGCCCGGCATACAGCGTAAAAGCGATCAATACCGCGTATGTTAACGCATTGTTAGCCAAAAAGACTAACGTGGCAAAAAGAATAATAAAGAGCAGTTTGCTTCGCGGATCAGCGCGATGTAAAAAGGAATGCCCAGGTACGTATTGACCAATGGCTATATTTTGCAGCATGCCTAGCCCTCCTTTGGTACGGAAAGACGTTCCAGCAGATGGGCAATCAACTCTTCTTCCCGATAGACGGAGTTCGGCAGACCTTCCTTGTCCGGCAGCATCTGGTTCAGCCTCGACACAAACGCAACCGTCTCAGGCACATCCATAGCCAGCTCGCGGAGTCGTTCTGCCTGCATGAAGACTTCATCCGGCTTGCCCTGCAAAGCCACTTTTCCCTGCGCGAGCACGAGCATATAGTCGGCATACCTCGCCGCCTCTTCCATGCTGTGAGTGACCAGGAGCGTCGTCAGCTTCTGCTCCTGATGAATGCGGTAGATCGCTTCGAGGATCAAATTGCGCCCTTCTGGGTCCAAACCGGCTGTCGGCTCGTCCAAAACGAGAACTTTCGGCTGCATGGCCAGAACACCCGCCAGCGCTACACGCCGCATTTGCCCTCCGCTCATGTGAAACGGGGAGCGATCCTTGACTTTTTCGTAATCCAGACCAACGATCTCAAGAGCTTCCCGCACCCTGGCATCCACCATCGCTTCCGGCAATTCAAAGTTTGAAGGCCCAAAGGCAACATCCTTCGCTACCGTTTCCTCAAACAATTGATGTTCCGGGTACTGGAAAACAAGACCGATATCCCGCCTTTGCTCATGCGGCAATCGCTGCTTCGCGGTGATTACCGTATCACCCAAGGTTATTTTCCCGGCGCTTGGCAAAAGCAAGCCGTTCAAATGCTGGATCAATGTCGACTTGCCGGAGCCTGTTTGCCCGATAATCCCTACAAAAGACCCCGATGGAATCATAAACGAGATGTCGTGCAAGGCTATACGCTCAAACGGTGTTCCTTTTCCGTAAACATGGCTTACCTGGTCAAAAGTAATCTGCATACGTGCTCCACCAGCTCCTCTTGGTGCAGTACAAACGGGAGATCAATTCCTTTGGAAGCCAGCACATGCCGAACCCGGACAGCGAATGGAACATCCAGTCCGACTTTCTTCAAACGCTCGACCTGATTAAACACCTCTTCAGGCGTTCCTTCCATCAGAACTTCTCCGGCATTCATCACGACGACCCGGTCTGAGTAGATCGCTTCATCCGGGAAATGCGTAATATTGATGATGGTAATCCCTTCGTCACGATTCAAGGTCTTCACCAGTTGCAGCACTTCCTGTCTGCCCTGGGGGTCCAGCATAGCTGTCGCTTCATCCAAAATGATGACCGATGGCCGCATTGCCATGATTCCGGCAATCGCCACGCGCTGCTTTTGTCCCCCTGACAAGCGGTGCGGCTGTGCCAGCAAGTACGCTGCCATCCCTACCGAAGCCAATGCCTCATCAATACGCTGCCGCATCTGCTCGGGATCAACCCCCATGTTTTCAAGCCCGAAGGCGACATCATCCTCCACAGTAGCTCCGACAATCTGATTGTCAGGGTTTTGGAAGACCATGCCTACATGACGGCGTATCTCCCAGACCATCTCTCCCTTGGCAGTATCCATGCCAGCGACAAGTACCCTCCCGCCTTCAGGAAGCAATAAGGCGTTCATCAGCTTCGCCATCGTAGACTTGCCGGACCCGTTATGGCCCAGTACGGACACAAAGGAACCTTTTTGAATGGTCAGATCGACATCCTTCAATACAAGAACGTGACTGCCATTCTCTCCATCGTAGGAATACGAAACATCTTGCAGTGCCAGCAGGCTCTCTTCATTCATGAGGTGTTTCCTCCCCAGCCTTCAACAGACCAGCAGGATTTCTCCAGACAGAAAGAAAAAAAGGGTTGAATCAGAGTCCAGCCTATGACCAGATCTGCCCCCACCCTTTTCACGGTCAATTACCACCGGTGCCGAGGTTGTGTCTCGCTCCCAATGTCAAACGACCAATTTCTATCCACTATTAAACGAATTCGATGTACGCCATTGGAGCAGCGTCGCCGCGGCGAGGGCCGGCTTTCAGGATACGAGTGTATCCACCGTTGCGCTCTTTGAAGCGTGGCGCGATTTCATCGAACAGTTTTTGTACAGCATCGCGACCTTCTGCGTTCGCAACTTCTTTACGAACGTAAGCAGCCACTTGACGACGAGCATGCAGATCGCCGCGTTTCGCGAGCGTGATCATTTTCTCAGCGATTGGGCGCAGTTCTTTCGCCTTCATCTCTGTAGTTTCGATACGCTCGTTGATGATCAGGTCAGTTACCAAGTCGCGGAACAACGCTTTACGAGCTGAACTACGACGACCCAATTTACGGTATGCCATTGTCTTTACCTCCCTTTTCAAGCTGGCAACACTACGTAGAAACCTCTACTGTCGGGAAGCCAGATCTGTAATCCCCCTAAAGGGACTGACTTGAGAGAACAAAAGCTTGCCTTTTGGAATTGCTACTCTAGTCGTCGCTACGCAGGGAAAGTCCCAGCTCAGCCAGCTTTTCCTGCACTTCTTCCAGAGATTTGCGACCCAAGTTGCGCACTTTCATCATGTCCTCTTCGGTCTTCTGCGTCAGCTCTTGCACGGTGTTGATACCGGCACGCTTCAAGCAGTTGTAGGAACGAACAGAAAGATCCAGCTCTTCGATAGTCATCTCCAAAACTTTTTCCTTTTTGTCTTCCTCTTTTTCAACCATGATTTCAGCATCTTTCGCCTCATCGGTCAGACCGACAAACAGGTTCAAGTGCTCCGTCATGATTTTGGCGCCGAGACTTACGGCTTCTTCCGGACTGATACTGCCGTTTGTCCAAACCTCAAGTGTCAATTTATCATAGTTGGTCATTTGCCCTACGCGGGTATTTTCCACTTGATAGTTAACGCGCTTGATCGGCGTGTAGATCGAATCAATCGGAATCACACCAATAGGCAGATCCTCGGATTTGTTTCCATCTGATTGAACATAACCACGACCACGTCCAGCTGTCATGCGGATATGCAGACGACCGCCATTGGCCAACGTTGCAATATGAAGATCAGGGTTTAAGACCTCCACATCACTGTCAGCACGGATATCTCCCGCTTTGACAACGCCTTCGCCTTCTGCATCGATCTCGATTACTTTTTCTTCATCGGAATGGATCTTCAGCGCCAAGCCTTTGATGTTCAGGATGATCTCGGTTACATCTTCAACGACGCCTTCCACTGTCGAGAACTCGTGAAGAACCCCATCGATTTGAACAGTACGAACTGCCGCGCCTGGCAAGGACGAAAGAAGAATTCGTCTCAGCGAGTTGCCAAGGGTAGTTCCGTATCCGCGCTCCAGAGGTTCTACAACAAATTTCCCATACGAGTTGTCGTCGCTTACTTCCACAACCTCGATTTTTGGTTTTTCTATTTCTATCATTAAACAAACCCTCCTTCAAAACGTCGAAATCCTTGGGTGGGCCGCATACGTGCCCACTCAGGAATTTCCCCGGCGGTTTACCGTTTGCGTGCATGACAAGCTATAAATCAGAATTTACCATTCTAGTATGGACATGTTCTGAACAATATAAACCAGTTACACGCGGCGACGTTTTGGTGGACGGCAACCGTTGTGCGGAATTGGCGTCACGTCTTTAATCATGTTCACTTCAAGACCAGTTGCTTGCAGGGAACGGATCGCTGCTTCACGACCAGCACCTGGGCCTTTTACCGATACTTCAAGGGAACGCATGCCATGTTCCATAGCAACACGTGCAGCCGCTTCAGCAGCCATTTGTGCAGCAAATGGAGTGCTTTTACGGGAGCCTTTGAAGCCGAGGGAACCAGCGCTGGACCAAGAGATCGCGTTACCGTGTGGATCTGTAATGGTTACGATCGTGTTGTTGAAAGTAGAGCGGATATGTGCTACGCCGACTTCAACATTTTTACGATCACGACGACGGGTACGAGTTGCTGTAGCCTGTTTTCTTTTCGCCATGTCAGTTTACCCTCCTTTACTTCTTCTTGTTTGCTACCGTACGACGTGGACCTTTACGTGTACGAGCATTTGTTTTAGAGCGTTGACCACGAACTGGCAGTCCACGACGGTGACGGATTCCACGGAAGCATCCGATTTCCATCAAACGTTTGATGTTCAGGGAAATCTCACGACGGAGATCGCCTTCCACCTTAACGGTTTTGTCGATGTACTCACGCAGTTTGCTAACTTCATCTTCTGTCAGATCGCGAACACGAGTGTTCACGTCTACGCCAGTGGCAGACAGAATTTTTTTAGACGTGGGGCGGCCAATACCAAAAATGTAGGTAAGAGCAACTTCAACGCGTTTTTCGCGCGGCAAGTCTACGCCTGCAATACGTGCCATGTGTCAGAAGCACCTCCTTGTTTACCCTTGTTTTTGCTTATGCTTAGGATTTTCACAAATAACCATTACGTTACCTTTACGACGGATAACCTTGCATTTCTCGCAGATCGGTTTAACCGAAGGTCTCACTTTCATGGTTCTTGCCTCCCTTTTCTAGGGGTTTTGCTTACTATTTATAGCGGTACGTAATACGTCCGCGGGTCAAGTCGTACGGCGACAGTTCAACAGTTACTTTATCCCCCGGCAGGATACGGATAAAGTGCATGCGGATTTTTCCGGACACGTGAGCAAGGACTTTGTGTCCATTCTCCAATTCTACTCGAAACATAGCATTCGGCAAAGGCTCAATTACTGTGCCTTCTACCTCAATTACATCATCTTTTGCCATGGTAAACTCTCCTTTCTTCTGCTCTTCAGTCGGACCATGAGTTTTGCGAAATGATCACACAACGAACTTATCGTCGACACGTTGGACGACAATCCCGAATCACTCGGAACTCCCGCTTTATGTTCGTGTAAAAATCTCATAGCCATCTTCCGTAATCGCGATGGTGTGTTCAAAATGAGCACATGTTTTCCGATCCAATGTTACTACCGTCCAATTGTCCTCCAATGTGCGGACATAACGTTCGCCGGCATTTACCATTGGCTCAATTGCCAACACCATGCCTGGTTTTAACCTCGGCCCCCGATCAGGAGGACCGTAGTTAGGAACCTGCGGATCTTCGTGCAAGTTTTGCCCAATCCCATGCCCCACATACTCGCGGACGAGTGTGAAGCCGGCAGCTTCTGCATGAACTTGAATCGCATGTGAGATATCAGACAATCGTCCACCAGGAACAGCTTTTTCAAGCCCCTTGAAGAGCGATTCTTCCGTTACCCGCAACAGCTTTTCATTCTCTGCTGAAATCTTGCCGACCGGATACGTCCAAGCGGAGTCTCCATGGTACCCTTGGAACTGAGCACCGATGTCGATACTGATGATGTCTCCCTCTTGCAACGCCCGTTTCCCTGGGATCCCGTGTACGAGTTCTTCATTGACTGAAGCACAGATACTACCTGGAAAGCCACCGTAGCCTTTAAATGATGGAACTGCTCCCATGCTGCGAATAAATGTCTCGGCAATTTCGTCTAGCTGCTTTGTCGTGACACCAGGCTTAATTGCCTTGGCCAGTTCTTGATGGGTGAGTGCGACGATACGACCAGCTTCGCGCATAACCTCAAGTTCTGCTTTCGACTTCAGGATAATCATTCGGCAATTACCCTCTTAGCAATGACTTAATTTCCGCAAACACTACCTGGATATCTTGTTCCCCATTGATATCTCGCAGGAGTTCCTGTGCGGAGTAGTAGTCGATGAGTGGCTGAGTCTGCGCGATGTTGACGTCAAGACGTTGTGTTACCACTTCGATCTTGTCATCTTCACGCTGATACAGCTTACCACCATCTTTGTCACACACGCCAGCCTCTTTTGGAGGATTGAACATCGTGTGATAGCTAGCTCCACATACAGGGCAGATCCAGCGACCGGTCAGACGTTCAATCAATTGCTCGCGATGAACGTTGATATTAATCACATGATCAATTTCGCGTCCCAGCTCTTTTACGGTAGCTGTCAACGCTTCCGCCTGTGGAACTGTGCGCGGAAATCCATCCAACAGGAAACCCTTTGCGCAGTCTTCCATCGAGAGGCGCTCCCGCACAATTCCGATGACTACTTCATCGGGAACAAGCAAACCTTTATCCATAAAGGATTTGGCTTGCAGTCCGAGCGGCGTTTCGTTTTTAACCGCAGCCCGGAACATGTCGCCAGTCGAAATGTGCGGGATATCAAACTCTTTTACGATACGTTCTGCCTGTGTTCCTTTACCGGCACCAGGCAGCCCCATCAGAATTATATTCACGTCCATTCCCTCCGTCCCATAAAGAAAAGCTACAGAGGCTTTTCTGTAAACATCTAAGTCATTACTTGATAAACCCTTGGTAGTGGCGTTTGATCATCTGGCTTTCGATCTGCTTCATTGTATCAAGGGCTACCCCGATCACAATCAAGAGTGAAGTGCCGCCGATGTAAATCTGCTGCGGCAAGTTAGCCAGCTTACTGAAGAAGAATGGCAAGATAGCAATTGCCATCAAGAACAAAGCGCCAGCCAATGTAAGGCGGTTTAGTGTACGAGTAATGTAAACCTCAGTGTTTTTACCGGGTCGGATACCAGGAATGTAACCGCCATTTTTTCTCATGTTCTCTGCCATTTGCACAGGATTGATCTGAACAAATGTGTAGAAATAGGTGAACCCGAGAATCAAGATAGCGTACAACGTCATTCCCAACGGTTCATTGACTTGGAAGTTGCGATAGATCCAGTTGGCGAACCCTGTACCGGATGAATCCACCCAGAACTGTGCGATTGTCGAAGGGAACAGTACGAGCGAGACCGCAAAGATTACAGGAATAACACCCGCAGAGTTGATTTTCAGTGGAATGTGTGTGGATTGACCACCGTACATTTTACGTCCAACCACTCGCTTCGCGTATTGCACTGGAATTTTACGAATCCCTTGCTGCATAAAGATAACCCCGACGATAATAGCGAGGATCACCAGCAGAATGATCACAACTTTGACGATGCTGAAGAATACGTTTTGAGAAGGGTCAGCGAATTGCGTAGTGTAAATCGTCGTGATTCCGTGTGGAATGTTCGCGACGATACCAGCAACGATCAGAATCGAAATCCCGTTACCGATACCCTTTTCCGTAATCTGTTCCCCCATCCACATCATGAATGCGGTCCCAGCCGTCAGTGTCAACGCAATGAGTGCATAGCTGCCAACGGAAGTGTCCTTGAGCAAGCCAGGCGCCATATTATTAAAACCGATCGTCATACCAACAGACTGAATCAAGCCGAGGATGATCGTAGCGTAACGGGTAACAGTAGCAATCTTGCGACGGCCAACTTCCCCTTCGCGTGCCCATTGCGTCAGCTTAGGCACTACATCCATCGACATCAGCTGCATGATAATCGAGGCCGTAATGTATGGCATGATACCCATGGCAAAAATCGAGAAGTTTTGCAGTGCTCCACCAGAGAAGGTGTTCAACAAGCCCAACAAGTGGTTTGTGTTCTGCTGAAACAGCTCGACGTTTACGTTAGGAACGGGTACAAAGCTTCCGATCCGGAAGACGACCAACATCATGAGAGTAAAAAGGATCTTACGACGTAAGTCGCCAATCTTAAAAATGTTAGTTAAGGACGCTAACATTAGATCACCTCGGTTGTTCCACCGACTTGAGCGATCTTCTCAGCAGCAGCTCCGGAGAACTTGTGAGCTTTAACGGTCAGCTTCACAGTCAGTTCACCGTTAGCAAGAACCTTAACACCGTCGCGCAGCGCGCTGATAACACCTGTTTCTTTCAACAGTTCAGGCGTTACTACAGTACCCTCTTCGAAACGGTTCAGCGCGTCCAGGCTAACAATCGCAAATTCTTTGCGGCTGATGTTAGTGAAACCACGCTTAGGCAGACGACGGTACAATGGGTTTTGACCACCCTCGAAACCTGGGCGTACACCGCCACCGGAACGAGCGTTTTGACCTTTGTGACCTTTACCAGCAGTTTTGCCAGTACCGCTACCGATACCGCGACCGATGCGCTTACGAGTGTGACGGGATCCTTCTGCAGGTTGCAGTTCATGCAATTTCATACGTTGCACCTCCTAACTGATTGAGATGTTCAATTATGCTTCTACTTCTTTCACTTCAACCAAGTGCTTCACTTTGAAAACCATTCCACGAATTGCAGCGTTGTCTTCCTTCACTACAGTGGAGTTGATTTTGCGAAGACCAAGAGCTTTTACAGTATCTTGTTGGTCTACAGTGCGACCGATCAGGCTACGTTTGAGGGTGATTTGCAATTTTGCCATGTTCATTCCCTCCTTATTAACCCAACAACTCGTCAACAGTCTTACCGCGCAATTTCGCGACATCTTCCGCTGTTTTCAGGCGACCAAGGCCTTCCAGCGTAGCGTTGACCATGTTGATAGGATTGTTGGAACCAAGAGACTTACTCAAGATATCGCCTACACCAGCCAGTTCGAGTACGGCACGAACAGGTCCGCCGGCGATAACACCTGTACCAGGGGCAGCAGGTTTGATGAGAACTTTACCAGCACCGAATTGGCACATAACTTCGTGTGGAACAGTTGTTCCTCTCATCGGTACACGGATCAATTTTTTCTTAGCGTCGTCAATCGCTTTGCGAATGGCGTCTGGAACTTCTTGAGCTTTACCCATACCAGCACCTACGTGGCCGTTACGGTCTCCCACAACAACCAGGGCGCTGAAGCTCATACGACGTCCACCTTTAACCGTTTTAGCTACGCGGTTAACAGCGACTACTTTTTCTTCGAGCTCTAATTTGCTAGGGTCGATACGCATTCCTTACCCTCCTTGTTGTTAGAATTGCAGACCAGCTTCACGAGCTGCTTCTGCCAGTGCTTTAATACGTCCATGATAGATGTAACCACCGCGGTCAAAAATCACTTCAGTCGCACCTTTTTCTTGTGCACGCTTAGCGATCAGTGTGCCAACAGCTGTAGCAGCTTCCACGTTAGCGCCATTTTTCAGGCCCAGCTCTTTATCCAAAGAAGATGCAGATGCCAGTGTTACGCCAGTTGCATCATCAATCAGTTGAGCGTAGATGTGCTTAGAAGAACGGAATACGTTCAGACGTGGGCGAATGGCAGTACCAATCACACGTTTGCGGATACGCAGGTGACGTTTTTTCCGAGCTTTGTTTTTATCAGCTTTCGTAAACATTAAGCGGCCTCCTTTCTCATGAAGCTAGAAGCTTATTTACCTTTTTTACCTTCTTTACGACGAACCACTTCATCACTGTACTTAATACCTTTACCTTTGTAAGGCTCAGGTTTACGCAGCGAACGAATTTCAGCAGCAACTTGACCTACGCGCTCTTTGTTGATGCCTTTAACCACCAGAGTGGTTTGGTTTGGTACATCGATTTCGATACCCGCTTCTGGAGTAACTTCCACTGGGTGGGAGAAACCAAGAGAAAGAGTAACGCCGTTGCCAGTTTTGGCAGCACGGTAACCTACACCGACTAGTTCCAAGGTACGAGTGAAGCCTTCGGATACGCCTTTTACCATGTTGGCAACAAGCGCACGAGTTGTACCGTGCAGGGAACGGTGAAGTTTGTTATCGCTTGGACGCTCTACTACTACTTCGTTTTCAGCGATGTTGATTTTAATATCTTCATGGAAGTTACGAACGAGTTGACCCTTAGGGCCCTTTACCGTCAGCTCAGTTCCGTTCAGAGTGAGGGTAACGCCTGCAGGTACCACGATCGGTTTTCTACCGACACGAGACATGTGGTGCACCTCCTGTGCTTTTTACATTCTGTTGATTACCAAACGTATGCAAGAACTTCTCCACCAACATGAGCTTGACGAGCTTGCTTGTCAGTCATAACGCCAGTGGATGTAGAGATGATCGCGCAACCGAGGCCACCCAAAACCTTAGGTACTTCATTGTTTTTTGCATAAACACGAAGTCCTGGTTTGGAGATACGTTTCAGACCTGTGATGACGCGCTCGTTGTTCGCACCATATTTCAGGAATACGCGGATGATTCCTTGTTTGTTGTCTTCAACAAACTCCGCATCGCGGATGAAGCCTTCTTCTTTCAGAATGCGCGCGATTTCCTTCTTGATGGTGGACGCCGGGATTTCCACTTTCTCGTGGCGAACCATGTTGGCGTTACGAATACGTGTCAACATATCTGCGATTGGATCAGTCATAACCATGAGAGAAAACCTCCTTCCCGTTTCAAATTACCAGCTTGCTTTTTTCACGCCTGGAATTTGACCTTTATAAGCAAGTTCACGGAAGCAAATACGGCAGAGTTTGAATTTGCGCAATACGGAGTGAGGACGTCCGCAACGCTCGCAACGAGTGTACGCGCGTACTGCAAACTTCGGCTGCCGCTGTTGCTTGATGATCATAGATTTCTTTGCCACATTCTTCCCTCCTTACGAGTGGGTTTATTTACGGAATGGCATACCCATTTGAGTCAGCAACTCACGAGCTTCCTCATCCGTTTTCGCGGAAGTAACAATTACGATGTCCATACCGCGAACTTTGTCGATTTTATCGTACTCGATCTCAGGGAAGATCAGTTGTTCCTTCAGACCAAGTGTGTAGTTACCGCGACCGTCAAATGCCTTGGAAGAAATTCCACGGAAGTCACGAACACGCGGGAGAGATACGTTCATCAATTTGTCGAGGAAGTGGTACATACGCTCGCCGCGCAGGGTAACCTTCGCACCGATCGGCATACCTTCACGCAATTTGAAGCCAGCGATGGACTTCTTAGCGCGAGTTACTACAGGCTTTTGACCAGCGATAATTTGCAGGTCTTCAACCGCAGTATCCAAGGATTTAGCGTTGCCTACCGCTTCGCCAACACCCATATTGATGATGATCTTTTCTACTTTCGGCACTTGCATGATGGAAGTGTAGTTGAACTTGCTCATCAAACCAGGCACGATTTCGTTAGTGTACTTTTCTTTCAATCTTGTTGCCATCTAGGATATCCTCCTTTCCAACCTGACTACTTGTCGAGTACTTCGCCAGACTTTTTCGCATACCGTACTTTCTTACCGTTATCCAAAACTTTGTAACCGATGCGAGTAGCTTTTCCGGACTTCGGATCGATCAAAGATACGTTGGAAACGTGAATCGCTGCTTCTTGAGTCACAATGCCACCTTGCGGGTTAGCTTGGGACGGACGGCTGTGTTTCTTCACGAGGTTGATACCTTCAACCAGTACGCGTTCTTTCTTCGGATAAGCAGCGAGAACGCGACCTTTTTTGCCTTTATCTTTGCCCGCAATTACGATAACAGTGTCGCCTTTTTTAACGTGCATCGCTTGGTGCACCTCCTATCGAACAAACTGCCTGAGTTTTTCCGTTCAATTAGATAACCTCTGGAGCCAGAGAGATGATCTTCATGAAATCTTTGTCGCGGAGCTCACGAGCTACTGGTCCAAAGATACGAGTACCACGTGGGGACTTATCTTCTTTGATGACTACAGCTGCATTTTCATCAAAACGAATGTAAGAACCATCTTGACGACGAACGCCACTTACAGTACGAACTACAACTGCTTTAACTACTTGACCTTTCTTGACAACGCCGCCGGGTGTAGCGGATTTTACGGAGCACACGATAACATCACCGATGTTCGCCGTTTTGCGACCGGAACCACCCAGAACCTTGATGCACATGAGTTCCTTTGCACCGGAGTTGTCAGCAACAGCCAATCTCGTCTGAGTTTGGATCATTTACTGTTCCTCCTTTCGGATTTGATATCCGAAAATCTGACTTATACGATTACTGCCTCTTCGACGATACGTACCAAACGGAAACGTTTATCTTTGGACAAAGGACGAGTTTCCATCAATTCTACGATGTCGCCCACTTTTGCCGTGTTGTTCTCGTCGTGAGCCTTGAACTTTTTGGAGTATTTCACGCGTTTGCCGTACAACGGGTGTGTCTTGTAAGTTTCAACAAGCACAACAATGGTTTTATCCATTTTGTCGGAAACAACGCGACCTACAACGGATCGACGCATATTGCGTTCTGCGGTCATCGTTCAAACCTCCTTCCTTTAATTAGCCGATTCCCAATTCTCTCTGGCGCAGGATGGTTTTCGCACGAGCAATATCCTTACGCACTTGTTTAATGCGAGATGTGGTTTCGAGTTGACCCGTAGCCAACTGGAAACGAAGGTTGAACAACTCTTCTTTCAAAGAAGCGACGTTTTGTTCGATCTCGGCAGTGGTCAAATTACGGAACTCATTAGCCTTCATGTGCGTCACCACCCACTTCTTCACGCTTCACGAATTTGCACTTGATAGGCAGCTTGTGCATAGCAAGGCGCATAGCTTCGCGAGCGACTTCTTCAGGTACGCCAGCAAGTTCAAACATGATCTTGCCTGGCTTCACTACCGCTACCCATTTCTCAGGAGAACCTTTACCGGAACCCATCCGTACTTCGAGCGGTTTTTGTGTAATTGGCTTGTCAGGGAAGATTTTAATCCATACTTTACCGCCACGTTTGATGTAACGAGTCATCGCGATACGAGCAGCCTCGATCTGACGGTTAGTTACCCAAGATGGCTCCATTGCTTGCAATCCGTATTCACCGAACGCAACAGTAGTACCGCCTTTTGCGTTACCAGCCATTTTCCCGCGGTGTTGTTTACGGTGTTTCACGCGTTTTGGCGTCAACATGATTACTTGCCTCCTTCCTCAGTAGCGACGTTCTTTCTCGCTGGAAGGACTTCTCCACGATAGATCCATACTTTTACACCGATACGACCATAAGTGGTATGTGCTTCAGCAGTACCGTAGTCGATGTCAGCACGCAGCGTATGGAGCGGAACAGTACCTTCGCTGTAACCTTCAGAACGTGCGATGTCCGCGCCGCCAAGACGACCGCTTACCAAAGTTTTGATACCTTTTGCACCAGCGCGCAGCGTACGAGTGATCGATTGCTTTTGCGCACGGCGGAAGGAAATGCGGTTTTCCAGTTGACGTGCGATGTTTTCAGCTACCAGAGTAGCATCCAGATCCGGACGTTTTACTTCGTTGATATTGATATGAACGCGTTTGCCAGTCAGATCAGTCAAGGATTTGCGCAGAGTTTCAACCTCAGCTCCACCTTTACCAATTACCATACCAGGCTTAGCGGTGTGAATCGTAACGTTCACGCGATTAGCTGCGCGTTCGATTTCGATAGTGGATACAGCAGCGTCTTTCAGACGCCCTTTTACAAACTTGCGGATTTTCAAGTCTTCGTGCAACAGAGTTGCGAAGTCCTTGTCAGCGTACCATTTGGACTCCCAGTCACGAATGACACCGATCCGAAGTCCTACCGGGCTTACCTTTTGACCCACACGTAATCCCTCCTTATTTCTCGTTTAGTACCACTGTGATGTGGCTTGTGCGTTTATGGATGCGGCTTGCGCGACCCATAGCGCGCGGACGGAAACGCTTCAACGTAGGACCTTGGTCTACGAAGATTTTGCTCACTACGAGGCTGTTAGGATCCATTTCGTAGTTGTGCTCAGCGTTTGCAATAGCCGACTTCAGGAGCTTTTCAACAACTGGAGAAGCTGCTTTTGGCGTGTGTTTCAGGATCGCCAACGCTTCACCTACTTGCTTGCCTCTGATCAAGTCAACAACCAGGCGGACTTTACGAGACGCGATGCGAATATTGCGAGCAACTGCTTTAGCTTCCATCTTTGTACCTCCTCTCTGTCAAGAGAAATTTAGCGCTTCTTGGATTTCTTGTCGTTGTCGACGTGACCCTTGAAGGTACGAGTTGGTGCGAATTCACCCAATTTATGACCAACCATGTCTTCCGATACGTATACTGGTACATGTTTGCGGCCATCGTATACTGCAAACGTGTGTCCTACGAACTCAGGGAAGATGGTGGAACGGCGAGACCAAGTTTTGATCACGCGTTTCTCGTTCTTTTCATTTTGCTCGTCAACTTTTTTCATCAAGTGGTCATCCACGAAAGGACCCTTTTTTAAGCTACGTCCCATTAGTGAACCTCCCTTCGCCAAAGGCGTTCGGTATTATATCAGCCTACCTTATTTCTTGCGGCGGCGGATGATGTATTGGTCGGACTTGTTCTTCTTCTTGCGAGTCTTGAGACCCAGGGTTGGTTTACCCCAAGGAGTAACAGGTGCTTTACGACCGATTGGAGCGCGACCTTCACCACCACCGTGCGGGTGATCGTTAGGGTTCATTACGCTACCGCGTACAGTTGGACGGATACCCAACCAGCGGGAACGTCCTGCTTTACCGATGTTCAGCAGTTCGTGATCCAGGTTACCTACTTGACCGATGGTAGCGCGGCATACGTTATGGATGCGGCGAGTTTCACCGGAAGACAGGCGAACGATTACGAACTCACCATCACGACCGAGCAGTTGAGCAGAAGCACCAGCTGCACGCACCAGTTGTCCACCTTTACCAGGTTTCAACTCGATGTTGTGGATGGTAGTACCTACCGGGATTTTCTCCAGTGGCAGCGCGTTACCGATTTTGATGTCGGCATCTGCTCCGGATACGATCTCGTCGCCCACTTTCAGGTTGTGTGGAGCGAGGATGTAACGTTTTTCACCGTCAACATAGTTGATCAGCGCGATGTTAGCGGAACGGTTTGGATCGTACTCGATAGTAGCTACGCGACCTACGATACCATCTTTGTTACGCTTGAAGTCGATAATACGGTATTTACGTTTATGACCGCCACCTTGATGACGAACGGTAATTCTACCTTGGTTGTTGCGACCAGCTTTTTTGCTGAGAGGCGCCAACAAGGATTTTTCGGGAGTCGATGTGGTGATCTCCTCGAAAGTAGAAACCGTCATTTGGCGACGACCAGGAGAAGTCGGTTTAAACTTTTTGATACCCATGTTATTACCCTCCTTTTCGGTAGTCGTCGAGGTTATACTCCCTCGTAGAAGGCCAATTCTTTGCTGTCATCAGTCAGCTTAACGATTGCTTTCTTCCACTCGGATGTGTAACCGGAGTATTTTCCGTAGCGTTTTGGTTTCGCAGGAACACGAACAGTGTTTACTGCTTCTACTTTTACGCCAAATACTTTTTCAACAGCTTGCTTGATTTCTGTTTTGTTAGCTTTGAGAGGTACTTCGAAAACGTACTTCTTCTCAGCCATCATGTCAGTGGTGCGCTCGGTAATGACAGGGCGTTTAAGGACATCATGAAGGCTCTTCATTATGCGAGCACCTCCTCTACTTTCGCAACCGCTTCTTTCGTCACGATTACTTTGTCATGCGCTACCAGATCCAGAACGTTAATGCCTGCAGCATCTACGAATTTGGCACCTGGGATGTTACGGGAAGAGAGAGCTACGTTTTGATCGTACTCGGAAGTCACGATCAGAACTTTGCGATCTGCTTTCAAGCTGTTCAGAACAGCTGTCATTTCCTTGGTTTTAGGAGCTGCGAAGTTCAGAGCTTCCAGAACCAGGAGTTCGTTGTTTTGTACTTTCGCGGACAGTGCGGATTTCAGAGCCAAACGGCGAACTTTACGGTTCAGTTTGTAACCGTATTTGCGCGGAGTTGGACCGAATACAACACCGCCACCTTTCCATTGCGGAGAGCGAATGGAACCTTGGCGTGCGCGACCTGTACCTTTTTGGCGCCATGGCTTGCGGCCACCACCACGTACTTCAGAGCGGTTCTTTACATCGTGTGTTCCTTGACGTTGGGATGCTTGTTGCATCACGATCGCATCGTACAGAACAGCGTTGTTAGGCTCAATCCCGAACACGCTATCTGCCAATTCGATTTCGCCAACTTGAGAACCAGTTTGGTTATAAAGAGCTACTTTCGGCATGTCAGTTCCTCCTTTCCTTAGTGTTTCTTGACTGCCGTCGATACGAGCACGCAGCTGTTTTTCGGGCCAGGCACGGAGCCTTTAACGAGAATCAGGTTGCGAGCAGCATCTACTTTAACTACTTCCAGGTTTTGAATGGTTACGTTGTCGCCACCCATTTGACCTGGCAGGGTTTGACCTTTGAAAACGCGGTTTGGAGCGACAGCACCCATGGAACCAGGACCGCGATGGTAACGCGAACCGTGAGCCATAGGACCGCGGGATTGGTTGTGACGTTTGATCGCACCTTGGAAACCTTTACCCTTGGTTACGCCGGATACGTCAACGATTTCTCCCTCGGCAAAAATGTCTACTTTCAACTCTTGACCAACCTCGTAATCAGCGAGGTTAATTCCGCGAATTTCGCGAACGAAGCGCTTAGGAGCAGTGTTAGCTTTTGCTGCATGGCCTTTTTCCGGCTTGTTAGCGCGCTGTTCTTTTTTGTCTTCGAAGCCGATTTGGATCGCTTCGTAGCCGTCGTTCTCCACGTCTTTCTTTTGAAGAACCACGTTAGAACCTGCTTCGATAACCGTTACAGCGATCGCTGTTCCGTTTGGACCAAAAACTTGAGTCATTCCAAGTTTTTTCCCTAAGATTCCTTTGGTCATTTGTGCCACCTCCTGTGCTTATTTCAGTAAAACGTTTTTTATGTTGTATCAAGTCCCCATCGATGCGCAGGGGTGCCATTTTAAGGGTTTGTTGCTTGGTATAACACGCTTATCAAGACAACGTCTGCGCGTGTATCGCTTTTTGGGACCTTACAGTTTGATCTCGATATCTACACCAGACGGCAGATCCAGACGCATCAAAGCATCTACTGTTTGTGGTGTAGGGTTCAAGATGTCGATCAAACGTTTGTGAGTACGCATCTCGAATTGCTCACGAGAATCTTTGTACTTATGCACCGCACGCAGGATCGTATAAACTGCTTTCTCGGTAGGAAGCGGAATTGGACCGGATACGTTTGCACCGGAACGCTTCGCTGTGTCCACGATTTTCTCCGCGGATTGATCGAGGATTTTGTGATCATACGCCTTCAAACGAATACGAATCTTTTGCTTTGCCATTTTAGTCCCTCCTTTTTCGCCCATTTATTAAACAGACATTTCTCCGTGGAAATATCCTGCACCCCGGTCATGGCAAAGGGGCCGGGTGTGTCAGCAACCTCCCACATCATCGCAAGTCCATGACCAACATTCAATATTGTACTAAAAATATTTGGGCTACGCAAGTGATTTCTTAGTTTCCCGCACATTTTTTTGTACACGCGAGCCTACTGAAAGACTCACCTTGAACATCTTACTGATTTCTGAGCAGAAAGGCAAGCGGGATTCCCTGCCAACTCGCCACTGTTCTATCTATAATAGAAAGAACACGTTATACTTAAAGGGATTCGTCATTGCAAAGGAGGTTATTTGTATGTCTGAGACCATGCGCACTCCCTATGAGATGATCGGCGGGGCTGATACTTTGTCCCGTCTGGTTGATACATTTTACGACCTGGTTGCCCGGCACCCTGACCTTGCTCCGCTCTTCCCCGAAGACTTTACGGAAGTGAAAGAGCGCCAATATATGTTTCTTACCCAGTTTCTCGGTGGGCCTACCCTCTATTCAAACCGCCACGGACATCCGATGCTGCGTGCACGCCACATTCGGTTCCCCATTGGCCCTGTACAGGCAGAAGCCTGGTTGGCTTGTATGAAAACGGCGATGGACAAAACCGGACTTGAGGGCGAGATACGCGAGCAAATTTTTGAGCGTCTGCGTTTGACCGCTTATCATATGGTGAACAAGTGGGACCAAGAAGAAAAAGCGTAGGGATCTCCCTACGCTTTTGTTATTTTAGCCATCGTTTTTGCTGAGCTGGACTTCGTCTTGACGAGGTTTCTTGATCCGAGGTACACCCCGGCCACAATCATTAACAGCGCGAGCATGTGGACCAGCTTTAATTGTTCCCCCAGGAACAGCGCTGCAAAGAACAGGCTCGCCATTGGCATTCCGTTCAAGAACAAGGCAGTTCGGCTTGCTCCCAGTTGGCGAATACCATAATTCCAGCCTACCGAACCCAAGGCTGTAGAAAGCGCCCCGGAAATGAAGATCACCAGCCATTGGAACGCAGACACTTCAAGCGACAAGTAGTAGGATGCCGGTTGCAACGTGAGAGCTGTCGCCCACAAAAACGCGATTCCGAACATTTGCGACAAGGCTGTGATCAGCAGCACAGGAACTCCCCGGACGACAAGCTTGCGAATCAATAAGCCGCCAGTGACGTACATCAGCATGGAGAAAAACATGATCGCATCTCCCCAGCCGTTCATATGGATTCCGCCATGTTGCGAAATGACGACAATCAACACTCCCGCAAACCCTACGCCAATGCCGAGTCCTTTTTGCCACGACATGTGTTCTCCGAGGAAAAGCATAGCCAGCAGAGCTGTTGCCAGTGGGTTCAATCCGAGGATCAGCGACGCATTGCCTGCTGTAGTCGTCTGCACACCTGCTGCCAATGTGATCTGGTGCAACGCAATAGAGCTGGCCCCTACTCCGGCAATCAACAGCCAATCTGTTTTTTTCAGCCGCAAACTCGTTCTGTATTTATAAATGATTGGCGCCAAGCAAATTCCTGCGACCGTCATGCGAATAGCTGCTACATACAGCGGCGGAAACGACGTGAGATACTTTACCATTACCACGTTCAAGCCCCAAAGTATGACTACGCCAGCCAGCATGAAAAATAACAGCTTTTCATTGTTTTTCATTTCTCTATCCCCCATCCGCTGATCGTATTGTAGCACACGGTCATCTATTGGCTTATTGAATCATTTTGATGGGAGCCATGCAGAAAATCGATGAGAGTAAACAGGCAAAAAGAAAAACCCGACAACATATGCTGTCGGGTTTTTGTACGTATCAGTAAATCCTACGCGTCGATAGAAGCTACAACGCCAGCGCCTACTGTACGGCCACCTTCGCGGATCGCGAAGCGAGTACCTTGTTCCATCGCTACTGGAGCGATCAGTTCAACGGTGAACTCAGTGTTGTCGCCAGGCATGATCATTTCAACGCCTTCTGGCAGTTGGATGATACCTGTAACGTCAGTTGTACGGAAGTAGAATTGTGGACGGTAGTTAGCAAAGAAAGGAGTGTGACGTCCGCCCTCTTCTTTGGACAGAACGTAAACTTCTGCTTTGAACTTGGTGTAAGGCTTAACGGAACCTGGTTTCGCCAAGCATTGTCCACGCTCGATGTCTTTACGGTCTACACCGCGCAAGAGAGCACCGATGTTGTCACCAGCTTGAGCTTGATCCAGCAATTTGCGGAACATCTCAACACCAGTTACAGTGGAAGTTTTTGTTTCTTCAGCCAGACCGATGATCTCAACTGGGTCACCAACTTTAACGATACCGCGCTCTACACGACCAGTAGCAACTGTACCACGGCCAGTGATTGTGAACACGTCCTCAACTGGCATCAGGAAAGGCTTGTCAGTTGCGCGCTCAGGAGTTGGGATGTAGCTGTCAACAGCGTCCATCAGTTCAACGATTTTCTTAGCCCAGTCACCAGTTGGGTTGTCCAAAGCTTCTTTAGCAGAACCTTTGATTACTGGAGTGTCGTCACCTGGGAACTCGTATTGAGACAGCAGGTCACGGATTTCCATTTCAACCAGTTCGAGCAACTCTTCATCGTCTACCATGTCGCATTTGTTCATGAATACTACGATGTAAGGTACGCCTACTTGTTTGGAGAGCAGGATGTGCTCGCGAGTTTGTGGCATTGGGCCATCAGCTGCGGATACAACCAGGATAGCTCCGTCCATTTGAGCAGCACCAGTAATCATGTTTTTCACATAGTCCGCGTGACCAGGGCAGTCAACGTGTGCATAGTGACGGTTGTCAGTTTCGTACTCAACGTGTGCTGTGTTGATTGTGATACCGCGCTCTTTTTCTTCTGGAGCAGCGTCAATCGCAGCATAGTTCATTGCTTTTGCTTTACCTTGTGTTGCCAATACAGTAGTGATGGCAGCAGTCAGGGTAGTTTTACCGTGGTCAACGTGACCAATAGTACCGATGTTAACGTGTGGTTTATTACGCTCAAATTTTTCTTTTGCCATGAGAGCTAAAGCCTCCTTAAATGATAAGGGTTTTATAGGTAAGAAAGGTTTACCCTACCAAGGGTTGTACCTTAAATATTGTAAACCTTTCCTGATTCAAGATAAAGCGGAACCGTAAATTATTCGCCTTTAGATTTCTTAACGATTTCTTCAGCGATAAATTTAGGTACTTCTTCGTAGTGGTCGATCACCATGGAGTAAACGCCACGGCCTTGGGTACGGGAACGAAGAACTGTGGAGTATCCGAACATCTCGGACAGTGGTACCATTGCACGGATTACTTGTGCATTTGCACGAGCTTCCATACCTTCGATACGACCGCGGCGGGAGTTCAGGTCACCCATTACGTCGCCCATGTACTCTTCAGGCATTGTAACTTCTACTTTCATGATTGGCTCGAGCAATACAGCGCCACATTTTTTCGCAGCTTCTTTCAGAGCGAGAGAACCTGCTACTTTAAATGCCATCTCGGAGGAGTCGACATCATGGTAGCTACCGTCTACGATAGTAGCTTTGATATCAACCAGCGGGAAGCCGGCGATAACACCATTTTTCATCGCTTCTTCGATACCCGCTTGTACAGCAGGGATGTATTCGCGCGGTACCACACCACCGACGATTTTGTTTTCGAATTGGAAGCCTTGACCTGGTTCGAGAGGAGCGAACTCCACCCAAACGTGACCGTATTGACCACGACCACCGGACTGGCGAACGAATTTACCTTCCACTTTCGCTTCTTTCCGGAATGTTTCACGGTAAGCTACTTGTGGTGCACCTACGTTCGACTCGACTTTAAATTCGCGTTTCAGACGGTCAACAATGATCTCCAGGTGAAGCTCACCCATACCGGAGATGATCGTTTGACCAGTCTCTTCGTCTGTGCGGGTTCTGAACGTTGGATCCTCTTCAGCCAGTTTGGACAGGCCGATACCCATCTTGTCTTGGTCTGCTTTGGATTTTGGTTCGATCGCAACAGAGATAACTGGCTCTGGGAACTCCATAGACTCAAGGATTACTGGAGCCTTTTCATCACACAGAGTATCACCAGTTGTTGTATCTTTCAAACCTACAGCTGCAGCAATGTCACCGGAGTAAACGATTTGAATCTCTTCGCGGTGGTTTGCGTGCATTTGCAGGATACGACCTACACGCTCACGTTTACCTTTTGTGGAGTTCAGAACGTAAGAACCGGAGTTCAGTACGCCGGAGTAAACGCGGAAGAAAGTCAGACGGCCAACATACGGGTCAGTCATGATCTTGAAAGCAAGAGCAGAGAACGGACCGTTGTCGTCAGCTGGACGTTCAACTTCATCTTCAGTGTCAGGCAAAGTACCTTTGATTGCAGGAATGTCTACTGGAGATGGCAGATAACGAACAACGTTGTCCAGCATAGGCTGAACACCTTTGTTACGGTAAGAAGATCCGCACATTACAGGAGTCAGTTTGCACTCAATTGTACCTTTACGCAGAGCTGCGCGGATTTCGTCGTTGGTCAGCTCTTCGCCTTCCAAGTACTTCATCATGAGCTCTTCGTCTTGTTCCGCAGCTGCTTCAACCAGTGCAAGACGCAGCTCTTCGCATTTGTCTTTCAGGTCAGCTGGGATTTCGGTAGCGTCAGAAGTTTTGCCCAGGTCATCGGTATAGATGATTGCCTTCATTTCGATCAGGTCAACCATACCTTTGAATTGGTCTTCAGCACCGATTGGATATTGAACTGCTACAGGATTTGCACCCAGACGAGATTTGATCTGTCCCAAGCACATATCGAAGTTAGCACCCAAGATATCCATTTTGTTGATGTAGCACATACGCGGTACGCCGTAGCGGTCAGCTTGGCGCCATACGGTTTCGGTTTGCGGCTCAACGCCACCTTTTGCGTCAAAAACGGTTACAGCACCGTCAAGAACGCGCAGGGAGCGCTCAACTTCTACAGTGAAGTCTACGTGGCCTGGCGTGTCGATAATGTTGATACGATGGCCATCCCATTGAGCAGTAGTAGCAGCCGAAGTGATGGTGATACCGCGCTCTTGCTCTTGTTCCATCCAGTCCATGGTTGCTGCACCTTCGTGCACCTCACCAATTTTGTGAACGCGACCGGTGTAGAACAGAATACGCTCAGTCGTTGTCGTTTTACCAGCATCGATGTGAGCCATGATACCGATATTACGCGTATTCGGCAAAGAGAACTCGCGAGCCATTCAGGTATGCTCCTTCCATACTCGAGTTTTTGAATAAACGGGTATCCAAGACGGACACCCGATTCAATTTCCTACCAGCGATAGTGAGCAAACGCTTTGTTCGCTTCAGCCATCTTGTGCGTGTCTTCACGCTTTTTAACTGCTGCACCGGTGTTGTTAGCAGCGTCCATGATCTCGTTAGCCAGGCGTTGTTCCATGGTTTTCTCTCCACGGTTACGGGAGTAGTTAACCAACCAACGCAGACCAAGAGTGGTACGGCGCTCCGGTTTTACTTCGATCGGTACTTGGTAGTTAGCACCACCTACACGGCGAGCTTTAACTTCCAGTACAGGCATTACGTTTTTCAGTGCTTCTTCAAACACTTCCATCGGGTTGCGGCTTGTGCGCTCCTGAATGATGGTGAATGCGTTGTAGAGAATATTTTGCGCTACACCGCGTTTGCCATCCAACATCAGACGGTTAATCAAGCGAGTAACCAGCTTGCTGTTGTAAATAGGATCTGGCAACACGTCACGACGGGTTACAGGACCTTTACGAGGCATCGTATTCCCTCCTTCTTTTCGGTATAAATTCACGCCACTTCAAAGGCGCTTTTCTTATTTCTTTTTCGCTGCTGCAGCTGCTTGACCTGGTTTTGGACGTTTTGTACCGTATTTGGAACGACCTTGTTTACGGTTGTTTACGCCAGCAGTGTCAAGTGCACCACGAACGATATGGTAGCGTACCCCTGGCAAGTCTTTTACACGACCGCCGCGCACCAGCACGACGCTATGCTCTTGCAGGTTGTGGCCAATACCACCGATGTAAGCTGTTACCTCGATTCCGTTTGTCAAACGCACACGAGCGTATTTACGCAACGCGGAGTTCGGTTTTTTCGGAGTCATGGTACCTACACGAGTGCAAACACCACGTTTTTGAGGAGAGCTTTGGTTGGTTTGGCTTTTCTTGAAGCTGTTGTACCCTTTTTGCAAAGCTGGGGACTTAGACTTCACAACCTTGTCCTCGCGACCTTTACGCACCAATTGGTTAATTGTAGGCATGATGTTACCTCCCTTCTTAATACCCAATCTTCAAGACCACAGATCCAGGTGAGTCATTTTTAGGCCAAATAGAAAGTTCTTGTCCATCTTTTACGCATCGCGCAACAGACAAAAACATCGTTAACCACTTTTCTTAATCGCAGCGGTAGCCGCTCCCACTTCAATTCCGCACGCTTTGCCTAGACGGCGCATGGAATCTACATGAATGACTGGAACACCCTTCTCTTTGCAAAGGAGCTCGACTTTTTGGGTCAAACGTCTATCAGCATCAACCGCGATGTACACTGCTTCAACCTGCTGGTTTTCTACAGCTTTCATCGTTTGCTTAACACCGATCGTCAACTCCTTGGCCCGCTCTACTTTTTCATAAGACATGATTCTCATATCCTCCAAAGTACAGATATCAGGCACACTTGAATATAATATCAGGTGGGTTCGCTGTTGTCAACGCCCAACTCATATTTTTTATTCAGGAAGGCGCCCGCCAAAATCTGGCGGACGCCACCCCCACAATTACTCTACAGAAACCGCTTCTTGCTCAGCTTTGAGAGCTTCGAGTTCTGCTTCGTAATCAACCTGACTTGCTACTTTTACATTGCGATAGCGAGACATACCGGTACCTGCCGGAACAAGTTTCCCGATAATCACGTTTTCTTTCAGACCGAGCAGGCGATCCACTTTTCCTTTGATCGCTGCGTCTGTGAGAACGCGCGTTGTCTCCTGGAAGGAAGCCGCCGACAGGAAGGAGTCGGTTTCCAGGGATGCTTTTGTAATCCCCAAAAGAACCGGACGACCCACTGCTGGATTTTTGCCTTCGATGAGAACTTTTGCGTTCGCTTGCTCAAACTCAGGAACTTCCACATAGGAGCCTGGCAAGAGGTCTGTATCTCCGCTGTCGATGACGCGCAGCTTGCGGAGCATCTGACGGATCATAACCTCAACGTGCTTGTCGTTAATTTCTACACCCTGCATGCGGTAAACTTTTTGTACCTCTTGCAAAATGTAGTTGGAAACGCCGCGCATGCCGCGAACTTTGAGCATTTCTTTCGGGTCGACGGAACCTTCCGTGAGCTCGTCACCAGCGCTCAGCTTGACACCAACAGATACTTTGATGCGCGAGCCGTATGGAGCAGCGTACACTTTGTTTTCCGCTTCACCGCGAACTTCGATTTCACGACGGTCTTTACCTTCACGAATGTCGACAACTTCCCCGTCGATTTCAGAAATAACGGCTTGACCTTTCGGATTGCGCGCTTCGAACAACTCTTGAATACGCGGCAAACCTTGGGTAATATCGTCTCCCGCAACCCCACCGGTATGGAAGGTACGCATGGTCAGCTGGGTACCCGGCTCACCAATGGACTGAGCGGCAATAATACCAACCGCTTCCCCAACTTCCACTTCGGCTCCTGTTGCCAGGTTGCGTCCGTAGCAAAGTTTGCAGACACCATGGCTGGTGCGGCAAGCAAGTACGTTACGGATGTAGACACTTGTGATGCCCACTTTTTCGATATACTCGGCAACCTCTTCGGAAATTTCCTCGTTGCGGCCGATGATGACTTCTTTTGTTTCCGGGTGGCGGAGTGTCTCGAAGCATGTACGTCCAACCAGACGGTCAGACAGCTTCTCGATTTCTTCACGGCCATCCTTGATCGCTGTAACACGAATACCTTTATCTGTACCGCAATCTTTTTCGCGGACGATCACGTCTTGGGCAACGTCTACGAGACGACGGGTCAAGTAACCCGAGTCCGCAGTACGCAGCGCCGTATCGGCGAGACCTTTCCGCGCACCGTGCGTGGAGATAAAGTACTCCAATACAGTCAGACCTTCACGGAAGTTGGATTTGATCGGCAACTCGATGATTCGACCGGATGGGTTCGCCATCAGACCGCGCATACCAGCGAGCTGAGTGATCTGGGATACGTTACCGCGGGCACCGGAGTTCGCCATCATGAAGATCGCATTGAACTTATCCATGGACTTCATGAGTACCTCGGTTACCTCATCCTTGGCTTTGGACCAGATGGAGATAACGCGGTCATAACGCTCATCCTCAGTAATCAGACCACGGCGGAACTGCGTCATGACAGTTGCAACCTTTTGATCCGCTTCATCGAGGATGTCTTTCTTCTTGCCAGGTACGGCAATGTCCGCTACCGCGATTGTGATACCCGCTTTAGTGGAGTACGTGAAGCCAAGCTCTTTGATTCTGTCGAGAATCATGGAAGTTTTCATCGTGCCGAAGCGACGGAAGCACTCGGAAATGATCGTTCCCAGGAAGCCTTTTTTCACTGCACCCGGATCTGGCAGGTTGCGCACAAACTCGGTTACGTTGGTACCTTTGTCAAAAATAAAGTATTCGTCAGGAACCATGTTTTGCAGGTTCGATTTGGTCGGAACGTTGATGAACGGCAAATCTGGAGGGAAGATCTCGTTGAAGATCACTTTCCCTACTGTCGTTACGATGAGCGCGTTCTGTTGGCGTTCAGTAAAGCTGGTTTTGTTCAGGCGTCTCGCTGGCAAAACGATGCGCGTATGCAAGCTGATGAAGCCTTGCTGGTAAGCAGCGATCGCATCATGAGGATCGCGATAGATCGTACCCTCGCCTTTGTCGCCTTCACGTTCCAGTGTCAGATAGTAAGAACCAAGCACCATGTCCTGGGATGGCGTTACTACTGGTTTACCGTCTTTCGGGTTCAAGATGTTTTGCGCTGCCAGCATGAGGATACGGGCTTCTGCCTGCGCCTCTGCGGACAACGGAACGTGAACCGCCATTTGGTCACCGTCGAAGTCGGCGTTGTACGCTGTACAAACGAGCGGGTGCAAACGGATCGCACGGCCTTCAACCAATACTGGTTCGAAAGCCTGGATACCCAGACGGTGCAAGGTGGGGGCACGGTTCAGAAGCACCGGATGCTCGCGAATCACGTCTTCGAGAACGTCCCATACTTCAGGCTGAACGCGCTCTACCTTGCGTTTGGCGCTCTTGATGTTATGAGCGAGTCCTTTGGAAACGAGCTCTTTCATCACGAACGGTTTGAAGAGTTCCAATGCCATTTCTTTTGGCAAACCGCACTGGTACATCTTCAGATTAGGTCCTACAACGATAACGGAACGACCGGAGTAGTCAACGCGCTTACCGAGCAAGTTTTGGCGGAAACGTCCTTGTTTACCTTTCAGCATGTGGCTGAGAGATTTCAGCGGACGGTTACCTGGTCCAGTTACCGGACGGCCGCGACGACCGTTGTCGATAAGTGCGTCTACTGCTTCCTGCAGCATCCGTTTTTCGTTTTGTACGATAATGTCAGGAGCACCCAGTTCAAGCAGGCGCTTCAGACGGTTATTCCGGTTGATTACGCGACGGTACAGGTCATTCAAGTCGGAAGTGGCAAAACGTCCACCATCGAGTTGAACCATTGGGCGAAGCTCTGGCGGGATTACCGGCAGTACGTCCAGAACCATCCAATCCGGGTGGTTTCCGGAGTTGCGGAATGCCTCAAGCACTTCCAGACGTTTGATCGCACGGTTGCGACGTTGGCCTTGTGCTGTTTTCAGGTCTTCTTTCAACGTTTCCACATCTTTGTCCAGATCGATTTCCGCGAGCAGGCGTTTGATCGCCTCAGCTCCCATCATCGCTTGGAAAGAGTGGCCGTACTTCTCACGATAGTTGCGGTACTCTTTTTCCGAGAGCAGCTGCTTTTTATCGAGTGGTGTATCACCTGGATCAGTTACTACATAAGAAGCGAAGTAAATAACTTCTTCCAGGGAACGCGGGGACATGTCGAGCACCAAGCCCATGCGGCTTGGAATCCCTTTGAAATACCAGATGTGAGAAACTGGGGCAGCCAGTTCAATATGCCCCATGCGCTCACGCCGTACTTTGGCGCGGGTCACTTCCACGCCGCAACGGTCGCACACTACACCTTTATAACGTACACGCTTGTACTTACCGCAATGGCACTCCCAGTCTTTGGTCGGTCCAAAGATGCGTTCGCAGAACAAGCCGTCTTTTTCCGGTTTCAGTGTGCGGTAGTTGATCGTCTCTGGCTTTTTCACTTCCCCGAAAGACCACGAACGGATCTTATCGGGGGAAGCCAAGCCGATCTTCATATATTCGAAGTTGTTCACGTCTATCACAGGGCGTTACCTCCCTTTGTACCGGAATCTTACTCGTCGTTCAAGCTTCCACCTTCGAGAACGAGGTTCAGTTTTTCACCGTTGCCTTCATCCTCATCTTCCATTTCACGCATTTCAATCTCCTGCTCGTCGCCGGACAGGATTTTCACGTCCATACCCAAGCTTTGCAGTTCCTTGATCAGAACCTTGAACGATTCAGGAACACCTGGCTCTGGCACGTTTTCACCTTTGACAATCGCTTCGTACGTCTTCACGCGACCCACGACGTCATCCGACTTGACGGTGAGAATTTCCTGCAAGGTGTAGGCTGCACCGTAAGCTTCCAATGCCCAAACCTCCATCTCCCCGAAACGCTGTCCGCCGAATTGAGCTTTACCACCCAATGGCTGTTGAGTAACGAGAGAGTATGGACCGGTAGAACGGGCGTGAATCTTGTCATCTACCAAGTGAGCCAGTTTCAGCATGTATACGCATCCGACCGTTACACGACGATCGAACGGTTCACCTGTACGTCCATCGTACAAGATGGTTTTACCATCACGGTCGAGGCCAGCCTCTTCCAAAGTCTCGAATACTTCTGCCTGACGGGCACCGTCGAATACAGGTGTCGCCACATGGATGCCGAGAAGCTTCGCTGCCATACCCAAGTGAGTCTCCAATACCTGACCGATGTTCATACGGGAAGGTACGCCCAACGGGTTCAGTACGATTTCAACAGGAGAGCCGTCTGGGAGGAATGGCATATCCTCTTCTGGCATGATCCGGGCAATAACCCCTTTGTTACCATGTCGTCCGGCCATCTTGTCACCCACGGAGATTTTCCGTTTTTGGGCGATGTAGACACGAACCAGTTGATTCACGCCTGGAGGCAGCTCGTCGCCGTTCTCACGCGTAAATACTTTCACGTCTACGATAATACCGGAACCACCATGCGGTACGCGCAGGGATGTATCGCGAACTTCACGGGCTTTTTCCCCGAAAATGGCGTGCAAGAGGCGTTCTTCCGCAGTCAGCTCGGTAACCCCTTTTGGCGTTACTTTACCAACGAGAATGTCGCCGTCTTGAATCTCAGCGCCGACGCGGATAATACCGCGCTCATCCAGGTTTTTCAGAGCGTCTTCCCCGACGTTTGGAATATCGCGGGTGATCTCTTCTGGGCCCAGCTTGGTGTCGCGAGCTTCGGACTCGTATTCTTCAATATGGATCGACGTATAAACGTCATCCTTCACAAGCTTCTCACTCAGGAGAATCGCATCCTCGTAGTTGTAACCTTCCCACGTCATAAACGCGACGATTACGTTACGACCCAATGCCAATTCACCTTTTTCGGTGGAAGGACCGTCACCAATGATGTCGCCTTTTTCAATCCAGTCTCCGCGGCTTACGATCGGACGCTGGTTGATGCAGGTTCCCTGGTTGGAACGGATGAACTTGTGCATTTTGTATTTGTCGATATCGCCAGCAACTTTCTTGCCGTCGATTTCTTTATAGCGGCGAATCCAGATTTCGCGAGCCGTTACACGCTCAACTTGACCCGGATGCTTGGCAACGATCGCCACACCGGAGTCTTGCGCTGCTTTGTGCTCCATACCCGTACCGACGAACGGTGCTTGTGGAATCAAAAGCGGAACGGCCTGCCGCTGCATGTTTGAACCCATCAGCGCGCGGTTCGCGTCATCGTTCTCAAGGAACGGAATGAGCGCCGTCGCAACGGATACAACTTGCTTAGGCGATACGTCCATGAAGTCTACCTTGTCGCGAGGCACGCTCAAGATCTCGCCTTTACGACGGCAGATAACCATGTCGTTCACGAAGCGTCCATCATCATCGAGAGGCTGGTTCGCCTGCGCCACGTTGAAAACATCCTCTTCATCCGCAGTCAGATAGACGATGTCCCTCAGCACAAAGCCTGTTTCCGGGTCTACCTTGCGGCGTGGCGTTTCAATGAAGCCGTAGTCGTTAATGCGCGCAAAGGACGACAGCGAGTTGATCAAACCGATGTTTGGTCCCTCTGGCGTCTCAATTGGACACATACGACCGTAGTGAGAGTGGTGAACGTCGCGCACTTCAAAGCCCGCGCGCTCACGCGTCAAACCACCAGGTCCGAGAGCGGACAGACGGCGTTTGTGCGTCAGCTCAGCCAATGGGTTTGTTTGGTCCATAAACTGAGACAGCTGGGAGCTTCCGAAGAACTCTTTCAGCGACGCAATAACAGGACGGATGTTAATCAGAGCCTGCGGCGTGATTTGGTTCTGATCCTGAATGGACATACGCTCGCGAACCACGCGCTCCATACGGGACAAACCGATACGGAACTGGTTCTGCAAAAGCTCACCCACGGAACGGAGACGACGGTTGCCCAAGTGGTCAATATCGTCAGTGGAACCAACGCCATGAAGCAGGTTCATGAAATAGTTGATCGCCGAAACGATATCCGCCGGCGTAATATGCTTGAAGGATTTATCCACATTTCCGTTTCCGATGACTTTGATGATCTTGCCATCTTCAATCGGAGAGAAAATATTAATGGATTGCAGATGAATCGTCTCTTCTTCCAAAACGCCGCCATGCGTACGAACATCAAGGAAACCAATGTTGGTTTCCAACGCAGGCACAATGCGATCCAGTACGCGGCGGTCAATCATTTGTCCCGCCTCGGCAAAAATTTCGCCGGTTTTGGTATCGACCAATGTTTCAGCCAAGCGTTGGTTGTACAGACGGTTTTTCAGATGAAGCTTTTTGTTCATCTTGTAGCGACCTACAGAAGCCAGGTCGTAACGTTTTGGATCGAAGAAACGAGAGATCAAGAGGCTCTTCGCGTTTTCGACTGTTGGCGGCTCACCCGGACGAAGGCGCTCGTAAATCTCGATCAGCGCTTTTTCCGTAGAGTCGGTGTTGTCTTTTTCCAGCGTGTTCTTGATGTACTCATCTTCACCCAGCAAGTTGAGAATCTCGATGTCGGAACCGAAGCCCAGTGCACGCAAAAGAACCGTTACCGGGATTTTTCGCGTACGGTCGATGCGGACATAAATTACGTCTTTCGCATCGGTCTCCAGCTCCAGCCACGCACCCCGGTTCGGGATTACCGTAGCTGTAAACGTCTGCTTGCCGTTTTTGTCCACTTTGGTGTTGTAATATACACTGGGGGAACGAACAAGCTGGCTGACGATTACGCGCTCAGCACCATTAATAATGAAGGTTCCCGTTTCGGTCATGAGCGGGAAATCCCCCATGAAGACTTCTTGTTCCTTCACTTCTCCCGTCTCTTTGTTCAACAAACGTACCTTCACACGCAGAGGCGCCGCATAGGTGACGTCACGTTCTTTCGACTCGTCAACATCGTACTTTGGCTCTCCCAAGCTGTAGTCGATAAACTCCAGCACGAGATTGCCAGTGAAGTCCTGGATTGGCGAAATGTCTTGGAACATCTCACGGAGCCCCTCATCAAGGAACCATTGGTAGGACTTTTGCTGAATCTCGATGAGATTTGGAAGGCCCAGCACTTCGTTAATACGTGAATACGTACGACGCTGGCGGTGTCGGCCACTTTGAATCACTTTACCTGCCAACTTATTCACCCCTCAGGTTGTGTTTTCACACATAGAAACTTGGCATTCGGCAATCTTGCAATTGCAGGCGAACACCTTAAAATAAAAATGGGTTAAAGCAGCATCAACCATTTTTAACCCAGAGAAACTCTATTTTAAAAGAATTCCCATGTTTTTACACAAACATTCCTCTTTCAGGAAAAAAGTAGAAACGCTTGACAAACAGGGAATTACTGAAAAATAGACATTTATCCCATATTGACATTTTATAATGCTACCACAATCAAATATTCACGTCAAGAAAAGTTTTCTAATGATTGTCGCTTGACTATTTGATTGCGCGAAAAATGGAGTAGCCCTTTTCCCGATCCACTTCTATCACTTCACGGTAGGTTTCTTGCAGCTTTTTCAATGCAGACGGGGCGCCTTGCTTTTTCTGAATGACTACCCACATCTCTCCACCTTCAACGAGCAGCTCATGTCCTTCAGTAAAAATGCGATGTACAATTTCTTTGCCCGCCCGAATCGGCGGATTGGTCAAAATGACGTCGTACTGCTCACCTTGCACGGCACTGTAAACATCACTGACCCGCACTTCGATATTTTTGATTCCGTTTCTTTCGGCATTCCGACGAGCCAGGTCAACCGCACGCTCGTTCACATCGATCATCGTCACTTTTCCCTGGTCAGCCAGCGTGGCAGCCGTCAAGCCAATCGGCCCGTAGCCGCACCCCACATCCAAAACCCGAGCGTGACTGCCGATCTCCATGTTTTCGATGAGCAATACACTGCCAAAATCAATCCGGTCCCGGGAAAAAACACCGGCGTCAGTGGTGAAGCGAAGCTCCCTCCCGCGAAGCACAAACGAAAATTGCTGTTCGTCATGCGCCGTTCCCGGTTGACTGGTGTAATAGTGATCTCCCACGTGTGATTCACCCTTCCTCATCGATTGAAAAAAACTCGCCGTCCTCTTACAGAAAAACCCCCTGCCGCAGGCAAGGGGAATTTCTAAAGAAAGCTAACTTACTTCACTTCTACTTGTGCGCCAGCTTCTTCGAGTTTTGCTTTGAGAGCTTCTGCTTCGTCTTTGGAAACGCCCTCTTTGAGTGTTTTTGGAGCGTTGTCTACCAGGTCTTTTGCTTCTTTCAGACCCAGACCAGTCAGCTCGCGAACAACTTTAATAACGTTGATTTTGGAAGCTCCGCCGCTTACCAGGTTTACAGTGAACTCAGTTTGCTCAGCAGCAGCTTCAGCAGCGCCACCAGCAACTACAGCTACAGGAGCAGCAGCAGTTACACCGAATTCTTCTTCAATTGCTTTTACCAAGTCGTTCAATTCGAGAACGGACATGCCTTTGATGGCTTCCAAGATTTGCTCTTTAGACATTTTGAAATCCTCCATTCAATGGATAGTTTTATTGAAACATCAGCCGATCAGACGATTAAGCGCCTTGACCTTCTTTTTGCTCGGCCACTGCTTTGACTGCCAGTGCAACGTTGCGCATTGGAGCTTGCAGGACGGAGAGAAGCATGGACAAGAGACCTTCGCGGGAAGGAAGAGTTGCCAGTGCATGAATTTGTTCAGCACCAACTACTTTGCCCTCGATCACGCCACCCTTGATTTCCAGCTTGTCGTTTTTCTTCGCGAATTCAGCAATAACTTTCGCTGGAGCGATGATATCGTCTTTGGAGAACGCCAAAGCGTTCGGGCCAGTCAGATATTGATCCAGTTCAGTCAAGCTTTCTTTTTCAGTAGCCAGACGAGTCAGGGAGTTTTTCAACACCTGGAACTCAACACCAGCTTCACGCAGTTGTTTGCGGAGCTCGGTAACTTGGGCTACAGTCAGACCGCGGTAGTCAGCCACCACTGTGGTTTGGCTCTCGCGGAGCTTGGCTGCGATTTCGTTGATCGCTTGTACTTTCTCTTCACGAATAACGGTTGGACGAATTTCTGCCATTGTTTACACCTCCCGTGCTCTAATCCTAGAAAATGAAGAATGCCCTCGCAGACATCACGAGGGCATAATGCTCTATCGTCAAAGGAAATCAATGTTTCCTCTTTCGTACATTACACGCCTCGGAGGGATATTAAGCGTTACTCT
Organism: Brevibacillus sp. 1238; assembly: GCF_029892995.1. Lineage (NCBI taxonomy): Bacteria > Bacillati > Bacillota > Bacilli > Caryophanales > Paenibacillaceae > Brevibacillus > Brevibacillus sp. 1238. Next base: position 22,674 of record NZ_JARXWC010000020.1, on the reverse strand, counting down.
CGCAAGTACCGCACCTTCTGTCTACGGCATATTCTTTTCATCAACAGGGACTATCTTAACAACTTCCCAAAAGGAAGTCAAGTGTCATTATTTTACAGCTACGCGTACGCCAGGACCCATAGTGGAGCTCAGGGTTACATTTTTCATGTAAACGCCTTTAGCCGCAGCTGGTTTCGCACGGTTCAGTGCTTCAGTCAGAGCTGCCAGGTTCTCAGCCAGCTTATCAGCATCGAAGGATGCTTTTCCGATAGGAGCGTGGATGTTACCTGCTTTGTCTACGCGATACTCAATTTTACCTGCTTTGATTTCGTTAACCGCTTTTGTTACGTCGAAAGTAACAGTTCCGGTTTTAGGGTTTGGCATCAGGCCTTTTGGACCGAGTACACGACCCAATTTACCTACTTCACCCATCATGTCAGGAGTAGCTACTACGACGTCAAAGTCGAACCAGCCACCTTGAATTTTCGCGATCATGTCTGCATCGCCTACGAAGTCAGCGCCAGCAGCTTCTGCTTCTTTTGCTTTTTCGCCTTTAGCGAATACGAGAACGCGTTGTACTTTACCAGTACCGTGTGGCAGTACTACAGCGCCACGGATTTGTTGGTCAGCACGTTTAGGGTCTACACCCAAACGGAATGCTGCTTCAACTGTTTCGTCGAATTTAGCAGTAGCTGCTTTTTTAACCAGCTCAATGCCTTCAACTACTTCGTATACTTTGTTTTTATCAACGAGCTTTACAGCCTCTTGATATTTCTTACCTTTTTTTGCCATGATTTAAATCTCCCTTCAATGTGGTCGTAGCGGTTAATCCTCCCACAGACAGGGGGGCACAACGTCTGTGCCCCCTTGCACTCAAGACAATTAGTCTTCGATTACGATACCCATGGAACGTGCAGTACCTTCCACCATGCGCATAGCCGCTTCCACGGATGCAGCATTCAGGTCAGGACGTTTCAGTTCAGCGATTTCGCGAACTTTATCACGTTTCAGCGTAGCAACTTTTGTTTTGTTCGGTACGCCGGATCCGGACTCGATACCAGCAGCTTTCTTCAACAGAACTGCAGCTGGAGGAGTTTTTGTAATAAAAGTGAAAGAGCGGTCTTCAAACACGGTGATTTCCACCGGAATGATCATGCCAACTTCGCTTTCTGTACGTGCATTGAATTCTTTACAGAACCCCATGATGTTTACACCAGCTTGACCGAGTGCCGGACCTACTGGAGGTGCAGGATTCGCTTTACCTGCTGGGATTTGTAATTTAATTACGCGGATAACCTTCTTAGCCACGTAAGACACCTCCTTACTTCACATGTGGTTATTACGGGGGAATGCCCCCTCCCACCTTATTAAGAAAGTCTCGTAAAAGACTTTCGATCTATAGTGAGAGTGCAAGAAACCCCAGATATTGTTGTGGGATTGTTAAAACAAAATGAAATGTACCACATAGCGCGATACTTTTCAAGTTGAATCCTAATCCAATTTTTGAACTTGTGTAAAGTCTAGCTCCACCGGTGTTTCGCGACCGAAGATGTCCACCAATACGCGAACCTTCTGTCTGTCCGGGTAAATCTCGATAATCTCCCCGGTGCGATTAGAAAATGGACCATCTGTGACGCGCACCATATCGCGGAGAGCAAAATCGACTCTGATCTTGGGAATTTCGATCCCCATTTGCTTGAGAATCGTATCGGCCTCTTCAGGACGCAGCGCTGTCGGCTTAGAGCCAGCGCCCGTGGATCCGACAAAGCCGGTAACCCCAGGAGTGTTTCGCACGACATACCAAGAGTCGTCCGTCATCACCATTTCAACAAGGACGTATCCAGGAAAAACCTTTTTCGTGACGGTGCGCTTTTTGCCATCCTTAGTCTCCACTTCTTCCTCAGTGGGAACGAGAACGCGAAAGATCTTGTCTTCCATGCCCATCGACTCGACGCGCTTCTCCAGGTTCGTCTTAACCTTGTTTTCGTAACCTGAGTACGTATGAACGACATACCATGCTTTTTCCATATCCACCAGGACGTTAACCGTCCGTCCCTCCTAAGACTTGCAAAATTACTTTCCTAGAATCAAATCGATCAAGCGCGAGATTCCCAAATCAACGACGAAGAAGAATATTGCCAGAAGCACAACCGTAATGAGAACAACCAGCGTATACGTGGTCAATTCCTTGCGGTTCGGCCAACGGACTTTCTTTAGTTCGGACATTACGTCGCCAAAGAAATCACCGGTACGGCGAAAACTGGCTCCGATTCGTGCTAAAAAACCCACTTTGCCACCCCCTGACTTCGTCGCATCAACCATTACTTCGTCTCGCGATGAAGGGTTTGCTTCTTGTCACGGGAGCAATACTTTTTCAGCTCAACACGTTCAGTAGTGGTTCGCTTGTTTTTTGTGGAGATATAGTTACGCTCGCCACACTCGGTGCACGCCAACGTGATGTTTACTCGCATTTATTGCCACCTCCATCTCATTTCAAACCTGCTATTCGTTAAATGTACTCAATGACAAATAGTACGGGAAAACCGCTACTTTTTCCTGACCATTTCATTCATCAAAGTAACCATAGAACAGAGAGATAAGAGTCTATGGCTACCTAAATAAATTTATCATACCGAAATACCCATGTCAAACAAAATGACTTGACAAAAAGAAGGGCTTTTGCTTCCATATTCACCCGAAGTCTCGTTATGTACAAAGCTTTTTGGCCCCAATGACGCGAAAAAACAAAAAGAGATTCCCTGTTTTACAGATGAATCTCTCTGCCTTCCAGATAGCGTTCCAGCTTGCGCTTGACGCGTTGCAACGCATTATCGATAGATTTGACATGGCGCTTTAGCTCAACGGCAATTTGCTGATAGGATCGTCCATCCAAATAGAGCATCAGCACCTGCCGCTCCAAATCACTTAAAATTTCACTCATTTTCCCTTCGATGTCATCAAACTCTTCGCGATTGATGAACAGCTCTTCGGGATCGGTTACTTTAGTTCCAGAAATCACATCAAGCAGCGTACGGTCAGAATCCTCGTCGTAAATAGGCTTGTCCAGCGAAACGTACGAATTGAGCGGAATGTGCTTCTGCCTGGTCGCCGTTTTGATCGCCGTGATGATTTGACGGGTAATGCAAAGCTCGGCAAATGCCTTGAACGACGTGAGCTTGTCGCCTCTGAAGTCGCGAATGGACTTGTACAGACCAATCATGCCTTCTTGTACAATGTCTTCGCGGTCAGCCCCAATAAGAAAATAGGATCTCGCTTTGGCACGCACAAAGTTCTTGTATTTGTTGATCAAATACTCCAGAGCTTCGGCATCATTATCGCGAACCAGGTCGACTACTTCTTCGTCGGTCATTAGTTCATATTGGGCATGTTTTAACTCCTTGAGGTCAACGCTCACAAATGATCCCTCCGCCAACCGGTTTCTCCATAGATGACGCTATTATACATGATGCCATAAAAAAGCGTCAACCGAATCCAAGTTATTCCCTTCTCCATTTTTCGAATATTTTCGCTATTTCGTCATTCAGCACAACCCGTTTGGAGAAGCGTTCTTCATGCGTTTTTTGAACCTGTTGCTTGATTTCCTTGCCTGCGTTTTCCATGTCCAGCAATAACTCCCTCGCGGATTTGCGCAAGGCTCCCTGTCCAAAAATAACACGTTGGGATGTGTAGTCAGAAGTCGCTACATAAATTTGTCGATTTTTTTGGTTAAATTCGGAGACAAGCTGTTCAATTTTCTCGTCAGCCGTCTCCTTTTTCTTCGTAAAATAAATTTCAACCAGAAAGTCTTCCATCTGCCGACCGATACCCGGGACGTTGTACGCGTCGAACACGATAATCACTTTTGTCCCGGTGTAGCTTTGGTACTCTGCCATTTGGGAGATTAACAGATCGCGCGCCTCAGCCATCCGTTCCTGATCCTTCAAAACGCGCAGCTCTGGCCAGGCACCGATGATATTGTAGCCGTCTACGATCAACAGCTGCTTGGCTTTTCTTTTTGCCATTTTACTTCACCCGCGTCGGAAGTGGACTCCTGGAGCGATATACTTCATACATCAACAAAGCAGCAGCTACAGAAGCGTTCAGAGAGGTCACATTTCCCGCCATCGGAAGGCTGTAAAGGAAATCACAGTTTTCCCGTACGAGGCGACTCATCCCTTTTCCTTCGCTGCCGATGACGATTGCGAGCGGCATCGTGTAATCGCCCTGGCGGAAGTCCTGCTTGGCACTCGCGTCTGTTCCTGCAATCCAGACTCCCCGTTCTTTCAATTCCTCCATCGTGCGCACGAGATTGGTGACGCGCGCAACCGGCACGTAATTGATTGCTCCGGCAGAAGCTTTTGCCACTGTTGCGGTCAGGCTGACCGATCTGCGCTTCGGAATGACGACTCCATGCGCTCCCACAGCATCCGCCGTACGCATGATCGAGCCGAGGTTATGCGGGTCCTCCAGCTCGTCCAGCAGCAAAATAAACGGCTGCTCGCCTTTTTCCTCTGCCCGTTTCAAAATATCGTCCACTTCGACATAATCATAAGCAGCTACCGATGCCACAACTCCCTGGTGGTTGTCCGTCGATACGAGCTGATCCAGCTTTTTGCGGTTAGCTGTCGTCACGATGACCCCGTTCTCTTTTGCCAAAGCAAAAACGGGTGCCATCAGATTTTTGTTGGTCCCTTCCGCAACCCAGATTTTATTGATAGTGCGCCCGGACCGCAGCGCTTCAATGACGGGGTTTTTCCCCAAAATCCACTCTTCACTCATGCCTTACTCTCCTTCCACAATAGCAAACGCCTGTTGCACAATTTCTGCGATCCGCTCTTCTTTTCCGCACAAATACAAGTAGCCAATCAGCGCTTCAAAGGCCGTGGCATGCCGATAGTCGATAATGTCGGCATTTTTGGCGGTAGAACCAGACTTCGCATTCCGTCCCCGCTTCACCACATTCAACTCATCCTCCGGCAATGTCGGCATCAGCGTAAGCAGCACATTGGCCTGTGCCTTGGCTGACACGTAACGATTGGCCGCCTTGTGGAGCTGGTTAGGTTTAACCAGCCCCTTGGCGATCAGATGGTACCGCACGCAATGCGCATAGGTAGCATCGCCCAGAAAGGCGAGCACGAGTGGATTTGTCAGGTTGGGATCTCGGGTCAATTCTTCTTTTTGCATCTTGTTTCTTCGGCCCCTTATTTTCGGCGCCAGCGAACACCTTGTGGCGTGTCCTCAAGCACGATTCCTTTTGCCGCGAGCAAATCGCGAATTTCGTCAGAACGGGCAAAGTTTTTCGCTTTGCGCGCCTCTGTGCGCTCTGCGATCAATGCGTCAATCTCGCTGTCCAACAGCTCTTGCTCTTCTGCAACGATCAGCCCAAGAACCTCTGTCAACTCCACGATCAGCTCCATGTAAGCGCGCACCTCGGCCGCCCCTACATTTTGATGGCGCAAGTACAGGTTCGCTTCCTTCACCACATCGAAAATGACAGTGATCGCGTTCGCTGTATTGATGTCGTCGTCCATTTCGGCGATGAACCGATCCCGCAATTCCGAAATGATACGCGCCTGCTCCCCGGATTGTCCGTTCGGCTCTTCTTCCCTTGCCGTATCCAGACGGTGGGAGAGGTTTGTATACGCTGTTTTGATGCGATCAAGGCCGTTCGCCGCTTGTTCAAGCAATTCGTAGCTGAAATTGATCGGGTTGCGGTAGTGCCCCTGGAGCATGAAAAAGCGGATCAGCTGGCCTCCGAACTTCCCTACCAGATCGCGGGCAAGCAAAAAATTGCCGAGGGATTTGGACATTTTTTCGTTGTCGATGTTGAGCATCCCGTTGTGCAGCCAGTAGCGGGCAAACACTTTTCCGGTAAAGCATTCGGATTGGGCAATCTCATTTTCATGGTGCGGGAACACAAGATCGGTTCCACCCGCGTGGATGTCAATTTCCTCGCCCAAGAACTTCAGCGCCATAGCCGAGCATTCGATGTGCCAGCCTGGTCTGCCGTCTCCCCACGGGCTGCTCCACGTAACTTCTCCTGGCTTGGCAGCTTTCCAGAGCACGAAGTCGAGCGGATGTTCCTTTTTCTCGTTGATCTCGACGCGAGCGCCTGCCTGCAAATCGTCCAGCGGCTGGTGAGAAAGTTTTCCGTATTCCTGAAAACGTCCGGTGCGGAAGTACACGTCTCCCTCACTCTCGTACGCATAGCCTTTTTCGATCAGCCCTTCGACAAACGAAATGATTTCCGGGATCGTTTGCATCACGCGCGGCTGAATGTCAGGCGGCAGAACATTCAATGTGCCGAGGTCTTGGTTGTATCCATCTGTGTAACGGTCAGCCACTTCCTTGACGGTCGTTCCTTCCTCGTTCGCCACCCGAATCAGCTTGTCGTCCACATCCGTGATATTTTGTACAAAAGTCACTTCATAACCGCGATACTTCAAATAACGGCGAAGCGTGTCGAAAACAATAGCCGGACGAGCATTTCCGATGTGAATGTAATTGTACACGGTCGGGCCGCACACGTACATTTTCACCTTGCCCGGCTCCAAAGGAACGAACGGTTCCTTTCGGCGTGTCATTGTGTTAGTCAGCTGAATGCCCATGGTTCTTTTTATCCTCCCTCAAAAAATCCAATTCTTTGCGCAAATGATCAATTTCCTTTTGCATGAGACGAATCGTGTCTGCAACCGGGTCAGGCATGTTGACGTGGTCCAGATCGTGTTTGACGCGTTTGCCATCCTGAATGACGATGCGCGCCTTGATTCCTACTACGGTCGAATTGGGCGGCACTTCCTGCAAAACGACTGCGCCAGCCCCTATCTTTGAATTATCGCCAATTTTGAAAGACCCCAAAACTTTTGCACCCGTCGCGATAATCACATCGTTGCCGATGGTGGGATGGCGCTTGCCTTTTTCCTTGCCGGTTCCTCCGAGCGTGACACCTTGGTAGATCGTAACATTGTCGCCGATTTCGCATGTTTCCCCGATGACCACGCCCATACCGTGATCGATAAACAATCCGCGGCCAATGCGTGCGCCTGGGTGAATTTCGATCCCTGTGAAAAAGCGAGCGACCTGCGAAACAATCCGCGCGAGTGTACACCACTCGGCCTTCCAGAGCTTGTGAGCAATCCGGTGCCCCCAAATGGCGTGCAAACCTGAATAGGTCATGACAACTTCCAATGCACTGCGTGCTGCCGGGTCTCTTTCAAATACAGCCTGAATGTCATCTTTCATCTGTGCGAACATAGTTGGGTGGCACCTCCTGCCTGGATTTTCTGCTAGATCTAAGGTCGGAAAAATAAAAAACGCCCCTACCCCTTCATCAACACGAAGGGACAGAGACGGGTTATACCGCGGTTCCACTCTGCTTAGATCGCTGTGGCCTCTGGCTAAAAACGGCCAGACAAACGATCTCGCTCTACATCCCGATAACGGCGGGAACCGATGTCACCTACTGGTGTCGTCCGAAGAGTCCGACATGTTCAGCTCACTGCTCACAGGCGCATTTCCGAACAGGGCACGCTGGATGGTTCTCACCCCACCATCCTCTCTGTAAACGTGTAACCTGACGTACTTCTCCTGATCGTCGCATTCGTTTTATATCATGTGCCTTGTTACAGGCTATTTTCCGTTTTCAATCACACGCTGCGCGCGCGCCAATACTTTGTCACGTCCGAGCAGGAATAAAGTCTCAGCCAAATCGCGGCCATGCGCCTGACCTGTTGTGCCAACGCGTACAGGCATGAACAGCGCCTTTCCTTTGTGGCCTGTTTCCTTTTGCACTTCCTTCAACGCCGCTTTGATGACATCCACATTATATGCATCTTGGGCTGACAGGTGTTTCACAAAAGAAGCGAGGACTTCCGGAAGCTGCGGTTCTTTCAGCACCATTGTCGCTTCTTCATCGTACACCACTTCGTCCAGGAAGAAAAGAGCAGCCAGCGGAACGATTTGTGCACAGTAGGACATTTGCTCCTGGTACAGGGCGACAATGCTGCGTACCCATTCCCGTTTGGCGTCAGACAGCGTCTCTTCGATGAAGCCCGCTTTTTGCAGGTGCGGCACGCACATATCTGTAATCAGATCGAGCGGTTGACGCTTCAGGTAGTAGTTGTTCATCCAGTTCATCTTGGTTGCGTCGAATACAGCCGGCGACTTGCTCACGCGCTCCATGGAGAACAGCTTGACCAAATCATCGATGAGGAAAATTTCCTCTTCGCCGCCTGGCGACCAGCCCAACAGGACGAGGAAGTTCACAATCGCCTCCGGCAAGAAGCCGAGATCGCGATATTGCTCGATGAACTGCAAAATGCTCTCATCACGCTTGGACATCTTCTTGCCGTCCTGATTGAGAATCAGCGCCAAGTGAGCAAAGTCAGGAGCTTCCCAACCGAAAGCTTCGTAGATCATCAGTTGTCGAGGCGTGTTGGACAAATGCTCTTCGCCGCGAATGACGTGGCTGATTTTCATCAGGTAGTCGTCGATTACGACAGCGAAGTTATAGGTAGGGATTCCGTCAGGACGACAGATGACGAAGTCTCCCATTTCGTTCGAGTTGAATATCACCTGTCCGCGGATCAGGTCGTTTACTACGTATTCGCGGTTGTCCGGCACAAGGAAATGAATGGACGGCACGCGGCCTTCCGCTTCATACTGCGCGCGCTGTTCTTCCGTCACATGGCGATGCTTCTCCAAAATCCGCGGAGTCTCCCCGCGCGCCAGTTGCTCTTCGCGCTCTGCATCCAGCTCTTCCTTCGTCGCGTAACAGTAGTAAGCCTTGCCTTCCGCAAGCAGTTGATCGATATATTGGCGGTAAATATCCAATCTCTCGGTTTGGCGGTACGGGCCATAAGGGCCGCCCACATCCGTGCCTTCTTCCCATTCGACTCCGAGCCACTTCAAGTTTTTCATTTGCTCTTCATCGGCATTTTCTTTATTGCGCGTTTGGTCTGTATCCTCGATCCGGACAATAAACGAACCGCCGTGATGTTTGGCAAACAGATAGTTAAAAAGCGCTGTGCGCGCACCGCCGATGTGCAAATGCCCCGTAGGACTCGGCGCATAACGCGTGCGGATTTCTTTCGCCATTGATAGCACCATCCTTGTGAATGTAAAAGGCTATGATCTTTCATGAATACGTTTCTAAGGCTTTATGTTACACCTTGCCCCTTTACTTGACAAGCAAGCATACAGCCTGGGCCGCGATTCCTTCTCCTCTGCCTGTAAAACCGAGCTTTTCCGATGTTGTCGCCTTCACGTTAACCTGGGAAGCATCTTCTGCCTCCAGTACACGAGCGATGACTTCGCACATTTGCGGTATGTAAGGTGCCATTTTGGGAGCTTGCGCGATGATAGTCGCATCGACGTTGCCCAGGCGATAGCCGCGCTCTTTTGCCAGCTTCCACACATGCTCAAGCAACACGACACTGTCCGCTCCTTTGAACGCAGGATCTGTATCAGGGAAATGGCGGCCGATATCGCCTTCGCCAATCGCACCGAGAATCGCGTCACTGATCGCGTGAAGCAGCACATCGGCGTCAGAATGGCCGAGCAGCCCCTTTTCGTACGGAATGGTGATGCCGCCGATAATGCACGGACGGCCTTCTACCAGTTGATGCACGTCAAATCCTTGTCCAATACGCATGAATTACTCTCCCCTTCGCTTTCGCATAATCTCTTCACCCAGCCACAAGTCATCCGGCGTAGTGATCTTGATATTCTCATAGCTTCCCTGCATCACTGAAACCGGATGGCCGAGCCATTCGACCAGCATGGCATCATCCGTACCGAGCTTGCCCGCCTTTTTGGCTGCCTCATGCGCTTCTTGCAGCAAAGACATACGAAAAGCTTGTGGGGTTTGAACCGCCCACAAGCTTTCCCGTGCCGGGGTATCTTCCACAAAGCCTGATGCCCCCACCACTTTTATCGTATCTTTGACAGGTACAGCCATGATCGTAGCCTGATCGCGCTGCACCTGTCTGATCATGTCACTGATCTGCTGCTTGGTAACGAATGGCCTTGCCGCATCGTGAACAAGCACGTAGGTACAGGAGGTTGCCAAGGCAGCCAAACCGTTTCTGACGCTGTCCTGCCGCTCATTGCCGCCCAAGGCGACCGTTACTGGCAAGTTTTCGGCCTTGAGCAAGGCCAGCACGTCAGCGTAGTCCGGCTCGCTCACTACCAGTACGATCTGGTCGATGTCCTGATGCGAGGCGAAAAGGCGAACTGTGTGAGCCAAAATCGGTTCTCCGGCAAGCGGCAACCATAGTTTGTTCCGTTGGCCGCCCATTCTTTTCCCCGAACCGGCAGCAACGATCACGACACCCGTACTCACTTTTTCATTCTCTCCCGTCGTTTGCTTCTCGTCTCTTCTTACAGTGCTCTTTCCAAGAGCTTCGGCTTCGCGAAAATCATTCGTCCCGCAGATGTTTGCAGTACACTGGTGACCAGTACATCCACGTCGTTGCCAATGTATTCGCGTCCGCCTTCCACGACGATCATCGTGCCGTCATCGAGATACGCGACGCCCTGACCGTGCTCTTTTCCATCCTTGATGACCTGCACGTTCATTTCTTCCCCTGGCAAGACGACAGGCTTCACGGCATTCGCCAAATCGTTGATGTTCAATACAGCCACGCCTTGCAATTCACATACTTTGTTCAGGTTGAAATCGTTGGTGACGACTTTCCCGTTCATGACCTTCGCCAGCTTGATCAGCTTGCTGTCCACTTCGGATACTTCTTCAAAGTCGCCTTCCCAGATTTGAACCTTGACCTTCATTTCCTTCTGAATCTTGTTGAGAATATCCAAGCCTCGACGGCCGCGATTTCGTTTCAGTACATCAGAAGAATCGGCAATGTGTTGCAGTTCCTCCAGGACAAAGCCCGGAATGACCAGTACGCCCTCCAAAAAGCCCGTACGGCAAATATCTGCAATGCGTCCGTCAATAATGACGCTCGTGTCCAAAATTTTGTGCTCGACATTTGTTGCTGTTGCAGCCTGTTCCTTTTTCTTATCCTTGCGTCCAATCGAGAAAACCGACATAATCTCGTCCCGCTTGCGAAATCCTACCTGAAAGCCCAGATAGCCAAGCAACCCGGAAACAACCAGCGGCAACAGATCACCTATTACCGGAAACGGAATTTTACTGATGGGCAGGAATAATAAAAAGGCAACAATAAGACCACTAATCAACCCCATCGCTCCGAACATCACGTCAACAATCGGCATTTTGACGAGAGTCTCTTCTCCCCAGCGAACTACTTTCAAGACGTAGTCCAAAAGCCAATTAGCTAAAAAGAAGAACAGAATGGCACCAAGTACCGCCCCAATATATTGCGCTCCACCAACTACTCCAAAATTCAAAAGCGGGTTAAGCAGCGAAAACAGTTCGGCACCGTATTGGTAGCCCAAGCCACCGCCAACCAAGACAAAAAAGATTTTTCCTATGCGGCGTACCATGCCTTCACCTCCTTTTATTAATATAGACAGAAGCCTTTGAGTAAAACCCTGTAACTTTCCAAATAGCGAAATTGCTTCATTGTCGCTTTCCCTCACTATAGCAAAAATGATTTTACCATGTCAAATAGCCAAAAATTTTAACATAGTTGTCATTTTCCCGTCAACCTCAAACACCTGTTTCCTTCTCGGGCAAATTGACAGCGACCAGACTCCCTTCTTATAATGGCAGTAACACAATGAGCGAAAATTGTGACGATACGATCAGCCTAAAGCAGAGGTGAATTGATATGGACAAACGAAATGTAGACGACTTTCAAACGCAAGTATCAGAGCTTTTGATCCGACATCGAAGCGTACTGGACGTCATGTCCAAAGTTCAGGAGACGGCATCTCGCATCAATCGCTCCCTGACCAAAGCCATCACCGAATGCGGTTGTGTTGAAGTGGTAGCCAAAAAGCAAAGTTACGATTCCAGCAAAAACCTGGAGGAGAACAAGTCCCACCTGGACACTCACTTTAACGGCCCACTATGCGAGCATTGTCGCGATGTAGTCACAGCAGAGCTTGGCAAAAATCTTTTTTACCTGACCGCCTTGTGCAACATCACAGACATCAAGCTGGAAGACGTCCTGCAAAAAGAGGCAAACCGGCTGAATACCCTGGGCGTGTTCAATCTTTCTTAACCCCACACTCGTATTACGAATGAACCCTACGAAAAGTTGCATACAAAAACGAAAAACCCGCACATCGAAGTGCGGGTTTTTTCATTGTCTGGCTTATTCAAATGGCACAGATTCTTCTTCTTTGTTTTTCCGCTTGCGTAATTTTTTGACGAGAAAGTCAACGTTTTTTTTTATTCCGTACAGGGCGTAAAAGGCAAGCGGCAAGAAGACGATCTTCGGAAACTGTTGCGGATACTTGATCGCAACAACGACGACGATGGCGATAATAATGGGCGTAATCCAGTAAGCGGATTTTGGAATCCCGACCTTTTTGAAGTTGGGATACTTGACCTTCGATACCATGAGGAAGGCGAGGAGCAGCATGCTCACTGCAAGCAGTACCGGGTTGAAAACCTGGTGATAAAGCGCAAGAGTCGCCAGCACACCACCGGCAGCTGTGATTGGCAATCCGATGAAATATCCCGGAACCCCGGCCTGGACGTTGAATCTCGCCAGACGGAGCGCCCCACAGATCGGGAAGATGGCCGTAATGAGAATCCCCAGCAGATCGAAGTGCTGAAGGACAACAACATACATGATGAAAGCCGGAGCTATCCCAAACGTAATGACGTCAGAAAGCGAATCGAGTTCCTTTCCAAACTCACTTTGCGCATTCAACATACGAGCGACGCGTCCATCCAACCCGTCGGCCAGCATGCCGATGATCACCGTGATCGCCGCATAATCGACGTAATGATCTCCTCGAAACGCAAGAATAATTGCCAAGACTCCCAGAAACAAGTTGCTTACGGTTAGCATGTTCGGCAACGATTTCACGAACATAGACTACCTCCTGATTTCTTTTGCATGAGGAGACAGTGTATCCTGTCAAGCTGACTTTCGCTTTCAAGTCCCCTGGGCAAATGTTGAATAACAAATAATGCCTTTATCCTATTCTACTTTAAATGTGCCTGTCAATGAACACTTGTTCCTGAATCCGTTTCAGACCCTCTTTGATCGCCCTGGCCCGCACCTCTCCAATCCCCTCTACTTCGTCTAATTCCTGAATCGTTGCCATCATAATTCTGGGCAAATAATGGAAATGTGCGACGAGGTTTGTGATGATAGAAATTGGCAATCTGGGGATTTTGTACAAAATTCTGTAGCCCCTGGGCGACACCGACTCCTCCAGCATGCTGGCGCTTGCCGAAAATCCGAGAACGCGCAGGAAAGACCCCAACTCCAGCACTTCCTCCGAGCTTAGCTTTTTCATTTCGCCCAGTACAAGCTCAGGAGCGTAAGACGAATCTTTGGCGTAATCGCGAATAAGCATGTGCGCTTCTTCGCCAATATTCGACACAAGCTCCTCCAATTGCATGCTGACAAGTCTGCCTTCGACACCAAGTTCACATATGTACTTGGAAACTTCCGTCTTGATCCGAAGCACCATCTCGATCCGCTGCAGCACAGAAGCAACTTCATGCAGGGTGACCAGTTCCTCAAATTCCAGAGCGCCCAGGTTGGTCATCGTCTGATCCAGCACGGCCTTGTATTTTTCCAGGGTGGACACAGCCTGATTGGCCTTGGCTAAAATGACGCTGATTTCATTCAGCACATAGCGGAAATTCCCTTGATACAACGTGATGACATTGCGTCGTTGCGATATGGCGATGACCAGGTAGTTGGTGTGGATGGCCGTTCGTTGCGCCGTCCGATGTCGCGTCCCTGTCTCGCTGGTATGGATGGATGCCGGCGGGAACAGTTGCGTATTGGCGTACAAAATTCGCTTGGCGTCTTCACTTACTATAATCGCCCCATCCATCTTCGCCAATTCATACAAATGGGCAGGAGAAAAATCGCAATTGATGGAAAAACCGCCATCGACGATTTGCTTCATTTCCGGTCCGTAACCGACGACGATCAGGCCGCCGGTTTTTGCGCGCAAAACATTTTCCAGCCCTTCACGAAGCTGCGTTCCGGGTGCGACCAAACGAAGCACATCGCCGAACAGCGGAGTTCTTTTGGTGTTCTCCTGCATATCCCGCCCTTACCTCCTTATCACCTCGTTCAAAGCATCTGCGATATTGCTGACCCCGATCACCTGAATATCGTCAGGAGCATCCAGGCCGCGAATATTTTTCTCCGGGATGATTACGCGTTTGAAGCCGAGCTTATGCGCTTCCCGCACGCGCTGTTCGATGCGCGATACGCCACGCACCTCTCCCGTCAGACCGATTTCCCCGATCACCACGTCATGCGGATTCGTGGCGTGGTCGCGGAAGCTGCTGGCAATGCTGACCGCGATCGCCAAGTCGACAGCAGGCTCATCCAAGCGGACGCCCCCTGCGACATTGACATACGCGTCCTGATTTTGCAGCATCATCCCCATGCGCTTTTCCAAAACAGCCATGATCATCGCCACACGCTGATGGTCGACGCCTGTAGCCATTCTGCGCGGCGTAACGAAGCTGGTTGGGGCTACGAGTGCCTGAAGCTCGACCAGGACGGGACGAGTGCCCTCCATGCTCGCTACGACGGTGGAGCCTGCCACGCCAAAAGGACGTTCGGCCAGAAAAATTTCCGAAGGGTTTGCCACCTCTTCCAGACCGCGATCTTTCATCTCGAAAATGCCGATCTCGTTTGTCGAACCGAATCGATTTTTGACAGCACGCAGGATTCGGAACGTATTGTGGCGCTCGCCCTCAAAATAAAGGACCGCGTCCACCATATGCTCAAGCATGCGCGGACCTGCAATCGAACCTTCTTTGGTCACGTGGCCGACAATAAAGGTTCCGATCCCTTTGCCTTTGGCGATGCGCATCAGTTGAGCGGTAGCCTCACGCACCTGTGCGACACTTCCGGCTGCGGATTGAACCGTAGGATGGAAGACTGTCTGGATCGAGTCAATGATCAATACGTGAGGGTCTACTTGATTAATATGCTGCTCGATCAAATCCAAATCATTTTCTGCCAACACAAACATCGGGGGGGTTTGCATATGCAGGCGATCAGCGCGAAGCTTGATTTGTTTTGCCGACTCCTCGCCTGATACGTACAGCACTTTGGCCCCTTTATGAGCCAAGGCAAAAGAGGTCTGCAACAGCAATGTAGATTTCCCGATACCCGGATCGCCGCCGACCAGTATAAGGGAGCCTGGTACCAGCCCGCCGCCGAGAACACGGTTCAACTCTCCGATCGTCGTGTCCATGCGCGGTTCTTCTGCACTGGCGACCTGCGTCAAAGGAATAGCCGCCTGACGCGTACCGCCGCTGATTCCTTCATGACGAGGGGCTGCTTTCACTGTCACTTCCTCGACCAACGTGTTCCAGCTGCCGCAGCCAGGGCATTTTCCCATCCACTTAGGCGATTCATAGCCACATTCTTGACACGCGTATTTCGTTTTATACTTTGACATAATCGCACCCTCACTTGGAATTTCTTTTCTACTTTTATCATAGTTACGCATTGAAAAAAAGAATACCTCCCAGAACAGGAGGCATTCTCTGCTATTTTGTGCTTACGATTTGGTTTTTTCCAGTCGCTTGACAACCAGCTTGCCATCTTCGGCTTCGATGTTGACCGTATCGCCTTTGCTGATGTTGCCTTTGAGCAGTTCTTCCGACAAATTGTCTTCGATATGGCGCTGGATGGCGCGACGCAACGGACGCGCACCGTATGCCGGGTCGAAGCCCTCTTTTGCCAGCAGCTTTTTGGCTTCCTCGGTCAGTTGGAAGTCGATGCTCTGCTCTTTCAAACGCTTGCGCAGCTCGTCGGTCATCAAGGACACGATTTGCTCGATGTGCTCCTGCTCCAGAGAGTGGAACACGATCACTTCATCAATACGGTTCAGAAATTCAGGGCGGAAGCTCTTTTTCAGCTCATCCATGACTTTGTCCTTCATATCCTGATATTTCTTCTCGGTGTCGTTGGTAGTGAAACCGAGTGTCGTATTTTTCTTGATCATGCTTGCACCTACGTTGGAGGTCATGATCACGACGGTGTTGCGGAAGTCTACTGTGCGTCCTTTGGAATCAGTCAATCGGCCGTCGTCCAGCACCTGGAGCAAAATGTTGAATACATCCGGGTGCGCTTTTTCGATCTCATCCAGCAGGATGACCGAGTAAGGCTTGCGGCGCACTTTTTCCGTCAGCTGACCGCCCTCGTCAAAGCCTACATACCCTGGAGGAGCCCCTACGAGACGTGCTGTAGAGTGTTTTTCCATGTACTCGGACATGTCGACGCGGATCATGGCGTCTTCATCTCCAAACAGTGTCTCAGCTACAGCGCGAGCGAGTTCGGTTTTCCCTACACCTGTAGGGCCGAGGAAAATAAACGAACCGATTGGACGTTTCGGGTCCTTCAAGCCAGCGCGGGCACGGCGGATCGCTCGGGAAATCGATTTGACCGCTTCGTCCTGGCCGATAACACGGTCGTGCAAAATATCTTCCATTTTCAACAGGCGCTCTGTTTCTTCTTCCTTCAGCTTCAGCACCGGAATACCAGTCCAGCTGGCTACCACAGTGGCGATGTCCTCAGGAGTTACTTCCATGTTCAACTGGCCTTGACGCTCTTTCCAGTCTTTTTTCGTTTTGTCGAGTTCCTCGCGCAGCTTCTGCTCCTGATCACGGAGTGCAGCAGCCTCTTCAAACTCCTGCGATTGCACGGCAGCGTCTTTTTCCTTGCGCACTTCTTCCAGACGCCCTTCCAGCTCCTTGAGGTTAGGCGGGACGGTGAACGATTGCAAGCGCACTTTGGAAGCCGCCTCATCGACGAGGTCGATGGCTTTGTCAGGGAGGAAACGATCGGTAATATAACGGTCAGACAGCTTCACTGCCTGCTCGATAGCTTCGTCGGTAATTTTCACACGGTGGTGGGCTTCGTAACGGTCGCGCAAGCCGTGCAAGATGCGAATCGCGTCCTCGGCAGTCGGCTCATCCACCTGAATCGGTTGGAAGCGACGCTCCAGCGCGGCGTCTTTTTCGATGTACTTGCGGTATTCGTCCAGGGTGGTTGCCCCTACGCACTGAAGTTCACCGCGAGCCAGTGCCGGCTTGAGAATATTGGAAGCGTCGATTGCGCCTTCCGCTCCGCCAGCCCCGATCAGCGTGTGCAGCTCATCGATAAACAGGATGATGTTTCCTGCCTGGCGAATTTCGTCCATGATTTTTTTCAGGCGGTCTTCAAACTCACCGCGATATTTGGTTCCCGCCACTACTGTTCCCATATCCAGCGTCATGACGCGCTTGTCGCGGAGAGTTTCGGGAATCTCGTTGTTCACGATTTTTTGAGCCAGACCTTCTGCAATCGCCGTTTTCCCCACACCAGGCTCCCCGATCAAGACAGGGTTGTTCTTGGTGCGTCTGCTAAGTACCTGAATCACACGCTCGATTTCTTTTTGCCGGCCAATGACAGGATCAAGCCCGCCATCGCGTGCAATCGCAGTCAAGTCCCGTGCCAGACCGTCCAGAGTAGGCGTATTCGCTGCCGGATTGCCGCCGGAAGGCTGATGCGACGCCATCATTTCGGAGCTTCCCAGCAATTGCAGCACCTGCTGGCGCGCCTTGTTCAGACTGACTCCCAAGTTGTTCATGATTCTCGCAGCGATGCCTTCGCCTTCGCGGATCAGACCGAGCAAAATGTGCTCTGTTCCTACGTAAGTATGGCCGAGCTTGCGCGCTTCATCCATGGACAGTTCAATTACTTTTTTCGCACGAGGTGTATAGTTTGGGGTGTAATTACTACCGGACTGCTCTGTTCCCCGTCCGATCAACGACTCCACTTCGCTCTGGATTTTATCGAGACCAAGCCCGAGCGATTGCAATGCCTTGGCAGCAATACCCTCGCCTTCCCGAATCAGTCCCAGCAGTACATGCTCAGTCCCAATATCCTTGTGGCCGAGACGCACCGCCTCTTCCAGGGCAAGCGCCAGTACCTTTTGTGCTCGTTCTGTAAAACGTCCAAACATCATATCGTACACCTCCGTGTAACCATGTTTTTTCTCTATAGGTTAACTGCTGTGATGCCTTATGTCTGAGAAACAATCAAGCTGAGCCCGTCGTACTGAGCCTCTCTCGAATCAGCCGAGCCCTTCTCTCGTCCCGCTGGTCTGGCGTCAACTTTTGCCCTGCATGCTGCTGCAAGAAGCCAGGCTGGGTTGTTACCAACAGCTCGTTCATCACCAGTGACGATACTCCCGAGATAATGCCCAGGTCAATGCCAAGGCGCACATCGGAGAGGCGTTGAGCTGCTTCCTTGGACTCCACAGTGCGTGCATACATCAAGATGCCGTAGGAACGGAAGATGCGGTCTTCCAAAGATATGCGTGTATGCTCCAGCAAATAAGTACGGGCAACGCGTTCTTGCTCGATAATTTGTCTGGCTACGCCATACAGGTTGGAGAGAATATCGCTTTCCGACATCCCGAGCGTGACTTGGTTGGACAGCTGAAACAGGTTTCCTAGTGCTTCGCTGCCTTCCCCGTAAATTCCTCTAACGACGAGGCCAACCTGATTGATGGCCTGCAAAATTCTGCTGATTTGCTGCGTCATCACCAGTGCTGGCAGATGCAGCATGACGGAAGCCCGGATGCCTGTGCCGACGTTGGTCGGACAGCTTGTAAGGTAGCCTCTCGTCTCATCGAACGCGAAGTTTAAATTTTTCTCGAAAACATCATCTATTTTTGTTCCTATTTCCCATGCTTCGTTCAGGCGAAACCCCGGCAGCAGCACCTGGATTCGAATATGATCCTCTTCGTTTACCATGATGCTGACCGACTCGTCAGGACTCAACAGCACAGCACCTTTTCGCGATTCCTCCGCCAAATGAGGGCTAATCAGATGCTTCTCCACCAGCACCCGCTTTTCCAACGGGTTGATCTGGTCCATGTTGAGGACTTGAAGCTGCTGGAGCTTGCGCATGGCCTCCGATTCGCTCACTTCCGTCACCTTTCTGACGACTTCTTCCCCTTGCGAGTCTGTCGCCAGTAACGGAAAAGGGTGCTGGCGCAGGTTTCGGGCGATGCGCAGCCGTGTGCTGATGACGATATCGGAATCAGGACCTTCTCCTTTCATCCAATTGCTCCACGGGTTTTGCATAAACTGCTGTTGTGACATGACCAGCTTACCTCCCCTTGTTACGATTGAGCGATTTTTTGTTCCAGCGCACGTATCCGGTCACGCATCTCTGCCGCTTTTTCAAACTCTTCACTGGCGACATGGTTTTGCAACGCACGCTTTAGTTGTTCCAGCTCTTTGCGGATTTTCAACTGTCCGCCTGTGCGCTCCGGAACTTTGCCGCTATGCTGCGTATTGCCATGGATACGGCGGAACAACGGATCGAGTCGATCGCCCAGGAAGGTGTAGCAATCACTGCAACCGAAGCGGCCGCTTTTGCTGAACTGGGCATACGTGAGTCCGCAAGTTTCGCAACGGAGCGGCTTACTGGTGGCAGGCTCGCGTCCGTTTTTTTGCATGGGGTCAAATTTTAACAGTCCTGAAAGGAGATTGTTGATGCTGAAATTGTGAAATCCGGTAAAGACGTCCCCTTTTTCGGAAGCGCATTGCTCACAAATATGGTATTCGGTTTTCTCGCCGTTGACGATTTTCGTCAAGTGCAGTGTCGCCGGTCGTTTTCCGCATTCCTCACAGTTCATTACATCCTACCCCCTAACACATACATGCTTCGTTTACTTCAACAAGATAGCCGCAATCATCTGCTTTAAAATATTTGCCCGCAAACGATCTCGCAATTCAGCATCCAGAGTCAAAACATTTCGTGAGGTTGCGATTTTCATCAAGGTCGCTTCCCTGACATTGACCAGTCCTTCTTCGAACAGCCTTTCCACAATCGCGTTCCCCACACTCTGCGAAATGCTTTCTCCAATCAGTTCCTCGGTCAGCAATTCCTGCAATCGCGCCTTGCTCACAATCTGTACCTTGCGAATGCGGATGTAACCCCCGCCTCCACGCTTGCTTTCTACAATGTACCCTTTTTGTACAGTAAATCGCGTGTTGATGACGTAATTGATTTGCGACGGTACACATTGAAATAAGTCGGCAAGCTCACTACGCTGGATCTCGACCGAGCCATTAGGACTTTGTGTCAAAATGCCTTTCAAGTGCTGTTCAATGATGTCCGAGATGTTACGCAAGTCATCGCCTCCTATTCCATATGTGTCATCTACTGACTTTGACTATCTTTGACTTTAATTATAATGGGTTTATGGCGCCCTTGCAAGTGATCCATACACTTTCTAGTGTGGGCAAAATCCGGTCGCTTGAAACCATGCAAAACAGTCAGGTGGCAAGCCTTTTGTCGGGCATAAGCGACAAGCGTTGCACTCTTTTTACGAAAAATGTCGGGTGGCTAAGTATGAAAAAAACCACTCCCCTAAAGGAATGGTTTATGTCAGGCTCTATGATTTGGTGTCGATCGCTGGCAAATGATCCAGCAATTGCGGGAAATCTGTAATGATCATATCGGCTCCATCCAGCTCTCCCGGTTTGGCAAAACCAAAGTCGCAACCGACTGTAAACAAGCCGTTTGCTGTCCCGGCCTCGATATCCGAGTGACGATCCCCCACCATGTACGCGTGCGCGATATCATAGTCAGAGAGGAGCTTTGCCACCAGATCATTTTTCGAGCGCGTACGGAACCTTCCTGCGGAGTACAAATCCGTCAGCAGCGGCTTTAGCCCATACTCCTGGCATATGGCCTCGATGTACTCCTCTTGTCCGTTGCTCGCGACAAACAGAGGAATCCCCTGGGCGTGAAGCTGTTCCAGAGTTGA
Source organism: Brevibacillus sp. 1238 (assembly GCF_029892995.1). NCBI lineage: Bacteria > Bacillati > Bacillota > Bacilli > Caryophanales > Paenibacillaceae > Brevibacillus > Brevibacillus sp. 1238. The sequence goes on along the minus strand of NZ_JARXWC010000020.1, from coordinate 1,776 downwards.
CCTCACTCCTGGGTATAAATCGGTCACTTTTTCCTTCAGCAAGGCAATTTCATTTTCCAGCAAAAAAGTATCTGCGGCGTGGACTGCTTCTTCACTTGCTCCTGGCAACAGCTTTTGCCAAACTTGCTCGATGGTCATTCCCAGTACATTGACCAGGTCTTCCTCGCTCGGCGTCTCGCCTTGCCACAAGCCTGTTTCTCTCAATCGTTCAAACGTCCGCACAAAGGCGGGCGTCGACAACTTTTCCGTTTGCAGCAATGTGCCATCCATGTCGAAGAAAATAGCAAACGGTATACTCATAGGCAACCCCCTGTCAGTGCTTCCGAGAACATTAGTCTGTTTCAGCCTGCACCATGCTCATGTCGTCCAAAATAAATTCGGCGATGCGCTGAGCGGCATCCGGCTTTGATATTTTTTGTCCCATGCGTCGCATATAGTCAACTTTTGATGGACTGTGCAACAATTCATCGATAAAGTAAATGAGCTGCTCCGACAAATTGGCATGTACAGCACAGCCGTTGTTCAACAGGAAGTGGCTGTTCCGTTCTTCCTGTCCAGGCAACGGGTTGTAAATAATCATCGGCACCCGTTTGCTCATGACCTCGGCTGAGGTCAGTCCGCCAGATTTGGTCACGATTAAATCGGCAACCTCCAGATACTCGTGAAAATTGTTGATAAATTTAAGCGGGACTACCTCGTGACGATAGCTTCTGTTCGTCACTTTTTTGTACAGCTTCTCGTTGGTTCCGGTCAACACAAACGTTTTCAGCGGAAGGTTGATCGCTTCCAGCCCATCGAGGACCTTTTCCATCGAACCAAGGCCAAGACCTCCACCAGAGAGAATAATGCATTTTTGCTCCGGTACAAGTCCAAGCTTTTGCCTGATCTCATTGGCGTCGAGTGGAGTGCGGAATTTATGCATAATAGGAATCCCCATGGGAATGAACTTCTGGTGATCTTGTCGGTAAATATCAACCAGATAGTACAGCTGTTCATGCCCAATGAAGTAGTAATTGATATGATGATTAATCCATGACGGGTGGATCGTATAGTCCGTAATGATTGTATAGATCGGCTCGGTCCAGTCATTTCTGCCCTTCAGTACGGACAGCATACAGCTGGCAAAAGGGTGCGTCGCAATAAACGCGTCCGGCTGAACACTGTTAATCAGTTTCTTCAACTTGTTTGCCAATAACTTATTCATCAGGACGTTCATATCAAAAAAGCGGCTTTTTTCGGTATTATGGTAAATTCTCCCCCACATTTTGGGTGAAAGTCTCAACAAGTTCATGTAACTTTCCAGCAAGATCTTGTGAAATGTGGGACTGATATATTCCAGCGTATCGATGATCATAGATGTACAACCATTCTCAGCCAGGCTTTCCTGCATTGCTCTCGCTGCCTGATTGTGACCGTTACCGATGGAAGCGGAAAAGATTAGAATTTTTTTCATGCCTATTCTCCTTCATAACCTTGCCTCGCCTACTCCAACGCCTGGATCAGGTACCTTCTCATGTTAGTCTACCCCCAGACCGGTCTGCAAGAGGGAACTTGTCGGTCGATCGACCTAACTTGTCGACAAAAAATTCACTCGTTACCAATAGGCACTAAAGCTGTCGTATCCTTAAATACAAAAACCTCCTTACCCATTGTTGGGCAAAGAGGTTCGTTTCATTCCCTGAAAACTGAATACGCATGATTGCTAAGCATGTGTGGATAAGTCCTCGACCGATTAGTATTCGTCAGCTCCACGCGTTACCGCGCTTCCACATCGAA
>NZ_JARXWC010000019.1:0-98712 GCF_029892995.1 Brevibacillus sp. 1238 | reverse complement strand
AAGTTTGTTACTGGTTCAAAGCTGGCAAATCATTTAATGATAGACTCATCAACGCTTTCGCTGTTCAGTTTTCAAAGAGCATTTTTTGTCGAACGCTTCATATCTTATCACGTTCGTTGTTTGCGAGTCAAGAAGTTTTTTGTTGAATCTTGTTTTCTTTTCTCATGTTTTGTCGTCGTTCTTGGCGACAAGGAATAATCTATCACATCTAAAAATAGAATACAAGGTTTTTTTGCTAGTTTTTTAAAAAACCTTTGTACAAATCAAAAAGGGCCCCTCTAAACAAGAGGCCCCGCTACCCTTTCTCTTCTCTATATGGAGCTTACTGCGCCGTATATCCACCATCGATGACGACTGCTTGCCCTGTAATGCCTTGCGCTCTCTTGCTCGCCAAAAATGCAGCGTAGTCCGCCACCTCCTGCACTTGCAGCAGCCGCTTTTGCGGAACGAGCGGATAAATGACTTCCTCCATGACTTTTTCCAGTGGCACATTCCGCGTTTTGGCCAGATCAGCCAATTGGTTCTGAACTAGCGGCGTATCGACATAACCTGGGCAGATGGCATTGACCGTAACCCCATCTGCTGCCCCTTCAAGCGCTGCTACTTTGGTCAAACCGATCACCCCGTGCTTGGCACTGTTGTAAGCGGCCTTGCCTGCAAAACCGATCAGGCCATTGATCGACGCCATGTTGATGATCCGTCCATGCCCTTGCTGTTTCATGATCGGAAATGCATGCTTGATGGCGATGAAAGGGGCCGTCAGCATGATTCTGATCATTTGCTCGAACTTGGCGGTAGGAAAGTCTTCAATAGGCGAAACGAACTGAAGCCCTGCATTGTTTACCAAAATATCGAGCTTGCCGAATGTCTGCACCGCTTGCTGGATACTTTGCTGCACCTGCTCCTCGTTCGTCACGTCGGCACTCACGCTTACAGCCTCGTAGCCTTCGTTTTGCAACTGGAGCGCTGCTTGCTCGGCAGCGTCCCGATTCAAATCCAGCAGCATGACTTTTGCACCCTCAGAAGCGAACGTCCTCGCGATCTCCAGCCCGATCCCGCTCGCTGCGCCTGTCACCAAAGCCACTTGATTATTCAACAGTTTCTCCATACTCCTGCTCCTCTCCAAAACACTCTCTCTTCCCGTTCAAGGCGGGCTGCTATGTTGCAAATGACTTGCCAAGCCAATCTAGAAAATCGATACCGCGAAAGCCAACAGAAAGACAGCGGCTGTTTTCAATACGGTGATCGCAAAAATGTCCTTGTACGACTGACGATGTGTCAAGCCAGTGATAGCCAGCAGGGTAATGACTGCTCCGTTGTGCGGCAGCGTATCCATCCCCCCAGAAGCCATCGAAGCAATCCGGTGCAACAGCTCAGGACTGATTCCAGCAGCATTGGCCATCTCCAGGTATTGCTTGCCCATGACCTCCAGCGCAATCGACATCCCGCCAGAAGCGGAACCGGTCACGCCTGCCAACACGTTTACGGCTACGGCTTCGGACACCAGCGGATGATCGCTTGCCCCCAAAATCCAGCCTTGGATCAGCTTGAAGCCAGGCAATGTTTTGACGACGTTACCAAAACCTACTTCGGACGCGGTATTGAAAATCGCCAGCAAAGCTCCCATCGCAGCAGCAGTCAGTCCGCTCGCCAGCTTGTTTTTCACCTGCTTGACGTTGATGAGCAGCGCTGCGAGAATCCCCAGGCTAAGGGAAATGATCAACGCCCAGGACGACACGACGTTTTTCACTTTTTCGATTTTGAACGAGTCTTTGAGCATGGTGGCATCATACCAGCCCTCCACTGTCCAGATGCCCCGGCTGAACAAGTAGTTGCCGACAAGGACAAGCGCCAATGGCAAAATCGCTACCCAGATGTTCATGTAGGACTCGGTTTTCAACAGCTCTGGTTCATTCGAATGCCCCTCGCCGTAACCTTCTCCGGCGGCTGCGGCTTGCTTGCGTCTCCGCTCCAGCCACGCCATCCCTCCGACGAATACGATAATCGCTCCGATAATGCCGACGACCGGAGCCGCATAAGCGTCTGTACCAAAATAAGTAGTAGGAATGATGTTCTGAATTTGCGGTGTACCCGGCAAAGCATCCATTGTGTACGTGAATGCACCGAGTGCAATCGTTCCCGGGATCAGACGTTTTGGGATGTTCGCTTCACGGAAAATCGCTGCGGCAAACGGGTAGACAGCAAAGGCAACGACGAACAGCGAAACCCCGCCATACGTCAAAATCGAACATGCCAGCACGACAGCCAAAATCGCACGGTTGGAGCCCAGCGCCTTCACGATCGTATGGGCGATCGACGAAGCTGCTCCACTCAACTCCATGACTTTTCCGAAAATGGCACCCAGCAGGAAAATAGGGAAAAATGATTTCACATAGTTTGCTGCATTGGTCATGAACGTTTCCGTATAGCTTGGCAGAAGCGCGATTCCCGACAAAACGACCGCGAGCAGCGTAAAGATCGGGGCAAAGACGATAACAGGGTAGCCCCGGTACGCAAAAAACATCAGAAGGCCGAGCGCGATCACGATAGACAACACTTCAATGATCATAGGATTCTCCTTTCAGATTGCCCTCCAGCTTGGAGGCGCAGTGTTTATAATCACCGCAAAAGAAACCGCTTACAACCGTTTCTGAATTGCATGGATCGTGCCAACTCTGTCACCTTTTCGACAAATCCAGCATTCGCGCCACTTTGTAGTCACCGGGCACCGACACCCGAATGATAGCGCTTGCAAAATTTCCGGATTTCCGGAATTATGCGTCCGCTTTTTTGGAATCTAGCAAAAAACTAGCCAAAAACAGCTCCGGCAAAATGTCAAAACCTTCTGCCGTCGACACCTTTCTCCTTTTTTCTATTCCGGAAACGCGGAATCTGGCAAAAATAATAGCCGGGAACTCGGCCTTGTCGCCCTGTCCCGGCTTTCAGTACGCATCCATTATTTCCGTTGGGAATACTTCTCCCACTTTTCATAAAAGCTGGACTTGCTGATTTGCAGCAACTTGGCTGCCTCCAGCTTGTTTCCGCCCGTTTGCTGCATCGCAAGCGCAAGCGCCTCCTGCTCCGTCTGTTCCATGAGCTGCTTTAAAGGCATAAGCTCTCTGAACGGCGCATCCGCCACAGGAACAACTGCCGTCTCGTCCGATGCCGGCAGCCAAATGTGCTCTTTTTTCAGCACATCGTCCTCCATCAGATGCAATGCTCTCTCCAGCACATTCCGCAGCTCGCGTACGTTCCCCGGCCAAGCATAGCCCCGCAGCACATTCCAGACCTCTTCGTCGATCACTTTGACCGTGATGCCTGTAGACTCGCCCAGTTGCTTGAGCAGGTTGGATACCAGCTCCGGCAAATCTTCCAGCCGCTCTCTCAGCGGAGGGATCGACAAGGTGACTACGTTCAGACGGTAGTAAAGGTCGGCGCGGAACTTCCCTTCCTTGATGCTCTGCAACAGATCGAGGTTCGTGGAAGCAATCACCCGCACGTCGATTGGCGTCGTCCGGACAGCGCCAACCCGCTCCACTTCCTTTTCCTGCAAAACGCGCAAAAGCTTGGCCTGCAAAGGCAGCGGCATATCCCCGATCTCATCGAGCAGAATCGTCCCGTGATTGGCCAGCTCGAACTTGCCCTTTTTCCCGCGGCGAACCGCTCCGGTGAACGCTCCTTCTTCATAGCCAAACAGCTCCGATTCCAGCAAAGTATCCGGGATCGCCGCACAGTTCACGCGAATGAACGGCCCCATCTTCCGTTTGCTCTGCGCGTGAATCGCGTGGGCAAACAGCTCCTTGCCTGTCCCGCTCTCCCCGGTAATCAATACCGTCGAATCGCTGGTCGCCACCTTTTGGGCAAATTTTTTCAGTTCCTGCAGCTTTTGGCTGTATCCGACGATCTGGTCAAAATGATAGGTCGCCCCCATCCTGCGCCGCAGTTCTTTCTTATAGTAAGTCAGCTCGTCCTTCAGCTGATCGACCATCGCAGCCAGGGCAGTCAGCTCCTGCACATCCTGAAACAGCACCGTTCCGAGTACAGCGATCACGTTGCCCTCGTCCATGATCGGAATGCGGTGGGCGATCATCTTTTGTCCCTTGATTTGCTGGATATCCGCAATCTCCGCTACACCTGCCTGGCCGACAATGTGCATCCGCGTATTTTCGATCACATCTGTAACGGGTTTGCCGATGACATCCTGCACGTTCAAAAATTCCCGATAGCTCCGGTTCATCAAAAGGATTTTGCCGTCCCTGTCCGTCACGATCATCGGCTCATGGGCATTCTCGAAGACGACCTCAAGCAACTTGCTGATTTGTTGGAGATTCCAATCCAACTGGGGCTCCCCCTTTGTCTGGTAGATCGCTTGAATGACAGCTCCTCATGATTCCATGAGCGACGGAAGCTGCGCCTGCATTTGTTTTGCCAAACGCTTGGGAGCTGCACACAAGTAACCCTCCAGCAAATAGTCCGCAAGCAGGCTGTAATCCGCAACGTTTTGGGCGCGAATGGAAACCCAGCCGTGGTGACCGATATACGGCGTCTTGTAAAAGTGCTCCTGGGCGAGCAACAGCTCTTGTGTCGTCTTGAGCACTTTGAAGGAGAGGGCGGGGCCTTCTGCGCCCCCCTCTCCCATAATGACAAACGGCTTGTCGCTTACCCGAAACGACGTATGCCCGAAGCCATCGACCTTTTCCGTCACTTCAGGCCAGCGGATCGCAAGCTCCCTGACCGCCGCTTCCATTTCCAGCCCTTCCTTGGACGTAATCCGCTCATGCGTCATCTGATCGCAACCCCCATCCTCTATCACCAATTTTCCTTGCCGCTTTTCCGCCGTTACGGCTGTTTCCTCATGATCCAATCTGTTCTGCGCTTGGCATCGGCTTTCCTTCTTTTACGCGATACAGCGGCAGTATAAAGCTCAGGCCAATCAAAAACAGAATCGCCGCGATTTCATACACAAGCATGAGGGAAAGATGCAGCTTCAGCACCCCTGCCACGCTCATCATGATCACCATGGAACCTGTAAACAGCGGGGTCAAAATGCCGTTTACCCGTCCGATAAAGGAGCTTTCCGTATATTTGAGCAGCATCGTATTGATCCCGATCTGAATGCACGGCAACAGCAATCCGGCCAAAAGCTGGGCGAGCAGCGTCAGCCACAAGTGAGTAGACACTCCGCATACGCCAAGGGCAACGGCATTGCCCAGCATTCCGAGAACGAGCAGCCTTTGCGGAGGCACATTTTTCGCCAGCGCCATCGTCAGCGCCCCTCCTACAATCATGCCCACACCTTGAACCATCAACAGCCATTGCAGGCTCTCCTTAGGCAGCTGGAGCTGTTCGGTCACCAGGAATATCGCCAGAGGCTGCACCATTCCTATACCTAGCCCCGCTGCCATGAAACAGATGCCCAACAAGGACAACACGCGACTTCTGAGCACATAGCGAATCCCGCTCGCCATCTCTTCCAGCAAGGCAGATTCCTGCCTTTCTCCCTCTTCCACCCGATCAGGCGGCAGCATGTACAGCACCCCGGCAGAAGCCAGAAAAGCAACGGCCGTAATCAGCATGGACACTTCCATCCCCCATTGCTGGAACACAAATGTACCCAAGATTGGCCCCAGAACCATAAAGATGGCAAAAAGCGTTTGATAGGCGGACATCCCCGCTTGCATCTGCTCCGCCGGAACGTGCAGCTTGAACAGCTTCATGCCCGATGGTTGGGAAAACTGCGAGAGCACGGCCGAGATCAGCGTTGCGAAAAAGATCGCCTTCCACGTTCCGAAGACAAACGTGACCAGTACGGCAATCACGGACAAGGCACTGAGCACATCGCACCAGACCATCGTTCGTTTCGGCCGCCAACGGTCAGCAAACGTTCCCGCGAGAAAAGAAAACAGAAAGATCGGCGCGTATTCCGCGACAGAAATCATGGAAACAGCGAACGGATCGCCTCCGGTATGGTCCATGACATACAGCAGTATGGCAAAATTGCGTACCCATATCCCGATTTGCAAGAACAAGCCCGACAACAAAATCGCCCGGACGTACCGGTTTTTAAGCATATTTGACATAAAAAAGCCTCCTTATCCATTTGCGATCTGGACAGGAGGCGTAGCATATCATCGTCAAAAAGACATAGAAACCCTCTGCAAAGAAACATCAAAGGCTCTACCATCGATTTGCCAATATGCACATACTACTCCCATCCAAAAAACGCATCGTCTTATCCGATTGTTTTTGTGGAAACAGGAGTTAGTAAATCATTGGCTTGATGGTCACCCTTTCTTGTAGAGTGTCCCAAGAGTACCACAAAAAGTAACTGCCTGACAAGAAAAAATGTTCCCCTCTTGTCCTGCGCTACGCTTTATCCACAAACGTGATCCGCTCGGCTGCCGGAACGCGCGGCTGCGGGCTTGGAATCGCTGCCGGATAGCCGATGTGCAGGTTACCCAGCACTTTTTCTCCCGGAGCAATGCCCATCGCCTCACGAAATTCCGGCTCGTGAATCCAAGGGTAAGTCTCCCAGGTCAGACCGATGCCTTTTTCCCACGCCAGCAAGCTGAAATTGTGGATGACGATGCTGGTGGACGCGAAATCGTCCTGACGCTCGATCAGGTTGGGGCTTTCCTTCATAATAACTGTCATCAGCATCGGAATCGCCATGATTTTGTTGTAGAACTTTTCCCCTACTTCTTTCTTTTTGGCAGGGTCCACTTCGCGTTTTTCCTTCATGATCCGCACCGCTTCCGCGATTCTTCTGCGGCCTTCGCCATGCGTCACAATAAAACGCCACGGCTGGGTCATATGGTAGTTAGGCGCCCAAACGGCTGTATCCAACAGCTCGGCCACCAGCGCCGGGTCTACCTCGCGATTTTCAAAACGGTGAATCGAGCGGCGTTCTCTGATCAATTTTGCCAGTTCCATTTTCGTTCCTCCCTTTTTGCTTTCTCTCCCAAAATCAGAGGAGCGCCCCTTGCTCAAAGTGGCGCCCTCCTCCTGACTCTATCCAAATGGACTGCTTTTCTCTATTTTTTGGCTCTGCTAAGCAGATAGAAGAAATACGGCACCCCGATGATCGAGATGACAATGCCAACCGGCAGTTCAACCGGAGTGAATACGGTCTTGGCGATAAAGTCCGCCGCAATCACCATCAACATCCCGATTGTGCCGGATAGCGGCAAAACATGTCTGTGAGCAATACCCGTCAGGCGCTTGGCTATATGCGGAGCCATCAGACCGACAAAACCAATGCTGCCGGAAACGGAAACGCACGCGCTTACGATCCCGATACTGGACAGCAAGAGCCGATTGCGTTCTTTTTCCACCGACACCCCAAGGCTTTTCACCGATTCCTCGTTTAGCTGCATCAAGTCGAGAATATGCCCTTTGCGCAGCAAAACAGGAACAAGCAGGATCAACCAGGGGAGCATTCCGGTAATATGCGTCCAGTTGGCGTTCCAGATGCTTCCGGTCAGCCAGACGGTAGCCATTTCAAAATCGTTCGGGTTCATTTTCAGCGACAAGTACAAAGCTACTGCTCCCAGCCCTGATCCGATCGCGATCCCGACCAGGATCAGCCTTTGCGGGTCAAGTGTTCCGTTGCGCCAGGCAAACATGTAGATCAGAGCAGCTGCCAACAAGCCCCCGGCCAAGCCAAACAGCGGCATTGCCATGATGGAAAACCAACCGGCATCCGTAAACTGTCCCTGGAAGAAAAACATGAATGCTACGACAGACGCACCTGCCCCGGCGTTGATCCCCAAAATCCCCGGATCAGCCAGACCATTGCGGGTAATGCCTTGAATGACAGCACCTGCAACACCCAAGCCATAGCCGACCAACGCTGCAATGACAATCCGCGGCAACCGAAATTCAAAAATAACGAGGTCCTGCTCAGGAGACGACCCGAGCCGCAACAAAGTGCGAACCACATCCATCACGGACATGTCGAACACGCCGTTTGTGATGCTAATGTAAATTGCCAGTACAATCAGGATTATATTGACTGTCAGAACCAGACGAAATCTGCTTCTGTTATCACGCATGCTTGCCTCCCCCTCTCTTGTAAATCAGATAGAGGAAGAACGGCACACCGATAAATGCGGTAACAACTCCAATTGGCGTCTCAAACGGACTGTTCATGAAGCGGCTGAAGACGTCAGACAAGCCAAGGAAAACGGCTCCCATCACGCCTGCGCACGGAACAATCCAGCGATAGTCCAGGCCGACCAGGAAACGGGTCATATGGGGAATAATTAGCCCGACAAATCCGATTTTTCCGGCTAATGCTACCGAAATGCCTGTAAGAATAACGACAGCCGTCGTTGCCAGCACTTTGACCAAGACCGTCTTTTGTCCCAGACTGAGCGAGATTTCCTCCCCCAACGACAAAATCGTAATGGACTTGGACAAGAACAGAGCCATGATAATGCCGACGACAGCAAAAGGAACCGCCAGCCAAATCAGCCCCGGTTCAAGCTGATGCAACCGCGCGTTATACCAGAAGCTTACATTTTGCGAGACTTGAAAATAAGAAGCGATAGCCGCAGAGACACCGCTCAAAAACGTTCCCGTAATCGTCCCGATTACCGCCAAAGCGACAGGCGAAAATCCATTGGGCAACAGCCTGGACAATCCGAGTACCATCACAACTGCCAGCGCCGAACCAGCCAACGACATGAAAATCATTGTCGTATTCGACGAAGCAGGCATCAGCACCATGCACAGGGTAATGGCAAAGGCCGAACCGTCGGATACCCCCATAATAGAGGGGGACGCGAGGTAGTTCCTCGTCATCCCCTGCATCAATGCTCCTGATATTGCCAAAAACGCTCCGATCATGAGTGCGCCCAACACTCGTGGCAAACGGGAATGCATAATGATTTGATGATTCACATTCCCTTCGTCAAACTGAAAGAGAGCTTGATAGACGGTGTATGCGTCAATCTGCTTAGCCCCGTACAGAATAGACAACACGATCACTAGCGCAATCGCTACGGGCGAAATCGCAAGTATGAGGATAGGTACTGCTTTTTTTGATTGCATGCGATTAACCTCGCCTACTATTACTTGGCAGACAATTTTTCAACAGCAGCTTTCAGGAAGTGTACTTTACTCCAAGCTGTTCCGCCTTGCGCGAGCGGATCAACCACGTTTACGAATACTTTGCCGTTTTTCACAGCGTTGATGCTCTTCCAGATCGGGTTGTTTTCCAAATCTTCCAGTGCTTTTGGATTGTCTTTGTTCTCATCCGCAGAGAATTGGACGAAAATGTAATCCGGGTTCATTTCGCTGAATTTCTCCAGCGAAACCACTTCTTGCGCCTTCGCTGCTTTTACTTCTGCTGGTGCTGTGAAACCCAATTCAGAGTAGAGAGATGGGTTGAAGAACACTTTTTCCGGATAAATGTTGATACTACCTTGGCGCAAACGGATTGCTACCACTTTCTTGTCTTTCAGGCCCTCACCCAATTGAGTTTTTGCTGCCTCGACTTCTTTTTTGTAGTCGTCGATCACTTTTTGAGCCTCAGCTTGTTTGCCAGTCAATTCACCCAGCAAGAGCAGGTTTGCTTCCCAGTTGGTGGAAATGTGGGAAACCGGGAACGCTGTAGTGATTTTGGTCAATTTCTCAAAAGTTTCAGGCGGGAACTTGCTGCTGCCCAGAATGACTTCTGGTTTCATGGACACGATGCTTTCCAGGTTCAGCTGGATTTTCTCGCCAGTGGATTTTGCTTCTCCGGTGATCGGAGCAAACATCTCAGGGAACTTGCCACCGATGGAAATGGCCCCAACCGGTTTTACGCCGAGCACGAGCGCATCTTCCATGGACTCCATGCTACCTGTGATAGCGATCCGTTCTACTTTGCTTGGGACAGTGTATTCTTTATCGAGGTATTTGATCGTGCGTGTCTCTTGTTTGGCACCCTCTTCAGCAGGTTTTTCCGCTGTTGTCGTAGTCGCAGCAGGTGTGGTGCTGTTGTTCGTTGCCGTGGAGTTTGCAGCCTGGTTGCCGCCGCACGCAGTCAGTGCAATTGCCAGCATGGCGATGCTAAGACCCAGATATACCTTTTTCATTACTTGAAAAGCCCCTCTCATATGTTTGTATATGATCTTTATTGATAACGATTATCATTCGTGATTATAATGCATCTGCTTATCCGCGACCATGGACGATATCCAGAATCGTCATGGACGATCTCCTGAAAATAGACGCAAGCATTGGTCAAGAACCCGATTATGGGCAAGGGCTGAATACTCTCGCCACGGATCGGAAGTAATCAGGTACGCCCGGTTGTTTCGCACCGCTTTCAAATCCCGCCACTGCGCAGACAGCTTCAACTGTTTGAAGGTTTCCAAAGTCTCGGCTTCCTGGCAAACGAGCATCAGCACCCTGTCAGGATTAAGCGCAGCCACATCGGCAAGCGATACGGTCTGATCGTAAACATCCTCTGTCGTAACAAAAGCTGGCTTCACTTGCAGCCCTTTGTAAAAAACCTCGTTCATGCTGCGATTGCAGTGCACAGTCAGCTCATTTTTGAACACGCGCAAAATGAGAAACGTTTCTTCCTCAAGCGTTTTTCGCAGCCCTTCCCGTCCTCTGGCCATTTTCTCGTCATAGGCAGCCAGCCAGTGTCTGGCCTCCACCGACTCTCCCAAAAAATCGCCGATCATCAGCAACTGCTCTCTCCATCCTTGCGCTTCATATGGCACGAACAAAGTTGGCGCAATGCGGGCAAGCTGCTCGGTCTCCTGTTCATTGGCCTTGTCCAGCGAAATGATTACATCGGGCTTGGCTTCTTGCAGCATTTCGATGTTTGCCTTCCAGTTTTCATTCTGGCGAAACGCGCTCAGATGGACGGGGATGTCGTTTCGGTAGTTTTGGTAGTAATAGGCCGTCCATTTCGGATGCAGTGGAGCTGCGAACGGCATCATTTTCAATGCCAGCATCTGCCCAATGATCGGGGCGCGGTAGGCGGCGATTTTGCGCTGGCGGCTTTTCATATAAAAGGTAGGCGAAACTCCCACCTCTTTTTTGAATTTGCGGCTGAAGTAAAACTCGTCGTTGTATCCTACCTGGTGAGCGATTTCACGCAGCTTTACGTGGGATTGCGCCATGAGCTGCTTCGCCCGGCTAATGCGCAGCTCCGTGACGTAATCCATCGCGGATACACCGTATGTTTTCTTGTACAAATCCACGAAGTATTTCGGGCTGACTTCGGCAATCCGGGCGAGCTGCTCAATCGTGATATTTTGCGAGTAATGCTCTTCCATGTAGGCACGTGCTCGTTCCAGCGCCGTAGCTGAATCTTGTGCCGTGAAATCGACGTTCTTCACGATGTGGTACCACATTTCTTGAAACATGGTCTGGCTGCGAAAACGGTCGATCCCGCCTGCCTGCTGCCATAGCTCTGCAATCGAATCGCAGTACAGCACAAGCTGCCCCGCGGAGCGGACAGATACTTCCCCCATTAATGGAAACTCGTGCTCTTCCCGCAATACGCGAAGACGTCTCCTTCTCTGCTTGGACTCGCTAAACGCGTCGAAGCGCATGACGTACATCTGCAATTCGTCAACCGAGTCTGGATCGATCCCGAACGTGCTCATCGGGGGGCATATATAAATCGCATCCTGACGCAACTGATGCTCGACATTTTCCAATCGCAAACGGCCTCTCCCGCCGGTTACGATCAGCAATATGTGTGAATTTGTAAACTGTTGGCGCAGACGTTCATGCTCGTCTCCTTTTATCCAGGCAATATCGCGGAGCTTGAACATGACATCGGCCATCACATGCTCGGTAAACTCCTGGAACATCGCTTGTCTGTCATTCATCTTGGTCACACCTTCAGTCTTGCAGAATATTTCTTCACGGCTCTCTATGTACAAACAAATGGATCGATTGGTTTTTTGATAACAATTCTCATTTCTGTGCTAAAAGTATATCAAACTCATCCGTCTCTTCCTATCTTCAATTATTAGCAGCGCCAACAGCGCCAAAAAAGCCCCACCTCCACAAAGCCGGGCTTTCTGACGCTGTATCATGCACCTGCGGGCCTTGTCATACGCTGCCCGCTTCGCTCATATATTTTACTATTTTGGCGACGTAGTGCTGCGTTTCTTCGGGAGCCAGCAACAGCCACTGTTTGTCCGCTTGCTGAGCGGCCATCCGAACGTGGTTTTTCCCCCAGTTGTACGCCCCTAGAGCCATGGGCAGATCGCCTGCAAATTCATGCAACAGCTCCTTGATGTACATGGCTCCGCCTACGATGTTTTGCCACGGATCGTTCCGATCCACGCCCAGCCCCTGCGCTGTCTTCTGCTTGAGCTGCATGATTCCGAACGCGCCTGCTGTACTCATGCCCGCATTTTGGCCGAAATCGGACTCTGCATAGGCGATCCCGTAGAGCAGACACGGATCGAGCTGAAACAGGCGCGCTGCTTTGTCCAGCCACTTTTTCACTCGCCTGCACTGCTCGTCATCTTCTGCGATTCGCTGCGGAATGCGCAAAAACTGGCCGATCTGGATCAGATCAGAGACGAGTCGGTTCGCCTCGCGCAGCCTCTCGATACTTATCCCGTAAGTCTGGGCAATTCCCCACAAACTCTCTCCTGGCTTGACCGCATGCACCGTGTCGCTGCTGCAAATCGGCTGGCCCAGCCGCAAGAACTTTTCTTCTCGCTGCATAGATGCTGTCCTGTCGTTAGCGACAATCCCTTCCTCTACAAGCGTGCGTATGATAGATTGGGCGCGCTGTTCGTACGTATGGGCTTGAACCGTCCGCATCGCCTGTGCCTGAAGTTCCCTTCGCTCGCCGCTTTTTTCCATATAATATGAAAGCAATTCTGCTGTCTGTAGCGGAGACGAAGATGCCAGCATATCATGGCCGGGAGTAAAAATCCGCCTTAAACCGGAAGCTTCGCGCGCGAGCAACAAACTGCCACACGCTGCGGCTTCCAGCATGCGCTGCGAAATATGCTGTTCGGACGATTGCAATTCGATCACGATGTCCGCTTCCTGATAGACCCGTCTTGCTTCCAGAGGACTTGGCTTAGACATCGTCCCGTTCTGCGGAATGCTCCAGCCAAAAAACGGCTGCATCTGCCCCCACTCTTTTCCATAAAAGCGAGCCGGGATGCCCTTCGCAAGCAGAGGCCAGATGAGCGTATGCAGTGCGTCAGCGAGCTTATGGCCCCACTGATGCCGATACATATAAGGAAACGGAGAAAATACAACTGCCACAGGTGTGCGCGATTCGTCGGGGGTTGGGCTTTCGCCTGAGCCATACCACTTGGGGTCGTAGCCAACATCCATGTGCGCCGCCCGGATTCCAGCCGCTTCGTAGCTCGGAACACTTTCTGGCGAGACGGTAAAAACAAAATCTGCCTGCATCCGCAAAGCTACAGGCAGTGACCACATATCCAAGAAAGCAGGATCTTGCTCTGCCCAGTAAATCAGAGGTACTCGCGCCTTTTTGGCTTGCTCGCCCGCATACGCTTGCTGCGTGGGAGTCAGCTCTGGCCCCCAGCCTGTCATCATGATGAAATCCGGTTGGAAGCGCTGGAGCAGCGCAGGCAGATTGGACTCCGTCAACAGCCCGGAAATCAGCACTTGATGTCCGGCATCGCAAAAACCGTGCGGCAATCCGTGAAGGAGCGCCTGATTTTTTTCCAGAAACAAAATTCTCATGTGCTCCCTCCGCCGCTTTCGTTTGCTTCGCGGCTGCGCTCCCTGATTTTCAAGTATTGGTCGATGTAAATATCATAGGAAGTAAGCCCGTTCTCCTTCATGATGTGTTCGATCGTCACCCCGTAGGTTTGGGCAATTTTCCAGAGCGTATCTCCCCGGCGGACGTCGTGCACTTCATAGCGTTGCCGGATTCGCTCCGGGTAGGAGATCAGCTCGCCTGGTCCAGTCGCAGTCTCGCTATCGGTGGACAAAATTCCTTGCGCTTGCAGCACCTGCACCATGTAATCTGCGCGGTGTTGATAGGACGCATGGCGAACAGCCCGTCTTCCTTGCTCCTGAATTTGTTTGCGTTCCTCCGGATGCTGCAAATAGTGCTCGATGATTTGCCGCGTCTCGTGAGATGTGGAAGCCGCGAGCAGGTCTTTTCCTGACGTGAACATGCTGCGGACTGCCAGTGTATCCTGTGTAACAAGGAAGCCTCCCGATCCCAAAATCTCATACGTCCGCTGTGTCAGCTGCGTCTCGTAGTTTTGCAGGCCAATGACGATGTCTGCCGAGCTGTACACCTTGTGGGCATCCGGGTAAGACAAATAACCGTGAATCCACTCTTGCGGGATGTCCAGCCCCAGATATGGTTTCATTTTGTCCCAGTCGCGGCCGTAAAAGTCGATGCGCATGTTGGCATGAAGCAGCGGACGAATGAGCGTAAACAGCGACACCAGCCGAAAATGGTCAGCATGCTGCTTGAAGACGTGCGGATACGCATTGGCAACAACGGCGATCGATGTACGATACGCATCCTCTGCCGGAACGGGACAATGAATGCTGGAATGGAATCCAAAATCCATGTGTGCCGCCTTGATCCCTCGTTGTGCGTAATAATCTACCCGCTCGGAGCAAATCGTAAAGACAAAGTCAGGTTGCACCCTTTGAATCAACGGCATCGTAAAGCTCTCTGTAAACGTAGGGTCTTCTGTCGCCCAGTAAATGAGCGGAACATTCGCCTCATGCACATACCGATTAATCCAGTCCAGTTTGACAGCCGTTTGCTCAGGCCCCCAGCCGATGGCGATCACCAAATCTGGCTGAAACTCCCCGAGCATCTCGGGAATGTTTTGCTCCGTCAACGGCCCTGAAATCATCACATCGTGTCCTGAATCGCGAAATCCGTTTGGCAGCCCGTGAATCCACATGGGGTGGCTTTCCAAGAACAATACTCGCATTTTCTCACCTCGCCGTCCTTCCTTCCTGTTTCCGTTCCCTCAGGTTCCCTTGGCTCGGGCAAATGCCTGCAATTTTCCAAGCGCATACTGAATGAGTTTTTGATTTTGGCAGTCAATTCCGTAAAATAGTGTCCAAAAGCTGATCGTCTTGACGTAAAATGATGTTATGCGGTCAAAAAACACCGGGTCAGTCTCCCTGGTGTAATAGCTCAATACTTTGTGGGCAAAGGCTGCGCCGTACGCCCTGTAAATCCCGACAAAATCGTAGGCGGGGTCTCCTACCCCCATTGCGCCGAAGTCGATAATCCCGTTCAGCCGCCTTTTCTCGAAGTCGTAGAGCAGGTGCTCAGGCTTCAAATCGTTGTGCAACAGCGCCGGCTTGAACGCGAAGTAGTCCGGATTCGCCACAAACGCCTGAAAGGTCTGCCTGGTCCACTGTTGCAGCTCAAGAGGCATATAAGAAAAAGCCTTCCGTTCAATTCGCTTCAGAAGATTTTCGTAAAAAGCTTTGGTCAACGCCGGGTCAATCGCCTTGTCGAACGACTTTTCCAGCGGATAGGAATGCAGCCCGCTCAAAAATCCCCCAATCGCTTTGGCTACTTGCTCTTGTTCCTTGTCAGACAGTCCGCTCATCTCTTCGCGAAAAAGCGGCTTCCCGTAAATCATCGGGTATCCGACGTACTTGATGTCGTCTGTCTGCGTGGAGGAATAGACAAACTGGGGAATCGCCACTGGCACCATAGGCCCTAGCAGCGGTAAAATTTGCATCTCCCGGCTGATGATCGCTTTCGCCTCCTCTGTCTTGGGGAAGCGGAAAATCATCTTTTCTCCTACGATGACGACAAAATTGCTCCAGCCTGTATCGTCCACGCGAAATGTTTCGTTTCGCAGCTCCGGATATCGGTCTTGCAGCAGCTTGCGCAAAGGCTCGAGTTGCACACGAAATACGCCCCTTTCCAGACCGCATTCATACTCAATTGATGTATTGTATGACTTGGCTTACGAAAGGCAACGATAAAAAAGCCCCTAATGAAGCCTGCCTAGCAACATTTGGGGTTTTGCCGATAGGTATGTGCTGAATAGAAAAAAATTTTTTAACAATACTCAGCAAATATAGTATAATGGTGATAATGATTTTCATTTTCGTAAAAATTCATACTAGAGAGATTGTTACACATAAATGGCGGGTTGTTTGATCACATCATCACGTTGGAAAGGGAGGATTCTATGGAAAAAGTTTTGGAAGTAAAGGACTTACACGTTTCATTTGACACGTATGCAGGTGAGGTAAAAGCAGTGCGGGGGGTTTCTTTCGACCTGCACAAAGGGGAAACGCTGGCTATCGTAGGTGAGTCCGGCTCCGGTAAATCCGTTACGTCTCAAGCACTTATGCGCCTTATTCCTTCTCCTCCGGGCCGTATTCCCAAAGGACAAGTCCTGTTTGAAGGCAGAGACTTGGTTACTTTGACAGAAAAAGAAATGCAAGATGTTCGCGGACGCGACATCTCGATGATTTTCCAAGATCCGATGACGTCGCTCAATCCGACGATGACGATCGGAAACCAAATTATGGAGAGCTTCATCAAACACCAGAAGCTGAGCCGCGCTGAAGCTCGCACACGCGCTGTCGAGCTGCTGGAGCTGGTTGGCATTCCGTTTGCCAAAGAGCGTGTCGATCAATATCCGCACCAATTCTCTGGCGGTATGCGTCAACGGATCGTCATCGCGATCGCGCTGGCCTGCAATCCGAAGCTGATCATTGCGGACGAGCCAACAACCGCGCTGGACGTGTCCATTCAGGCGCAAATTTTGGAGCTGCTGAAAGATATCCAGAAAAAAATGGGTACTTCCATCATCTTCATTACCCACGACCTCGGTGTCGTAGCGAATATGGCTGACCGTGTAGCGGTTATGTACGCTGGAAAAATTGTCGAGATCGGAAATGTCGATGAGATTTTCTACGATCCGAAGCATCCGTATACATGGGGGCTGCTTGGCTCCATGCCTAACCTCGATACGAGCGACGAAGAGCTGATGTCCATTCCTGGCTCCCCGCCAGACATGTTCAAGCCTCCTGTCGGCGATGCGTTCGCAGCACGCAACCCGTATGCGCTGCAAGTCGATCTGGAATTTGAGCCACCGATGTTCAAAATCTCGGAGACGCACTATGCTGCAACCTGGTTGTTGCATGAGATGGCTCCGCAAATCGATCCTCCTGCATCCGCAGTGAGACGCAAAACAGACAGCGACGAAAAGAAAGTCGAAGCGCAACGCCCGCAAGCAGCGAAATCGTATGACCAGCGCGAAAAGCTTGTAGAGGTCAAAGACCTGAAACAGCATTTCGACCTTGGCGGCGGCCATATTTTGAAAGCGGTTGACGGAATCAATTTTGACATCTACAAAGGCGAGATTTTCGGACTGGTAGGAGAATCCGGGTGTGGCAAGTCCACAACTGGCCGCACCATCCTCCGCCTGTACGATGCGACAGACGGCGAAGTGCTGTTCAAAGGCAAGAGTGTTCACGGCAAAAAAACAGGCGAAGAGAAGAAATGGCTGAACCGCAAAATCCAGATGATTTTCCAGGACCCGTATTCGTCTCTGAATCCTCGCCTGACTGTATCCGATATTATTGCAGAAGGTCTGGATATTCACAAACTGGCTACCAAAGAGCAGCGCATCGCGAAAGTACACGAGCTGCTGGAAACAGTCGGTCTGAACCGCGAGCACGCCAACCGCTATCCGCATGAGTTCAGCGGCGGACAACGCCAACGCATCGGAATTGCCCGCGCTTTGGCTGTCGATCCCGAGTTCATTATCGCGGACGAGCCGATCTCTGCTCTGGACGTATCCATTCAGGCTCAGGTTATCAACCTGCTCAAACGTCTGCAAAAAGAAAAGGGCCTGACCTATTTGTTCATCGCCCATGACCTGTCGATGGTGAAATACATCAGTGACCGGATCGGCGTGATGTATCGCGGCAAAATCGTTGAGCTGGCGGAGAGCAACCGCTTGTACGAAAACCCGATTCACCCGTATACCAAGTCTCTGCTTTCGGCTATCCCTCTGCCAGACCCGGATTACGAGCGCAACCGCAAACGGATTGTTTTCGACGATCAGGAATACTTGCAGAACCAGACCGAAGAAAGAGTGCTGCGGGAAATCGAGCTAGGTCACTATGTCGCTTGCACGCAAAAAGAATTTGAGCGTTACGGCGGCGGCGTCCTGGTCTAAACGAGGACAAGCCTGCACCAACAAACGAAAAAGGGAGATGAGCCTCGATGGCTCTCTCCCTTTTCTTTTTGCCGTTCAGCACATTACGGTTTCATTCTGAGCAAGCGCATGCTGTTTAAAATCACGATCAAAGCAGCGCCTGTATCGCTCAGTACAGCCAGCCACAAGGTCAACCAGCCCGGGAAAATCAGCACGAGTGCAACCAGCTTCACCACGATGGAGAACCAGATGTTTTGCTTGATGATCACAAGCGCTTTGCGACTGATTCTCACCGTATGCGGCAGCTTCTCCAGATTGTCGGCCATCAGCACGATATCTGCCGTTTCCATCGCGGTATCCGTGCCTGCCCCGCCCATGGCGATACCCAAGTCGGCGGTTGCCAGCGCAGGCGCGTCGTTGATTCCGTCGCCGACCATGGCGACGACTTTGCCCTCTTGTTGCAGCTTTTTCACTGCTTCGACCTTGTCCTGCGGAAGCAGCTCGGCAAAATAGCGATCGACTCCCGTCTGGGCCGCTACCTTTTTCGCTGTCCCGGCATTGTCGCCTGTCAGCATGATGATTTCGCTGATTCCGGCTGCTTTTATTTGACTGATCGCGCCAACCGTAATCTCGCGAATCGCATCTGCTACGGCAATCATGCCGAGCAGCTCGTGCTTCGTGCCAACCACAATCAGTGTGTTGCCTTCGACTTGCAAGGAAGCGATTTGTTCCTTCCAAGGACTCATGTCAATCCCCAGCTCTTCGAAAAGCGCCGGCTTCCCTGCGTAATAAACCACACCATCTACCGTCGCCTGCACGCCTTTTCCTACCAGCGCCTGATAATCGTCGCCCGCTCGTGCGGCTATCTGCTTTTGCTTGGCGTAAGCGACAATCGCCTGGGCAATCGGGTGGTTGGAGCGCTCTTCCATCGTCCGGGCAATGGCAAGGATGACGTCCTCCGCCTCTCCTACTGCCACTACCTGAGTCACGCGCGGCTTGCCTTCTGTCAGCGTGCCTGTCTTGTCAAAAGCAATCGCTTCAATCGCTCCTGCCTTCTCCAAAAAAGTCCCGCCTTTAATCAGCACGCCATTTCTGGCGGCATTCCCGATCGCGGAAACAATGGCAACCGGCGTCGAGATAACCAACGCGCAAGGGCAGGCAACCACAAGCAGCTCCAATGCCTTGTAAAACCATTCTCCCCATGTGCCAAAGCCAAACAGCGGAGGAAACACAATCACGAACAAGGCGAGAATCAGCACGATCGGCGTGTACATGGCCGCAAACTTGTCGACAAACGCCTGCGTGGGAGCTTTTTTCTCCTGAGCCTCTTCCACCAGGTGAATGATTCGCGCAATCGCCGTATCTGCGACGAGCTTCGTCACTTTGATTTCCAAAGCGCCGCTTTCGTTCACGCTGCCTGCGAACACGGCGTCGCCGGCTTGTTTGTCGACGGGAATGGACTCGCCTGTAATCGGAGCCTGGTTCACGCTGGAATGACCCGCCAGTATATCGCCGTCGAGCGGGATTTTCTCCCCTGGCTTGACCACGATCACATCGCCTACGCCAATCTCTTCTACGGACATCCGGGTCAGCGTCTCGCCTTTTTTCACCCACGCTTCCGGCGGAGCGAGATCCATCAAATTGCGAATCGAGTCGCGCGTTTTTTCGATCGACTTCGTTTGCAGCAAATTGCCGATTGAGAACAACCAGACAACCGTTGCCCCTTCCAGCCACTCTCCGATCAGAGCAGCCCCAATCGCAGCAACTGACATCAGTACGTTCATGTCCAGCGACTTGCTTTTGATCGCGTAAAAAGCACTGCGCGCCGGACGATAGCCGCCGCTAATAATGGCGAGTGCGTAAAGAATCGTGCTGACCGATGCGTCCAAGCTGGTCAAGGAGCTTGCGAAGCCAAGCGCCAGAAAAACTCCGGAAAGAGTCGTGAGCAGCGTGCCCGCCTGATCTTTTTTGACCGCCTCACCAGACGTTCTGCGCTCCAGCCGCTGGGCGCTGTACCCCGCCTTGGCGACTTCCCTGATCACCGCGTCATCCTGCAAGCCGTCAGAGACAAGCTGCATTTTTCCGGTTGAAAAATTAACACTGACATCCTTCACCGCTGGAAGTGTCCGCATGTGCCTTTCCAGCGACTTGGCGCACGAGCTGCAATCCATGCCGTGCACACTGTAGACAATCGCCTTTCCGGACAGAGCGGCCGTACCGTCAGAGGCAACGGTAGCCGCAGACTCCAGCACTGTGAGTGTTTTTTTGCCATGGGTATGTTCTGAGCTGCAATGGTGCCCGCTGCAGCACCCGTCATGTTTTTGTTCATTTGCCATATGCTCTCACCTATTTCCCAAGCATCTATTTTCCCCAACTCATCTGAATATATCCAACAAACATTCAAACAAACATTTAATTATTATATTATCGGATACCAGTTCCTGGTTCAAGATTCAATTTAGTTTTTTTCGCCTATTTATTTGACAAATTCAGGAACGGGAGATGATGAAGGGCTTCGGTGTGGCGGGGAAATGCTGAGTGGTGGATTGAAGGCTTGCTTGGGGAGCTGCTTGATCGAAAAAGCTTGCTTGGGGTAATGCTTTGTAGATTGCGTCATCGGTACTTCAGGTGAGGCGAGGAAAGAGACGAATCGCTGTAGCTTCTTGGGATACCCGCTGGGGGCCTGGACTGCACGGCTCCGGGGAAAAAGCGAAACCGCGTCAAAAGCAGAGGACTCAAAGAAGCAGACGCACGTTGACGCTTAAAACCGTGTTTCGCTTTTTCCTCGGAACCTCGGTCGGTATCCCAAAGAGCCTTCGCGGATTTCGTCTCTTTCCTCGTCAGGGACTGGGTGTTGTCATCGGGGGTTTCAAGGAAAAATGTCAAATACGAAAAGCTTGATTGGGTTGACCTTCGTAGTCTGCGTCATCGGTACTTTAGGTGTGGCGAGGAAAGAGACGAATCGCTGTAGCTTCTTGGGATACCCGCTGGGGGCCTGGACTGCACGGCTCCGGGGAAAAAGCGAAACCGCGTCAAAAGCAGAGGACTCAGAGAAGCGGACGCACGTTGACGCTTAAAACCGTGTTTCGCTTTTTCCTCGGAACCTCGGTCGGTATCCCAAAGAGCTTTCGCGGATTTCGTCTCTTTCCTCGTCAGGAGCTGGTTGTGGTCGGCGCGGGTTTCAAAGAAAAATGCCAATGCCAAAAAGCTTGTTTGAGCTGACGCTTTGTAGTCTGCGTCATCGGTACTTTAGCGGTGGTGATCGGGGTTTCAAAAAAGCCCAGAAACAGGAGTAAGAGTCTTCTTGAAGACAGTGCTTCATGCAACACCTTTATGGAAAGCTCGTTCATTTCCTGCCCTGGATTTTTCCCCCCTGATCAACCATCCAAAAGCGATGTCCGACTAAAGTTAAACGTTGGCCGAGGAAACAGGAGAAACAAGCGAAAGGGCTTTGGGACTCCTTCCGAGACGGAGGTGAAAAAGGAAAACACGCCTTTAAGCGGCAACGTGCGTCCACTTCCTCGATCTCGCTGCTTTTGACGCGGTTTTCCTTTTTCGCCGGAGACGGCCAGTCCACGCTTCCCTGCTAGAGGCCCACGTCCCTACAGCGGTTTCTCCTGTTTCCTCTCTCCACTACAGCCGCGATCAACAACGCACTGAAAATTTTCATCCCAGATCAACTTTCAAATAAGCACTTTCCGACCAAAGCTTATCGTTGGCCGAGGAAACAGGAGAAACAAGCGAAAGGGCTTTGGGACTCCTTCCGAGACGGAGGTGAAAAAGGAAAACACGCTTTTAAGCGGCAACGTGCGTCCGCTTCTTCGATCTCGCTGCTTTTGACGCGGTTTTCCTTTTTCGCCGGAGACGGGCAGTCCACGCTTCCCCGCTAGAGGCCCAAGTCCCTACAGCGGTTTCTCCTGTTTCCTCCCTCCACCACAGCCGCGATCAACAACCGTACTTAGCCCCCAGACACTAAATAAAAAAAGCTCCCCACAATGGCGGAGAGCCTTTCTTCGCTACTTCATCTGCTTTTGGGAGACAGCGACGGGAGTTGTTTGCCAACGTTCGCCGCAATCGAGACAGACGCATTTGACTACTTTTTTCCTTTCCAGATACATCCTGACCGCAAACAGGATAAACGCACCCATCAAGCCGAGAAACAAGAAAATAACAGGCGTGCCTTGTACCGATATGCCAATGAGGGCAAGGACGATCAGCACCGCTGCGTAAATCACAACATACAGCCGACGGTTGATCGCTTCCGTATAGTCGACTTTTTTGGAATGGCACTTGGTGCACTTTTGTTGGAAACTCATCGTTCTCTCTCCCTGTTTTATGCTCTTTTCGTAAAGAGTGTTGCGTTACGAAAAGCCCGTGAGTTGACAGGCATCATCACCATGCCTATCTTGGCATGCATTCAACGGCAACAAACGTTCCCTATAGAGAACTACCCTTATTCTGCCAATCCTTTACGGCCAATGTCAATAACAACATCTTTGCAAAAAGAGTATACACAAAAAAAGGGAGAGACACCACCAAGACTCCCGCGACATAGCGATCTGCCCGGTAGCAGCGCCCTATTCAGCCTCTGTCACCGAGTAACAGGCAACCCACGCCTTCTCCATTCGTCAAAGCCGCCGCTCAGATTTTGCACTTGTAAAAAGCCGTTTGCTTTCAGCAAGCTCACCCCGATCGCCGACCTTCTGCCGCTCTTGCACTGCACCAGTATTGGCTTGTCACGCGGCAAGTCCTGCATGCGCTGCGGCAAATAGCCGAGCATGATGTGCTTCGCGCCCGGGATCTGCCCCTCTGCCAGCTCTTTTTCGTAACGAACGTCAATCACGTATAGCTCCCCCGCCCGAACCTGCTCTTCCACCGCTTCTGGCGTGACTTCCTGATACTGCTCAAAAGCAACAGACTGTTCTGCAAGCTGTTCTCCCCTGCCAAGCTCCATCGTGCCCTTTACCTGATCCAGCCCGATCGACTGCAAATCGTGCAAAACGGCGGGAACAAGCTGCGTCTCGGCCAGCACAAAAATCGGGCGCTCGTAATCGAGCAGCCACCCAGCCCACGTAGGGAACGACTTGTCGCAGGGCAGATTGATAGTGCCCGGCACATGCTTTTGGGCGAACGCTTCTGCCGGACGGACGTCTATGACTACTCCCTGCTGCTTCCATTCTTCCAGCACGCCAATGGAAGCTTCCGCCTGCACAGGTGCCGCTATCGCTTGCAGCGGTTGTGGCCCGACTTTGTTCAGATGTTTCATCATCGCAAAGTATGTAGGAGGCTCAGGCTGGCCCTGGAGCAATTGCTGCACAAACTCCTCTTCACGCTCATGCTGCAACGCCCAGTTCGTACGTTTTTCATAGCCAACCGTCGAAGACTGCACAGCCCCGATCGCTTTGCCGCACGCACTGCCTGCCCCATGCCCCGGCCACACTTGCAAATAGTCAGGAAGCTGCTTGAACCGCTGTAACGAGTGAAACATCTTTCTCGCCATTTCGTCAGCCGAGCCGCTTACGTTAGCCGCCTTTTCCAGCAAATCGGGACGCCCAATGTCACCGACAAACACAAAATCGCCCGTAAAAATGCCCATCGGTTCCGTGTCCGGCCAGCCTCTGTCTGTCAAAAGCAGGGCAATATGCTCTGGCGTATGCCCCGGTGTATGCAGGACTTCGAACGTCAGATGACCGATGCGGAATGTTTCCCCGTCGCGCAGCAAGCGGTGCTCGTACTGGGCTGCATACCGATACTTCCAGTCCGGCCCGCCTTCGTCTGACAAATACAGCGTCGCTCCCAATCTTTCCCCGATTTCCCTTACTCCCGAGAGGAAATCGGCATGAATATGGGTTTCCGTCGCAGCGACAATCTTCAGTCCATTTGCTTTCGCTGCCTGTACATATGGCTCAATATGGCGCGCCGGATCAATCACGATCGCTTCCCCTGTTGCCTGGCAACCTACCAAATAAGATGCCTGGGCGAGTTTTTCATCGTAAAAATATTTAAGCAGCATGAAAATCAGCCTCCTGTCTTTTATCAAGCAGCCATCCGCTCGCGTGGTCCTACAACTTTCCCGGAAGCATGCCGTGCCAGTACATCCGCGGGAGCAGCTCTTTTTTCAGCCAATACATGCTTAACCGTTCCTTGGATTGGTCAAAAGGGAATGTCTCGCGCGGATTCAGCTCGTAATCAAATTCAGCCAGGATCAATTTGCCGTAACCAGTGACGAGCGGGCACGATGTATAGCCGTCGTATCGCTCGGTCATCGGTTTTCCTTCAAGGAGCGACAAGACGTTTTGCACGACGACTGGTGCTTGCTTGCGAATCGCCGCCCCTGTTTTGGAGGTAGGCAAGTTGGTGCAATCGCCTATGCCAAAGATGTTGGGGAAGCGAGCATGCTGCAGGGTGAACGGATCGACATCGACCCAGCCGTCAGCAGCAGCGAGCGGACTGTGCTTGATAAAATCCGGCGCACTCATCGGCGGCACGACATGGATCATCTCGTACGGCATGGCTACTTGCGCTTTTGTGTCCAGGTTCTCGAAAATGGCTTGCTTTTTATCCGCGACGATTTCTACGAGATTATGCTTGAAGATCGTCTCAATCTGTTTTCTTTCAATGACTTTTTGCAAGGCTTCCGCGTATTTTTTCACACCGAAAATAGCCGCTGCGCCGGAGACAAAACGCACGGTCGAGCGGGAGCGCACCTTTGTTTTGCGAAAGGAATCGTCAGCGAGGTACATGATTTTCTGCGGTGCTCCGCCGCATTTCACAGGAGTGTTCGGGTTGGTAAACAGCGCGTTGCCTCCCTGAAAATGGCGAATTTGCTCCCACGTGCTCTCGACGTAGTCATACGAGTAATTGCTGCACACCCCATGCTTGCCGATGCTTTCCTTCAGTCCCTTTACCTTACCCCAATCGATCTGGATGCCAGCGGCGACAACCAGAAAATCATAATGCACAGCTGTTCCCGACGTTGTCATGACGGTATTGTTTTGGGGGAAAAATTTGGTGACGGCATCCTGTATCCAGACCGCTCCTTTGGGAATCACGGAGGCTTCGTCGCGCTCCGTCGACTCCCGGCTGACGACACCCGCACCTGCCAGTGTCCACAACGGCTGATAATAGTGCTTGCTTGCAGGATCAATGATGGCGATCTGGCCGATTAACGCGCGTGATTGGCGCAGCAGACGCGCCGCAACCGATATGCCTGCACTGCCTCCGCCTACAATCACTAGCTTGTAACGTGTCCTTTGCGTTGCTTCCATCACGCTCACCCCTCCTTGTATTGGATGAGAAACAACCCTTCGCCTATTCATATGGCAAGAGACAAGCCAAGTTGCTTGATCAAGCAAAAAACGATGCTGCCAAACTTTTGCATCCAAAAATACGGGGCTGCCCCCTGATCAGTGCGCCGCTATCTTTTCTCTTTTCATGTGAATGTCTATAATAGTAGAACATTGTAGTGGGCAAGAGGTGATTATAACGATGGACGACATCTGTGAAATTCAATGTTACGACGAAGAAAAGGTCAGTCGCTTGAAGCCGCACGCTGGCGAATCATTAGGGGTAGCGAAAATATTCAAAGCGCTGGCGGACGACACCCGGGCGAAAATCATTCATATTCTGTCCATGGAAGACGAGCTTTGCGTCTGCGACGTGGCAGCCATCATCGGCAGTTCCATCGCCAACACCTCGCATCATTTGCGGCTTCTTCGCAATATGGGGTTGGCCAAGTACCGCAAGGAAGGCAAGCTCGTCTTTTACTCGCTCGACGATGACCATGTGCGCCACTTGATCCTCGCGGGCGTAGAGCACGCAAAAGAACAGAAAGCGAATGTCCGAGCTACCTGATGGCTCGGTTTTTTATTTTTCCATGCGCCTGTTGCGCATGCGCAAAGAGTTCAGCACTACCGACAGCGAACTGAACGCCATGGCGATGCCCGCAAGCCACGGAGCCAAAAAGCCAAGCATCGTCGCCGGGATGGCAATGGCATTGTAAAAAAACGCCCAAAACAAGTTTTGCCGAATATTTTTCATCGCCATTTGGCTTAGCCTGATGGCGTGGACAACGCCGCGTACCTCTCCGTGCATGATGATGACATCTGCCGAGTCTTTGGAAATGTCGGCTCCGGTGCCCAAGGCAATGCCGACACTGGCTGCGGACAGGGCTGGCGCATCGTTGATCCCGTCGCCGACCATGGCGACTTTTTTCCCTTTTGCTTGCAACTCCCAGATCAACTCCGCTTTTTGCGCAGGCAGCACCCCGGCGTACACTTGCCCGATGCCGGCCTGTCTAGCCACGCTTGCCGCCGTATGCGGATTGTCTCCGGTAATCATGATGACTTCCTTGCCCATTTTTCTCAGCTGGGCGACTGCTTTTTTCGCGTCTCGCTTCAATTGATCCGACAGCACCACGTATCCAGCCAAACGCCCGTCAATGCCGACCAGCAGCACCATTTTTCCTTCCGCACCGTGAAGCTCCACCTGACTTTGCAAAGGGGCGATGTCCATGTTTTTTCGGGTCAGCAGCTTGGAAGATCCGACTACAACCGTATGGCCTTCCACAGTCGCCTCGATCCCATAGCCGGGAAGGGATGCGAAGGACGTAGCTGCCGGAATGGACAAGCCTTGTTTTTTGGCATGAGCCACGATGGTTGCCGCCAACGGATGCTCAGAGGTCAACTCCGCCCCGGCCACCAGACGCAAAAACGCCGCCTCGCTCCATCCGCGTGTATTAATCCCGACGACCTGATGAGCCCCTCGGGTCAATGTTCCCGTTTTGTCAAACACAACCGTATCGACCTTTTGCAGCACTTCCAAAAATTTTCCCTGCTTGAACAAAATGCCCATCTGTGCCGCCCGCCCAGACACCACCAGGATCGACATGGGCGTAGCCAGACCGAGTGCGCACGGGCAAGCGATGATCAGGACAGCGATCGCCTTTTCCAGCGCGCCGCCCAAATCTTGCGCGGTAAAGACGTAGTACCAGGCAACAAAAGTGATAACGGCAATCGCGATGATAATCGGCACGAACACGTCCGTGATTTCATCCGCCACTCTCTGGATCGGGGCTTTGGACAGCTGCGCTTCCTCCACGGTGCGAATCACTTGCGTCAGCGCGGTATCCTCGCCTACTTTTGTCGCTTTTACCTTGAGCCAGCCGCTCTGGTTCAACGTGGCGCCGATTACGGAATGGCCGCCCCATTTTTCCACAGGCAGACTCTCTCCGGTAAACATCGACTGATCGACGCTCGCGTGCCCTTCCAGCACGATTCCGTCTGTCGGAATCCGCTCGCCTGGCTTGACGATGAAAATATCGCCCGTTGCCAGCTCTGCTACCGGAACAGCCCGCACCTCATCGCCGCGCAGGACATGCGCCATCGTCGGTTGAAGCTGGTGAAGCTGTCCGATGGCATTTTTCGTCCGGTCTTTCGCCATCGCCTCCAAATATTTGCCCAGGAGCAGAAACGTAAAAATGACGGCGCAAGACTCGTAATAGACTGTCAGACCGTGACTCTCCTGCCCGATGATCGTAAACGTCAAATAGTGACTGTACAAAAAGGCGGTCGAGGTGCTCAGCACAACCAGCACGTCCATATTGGCGGAACGGTTTTTCAACGCGTTCCACGCCCCGATGTAAAACGACTGCCCGATAAACAGCTGGATCGGCAGCGTCAGTGCAAACTGAAACAGCGGCAGAAGAAACAAGCTCGGCACCCAGATGAATGACAGGACGGAAAAGTGCGCCGCCATCGCCCACAAAAGCGGGATCGTCAAAATAGCCGAGAAAATAAACCGCCGAAGCAGCAGCTTTTTTTCCTCCTGAAGCTCTGCTTGCTTCAAACTCGCGGAAAAACCGAGCTGTTCAATCTTGGTCATGATCTCCTGATCGTTGGTTTGCGCAGGATCAAAGGCTACCCGAGCCTTGTTGGTCGTCAGATTGACGTGGACTTCCTGGACGCCCTGAACTTTTCGCAGCCGCTTTTCAATCCGGTTGGCGCACGCTGCACAAGTCATCCCTGTGACCTGATACGTTTGGTTGATGGTCATGAAAAACTCCCCTTCAGCTTCCGTACATGCCCTCATGTCCAACCTATGCGGCAGGACAATTCAGTAGAAGATGAAGTATGAATGGCAACTGTCATGAATACGATAGGGAAGCTTGTAACTCATGGGAAAGTGGTGAGAATGCTGCGAAAATCCGGATTCTTTCGGCTGTCGTCCCTGCTGTTGTCCGTTCTCCTTGCACTCGTTGGCTGCGCTTCTGCGGATCATGCTGAACACGCCAGCACTGCTCTCGCACAAAAAACGGATACGCCAATGCTTGCGGAGCTGTCCATCCCGTTGCAGGTCGAGCTTGATCCGGCTCCGGCGAAAAACGTGAAAGAAAACACGCTGCGCATTACCGTGCCAGCCGAGCATGCAGCCAAGCTGGCCAACGCAAAAGTCTCCGTGTCCCTGACCATGCCCAATATGGACCACGGCGCTATCGTCTTTGAAGCGACGCAGGAAAAAGCAGGCGAATACGTCGCGCAAATCGTGCCGACCATGCTGGGAGAATGGCTGGCTACGATTACTTTCGAGATGGACGGCACAGCCATGAGCACAGCGTATTCTTTTGAAGTGGAGCCATAATAGTTAAAAGCATTGTAATGACTACCACAGCCACGGATTGACGGTGGGAATCCAGCCGTTGATGGCCATTCCCCGCAAGACGGACAATATCCCGATGCAGAGCGCAAGAGCGTTGCCCATGACCATCACCTTGGAGCGAAATGCTTTCGACAAAACCAGTGAAAACAACGCGATTGCCACGAGCGCGGGCAAAGTGCCCAAGCCAAACACGCCCAAGGTCGTCATCCCTTGCAGGACGCTGCCAGTAGCGGCGGCTTTCATGTGCATCGTATACGTCAGTCCGCAGGGCAAAAAGCCCAGCAGCAGTCCGCTTGCCAGCACAGGCACTGTTCCCTGCCGCTCTTTTTGCAATTGCAACAGCTTTTGCGCGGCGGGGAGTTTGAGCGGACTGTATTTGTCCAAAGGCAGCGCCACTTTTTTGACGACCCAGAGAATGATCAACAGCCCTCCGGCGATATTGGCAATTCCCTGCAATCCGACTACGACTCCTGCCGCATTCACAAACGATCCGACAAAGCCCATAAATGCGCCTACGGCCATGTACGTCACAATTCGCCCCGCATTGTATGCCAGGATCGTTTGCGCAAGCGACGCTTTGGATTGAAGCGTCATGGTGGACATGATCCCGCCGCACATCCCGATGCAGTGAGGAGCGCTGAGCAAGCCTGTCACAAAGACGAGCCAGTAGTCGTACAGTCCAGCATTCATCCCGCAGCCCCTCTTTTTCCATTATTTTTACGGTCATGCAATCACGCATCCTTTTCCTAACGTAATGGCTGCGGCTAGTATTTATGACTTCGCGGCAAATGAAAACGCCCCCGGCTTGTCTTACTTGCGGGGGCGTTCCTGGGCTGGCAAAGTGACCTTGATAGTCGTGCCGACTCCTGTTTGGCTGTCGATTTCGATGCTGCCTTTTGCAACCTGGACAATTTTCTGGACGATGGCTAAACCGAGTCCGCTGCCTGTCGCTTCCCGGTTGCGGGACTTGTCGCCTTTGTAAAAGCGCTCGAAAATGTGCTGGCGCTCCTCCTCCGAAATGCCGATCCCTGTATCGCGGATGATGACGGCGATGTCGGGCGATTGCCGAATCGAGACAAAAATGGTGCCATGCGGCGGAGTAAACTTGATGCTGTTGGACAGCAAATTGATCCATACTTGATTGAACAGCTGCTTGTCTGCGGTGACGAGTGTGTCCGGCAGTTCCAGCTCTAGCTCCAGCTTTTTCTGCTGCCATTGGCGTTCCAGCAGCAGTACGACTTGTCGCAACTGCTCGTCCAGCCGATATTCGCTCGGCTCGTACAAGCCCGTTTCCTTGTCCAGCGAAGCGAGCGTCAAAAGCTGTTTGCTCAGTGAGGAGAGTCGCCTGCTCTCTTCTTCGATAATCGCCAAATACTCCGCCTTTTGCGCCTCTGGCATGCCGCCGCTGCGGATCGCCTGGGAAAATCCCTGGATGGAAGCAAGCGGAGACTGGATTTCGTGCGAGACGTTGGAAACAAACTCTTGGCGCATGTCATCGAGCTGCTTCAACGATTCTGTCATCTGCGCAAAGTTGGCCGCCAGCTCCCCGATTTCGTCTCGGCGCGAGATGTCGAGCTGGATTTCGTACTCGCCTTCCGCCAGTTTTTTCGTCGCCTGGCTCAGTTTTTGGATCGGCCGAACCAAATAGCGGGTGAATATCAGAATAAACATCAAGCTGAGCAAAAACATGGCGACAAGCAACACGGCAAACATCACATGGACCTCGCCAAACTGCTGCTCGATGCTGGGCCGCACAAACAAGGCGTATTTCCGTCCTTCTGCTTCCAGCGGCAAACCGATGCTGTTTTTCAGCGTATTTTCAAAAAATCCGGTAACGAACAATCCGTGTTGTTCTTCGGCGATTCCTCTGTACGTTTCCCCGGCAAGCACCTTTTGTACGATCTGCGGCTCAATCTGCTGGTCGCGGAAAGGCGCTCCGAACGTTTGGACTTGTCCGTTCTCGTCTACGAGATACAGCTGAAAATTGAGATTGGCTACATGGGTCATAAACGCAGGCAAGTCCATACTGGCGGCATTATGCTCGTACAAATCGATGATCTGCTGGCCGATCCGGGTAATTTTTTGTTCATTGTACGTGCGCATGTTGCGCTGGTAATATTCGTTGGCAAGGAGAAAGCCGAGCGTCCCGCTGATGATGACGATCGCGACGAACATGAGCACGACCCGAAAGTAGAGGGATCTCATCCGCCGCGCACCTCCAGCTTGTAGCCGAGGCCGCGAACAGTGCAAATGACAAAGTCATCGGTCTTGTCCGTAAATTTTTCCCGCAGCCGTTTGATGTGCACATCGATCGTGCGGCTGTCGCTCTCGTTATCTCCTCCCCACACCAAATCCAGCAGTTGATCCCGCGTAAAAGTCCGGTCGGGAAAACTGGCGAGCTGGGCGAGCAGTTCAAACTCCTTGAGAGGGAGATGCATGACTTCGTCTTTGATTTTTACAACGTGGCTCATCCGGTCGATGACGGTATCATGCATGACAATGACCTGCTTGCTGACCATCTGGTAGCGGCGCAGCAAGGCCCTGATCCGATACAGCAATTCCGTCGGCTCGAACGGCTTGGTGAGGTAGTCGTCCGTTCCGGCCAAAAATCCTTTTTCCTTGTCCCTCACTTCGCCTTTTGCCGTCAGCATGATGACGGGAATATCGTAGTATTCGCGAATCTCCTTGCACAGCTCCCAGCCGTTTTTCCCCGGCATCATCACATCGACGATCGCCAACTGAACTTTTTCCTGCTCAAGCAAAACGGATGCCTGGCTCCCATCTGCGGCAGCCAGCACGCGGTATCCTTCTTTTTCCAAATAAAATCTCAGCAGTTCACGAATGTGCGCATCGTCATCTGCGACCAAGATCGTCATTTTCATCAGGCTTCTCCCCTTGCCGTGTCTATCTCAAGGCTGATGATCTGATTATAACGGGTAGCATCTCCCGCGATGCAGTCCCTTACGCAATTTTTCCGGTTCAGTTCCGTTGCGGAAAAAGGGACGCAAGGTTGCTTTCATCAGTATAGTTAGGGAATATGAACGGCAGATGAACAAAAAGCCATCGCTGCCTAAGCAACAATGGCCTTCCATTCTTATTAGTTAAACGTCTCTGCAAACCAGTTGGCGGAAGCGTCCACTTCCAGCCTGGTCAGCTGGTGACCGTATGACTCCCAGTGCAAAGTCACATCGGCCCCAGCCGCTGCCAACAGCTGCTTCAGCTCCTCCGACTCCTCGGGAGAGCAAATCGGGTCGTTCGTTCCCGCCCCGATGAACACCGGGATGCCGCTCATGTCAGGCAGGGGAATCCCGCGCCTTGGCACCATTGGATGATACAGCACCGCCCCGCGCAACGAATTGGCGTAATGGAACAGCAAGCTTCCGGCAATGTTCGCGCCGTTGGAATATCCGACTGCGACGATATTCTCCCTGTCCAACTGGTAGTTGACCGCTGCCTGATTCAAAAATTCATGCAGCTCCTCCGTGCGGAACACCAAATCTTCCTCATCGAACACACCCTCTGCCAGGCGACGGAAAAACCGGGGCATGCCGTTTTCCAGGACGTTGCCTCTGACGCTGAGAATAGAAGCGCCGGGATGAATCAGCTCAGCCAGCGGCACGAGATCGTTTTCGTCCCCTCCTGTTCCATGCAACAGCAACAGAGTGGGGGCTGCGAGATCGCTTCCTTTTCGAAAAATGTGTTTCATTCCTTGTCCTCCGCAAGCACGCGCACAGCAATCAGCGGCAGTCCCTGCTCGATCTCGGCGCGATGTGGTTCATACCATTCGGGCAGCATCAGCTTTTCACCGAGCGACTCGAATGGCTCGTCTCGTTCAAAGCCTGGCGGGTCAGTGGCAATCTCAAACAAAATCTCGCCTGGCTCGCGGAAATAGATGGCGTGGAAATACTGCCGATCAATAATATCGGTAGGATGGAAGCCGGACTGCGCCACTCGTGATTGCCACAAGCGGTGATCCTGGTCATCCTTCGCCCGCCAAGCGATATGGTGCACAGTTCCTGCTCCGCCTGCGCCTCTCGGCATTGGCTCGGCGTTGACATCAATGATATTGCCAAGGTCGCCGGGTGCCTGGAAGCGGACAAGCCCGTTTTCTTCGCCGACTCGGGTCAGGCCCATCAGCTTTTCCAGCACTTCCATCGTGTGCTTCGGCGCAACGCTGTACAGAATCGCCCCACCGAATCCTTTGATTGCCTTGTCAGCGGGAATACCTCCAAACGTCCACTGGCTCGCGGGGCCGCCTTCGCGCTCGACAATCTCCAGTTGCAAACCGTCCTTGTCGGCAAATTGCAGATAGATTTCCTGGAAGCGCTCTATGCGGCGGTACTCCACCTGGAACTTGTCGAGACGCTTTTCCCAAAAATCGAGCGAGCCGACAGGAACGAGAAAAGTAGTGTAGCCGACTTGTCCACCGCCTATGCGGCCATGTCGCGCCGTTTCCCACGGGAAGAAAGTGATCGCCGTTCCGGGACTGCCCACCTCGTTGCCGAAGTACAGATGGTACACTTCGGGGGCATCGAAGTTGATCGTTTTTTTGACCAGTCGCAGACCGAGAATGCCTGCGTAAAAATCAACGTTATCCTGTGCATTTTTGACAAAGGCTGTAATATGATGAATACCTGCTGTTTGTTGAGACATAGCTGATGACCTCCTTCATATATTTTTGCTTCTATTTCTCGATTATTCGGCCTGGAATGTGTTGTATCTGACGAACTCCCCTACCGGCTTGCGGTACCCTCTCACGCGTTGGCTCGCTGTATCTTCTTTTCCGATCGTAATCATCATCGTCGGCACATAACGATCCGGAATGCGCAAAATATCGCGGACTGCTTCCGGATCAAAGCCGATCATCGGGCACGTGTCCCAGCCCTTGTCTTTGGCGGCAAGCATGAAGAGCATGGCCGACAGGCTGGCATTGCGAATCGCTTCATCCCGTTTGAACTGATCTCCACCAGCTTCGTAGAAGGAATGGACAGACGATACAGTTTGATCGTATTCGCGCTGATCCATGACTCCCAAATGCAGCAGCCCCTCGTGGATTGGCCCCACATTTTTGTACGCCTCCAGATCGCCGAGCACCAAGATGACAGCGGACGCAGTTTTTACCTTATACTGTCTCTGTGCTGCTTCATATACTCGTTCCTTTGTCTCTGGCTCGGTCACGATCACATAGTGCGCGTGCTGGAGATTAAAAGCGGATGGGGCAAATTTGACGAGCGACATGATCTCCTCAAGTTCAGCTGTCGTAATAGATTCAGTAGGGATAAATTTATTGGCAGATCTCCGGTTTTTCACTAATGCAGTAAACTCGCTCATTTTGATTTCCTCCTCGACATCACCGAATGGTGTGTGCCATTATCATCATTTTTAAAAATCTTTAATTTAAGATATTAACACAAAAAACAACTTAACGATTGCCCTTGAGGATACTGACTGCAACAAACTTGGTTGGTCGAGAAGCTGATGAGCGCGTGCAGTAAATATCTTTAATTTAAGATAATTATAGAGCCAGCATGACTCGTTGTCAACCTTTCGGGCCAGAAGAAAGTTTTTCTCCCGGCCCTGCTTCATCTATCGGGGCAATTCGCTTACAGAAACCTGCAAATCCGCTTCTTTTGGCAGCCATGCCCGCATTTGTTCCCATTTAAACAACTGTTCAATATGGTACACGCCTTGCGGAAAATCTTCCGAGTAGAGTGTTTTAGCTGCAAATGCGGCCACTTTTGCCGTCATATATGACTGGTCGCGCCCTTGCAATTGACACGTCGCCATTGCCGCGTGATTGCCCGCTTTTCCCCGTGCCTCGATCTTGATGGCAAATAGATCGTCTCCCCATTTCCAGCGCAAAAACGATTCCACGACGGCTTTCCGTACCGCTGACCGCTTGAGCAGTCGGCAAATTCCGCTGCGGCGAAACGCAGCCACTGCTCTCGTCACCCACTCCTGATCAAAACAAAGCCGTGTGGAGACTGACGCTACACCGAGCGTTCCGGCGAGTGTCTGCTGATCGGAAAAAGGGAAGCGGTACGCTTTCTTTTTCCCCAGTTTTGCTCCGAAATCGACCAGTTTGCCGTCTGTCATGCTCTCTACGCTCACCCGGCGATGATCTTGCGTCACATCATAGCGCGTGCACAGATGGTCTACGGTCCATTCCATCGCCGCCTTGCCGTGCCGATCTCCCAAACCGAGCATGATGAAAATATCCAGCTCCGTCACTTCTTCCAGCAAACGATGCGCATGGGCTGCGAGCAGATTCGTCAAGCCCGGCGCAAGTCCGATACTGAGCACGGCAGTTCCTGTAACCTTCGCTTGGGAACGCCTGCCCCATTGCTCCAGGCGGGTCAAAAAGGCACCGGATGCAGACACATCGATGTAGTGCGTTCCGCTCAAAAGGCACTGCTCGGCGAATGCCGTATCATGCTGGTCCAGACACATCACCACCAGCTTTACTTCCGCAAGCAGCTCCTGCTCTGGCGGCTGTCGAAGATCGAACGCGAGAGGGCGCACTTTCCCCGCTGTTTCCCGGCAAAAAGCCTCGGCCTTTTCCATGCTGCGCCCGGCGGCATACACCTGGCCTGGATACAGCTCCCCGAGTTCCTTGCAGATCGTTGCCCCTACATGTCCGTAACCGCCCACCACCAGGATTTTTTGTTTTTTCATGCGCCTCGTCCTCTCTTCTGTAAAAGCTTCTCGGCCCTGCCCCCTGCGTGGACTGGAACGATTGAAGCCTGGCATCCGTCTGGTCGCTATCCGTTTGCTCGCTTTTTCCGGTCGTTGCTACGGGTCGCATACCCCCAGATGCACAGGCAGCATAAGCTGAGCCAGCCGCCCATGATGAACACGGTTTTGTACGCTTCCAAATCTGGTTGCGCCCCTGCTGTTTGTCCGTTCATCATCCCCAGGCCAAGTGCCGCGCCTGTCACCAGTCCTGCGTTTCGGGTGAGCGCGATCATGCCCCCGACTGCCCCGGCATGCTCCAGCGGAACGTGCTTCATGATGTAACTGTTGTTTGGCGAGGCGATCAGCCCCATCCCGGCGCCCACCAGCGCAATCGCTGCGATCAGTTCAACCGCGGACATGTGCCCAAGCCATACTCCCAAAGCGGCCAGTCCTGCTCCCATGCTCCCCAGTCCGGCCAGTACAACGGCTTGAGCCTGATAACGGTCGGCGGCCCAGCCCCCAAGCGGCCCCGTCAATGCCAGCAGCAGAGGGTACGCTGTGAGCAGATAGCCAGCTGACAGAGAAGACATTTTCGCATAATCAAGCAGGTAGAACGGCATAACGACCAAAACCAGGTTGGCCAACACGAACGAAGCAAAACTGATCAAAAGCCCTGTCGAGACAGCAGGAAGCCGAAAAACCGCGACAGGCAAAAACGGCTCTGCCTGATGGCGTCCTCGCCAGATCAACAGCCAGAGCACGACGATGGCAAGGCCGTAAAGCATGATTTGCCGCGCCGATAGCCAGCCCCATTCATTTCCGCCAGAAATCGCAAAAATCAGGGAACTGACTGCAATCGTGAACAAGCCCGAGCCAAAAACATCGATTGATTTCGCCTGTTTTTTCGGCAAGTGAACAGGAATGTAGCGAAACGCAAGCACAGTCGCTACAACCGCTACCGGAACATGCGCGAGAAACAGCCATTCCCAGCTCCATGCAGAAGCGATAAATCCGCCGGCAATCGGGCCAGTCATCCCGCCGAGCGCTACAGCCGTGCTCATAATCCCAAGCGCTCTCCCACGCACTTCCTTTGGCAGCAGCAGTGTAATCAGAGCGATATTCGTAGCCTGAAACATCGCCGCACCGACGGCTTGCACGACCCGCAGGACAAGCAATGTGGCAATCGTCGTCGAACATGCGACGAGAACCGAGCTGATGGTAAAGAGCAAAAAGCCGTAGTTGTGAAGCATCCGGTGGCCGTATCGGTCACCGAGCTTGCCCATGACGGGAAGCAGCGAAGCGATGACGAGCAAATATCCGGTCGTAATCCATTGGGCCACTCCCAACTCCGTCTGAAACAGTTGCGTAAAAGAAGGCAGCGACACGTTGACGACTCCTGCCGTGAAATGCGACAAAAAAGCTCCAAGGCAGATCGCTGTCATCATGAAAAAGCGCTGTTTCGCACTCATAAGCGTCTGAAGCTGCACGCCTGTTTGCATCATCATCACCTGCTACTTTTGACCGCGAACCAGGCATTGATCAGATAAGAACCGAAGTAGCGCGAGCTGTGCTCGAACCCAGCCTCTTCCATCAGCTCTTGCACTTGGCAGGCTGGGATCGGATCAGATTCTTGGCCCATGGAGGCAGCAAAACGCTCCCACTCGGCAAGCGAAATGCCGTTGTCGGTCATATGCGTGCGCCAGGCTTGCATTTGCATGGCAAACGCCTGCGACTGCGGATCGCCAGCAATGGCTGCGAGACAAAACGGGGCGCCTGGCTTCAGCCGTGCCGCAATCTGCTGCAACAGCTCTCTTTTTGCGGCAAGACCTTTGACAAAATGAAGCACGAGCAGACATGTCGCCGCATCGTAGACTGTCTGTTCCGGCAGCACGTCGACCGTTCCTTCGTGCAAAACCGTACGCGCAGCCAAGTCCGCGCCAGCCGTTCTGTGCCGGGCGCGTTCGAGCATTTGCACCGATGGATCAATACCTGTAAACGTCCAATGCTCATGTTTTGCTCCCAGCGTCACGATTTCCTGACCGCCGCCAGCGCCTACAACAAGGATGTGCTTCTGCTCTCCGGTTTGCGGCAGCTGCGCTCCCAGCAGGCGCTCCGTCATTTCGTACAAGTAGGCGTACCCGGGAATTTTCAGCGCGATTGTCTGCTCATATTTCGCTACTTCTGGATGGTGCCAGCTTAAAGGCCGCTGTTTTTCTGTCATCTGTCTCTCTCCCGTCTTTTCCTGTCGTCAATTGCCAAAGCCTTAGCTGATCTGCTTGCGAGAAGTACGTGCCGCCATGTTGCTCCACCGAAGCTGCCGTTACATCAGCCAAAATGTGCGTTGTCCTGCCTCCCAGCACAACAATGCGCGTTCCGAGAGCGAGCGCTTCGTCCAGATCGTGTGTCACGAGCAAAACGGTCGGCTGCTCGCTTTCCCACAGCTTCCTGAACAACTGGTGCATGCCAGCTCGTGTAGCAGCATCCAGACTTTGAAAAGGCTCATCCATAAACAACAGTCCAGGCCGCGCGGCAAAAGCGCGAACGACCGACACGCGCTGCCGCATCCCGCCGCTCAACTGGTCAGGGTATGCGTGCAGCACCGCACTCAAATCAGCAGCATCCAGCATGGCAAGCACCCGCTCTTGTTCTTGCTCTTGCCGTTGCTCCAACACCCACAGGACGTTTTCCAGCACCGTCTTCTCAGGCAGAAGGCGCGGTTCCTGAAAAACGTAGCCCAGCCGTTCCCCTTCATCGCGCGAAATGACTCCCTGCGCAGGCCGGATCAGCCCGGCAGCCATTTTCAGCAGAGTCGTTTTGCCAATCCCCGATGTTCCCATCAGGCACGTCACTTGAGCTTTGGCTGCCTCCAGCGAAAAGTTATCGAAAAGCAGCCGGCCAGCTCCATATTTCAACGAGATTCCTGTAAATCGCATGCGGCGCTCCCCCTCCTTTCGCGCGGCCGGGTGATTTTGCGCACGAGCACTTCCAAGGCCATCCCGAACAAGGCAACGAGCAATGTCCAGGCCATCACTTCTTCCGTTTTCAAGTAAATGCGCGCTGTGTTCATCGAAGCTCCGATCCCCGTCTGCCCGCTGATCAGCTCCGCCATGACGATCGTTTTCCAGCCCATGCCGACGCTGACGGTAAGCGCAGCCGACCAGAACGGAGCGAGCGCTGGCAAAATAATATCCACGAGCTGCTTGCGGCGATTGACCGAAAAGACGCGCGCCATCTCCAGCAGCTCCTTGGGCAATTGCCGCACGCCCTGCAAGGAATTGAAAAAGAAGAGCGGAAACAGGGCCAGCGTCACGACGAAAATTTGCGCCCCGCCGTTCACTCCGAGCCAGAGAATGGCAAGCAGCATCCAGGAAACGGGGGGAACTGCCTGCAACACGGAAACGGCCGGGCTAACCAGCTTGAACACCAGCTCTTGTGCGCCTGCGAAGACGCCAAGCCCGGTTCCAAGCAAAAAAGCGATACCGAAGCCCGCTGCGAGCCTGAGAAACGAGTAGAGCAGCGGCTCCATCAGGCGGCCTTTTTCGTATAAGCCAATCAACGTCTGCAAGCTCTCCCACGGCCCCGGCAAAATGACAGGAGGATACACGCGGGACAGCCCCTCCCAAGCCAAAAGCAACAGCAAGTACGTAAGGCCGCTCGGCCAGTTGTTACGAGCCGTAGTAAAAATCGGCATCTGGCACTGATCCTCCAATCGAATCGGGAGCGATTTGCAACAGAACGCCCAGGTAACGCTCCACTTCCGGTTTGGCTGTCTGCGCGTCCTTATAAAGCAGCGTAATTTTGGGCAGAGCAGAAGCCAGCACCGCCTCTGGCATGCCAAACTCTTCTGCCGCGATTTTCAACGTCTCGCCCGCTTGCTGGTTGACCTGCCGGACAGCCTCCTGATACGACTGTTCGAAGCGGGCGATATCCGCTGCATGCGTTTTGGCCCAGTCGCGATTGACGAAAACGGCCGTTTGCGGCAAGTCTTGTCCAAACTCGGCCTGCCACTCTTTTTGAAAATCGACGACTTCGCTCACTTTTCCTTTTGTTTTCATCCGCAAGCCACTCAGTACAGGCTCAGGCAACACAGCGTGCTTGATTGTGCCCGCCGCCAGTTGCTGCATGATGTCCGGGATTGCGCCGTAGGCCAGGTTCACTTTGCCTTGCAGTCCTTTTTTGGCAAGCAGATGTTGCGTCAAAATATCGGGCGGCCCGCTTTGCCCCGGGATATAGACCGTCTCGTTGCTCAATTGCGAAAGCTCGCGCACGTTTGGGTCAAGCGAAATCAAATACATCGAGCCGTACGTGTTGACGTGAAGCAGCTGGATCGGCATTCCCTTTGCGTACAGATTGGCCCCGACATTGATCGGAGCAGCGTACAATGGCGCTTCATTGCCCTGTATGCCAGCCAGCAGTTGCTCTATGGAATCCCATTTGGCTATTTGGAACGTACCGTCTGCCTCTGTCTTTTCCATATAGACGGCAGGAATCAGAGACGGTGCCTTGGGCGTAAGCAGCGTGATCGCGGCAGGGCTGGCAGCAGGACCCGGCTGCTCGGCTATGTTAGTTGCCGTGTTCGTTGTGGCGCAACCAGTCAAAAGAATCAGCGCAGCCAGACTGCTTGCAAACATGCGGGTAGCGTGGCGGTAAATGGATTTCATAGCAACTCTCCAACTCCTCGTTGACTTTTGGCATCTCTTCATTAAGAATTATTCTCAATTATAGAGATGCACGATAGGAGCACCATCCCACAAATATGGGATTTTTCTGCGAATCCACTGAATCTACACGCACAGGAGAGCACAGATGAATGCAAAATGGGAAGCAAGCAAACGAAAACTGCTGACTCTGGCAAAGCGGCATTCCTCTTCTCAGGACTACCGG
Source organism: Brevibacillus sp. 1238 (assembly GCF_029892995.1). Lineage (NCBI taxonomy): Bacteria > Bacillati > Bacillota > Bacilli > Caryophanales > Paenibacillaceae > Brevibacillus > Brevibacillus sp. 1238. The sequence continues at coordinate 58,369 of NZ_JARXWC010000019.1, read as the reverse complement.
ACGGCGCTTTTGCAGGAGCTGCGGGAGTTCGTGCCTTTTGACGGGGCGTGCTGCACGGCGGTAGACCCGCAGACGCTTCTGTCTACAGGGGCCATAACCGAGGACGGGATTGAGGCGATTCATCACGGGATTTTTGAATATGAGTACCTGCGTGAAGACTTCAATCGGTACGATCAGTTGAGCCAGTCAGCAGAAGCGGTCGCCACGCTTCATCAGGCAACCGGAGGCGAGCTTGTGCGCAGCGCGCGTTACCGCCATGTCCTGTTCCCTGCCGGATTTGCCGATGAACTGCGTGCGGCGCTCAAGTACGATGGAGCTTGCTGGGGATTTTTAACGTTGTTTCGCTTTCAGGGGCGGCCTTTTTTTAGCGAGGAAGAGCGCGAGTGGATGGCGGAGCTGGCACCGTTGATCGCCTACCAGCTGCGAAAAACGAGCCTGTCCCTGCCTGCCGAGGAGACTTCCTGGATGGAGGAAGAGACGGGGATTTTGCTCATGTCTGATCAATTGGCGATCCAATCGGCCAACACGACCGCAGACAGATGGCTTTCGCTTTTGCGCAAGTGGGAGTCGATCGATCGCCGCACCTTGCCGCGACCAGTGCGCGCTGTCTGCTCCCGGGCGTTGGCGCAATTGAACGAGTCTGACCCGAAAGCGTCCATGGCAAAAGTGTGCATCCGCATGCCTGATGGCCCTTATGTCGCGATTCAGGCAAGTCCGCTGCACGGCCAGGACGGAGCTGTCCATCTGGCGGTTTTGTTCAGCCCGGCCAAGCCAGCCGATATTCTTCCGATTGTGTGCGAGGCTTACGGATTGTCCGAGCGTGAAAAACAGCTGCTCGCTCTGATCGTGCGCGGCTTCTCTACCAAAGAGCTTGCGCACAGGCTGCACATCTCTGCCTACACGGTGCAGGATCATTTGAAGTCGATTTTTGTGAAAACAGGCGTATCCAGCAGACGCGAGTTGATCTGGCAGCTGTTTTCGAGATTCGGCGTGGAGGCAAGCGAAGGGAAATGAAAAGCAGCCTGGTCGCACCACTATTCCGGTGCAATCAGGCTGCTTTGTTGTTGCGATCATGTCATCTGATAAATCTGGATCAGGTTCCCGCACGTATCGTTCAAAACGGCGAGGATCACGTTTCCAGCCTCGGTCGGAGGCGTCTTGAAAACTACGCCGAGCTGAGTCAAGCGCTCGTACTCTTTGTTGACGTCACTCACTTCAAACGCCGTCGCAGGGATGTTTTGCTCAAAAATCGCTTTTTGGTAGGTCGATGCAGCCGGATTTCCGTTCGGCTCCAGAAGCAACTGTACACCGTCCGGCTCTTCCGGAGACACCACTGTCAGCCACTTGGCCCCTCCCATCGGAATGTCCATTTTGGTCACGAAACCGAGTATCTCCGTATAAAACTTTTGCGCCTTTTCCTGATCGTCTACAAAAACACTCGCCAAACTGATTCGCATAAGGAACCTCCTGATTACTTTTCAGCCTATTTCGCTAGTGTACCCCCGATGGGCTGCTTTCCTACCTACCTGTCTTTGGGCAAGGCAAGATGAAAAATCCATTCCTCGCCATACACGACAAAAGCTCGCTGCTCGGCATTCGCTTGCGAGACCGCAACGACGTCAACTGGCAGCGAAGTATAAATAGCCTGCTCTTCCGGCAAGCAATAAGCGGCGATAGCAGGAAAGTCGTCTTGCTCATACGGTCTGATCCAAAATCCATTCGCTACAGTCATGGAAGCTCCCTTCTATTCCTGGCACGCCTCTCTCAGCTTCTGATCGAGCACCTGAAAGACGCTTGCCAGCTTTTCTGCGGGAACGTTCGCATAGCGATCGCCTATGCTCACTTCGTAGTAGCTGGAATGCTCGTCTACCTTCCGCGCATAATGGGAGATTCCTACGCCTGTCTCCTCGCAAATGGAAAGAAGAATTTGCTCGAAACGCTCTTTGGGCAAACGGACATGCACATGGAACATGTTTGATACAGGTACGGCAGGGATGGTGGTGACGCCGTGGCATTGGTTGTATCTGCCGGCGAGGTCTTTGGCCTGCTCGTAATACTCGCCGAACTTGCCCTTTCTCGCTTCAAAGTTGGCTTCGGCAGTCAAAATGTACGGATACAAGCTGATCAGATCGCCGCCATGGCGCCTTTTCCAGATCACGGCCTCTTTCGTGAAAGTCTCGTCTCCGGCCAAAATCGCTCCGGCGATGCCGCCGACTCCTTTGTACATCGAGATATAGACACTATCGAACAACGCGCATACTTCCTCGGCCGTTTTCTGATAGTATGGCAAAATTTCCAGAAGCCTTGCTCCATCCAGATGCAAGCGGATGCCTTTTTCCTTGCAGTGGCGCGAGATTGCTTGCAGCTCCTCGTAGGACGGCAGTTGTCCGCCGATTTCACGCTGCGGGAGTTCCAATAGCAGGCAGGAAATCTCCTCCGTCATGCCGAGGACATCGTCCAGCGCAATTACCCGGTGTTTGTCCGCAAGCAGCACCGCGTCGATGCCGTGGAGCTTGCGCAGCCCTTCCTCTTCATGAATCTCCAGATGGCAAAGCGGATGGTACGCCACCCGGTTGATGCCTTTTTCCTCGGACCAGATGCGCATGGCGATTTGCTGTGCCATCGTACCGCTCGGGAAAAAGACGGCGGATTCTTTTCCCAAATATTTTGCCATTTTACGCTGAAAATTCTCGATGACCGCTCCCGTTCCGTACACATCCGCCTGGAGGTCGCCATCCAGCTCCTGAAAAACAAGCTGCAATTGGCGGATATCTCTCTTGCTGTGCCCAGCTAACTGATAGGTCGTCTGATTGAATGCTTGCAGCAACGTTTTCTGATCTTCCATGTCGACAGGTCCCCTTTTTCCAGCTGAGTAGGCTGCGATTGTTTGCATGCGGCTTTGCCATGCCCCTTCTTCCAAGATACCATATCTTTTTCGCAGCCTTCTCAAAATTATTGCTTCAAGTGCAATTGACGGTATTCGCTGGGGGTGCTCCCTGTCGTCTTTTTGAACAGCGTAATGAAGTACGGCGTGTTTGGCATGCCGACCTCCGTGGAAATCGCGGCGATTGACTTGTTTGATTGAGCCAAAAGCTCTTTTGCCTTGTCCAGCCGTTTCTGCTGAATATATTCCACAGGCGTCATTTCCTTGATTCGCTTGAACGTGCGATGCAAATGGTAGGGGCTGCCGTGGCACATGTCTGCCAGATGGGCCAAGCTCAGCTTTTCGGTGTAGTGAGAGTCGATATATTGCGTCATTTGTGCGACCCATTCGCGATCCGGCAGGCGCTGACCCGTCGGCTTGCACCTTTTGCACGGGCGAAACTCCTCGCGAATCGCCTCGCTCGCCTGTTCAAATATCCGCACATTTCCCCATCTCGGCGGCTTCGACTTGCACGATGGGCGACAAAAAATGCCCGTCGTCTTCACCGCGTAAAAAAACTGCTGATCATAGGTCGCATCGTTATTGATGATGGCTTGCCATCGCTCCTCAGTAATCCCAAGCTCCATGTTGCCCACCTCCACCGTCAGTATACCCCCAAGCGAACCGCTTCGTGCTCGGTTGTAAATAAAATAGCAAGATAACGAAATGACAGTCCAGCTTTTCTTGCGATACAACTAAGAGAGTGCCAAAAGGAGGCTGTTTGATGATGAATACAAACAAACGAATATATACGGAATTGCCACGCCAATGTCTACCTGCCAACGCTTGGGTCGATAATAAGAAGGAACTGATCCTGCATACCGAACAACCTTTTTCATTTTCCCAAAACCTCCATTACTTGTCGCGCAGCAACAACGAGTGCCTGTACCATATTGAAGGAGATCGGCTGTACAAAGCGATTCCTGTTGACGGCGACATCCCTGTCGTAGAAATTCGCGCCGACGATGACGGGCAGCTGTCTGTTCGTTTTCTCGGAGACGCTCCGCCGCCAAATGTACGCGCCCAAGTAGCGCAGTACGTTTACGACTGGTTTGATCTGGGAACCAATCTGACAAAGTTTTACGACCTGGCCCAAAACGATGCCTTGTTAAAAAACGCTGTCGCTTCTTACTACGGGCTGAAAAATATGGGCATCCCCGACCTGTTTGAAGCGATGAGCTGGGGGATTATCGGACAGCAAATCAACCTGACGTATGCCTATACGTTGAAAAGACGTCTCGTGGAAAGCTTCGGGCAACAGGTCGAGCACGCAGGGCGAACTTTTTGGGTGCATCCTGCGCCGCAAGTGATCGCCGAACTTACCGTGCAAGACCTGGAAGCGCTGCGGATGACCACGAAAAAGTGCGAGTATTTGATCGGTGTTGCACAACTCATCGTTGAAGGGAAACTATCGAAAGAGCTATTATGGGACGGAGGAGATTGTAAAAAGGCGGAGAAAAAGCTGATCAGCATTCGCGGGATTGGTCCGTGGACAGCCAACTATGTCCTCATGCGCTGTCTGAGGATGCCGTCTGCTTTTCCGATCGACGATGTCGGCCTGCACAATGCCATCAAATATGTTCAGGGTACGGAGACAAAACCGACCAAAGCCGAAATTCTGGCGCTGTCCAGCAGTTGGACAGGCTGGGAGTCTTACGCCACCTTTTACTTATGGCGTTTTCTCTACTAACCAAAGGAGGTTTCACTCGCATGCTGAAAATAGGCTCGCACGTTTCCTTCTCCGGCAAAGGTCTGCTCAATGCCGCAGAAGAAGCCGCCACCTACGGCTCTAGCACGTTCATGATTTATACGGGAGCGCCGCAAAATACAAGACGCAAACCGATCGAAGACCAATACATTGAAGAAGGCAAAGCTGTCATGGCCAAAGAGGGCGTCGAGGAAATTGTCGTGCACGCCCCTTACATTATCAATCTCGGCTCCTATAAAGAAGACACGTTTGAACTGGCTGTCCGCTTTTTGCAAGAAGAAATTCGCCGGACTGACTACATCGGCGTCAAAAACATCGTGCTCCATCCCGGCGCCTATACCGACAAGGACGCGGAGTACGGCATTGCCAGAATCGCCGAGGGCTTGAATGAAGTTCTCGCCGGCGTGAAAGACACTGACGTCAAGATCGCGCTGGAAACCATGGCCGGAAAAGGAACCGAGATCGGACGCAGCTTCGAAGAACTCGCCGCGATCATCGAAAAAGTCGAAGACAACAGCAAGCTCGCCGTCTGCATGGATACGTGCCACATTCACGATGCGGGCTACGATATCGTCAACGATTTTGACGGTGTGCTGGAGCAGTTTGACCGCACCATCGGCCTGGACCGCCTGAGTGTCGTTCACCTGAACGACAGCAAAAACTTCCGCGGCGCCGGAAAAGACCGCCATGCGCCAATCGGTGCCGGGCTGATCGGCTTTGACGCGATGAACTACATCGTCAATCACGACAAAATCCGCCACCTGCCGCTCGTTCTGGAAACACCGTGGATCGGAAAAGAAAAAGGCAAGGAGCGCCCGATGTACAAAGCCGAGATCGCCCTGCTGCGCGGCGAGATCGAACAGCGCTTCGGCGACGAATTTATGGATCACGTGGAGCGGCTGGACTACTTCTTCCGCAAGCAAGATGTGACCAGACGCGAATATGTCGTCGGCATCTGGGATCTGTTGAAAAACGACGCGAAAGCCAAAAAAGCGGACGGTCGCGAGCCGATGGAACGACTGTACGACATGGCGCACGAAGCACGCTTGTTCCCGGAGCTTTCCGAGGAAGAGCTGAATCAACGCCTGACCGCCTGGTTTGCCATCCCGAAATTCTCGTAAGCCAGGCCGCATGAATCTCTCTGGCAGATTCGACCTGAACAGCGGTGCAGCCAAAGAAAAAACGTACTTGCTTCTCGGAAGTGACGGTCGGTTGTATCGAAGCCAAACTCCGGGTACAATCGGTGGCTATCGGCGGAAAAAAATATACGGACGGCTGGACTGCCCCTCCGCTCTGCGTGCCATCGCACGGGGAGGATATGTAGCCCATCGCGTATTTTTCGCTGACGAAAAGACCGCTGTCGCTGCGGGCTATCGGCCCTGTGCAGTTTGCCTGCCTGACAAATACGCTCTGTGGAAAGCGGACCGCTCCCTATAAACTGCTGGAAGCGACATGCGACCGCTGTGTATTCATGCATTTCCTACAGCTACAGTAAATCCTACACGCCCAAAAGCTGGCCCGTGCCGATGACGGAAGCCAGCTTTTGGGCTTTTTGCTTTCTTCGCTGCTTTACTCGTTCACGCTGCCAGACACGCCATTTTTGTGCAAAAGGGGAACAGGCGGAATGACTCGGAAATACGGGACGCTCGTGACGATGGAGATACCCGCTTCCCGCAACACGGCTGCCATCTCTTCCGCTTCCTGCGCCGGAATGTCGCCCAAGGAAAAGCATGACTGATCGCAACTCGCCCCTGCAAACCAGCCTCCGTGGTCATGGCTGCCAGCCGCTTCATGGTGAACGTGCCGAGATGACCGTGGTCGTGCAAATGCAAATCGATACCCGCCCCCGCTTCGACAGCCAAATCGACCATCTGATAGAGCGACTCTTCAATGTCCTGATCGACTGTCGCCGGGTCCACGCCGCCGACGTGTGTCGCCCCTTGCCGCAGCGCTTCCCTGACGAGTCCTTTCGCCCTGGTGCGCAACAGCCCGTGCTGCGGGAACGCGACGATTTCGTGCGTCAGCCGATCCGCATACGTCGCAAGCGCCGCCTGAACCTGCTCCAGGTTGGAGATTCCTACTTTCGGATAAATGTCTACATGAGTACGCACATGGGTGGAGCCGTATGACAGCAGGACAGCAAGGAAGTTTTCCGCTCGTTCCTTGGTGGACGTCGCAAGTCCCGGCAAAATCCGCTTTTCGATCTCGCAGCGCTCGATCACGTTTGCGGCCGGGATCACTGCCCGCCATTCCTCGCCCAACAAAGTCTTGTCCAGGTGGACGTGCTTTTCCAGCAAGGTCGGCATAGCCAACAGCCCTCTGGCGTCTTCCCGCTCGATGCCATCCTCGCTCAGCTCGTCAGCAGCAGACACGATCCGGGCGTTACTTGCGATTCTCAGCGCACAACTGATAGCCCCAGCCCCAGACGGTCGTAATCATCCCCGCCGCTTCCGGGGAGCGCTGGGACAGCTTTTTTCTGATTTTCCGCACGTGGGCGTCAACCGTGCGGGAATCCCGCTCGGTTTCGTCATTCCAGACGTTTTGCAGCAAATCTTCCCGCGAAAACGTCTCATTGGGATGCAGCGCTAGAAAATACAGCAGCTCAAACTCTTTGGGAGCCAGCCCCACTGTTTTTCCGCTGACCGTGACCCGATGAGCCAGCGGTTCGATCAAAAGGTCGGGATAGGAGATCGCCACAGGAGAGCCGCTGCTTTTTTTGCCTGTTTCTTGCAGACTGGCAGTCCGATGCAGGATGGCCTTGATTCTGTATACAAGCTCGTGCGGGCTGAACGGCTTGACGACATAATCATCCGCTCCCGCCTCAAAACCTCGCAAGCGGTCAGCCTGCTCCCCTCTGGCCGATACGATGACAATCGGCACCGGATCTGTTTCGCGCAGACGCAAGCACAGCTCGATCCCGTCCATACCGGGCATCATGAGATCGAGTATGATGAGGTCATAATCGATCTGTTTGACCAGTTTCAACGCTGCGAATCCGTCCTCTGCCTCATCCACGACATATCCCGCATTTTCCAGATACATGCGCAAAATACGCCTGATTCGCTCCTCGTCGTCCACGATCAAGATTGTAGCAGGATGATCTCCCATGACGCTCTCCCTCCTCGCTTTTGTGACTGCTCCCTACGCTCCCAAAAACCGCTTGGCCGCAGGAATACGCCTGATGACAAGCAAATCGACAAGCAGCACGGCAACCAGGGAAATGCCCACCAGCGGAAAAAACAGTCCAAACGCGATGATGATGGCTGCGACGCCTTTCATCAGCTTGTAGTTTTTCGGCAAAGCTGGCGCTCCCAGCTTGCCAGCCGGCTTGCGCTTCCACCACATGATCAGCCCGGTAAGCGAGATGCCTACCAAGCCGAGGCAAGTCAATGCCGCCAAAAGCTGGTTCGGCCAGCCGAAAAAGCGCCCCTCATGCAAAGCGATGCCGATTTCGATTGCTTTTGCCATTGTCCCGTAATCGGCAAAACGCAAGTCAGCGAGCACCTTGCCGCTGTATTGATCGATGTGCAGCGTCGCGTTATCTACCGGAGATTTCGGGAAAACCGACACGGTATAGACGCCTTTTTCTCCTTCGGGCAGATTGATCGTATATCCGGCAGGGACTTTGCGCTCTGTAGCAATGTTGACTACTTGTTCCAACGGCAATGTTTGTACTCCGCCTTTTTGAGCGGATTCCGGCACGGGCATGTTTTCGGCAGCCCACGATACTTCGGCAACAGCCTTTGTCGGGATCACTGACTCTGGTACGCTACCCCACAGTTGGTCGGGGTAGCCGGATTGTGCGGAGGTGGCTGCCTTGTTGACGTAATCGCCCCAGACGCCAGACCACGGCAAGCCTGTCATGATCAGTACAGCGGTAAACAAAGAGAGCCAGAAAGCGGGCACAGCATGCAAATCCCGCCAGAAAATGCGTTTTCCTTGCGTGAATCTCGGGATCAGCGTTCCGTACAGCGATTTTGTGTTGCGCGGCCACCACAGATAGACTCCGGTTACGAGCAAAATCATTCCCCAACAGGCTGACAGCTCGATAATCCGGTCGCCTGTTTTCCCTGCCATCAGCTCGCCGTGAAGCTTTTTCATGACTTGCATGAGCTTGTTCTGATCATCCAGCTCGCCGACGATTTTGCCGTCAAACGGGCTGACGAAGACGGTTTTGCTGACCTTGTGTTCGACAATGCCGACCTCGGCTGTTCGTGTCGGCTCATCAGACGGACGATAGCGTGTGATGACGGCTTCCGGATAAGCCTGTCTTACTGCCTCAACTTGCATCGTCGGCGATACAGCCGTATGTCCCGCCGTTACATAGTAAAGGTCCTTGTACATCCACGCTTCAATCTGCGGCTTGTACAAATAAATTCCGCCAGTAATCGCTAACAAAATCAGAAAAGGAGCAAAAATAATTCCTGCGTAAAAATGCCACCGCCAGATCGCCACATACAAGCGTTTTTCCTTTTGTGGCTCCTCTGTTGCTTCTTGCTGATACGTTTGCGGCATCGCCATATACCCGCGTTCCCCCTCGTACTGATGATTTTACGAAATTGAGTATATGACGATTGCCCGTTTCGCTACATGACTCAACCTGGCTATTTTGGGCATGAATATGTGTCGGAAGATTGACAAGTTTCAGTTCCCGCTTCCCAAAAAGAAAAGGATATAGAGACGGCTCTATACCCTTTTTCTGTATCGATTAAAAATCAAAGTTGTCCGGATCTGGACCGACGCGATGATTTTCATTCAAGCCGTCGATCAGCTCCATATCTTCTTTTGTCAACTCAAAATCAAACACCGAGGCATTCTCGACAATGCGCTGTTCTTTTGTCGATTTGGGAATCGTCACAACGCCATGCTGCAAGTCCCAGCGCAAGATGATTTGGGCAATCGATTTTTGGTACTTCTCAGCGATCCCTTTCAGGACAGGATTGTCCAGCAATTGGCCCTGCATCAGCGGCGACCAAGCTTCAAACTGGATGCCCTGCTCCCGGCAGTAGGCGCGCAGCTCTTGTTGGGACAGTCGCGGATGGAACTCCACCTGGTTGACCATCGGCTTGATTTCGGCGTCCTTGAGCAGCTCTTCGAGATGATGAATGTGGAAGTTGCTCACCCCGATCGCCTTGACGCGCCCTGCTTTGTACAAAGTTTCCAGCGCTCTCCACGCCTCTTTGAATTTGCCTTCCACCGGCCAGTGAATCAAGTACAGATCGAGGTAATCCAGCCCCAGCTTGTTCAGGCTCGTTTCGTAGGCAGCCAATGCGGATTCGTAGCCAAGGTCGGCGTTCCACACTTTTGACGTCACAAAAAGGTCTTCTCTCGCCAAGCCCGCTTCTTTCAGGCCAGCGACAATGCCGCGTCCGACACCTTCTTCGTTCTCGTAAATCGCCGCCGTGTCGATGCTCCGGTAGCCGTGCCGGATCGCAGCTTTTACGGCGTTTTCCAGCTCCGATCCTTCCGCGACTTTAAATACGCCAAGGCCCAGCCAAGGCATTTTCACGCCGTTGTACAGTGTGGTAGTCTCTTGCAAATGCTTTGCCATGATTAATTTCCTCCATCCCTATTGTCTATTTATGAAAGACAGTCTACAGTAGTCAAATATGCGGGGTACGGTTTGACAAGTGCTATTATGAGAGACAATAGCCAAAAGAGAAAGTACGTACTTTTTTGTGCGATAGGTACTAAAAAGTGCCTATGCATGCAGGAGGGAACCGTTCTTGAAAAAGAAGTACAACATTTCAGTCGAAGCCACACTCGAAGTTATCGGCGGCAAATGGAAGTGCGTCATTCTTTGCCATCTGACGCACGGGAAAAAACGCACGAGCGAGTTGAAGCGGCTCATGCCTGGCATCACGCAAAAAATGCTCACCCAACAGCTACGCGAGCTGGAAGACGATGGGATTATCAACCGGATCACTTACAATCAGGTTCCGCCAAAGGTCGAGTACGAGCTGAGCGAGTACGGCTGGAGCCTGAAAAGCATTTTGGACGCGTTATGCGCCTGGGGTGAACAGCATATTATCAAGGAGTACGGGGACAAATATGCTGTATTGGAAGACAGCATTCTCAATAAATAACAACCGCGGCACCCCCATTCATGTGATTGAGAAAAGGATAGGTTCACCTTGGAAGCAACCGCATCTCCTGTTTTGCGCCAGTTGGGCAGCTCTGCCCTGCTGCTGTCGCCGCTGGGGCTTGGCTGCTGGCAGTTCAGCAACGGCAATGACATGGTCTACTCCTTTTCCTCGGTTGCCAGTGAAATGCGGGAAATGGTCGGCGAACTTTCGCGAGTCTGGTCTGAAAAAGACGTTGCCGCTCATCGAAGTGTTGGACGAACTGGCAGACAAATACGCGTCCTCCTCCACACAAAAAGCAGGCTGTGATCCGCGAGTAGATCACAGCCTGCTTCGTTTTTTCAAGAACGCAGCCAATCAACGGCGCGCCTTTTCCCGTTTTCCGCTGATGGCAGTAAGAATCGCCGCCCCCAACACCATCACTCCGCCGATCCACGGCGTATGAATCAAGCCCAGCGAATCTACGACGATTCCCCCTACAAAAGCTCCGATGGCGATTCCGAGATTGAACGCAGCAATATTGATCGCAGACGCCACATCCACCGCGCCGGGAACGTATTTTTCCGCGAGCTGCACCACGTATACTTGCAGCCCTGGCACATTCATGAACGCCAGCAAGCCCATCAACATAATCGTAATCGTGCCTGCCACCTTGAACGGCGCGGTAAACGTAAGAATGAGCAAAATGACTGCCTGAACCACAAACATGAAGAACAACGCTCGCAGCGGATTTTTGTCGGCTGCCCTCCCTCCGACTGTGTTACCGATGGCAATAGCGATGCCGTACACAAGCAAAATCAGACTGACGACATTGGCATGATAGCCTGTGATCTCTTCCAAAAGCGGCGTCAAAAACGTAAAGGTGACAAACGTTCCGCCGTAACCGAGTGCCGTAATGGCGAAGGCCAGCAACAATCGGCTATTTGTGATAATTTTCACTTGGTCTTTCAGCGAGGCAGGCTTGCCTGTTTTCAACTGGCTGGGAACGAGTATCGCGGTCGCTACCAAGGCAATCAGGCCAAGGATGGCTACGCCCCAAAACGTCGCTCTCCAGCCAAACATTTGACCAATAAACGTTCCCAAAGGCACACCTGTAACCGTGGCGACCGTCAATCCGGTAAACATCGTCGCGATCGCACTTGCCCGTTTATTTTCAGGCACCAGGTCAGCCGCAATGGTCGAGCCAATGGAAAAGAAGACACCATGGGAAAAGGCCGTGATGAAACGGGCAATGAGCAGCAAAGCAAAGCTTGATGACAGCGCAGCGACGCTGTTTCCGACGATGAAGACCACCATTAGCAAAAGCAGCAGCGTCTTGCGCGGGATTCGGCTGGTCAGCGCGGTAATGATCGGCGCTCCCACAGCCACGCCCAGCGCGTAGCCGGAAATCAAAAGTCCGGCGAGCGTGATCGTTACATGCAAATCTTGCGCGACAGTAGACAACAGACCGACAATGACAAACTCCGTCGTTCCAATGCCAAATGCACTGATTGCGAGAGCAAGTAAAGCGAGCGTGGAGTTTTTCGCACCTTTTTCATGCTGCTCTCGGTTGATAGCTGTGCTCATGATGAAAACATCCTCCTGTTATTTTACTTGCCAGTCATTCGGCAGGGCCCTTGCGCATCATGATTGGCGAATATGTTGTGTTGCTGATTGCCATTATCGAGCATGCGAGCTTTTAGCGGAAGTACGTACTTTTTAGTAGCATAGGCACAAAAAAGTGCCTTAGGCGCGCCGGATAAATCTGCTCAAGCTTGCCTGGCCCGCGTTCCCGTTGCACAAAAAAACGTCTCCCGGCCCTTTATAACTGGCCGGTGAGACGCTCTGACGACAGCTGGCTTAAAAATCGTTTGGTTCGTTCATGACTTGGCGCAGAAAAGAGCCGAGCTGGCGGGCCTTCTTCAATGATCCTGCCATCGTGCATGACGACGACCCGATCTGCCACTTCGCGGGCAAAGCCCATCTCGTGCGTCACCACGATCATCGTCATACAGCAAAATAAAAGATGATCAGTCAAAAGGTGATCATGTGGATTGTAAGTAGCAAAAAGCTAATGAAATTTTAGCACTAAAAACAGGAAAAAATGAGTGAGCATAAGCGTAGTCAAATTAATAGAATTAATTTAGCAAATAGCATTGACATACAAAATAAAAAATGTAAAATTTTTCATAAAAAGTTATCTACTTACACTTCGGGACAAAAAGGTAAGTTTTTCGCAATTTCCATCCTGTTTATATCATTACAATTTTAATTTAGGAGGACTTTATGAAAAAGTTACTGAGCGCTTTTGCTATCTTTGCATTAATATCCAGCCCATTAAGTATCGTGAATGCTGAATCAGAGTATAACAATGAGGAAATTCAAAAAGTTGCCTTAGCAAGTGGGAAAAGCGAACAAGAGGTAATCAAATTGCTGAACCAGAGACAAGAACGACTCAAACAGACAAGGGAGAACTGGTCGAAAATCATCCAAAAACAACGTGAAGAATTTAAGGACGAAGTAGACAAACAGAAAGCCAACCTAGGGAAAAAGAATGAAAAGGTTGAGATGATCCGTATTATTACGTCAATCGATCCTAAATTTGAGAAACAGAACTTCTCTTACAATGAAGAATCTGGGGAACTTCAGTTGGAAACGACATCTGGAACCGGGCAGATTGGCACTTATGGCGATATACTGATTACACTTGATTCTGGATCAGAAAGTTCAGGTACGTTTTACGGAGGTCATGCTGCTATTGTATCTGAGGATAGCAACTCCTGGACTATAGAGTCGTTCGCAAAAGGGTGGAGTCCGCAAGCGCCGAAAATTGACGGCGTTTATTGGCACATAAATGACTGGGCAAATCGATACGATACTGTGGCAGGATATCACGTAAAAAAAGCTTCTTTATCCGACTACACTGACGCTGCACTATACGCTGAGGACAACTTGTACAAACCTTACAACTTTAATTACTTCGACAAATGGGACACTACATCTTTCTACTGCTCACAAATAGTCTGGCGTGCATGGTATAACCAAGGCTTTAACCTAGATTCTGATGGCGGAGATGAAGTATGGCCAGAAGATATTGCTAATTCTTCGAAGGTTATCCCATTCTACAGTGCTGGTATCTAAAAGCACAAGAAAGGTAGGAAAATCCCGTATTTTCCTACCTTTCTGTCTATATTAAAAAGGAGAGTCTATGAGAAGTAAATATTTACGTTTTAAATTTTTTCTGTTAGTTTTTGGAGTTACAGGTGTTTTAAGTATAATAATGTTAAGCACCGGACAACTTTCATATAAGATTAATAAAAATGCAGAAAATTACATAATACTTCGCACTTCATTTATAGAGAACAAAAGTAAATTAGAGATATATTCTGAAGACAAAAAAATAAATGAAGAGAGTATTGACCAAGGAGCATTAAATAGTCTTATTAAGCATAAGAATGATTTTTATATTTCTTCTAGATATAAAGGCGATTACTATATTCTTTCTAAAAATGGACGGTTAATTAAGAAAAGAATTGAGTCAGGAAAAGGAATTACAAATACATTCTATAACAATGATAAAATTACATTTATCACCAACTGGGGGCAAAAAAAAGAGAAGGGAATTATTTCTTACACGAGTGGAATATATTTACTTAACGCTAAAAGTGAACCTGTCGAATTTGTTCTAAATAATGGATTTTTCACAAGCGGAACCTTTTTTAATAATCATATATATGTATTAACATTTGACCCAACAGTTAAAGAAGAGCAAATATTAAAAGTAAATTTCAATGGTGAAATAGTAAAAAAATTTGTACTTGGCAGATCTCCCCGATTTGAGTTCAGATCCATTACCACAAGTAACGATTTGATATATATGTATTCTAATGATGGAAAATTGCTATTTATAGATACAGCAGATAATCTTCAAGAGATACCCCTTACAAACGGAACTGGTAAAGTATTTAAAATATTTCCTGCTTACCAAGGAATACATGTGCTGTTCTATAATGGAGTTTTTATTCAGATAAAACAAAATAAGGTCAATAGTGTCTTGAAATTGCAAAATGAATCAAATGAGCATTTAATTAGTATCCAATCCAAAATTAAAGGCAAAGTATTACACGTTCTATATACATTTGATAAAGCATATTACGGAAAATCCTATAAATATGAAGGACTTATTCGGCAATATAGCATCGATGATGGCTCTGTATTAGCTAATTTTTATCTTGAGAAACTAGATAATCTAAGATTAGTTGACTTCGATATAACCAATAATTAGATAGTTCAAAAAAGTAATTTGTTGTTTAACAATTCGCTTCAAAGGAAGTGGAATTATGGAATTTTTAATATTTATTGGTTCTTATTTAATTGCATTTCATATACTTTCTATAATTATCACTGGGTGTTTACGTTTTTTTTTACCAAAGATTCATTTTCTTGTCCTTTTATTCACTAATGCGATGCTAGGGATTCTGTTCCTAAAATATTTTGCATTGACTTGGTCAATTTCATTTCTATTTATTAATTTGCTTACTGCATCTATTGGAATGGGAATCGCGAGCTTGCTTAGAAAATTAATTCATAATTTCAGGGAGGACTGAGGAGATCAACATACGTAATTTACTATTGAGCCTATACAATGCTCTTCCAGATTAACGTGTCAAAAAATTACGTAATGGGGCTGCTATTTTCTTCGTTACTTGGCAGTTTGTTGAACCAAGAGCATGCTCTATATTGGGCAACATATATACTTCATTCAGTTATGAGCCACAACCTGTCGTGATGTTGAAAGTTGTGGCTCCTTCCTTTTTTGCTCCCAACTGCTGTTACAAACCTTAAACGTGAACGCTGTCTCTACTTCACTTCCTCTATCTCTCACCTGAACGCTAACCTTCAAAATTCCCCCACAGATGGCTTCGTTTGTATTCTTCAATCACTTTCCTGCTTCATCCTATCGTCTCCACATATATATTCTTCAACAGGACTGTCGACTTCCCTATAGTTACTTTATATTTTCAAACTTTCAAAAATCATCAGTGAGCTTCTCTCTTTAAGTCCCCCATGAATTCGGACACACTTAGTTGGGAAAGAATGCTGACCAGTATTAATATGATTTGCGCAAGCTTCCTCTACAACTACTTCTCCCCTTTTCGCTCGTACAGCTCCCACAAGAGTTTTCCTGCTTTCGATTTCATTTGCCGTAAATCACCTGTCTTCCGTATTTCAGAGCAAATACAATATCGTATTACAGTTCAATGTGCATGCTAAGCTAAACTACTTTTGTCCATCCGTTGGTTTCCTTAATTCATGTAAGCAGTTGGCAGACCAGTTCTCAGCGCATCATTGATTTAACAGGTTTCATTTCCGCTCTTATCTTTATTTTGCGAATGAGCATTATAAAAACTCTAAGAAAAAGTGTCGTTCTACACACTCTCATCCCATCTCCAATTTTCTCATAGTCGCATCCAACGGCAACATTCCTACCAAACACACCTTTACCCATGCTTCACAGCTGCTTCCTCCGCGCGCGAGATGGCGCGAATATGCGCCGAGCGCAACGAACGATAACCCAATCCCGCGATCAGCATGGCCAAAACTCCCGCCACAATCGCCACCATGAAGCCTGCGTGGGAACCAAACCCGTCGATCACCCAGCCCGCTGCCGCAGAGCCGAACGCCACGCCAATCCCCAAGCCTGTAATAGCCCATGTCATGCCTTCTGTCACCATCGATCGCGGGACAATTTTTTCCACCAGCCCCATCGTCACAATCATCGTTGGCGCCACTGACAGGCCAGCGAAGAACACGACGATGGCGAGGGAGAAGAGGTTGCTCACCAAAAACAGCGGCAGCATCATGACCATGCACAGCGCGACTGCCTGTAAAAATTGTCGGTGCAAAGGCGCTTTCAGACTGAGCGTACCGTACACAAGCCCAGCCAGGCACGAGCCGACTGCGTATATCGACAACACGATGCTCGCAGCGACTTTGTTGCCCTGTTCCTCGGCAAAAGCTACCGTGACGACATCCACCGCGCCAAAAATGACACCCATGGCTGCGAGCGTAAACACCAGTGCCTGCAAGGAGCCGAGCTTGATGACGCTCCCTTTTTCCTCAGGATCAATAGGGCGCACTTTTGGCTCTGTACCCTTTTGCAGCGTAAACAGCACCACTCCTGTCAGCAGGAAAAGGCAAGACAACAGCGGCCCCGCTTCGGGAAAGACTGCCACACTCAAGCTTACGGAAACGATCGGTCCGACAATAAAGCAAATCTCATCCACCACCGATTCAAAAGAAAACGCGGTGTGCAGCTTGGGGGAGCCGCCCAAAATCGCAGCCCAGCGAGCGCGCACCATCGCTGCCATGTTCGGCATTCCCCCGGCGAACAGCGCTGCCAAAAACAGCGTCCAGTCCGGCGCCCCGAGCCTTGTGCATAAAAGCAAAATAGCAGCAGCGGTTACGCTGATCCCCGCAGCAGGCAGCAGCACGCGGGATTGCCCCAGCCTGTCAGCCAGCCGCGAGATATGGGGAGCCAAGAGCGCAGATGCCAAGGCAAACGTCGCTGCCACAGCACCTGCCAGCCAATACTCGCCTCGCAGTTGAGACAGCATGGTAACGATTCCGATCCCCATCATGGAAATCGGCATTCTGGCAATAAAGCCAGCCGCAGAAAACCCCTTCGTTCCAGGAGTTTGAAATATCTCACGGTATGAGCGAAACATGATGCACCTCCGTAAATGTAGGATGACTTGTCACGACCGTCCTTTCAAGTTGACATACGTCCCGTATGCCAATATCATAAAAACATACGCGACGTATGTCAATCCATACCAATCAAACAGGAGGAGTCCCATGACCCGCAAGACACGCCAAGAAATGCTAACAGAAACCCGCGCCAAGCTGGTAAGTGCAGCCAGACAAGCCTTTGGCACAATCGGATATGCGGACACATCCATGGACGATCTCACAGCCTCTGTCGGACTTACCCGCGGAGCGCTTTACCATCATTTCGGAGACAAAAAAGGTCTGCTCGCAGAAGTGGTCAAGCAAATCGACGCAGAAATGGACGAAAAGCTCGCCACCATCTCCACAGAAGCGGAAAATGCATGGGAAGGCTTTGTCTGCCGTTGCCGCGCTTATCTCGCCATGGCGCTTGAGCCGGAGATTCAGCGCATTGTCCTGCGGGACGCACCTTCCATCCTGGGCAATGCCTACTGGCAATCCTCCCAGTCCCAATGCCTGGCGACGATGGCGGAAACGCTCCGCCAGTTGATGGAAGATGGCATGATTGTCAAAACAGACCACGAAGCGCTTGCCCGGCTGTTGAACGGCGGCCTGGCTGATACGGCCTTTTGGCTCGCCAACTCCGACGCGCCGGAAGCAGATTTGTCCAAAGCGCTGCAAAGCCTCACCGCTTTATTGAACGGTCTGTTGCTGACAAAAGAGCCGCTGAAATAAATCGGCTTTTCCCCAATAAAAAAACCGAGAGATCGCAGGAGCAACTTCTCCTGTCCATCTCTCGGCTTCCTTCATCTTGGCAGCTCGTTATCCATCGGCGACTTGCGAATCATCGCCACGCTTGATTCCCTGACAATGAGCCTCGGTTCAAACTGTACCCGCTCATATGCACCGGAACCGTTTTCGCGAATCCGTTTCAAAAGCAGCTCGGTAGCCAGCCGTGCCACTTCCTCCCCCATGATGGACACAGAACTGATCTGCGGAGTCGTGATCGTCGTCCAGACATTGTTGTCGATCCCCACGATCGCCACATCTTCCGGAACGCGAACGCCCAGCTCTTTGAAGCGATTCACGATCCCAATCGCCACCATGTCGTTGACCGCGTAGATGGCGTCCGGCATGTTTTTCAGGCTGAAAAAATAGTCAGCGGCCCGGCGACCAGTCTCAAAGGAGAAGTCCTCGCCGAAATACACCAGCGAAGGATCGACGTGACTGAGCGATCCTTCGTACGCAAAGTAGCGTTCCTCGATCTTGTCTTTAGGCGCCCCGGCGTAAGCAATCCGCGTCCGCCCGATTTTGATCAGATGCTCCATGACAAGCCGCCCCTCCTGGCGAGCCATGCTGACCACGTCGGCCTTCACGTTTTCTTCAAGCCTTTTCCCGTAGTTGATAATCGAAACCGGGACGCTCGCCTTGTTGATCAGCGGAACAAGCGTTTTCGGGTAGGCGAGCGGCATGATGATCAGCCCGTCCACATGCAGCTTTTTCACCTCGCGGACAGTCTCCAGCTCGGTCCGCGCATTGCCTGACGTGTTGATTTGAACGACGCGATAGCCGTGCTGCTTCGCCGCTTGCTCCACAGACCAGGCAATGTCCGGGATAATCGCGTTGCGAATGTCCGGCACAGCCAGCGCGATCTGATACGTCTGGCGTACTTTCAGGCTCTGCGCAGAAGTGTTCGGGGTAAATCCGAGTTCCTCAATCACCTGGAGAACCAGCGCTTTCGTCTTCGGGCTGATCCCTTCGCTGTCATTGATCGCTCGCGACACAGTAGCAATTCCTACCCCTGCTTTTTTCGCCACGTCTTCAATCGTCACTTTATGATTGGTATCCAATGCAATGCTTTCCTTTCCTGCTTGGAATCGTTTTCTGCTTTCTTACGAATCTGCCGCTTTTATTATCGTTATTATATCACACGCGGCTCTGGCGGTAATGCAAACGCCACGCCCGGTCAGAGCCTTCACGCATGCAACAACGGATATTTTCAGCCAAACCAAAAACATTCGCTCGATTTCCCACCCAACAATCAGTCGCACGATTTCCACTCGATATTACAGTTTGACAATATGTCAAAGTTATGACATATTATTTTTCGGAAACGTTTCCTGTTTTAATTACTGATTCCGATCATCATATATTTTATCCACCTACAAGGAGCTGACCATTTATGAAAGCGTTACGCTGGCATGGTTTAAAGGACCTCCGTCTGGAAACAATCGAACAGCCTGAACCTCGCAAAGGACAGGTAAAAATCAGAGTGGAATGGTGCGGCATTTGCGGAAGCGACCTGCATGAATACGTAGCTGGACCAATCTTCATCCCGGAAGGAACCGCTCACCCGCTCACTGGCGAAAAAGCGCCAATTGTCATGGGACATGAATTTTCCGGACAAGTTGTCGAGATCGGTGAAGGCGTACAAAATATCAAGGTTGGCGACCGCGTCGTTGTTGAACCTGTTTTCGCGTGCGGCACTTGCGCGGCGTGCAACCAGGGCAAATACAACCTGTGCAGCAAAATGGGCTTCCTCGGCCTCGCTGGCGGCGGTGGCGGCTTCTCGGAATACGTTGCTTGCGACGAACACATGGTTCACAAAATCCCGGACAGCCTCTCCTATGAGCAAGGCGCACTGGTCGAGCCATCTGCTGTAGCTCTTTACGCTGTGCGTTCCAGCCAACTGAAAGCAGGAGACAAAGCAGTCGTCTTCGGTGCCGGACCAATCGGATTGCTCGTGATCGAAGCGTTGAAAGCGGCAGGCGCAGCAGAAATTTACGCTGTCGAGCTGTCTCCTGAGCGCAAAAGCAAGGCAGCAGAGCTGGGCGCAATCGTCCTCGACCCACAAGAATACGACGTGGTTCAGGAAATTCACAACCGCACCAACGGCGGGGCTGACATTGCCTTCGAAGTAACAGGCGTGCCACCAGTTCTCACCCAAGCGATCGAGTCTACGAAAATCGCCGGACAAATCATGATCGTCAGCATCTTTGAACGCGAAGCGTCGATCAAGCCGAACAACATCGTCATGAAAGAACGCTCCATGACTGGCATCATCGGCTACCGCGACGTATTCCCGGCCGTAATCAGCCTGATGGAAAAAGGCTTCTTCCCGGCGGACAAGCTCGTTACCCAACGCATCAAGCTGGACGAAATCGTCGATCACGGCTTCGAAGCGCTCCTGAAAGAGAAAAATCAGGTGAAAATCCTCGTCAGTCCAAAAGCGTAACCGAAAACGATTCCAATATCATGAATCCCTCTCACAAAACAAAGAGCGGACAGGCTGGCTACACTCCGGCCTTCCGCTCCTTTTTCTTTTCTACGCCGCCTTCGCCTCTGTCAGCGCTTTGCGCCGCTCATAGGCAAACAAGGTCATAGCCACTCCCAGCAAAGCGCACAGCATATACATGAACGAATACGAAGACAAATCCGCGACTGGCCCCATGATAATCCCGCCGAGCGAAACACCGAGGTCCGCTGTGGCGATAAACAAACCGATCAGGACATTGCGGCTTGCCTGCGGCAAAACAAAGGTCAAATACGTGGTCAATGTCGGATAGAGCAGCGCCTGCGCGATTCCCATCAACACAGCCCCTACGTAAAAGAAGACAAACCCGCCCGCAGCGGACAAGCTCACACTCTGTGCCGCGACAGCGAGTATAAGCATCACTCCCATAATAAAAGAAGCGCGCCATTTGCCATCGGAAGGAATTTTTTTCCGCAAAACAAACCGCGCCAAAACGACCGTTCCCGCCTGCAGCATCAGGAAAACTCCCGCATGACCGCCGGCAATTTGCAGTGCGTACAACGGAATAAAAGCAGTCACCGCCCCGAATACAAGCGAGGATGTCAGCATCAGCACACTGCATGCGAGCAAGTGCGGATTTTTGAAAAATGGGCCGAACGCCGAAAAGGTTTCCGCTTTTCCATTCGCATTCGCCTGTCCTTGCCCGCCAGCCCCGGCTTGCCCATCGCTTGGATCGTCGATTTTGGCGGTGAACCCGACCACACCCGTCAAAATCGCAATCGCGATCATCGTGACGGCAAAGCTGCCCATCTCCCCGGGCTGCCAGATGCCCAAAGCCAAAAGCGGCCCGACGATCCCTGGCAAATACGCGCACAACGAGTACATCGATATCCCTTGGGAGCGTTCTTTTTCCGGCAGGGCATCAATAATGCCGAGCTGCAAAGCCATGGAGAAAAAGGCCGTGCACACCCCTTGCAGCATGCGAGCGACAAAATACCCTTCCAGCCCGGTAAACGTGTACAGGATCAACGCCGCCCCGTTCAGGACCAAAATCGTGCGGAGCACCTTGATCGGCCCGCGCTTTTGAATAATGTGACCAGCCCACGGGCGCAGCAGCATTGTCGTAAACAAATACGCCCCCATGACTATCCCGATGGTCGTATTGGAAGCCCCCAGCGATGAGCCTTGCAGCGGAATGATCACATTCAGTATGGAGTTGGCGCTAAAATAGAAAAGAGTCAAAACATACAACCGCAAAAAAGGCCAGGCCAACGCTCCCTTCACAACAGCTCTCCCTCCTTGTCTGTCGTCGTTTCATTACAGCATGACCATGCCCAACAGCTTTCTGGCATAGGCAGACTGTACGTCTTTCAGTTGCTCGACCGCGACCGTCTCTACCACTCGTCCGCGATGTACGATCATCACCCGGTCGCATAAATAAGCCGCCGCCTGCAAATCGTGCGTAATAAACAGGTAGCTCATGCGGTATGTCTGCCCGAGCTGCTTCAACAATTGCAGCACCTGCATTTGCACGGAACCGTCCAACGAACTGATCGCTTCGTCCAAGACGATGCACGTGGGATTTGTCGCGACAGCCCTTGCGATGCACACTCGCTGCACTTCGCCCCCGGACAGCTCATGCGGATGCTTTTGGCGATAGGAGCGATCAAGCCCGACCTGATCCAGCAAAAAGTCGAGCTTGTCACTTGCCTCCTGCCCTCCCATCCCGATCAGGCGCAACGACTCCATAATCGCCGCTTCGACGGTATAAAACGGATTGATCGAAGAAGTGTAATCCTGGAACACAGCGCTGATTTTCCCGGCTCGGCCCCTGCGCTTCGTCACGCTCTCTCCCTCGAACAAAATGCTGCCGCGATCCGGCTGCTCAATCCCCAGCACGAGCCGTCCCAGCGTCGACTTCCCGCTTCCGCTCTCCCCGATGATCCCCAGACATTCTCCGTAATCGCAGGCAAAATGGATATCCGCCAGCACTTGCTCTCTTTCTCTGGAAAAAAGACCTGCTTTTTTATACGCTTTCGCTACCCCTTCAACCTTCAGCAACGTCCACGCCTCCCATCACCTGGCTGAATCGCTGGCTGAGCGCAAGCTTGTTGGACACGAGATAACGCGTATACTCATGCCGCGCTTTGGAAAAGATCTGGTGCGCCGCTCCGCTCTCGACCACTGCCCCTTCCTTCATGACCAGCACCTCATCCGCGATCTTTTTGACGACACCCAAGTCGTGCGAGACGAAAATCATCGCGCAGCCCGTGTTCTGACGCAAAGCCATGAGCTGCTCTACCACTTCAAAGGCCGAGACGGCGTCGAGAGCGGTCGTCGGCTCATCGGCGATGATGAGATCAGGGGCAAGCACAAGCGCCAGGGCAATCATGATCCGTTGCAGCATCCCTCCGGACAACTGGTGGGGATACTTGTTCATGATCTCCCGCGGATTTCTCAGCATGACGCTCTCCATGGCCGCTGTCAGCCTGGTCGTTATCTCGTCACGCCCCCAGTCAAAGTGAGTAGCAATCGTCTCAAGCAGATGCACCCCGACTACGCATGAAGGGTCAAAAGCACGCATCCCATTTTGCACAATCAGGCAAATCTGTTTCCCGCGCTTTTGGCGCATCTCTTTTTCCGAGAGAGCCAGCAAGTTCTCCCCTTTGAACCGGATTTCTCCAGACTGACGAAGCCCGCTGTCGTTCAAGCGCATAATCGCCTTGCAGGTCAGCGACTTCCCGCTCCCGCTTTCCCCGACAATCGCCAGACAACTCCCGGCTTTTACCTGAAAAGAACTGCCAGCGACCAGGCATTGATTCGTGCCGCTGTCCCAAATTTGCAAATCCGCTACTTCCAGTATAGCCATGTGCAATCACCTCCCGCTCTTTCCACTGATTCCGGTATCCAGGGCGGAAACGAGCGCTTGCGGCTTTTGCCTGCTCCGCCCAAGCTTCGGGTCCAGGGCTGTCTGAAGCGCATCCGCCAAAAAGTTGACCGCGCAAACCGTCAGGACGATCGCCAAACCAGGGGCAAGCATCAGCTCCGGGCGGGAAAACATGACTTCCCGCGCTTCGCTCAGCATCATGCCCCACTCGGCGTTCGGAGCCTGGATTCCCAGCCCCAGAAACGAGAACCCGGATATTTGCAAGATCATCGACCCCAAGGAACTGCTGGCAATCACGGCGATGTCGGGAGTCGCCACCAAAGCGATGTGCCTCGTCATGATTTGCCAGTCGCTGATCCCGATCGCTTTGGCAAACCGGACATAATCCGCCTCTGCGTACTGTCTCACAGAGGTGCGAATCACCCTGGCAAACCAGGGCCATTTGGAGAGGACAAACGCAATCAAAATATTTTCCAGGCCCACTCCCATAATCCCGATGATGGCCAAAGTCATCACATACCCGGGAAAAGACAGCATGACATCGCACAACCGCATCAAAACGGCGTCCAGCCGCCCGCGGAAATATCCGGCCACAAAACCGACGATTCCCCCGATGCCCACAGACAACACGAGCGCTGCGAGCACCCACAGCAAGCTGGGACGGATGCCGTAGATCAGCCGGGACAAGACGCATCGCCCCAACTGATCATTGCCAAGCGGATACTCCCACGAAGCCGGAGCAAAGCGCATATCCATATGCACAGCTTTTGGATCATGGGGAGCCAGAAACGGGGCAAAAATCCCGGCTGCCGCAATCAACACGAGAAAAGTGAACGATGCCATGGCGACTTTGTCGTGAAGCGCATTTTTCAGCCATTTCATGCTACAACTCTTCCCTCAGCTTTGGATTCAACGCCGCTTGAAGCACATCTGAAACCGTGTTGAACAAAATAAAAGCGACTGCCAGCACAAGCACGTACGCCTGAATGAGCGGAAAATCCCGGCTCATGATCGCTTTGACGCTCAACGTTCCCAGCCCCGGCCAGGCAAAGACGTTTTCCACCACAACGGTGCCTCCTAAAATGACAGGGATCGCCATGCAAAATACGGCGGTAGTCACCTGCAACGAATTTCTTATGACATGCAGCATGATTTTTCGCTCCGGCAGCCCGCACGCCCGGCTGTAACGTACATACTCTTCATGCAAGTTGCCAAGCACCGCGCTCCTGACCATGCGAAAATAAATGCCTGCGTAGCCAATCGTGGTCACAGCGACAGGCAGCAAGTAGCTTTTGTACGAATCCATGCCGCTCGTCGGCAGCCAGTCGAGCTTGACTGCGAAGTACCAGACCAGTATCGCCGCCAGCAAGTAGGGTGGAAGCGAAGCCAGCAAAAAGGATACGGCTCTGACCGCTTGATCTGTCCGCTTGCCTGCTTGCAGGGCGCATATAACCCCGAGGGCGACAGACAGCACGAGAATGGCAGCAACTGAAACCAAAGTCAGCTTGAGCGTATTGACAAAAGCCGGACCGAGCAGCGACCAGACCGATTTGCCCGTGACGTACGAATGGCCGAAATCAAGCTGCAAGCAGCTCAAGAGCCAATCCAGATAGCGCACGATAAACGGCTTGTCCATGCCAAGCTCCGCTTTGGTCTGCGCCACCAGCTCCGGAGTGATCTGCGGTACGCCTTGCGCTTGCAGCACCACCTCTGCCGGGTCGAGCGGCGAGAATTGCATCAGGCAAAAGGTGCAAAACGAAACCAAGACAAGCAGCGGAATCGAAATCAGCAGCCTTTTTAGCAAATAACGCCCCATCTCTATCCTCACTTCGTTGCAAACGACATGCGTTCAAACGGCAACTCGTATTGGGTCTGTTTAAAGGAAATGCCTTGCAAAGCTTTGGGAGCGACAATCGTGACGCTGCCGTTCGTCAGTGGAATGAACACCGCTTCCTCATGCACGATATTCAAAATGTCGCGGTAAAGAGACTTGCGTGCTTGCTCCTCTGTCGACACCATGACGTCGTTGATTTTTTTATACAACTCTTCCGCCTGCGCAATGCCGCTTGTCGTGTAGTAGTAGGACGACTTGGAAGTAAAAGCCGCGATCGTGCTTTGCGGATCGTAAGCCAGTCCCCATGTTTGGTTGAAAAGCAAATCGTAGTCGCCACTGGATCTGCGGCTGGCAATAGAAGAGGACTCCTCTCCGATCAAGTCGAGCTGAATCCCGATCCCCTTCAACTGATCCTGCATCCATTCCGCTTCCATTTTTTGCGCAGAGGAGTTCACATCGTAGTAGAGTTTCATCGCCAGCACCGCTCCGTTTTTCTTGCGCACACCGCCTGCCTGCTCCGCGAGCCACCCTGCCTCCTCCAACAGTTGCTTGGCTTTTTCGGGAGCATACTCGCGCTGCTTCAACTCGACATTGGCATAGTTGACGTTGGAAGAAAAGAGAGTGTCGGCTGGCGGCTCCGTTCCCGCAAAAATTTGTTTGCTGATCAGCTCTCTGTCCATCGCGTACCAGAGCGCTTCACGGACAGCGCGGTCGTGGACGGGACTCTCCTTCTTGCTGCTGTTTGCTGCCAAAAAGTTCGTGTTCATCGGCTGGCTGCGGACAATCTGGTATTTTCCCGACTGTTCCAACTGGTTCATCGCCTCTACGTCGAGATTGTTCGCCCCCCGGTCATCGGTAAAGGCAAAATTGACCTCGCCTTTTTGCAGCGCCAAATACGTTGTTTCCCCCGCCGGAAGCACCTTCGCCGTAATTTTTTTGATAGCTGGCGCACCGCCCCAGTATTGTTCATTCGCTTCGAAGACGGCGGACTGTTCCGCTTTATGCTCGACCAGCCTGTATGGCCCGGTACCGCTGTAACCGTTCAGCCCGTCTTTCGTTTCACCCTCGATAAAATTTTTCGGGGAGACAAACACATACGGGCGCGTCATCGACAACTCCACTAGAGTCGGATAATAAGGCTCGGTCAACACCAACTCGACAGTATGCTCGTCCACCACGTTGCAGCTTGCGATCTTGGTCGACAGCTTGATCCAGGAATGCTTGGCGGCATTGTGCTGGACCGCCTCGATATTTTTCTTTACAGCGTCTGCGTTGAAGGGCGCTCCGTCGTGAAACGTCACATTTTTTCGCAGATGAAACGTGTAAACCTTGCCGTCTCCAGAAATCTCCCAAGATTCAGCCAACAGCGGTTTGATTCCCTCTTCGGTATTTTCCACCAGCGACTCATACAGCATGCCCTGCGCGAACATGGAGCCTGTGTACAGATGAGGGTTCATATCTTTTATATCTTTGGATACAGCCATGACAAGTTCCCGGGCTTGCTTCTCCGGTTCGCTCGGCGCTGCGTTTTCATTTCCGCATCCCGCCAATACCAGCAGCGAAACGATTGCTCCCCATAGCCATCCTGCTTGTGCTTTTTTCATGCTCGATCCTCCTGCGTTTCCTGTTCATTTTGTCTGTCTAGTGATGCACCTTTCCCAGCTCGCGGCAAACCAGCTGCACGTCGCTCTCGAAGCTTTGCACGCGAAACGCCTCTGATAGTGACTCGCCTGCAAGCGCGGCAGCGGCTTCCTCCAGTTTCTTTTCATACGTAGCGATAAGCTTGTCCATCGTCGGGCAAAGAGCGCCCACATACGCGGCAATTCCGCGAATCATTTTGATCCGGTAGTAATCCTCTTTCGGCATGCGCGGCATATCCCAGCTGCCTTCGCTGTTGACGAACATCGTGCGGATCGGAACGGCGGAAAAGTCGAAATACCTGCCGTTTTGATCCGGTTCGGAGTACGGATCGACCAGCAAAGACGTATAGCGGATATACAGCAAATACGCTTGACGGATCGGTTCGAAAAACGGGAAGTTCTCAATGTCACGGCGCGACAGGCTCTCCAGACGCACCGGGTAATTGTCGTCGGTCATAAACTGCAAAAGGTTGACGCCTTTCATGCCGAGCTTTTCTACCACATTCGTGATTTCCTGCCACAGCCCGAGCATATCGAAAATGACGTGCTGCGTGATCGGACCTTCCGGAAACATTTTGTACACGTACTTCGGCACCTTTTCCTCTCCGAAAATGACGCGCAGCGAAAACTCGTTCATGAATAAAGGCGGGTGCACGTACAGCGATATATTTCGCGTCTCGGCCTCAAGCGGGGAATCCTTGGCTTCCAGTGCAATTCCCATGCGCTCGTACAGCTCGCGCAGCCTTTTGACAGAAGCAGAGAGCAGATTGGTAGAGCCGATGAAGACTTTTTTCTTCACTCCTGTCGTCACGACTTCATGCGACGGATCGCCATTCAACCAGCGTGTGTCGCCGAGATACGTGGAAAAGCTGATCACTTCCGCGTCCGATTGCCGCTCCTGCAAATATTGCCGGACCAGGCCGCCGGAGCCGAATGTCGGCGAAATCAGGACAACTCTTCGCACCTGTTGCCATACCGACTCATTCAGTTGCTGCAACACTTCTATGTACGCATCGGCCGTGACAGACAAAACAATCGTGTCCCACTCGCCATAAACCGTCTGATACCCGCAAAACAAGTGATCGAGGACGCATTCCCCAGCCAGTCTGCGGTGCTGCTCATTTTGTACATGGACAATCAGGCGCTGGCCGCTTTCTTTGACTGCCGAAAAGAACGACGCAGAGCGCACCGATTTTCGCCCGACCATTCCCACCTGGCAGTTCCACTCGTTTTTCAGCAAAACAGCCAATTGAACCGCTACCGGACCCGTTCCCAGCAGCAACACTCGTTGCAAGACGTTCATACACAACCTCCCTATTGGATGACTGCTGCTTTGCGATACAAAGCGATGTCAAAAACATGCTCAGGACGCAAGACGGTTTCGACCAGCCTCCACTTTTGCTCGTCGACCGCTTCCATCGGATAGTTGAACAGCGACTTCAAATGATCGCCATACCGCATGGCGACGACCACGTCTTCCTTTGTCAGCGCGTGTAGCTGATCGAGAATCTCGTATTTATTCGAGACAGTCGAACTGAAGATGATATGGGTCGCCTCCTTCGTCACAGGAAGCTGTTCGACATACGATCTCTCCAGTTGAATCGGCAGACCCGGTCCAAGCCTATCGACTACTTTTTGCCCGAGCTGGATAGCCTCCTCGTCTATATCGATCCCGACGACGGGCGCTCCAGTGCGCTTCGCAATCAATAAAGGCGTCATCGGGTAGGAACCGGAGCCGACCAGCAGCACTTTGGAGTTTGCCCCTACCTGAAAGCTCCCAAATTCCTCCTCGATGCACGATTCGATATTTTTGAAGTAGTCCGCTCCTTCTGCTTGCCCGCCAAGCAGCTTCAACGCCCGGTATTTTTCCATGATCGCCACGCAGCGCGACGCCACCTGCCTCACATCCGCTACCAGCCCTTGAAATGGTTCCGGCTCGTTTTGCACCAGCCATTCCCAGGCTTCCTTGTTGCTTTCTGCCGTCACAAAAGCAGAGTATTCATCGATCACAGCGGCAAGCTCGAAGCTGTGCTGGATCGTACCGTCATACACCTTCGCCAATTCGGAAAATCTTTGGCAAAAATCCCGGACACACTCCTGAAACAGTTCTGGTTTGATCACTCCACTCCCACCTTCACCCTCTTCAATTGTTGCTCCCTATTTCGATATACGCTTTGCCTTGTGCGACAATGCCGACAGACCCGCCAATTTGCAAACGAACGACTTCCTGCCCTCGCCAGGTGGCATCCACATGGATGGTCCCTCCCGGCTGTCTGATCTCAACAGACGTATCTTTTTGCTGCTTCCAGGCGAGATAGGCACCGACCGAAGCGGTTCCCGATCCGCAGCCGCGCTCCCAAACCAAGCTGTCCAGCTCGGGAACGTAAATGAGCGGCGCAAGCTCGTTTCTGACAGGCTGATACAACAAAATCCCGACCATGCTCCACTCCGACACCGAGCCAAGAAGCTTCGCCAGCGACTCTGCCCTTTTCCGCAAATCCTCGCAAATGACTTCGGCTTCAATCACGACGTGCAAAAAGTCCGGGTATCTGACCATCGCCAGGTTCCATTCGCTGCCCTCGTACGAAATCGTGCGCTGCTCCAAACGCTGCGGCACTGGCATATCAAGCTGGCAGTAGTATTCATCCGCGAGGCGGTTGACCCGGCAATTCACAAGCCCTTCCGCTCCAGATACCCCTAACCGGACTTCTGTCCGCTCATTGGGGCCAAGACCGTTCTCCCAGGCGAGCCAAGCAGCCAGAGCCATGCACGCATTTCCGCAAAATTCACCTCCCGCCATTTGCAAATGAGCACGCGCTCCATCCTGCTGCGCCTGTTCAATAAAGCCGACTTGCTCTGCATGTACGCTGTCGTAGGACATCAGCCTGGACGCAATGCGCGAATACTGCTCCGTCAGATGCTTCGTTTTCACCAGAAGCGTCATGTTTTGCGTGGGATTGAACTTGATAAAATCGACTTCTTGCCTCATGATCCCCACCCTTTACACATATGATTAACGTAAGCATCTTGGGTTGTTTAAATGAAAAACGTAATCATTACGTTTTAGTACCGATAACTATATGGTACAATTCTGGTGATTGTCAACGTGTTCCAAATATATTTTTTTGTCGCCATGCTCCGGAGTACCGATATCGAGACAATGGTCAGGAAATCAATCTGTACCCTAGACGGAGGAATGAGAGAGCAATATTTCAAATGTCCCCCTGTGATATAACTAACATGACTTTTCAAACAGGGAGATGAGGACATGAGCAAGTTGAATGGAAAAATCGCTTTGGTAACGGGAGCAAGTCGCGGTATTGGCCGCGGCATCGCACTGCGTCTCGCACAAGATGGCGCGTTGGTCGCCGTACATTATGGCCGCAGACAAAAGGAAGCCGAGGAAGTCGTGCAGGAGATCGAGAAAAACGGCGGTGCGGCCTTTGCCGTCGGTGCCGACTTGCGCACGCTCGCGGGTATTCACGACTTGTTTGCCGCTTTGGATGATGCCTTGATCGCTCGCACCGGAGAGCGTCAGTTTGATATTTTGGTGAACAACGCGGGGATCGGTCAGATTTTGTCTCTGGAAGAAGCGACAGAAGAATCGTTCGATGAAGTCATGAGCATCAATGTAAAAGGTCCGTTTTTTGTCATCCAGCAAGCCTTGTCTCGCCTGAAAGATGGCGGGCGGATCATCAATCTGTCGTCGTTTGTGACGCGCGTAGCTTCGCCAACGGTTTTTGCCTACAGCGTGTCCAAAGGAGCGATGGATACCCTCACGCTCGCGCTGGCGAAACAGCTTGGCAGCCGCCACATCACGGTAAACGCCATTCAACCGGGCATCATCAATACCGAAATGAATGCTGGCACCCTGCAAAACAATCCAGACGGACAAAAATACGCCGCAAGCCTGTCCATTTTCAACAGATGGGGCGAGCCGGAAGACGTGGCAGATATCGCTTCCTTCCTCGCCTCGCCTGACAGTCGGTGGGTAACCGGACAACTGGTTGACGCCAGTGGCGGATCGCGGTTGTAAGGACACTCGACGCAAAAAAGGGCTGTCTCCCAAGTCGATTTTCCGACTGCGAGACGCCCTTTTTTCACAATGCTCCGACTGTTCCGGGCGATTGCTGCGGCTGCCAGGCTGCCGCTTGCCTAAACTTGCCCATTCGCTCCAGCGTCCGCTGCAAATCGTCACGCGAGCTTGCATGGGAGCAGCGAATAAAGCCCTCTCCGCCTGCTCCGAACACACGTCCCGGTACGACTGCCACCTTACCTTCCCCACTCCTGTTTCCGCTCATGCACGGAGCTGGCAATCATTCGATCCAGCAGCTGCGTATAGGTCATGCCTGCTGCCGCTGCGCTTTTTGGAAACAGACTGTTGGCGGTCATGCCCGGCAGCGTGTTCACTTCCAGCACATACGGTGTATCCTGATACAAAATCATGTCGATCCTGGCGTACACTTTGCATTGCATCAACTGATAGCTGGTCAGTGCCGCATGATGTACGCGCTGCTCCACAACAGCGGGAAGCTGAATCACCTTTTCCTCCGCGCCGCCGACCTCGTATTTTGCCTGGTAGTCAAACCACTCCGAATGGGCGGAGCGAATCCCGATAATCGGCAAAACCTCGCCATCCAAGATCGCAACGGTCAACTCTGTCCCTTTTATATACGGCTCAATCAAAATCGTCTCGCCCAAGCTGCAAGCTCCCTGGACAGCCGCCAACAGCTCCTGCTCGTTTTGCACAAGCTGGACACCGATGCTCGATCCGCCCGTATTCGGCTTCACAATAACCGGGTAACCTAGCTGCGCCACCATCTGCGGGTCATAATCGTTCATTCCTTGCCAGCAAAGACCCGCAGGCGTGTGCACGCCCGCTGCTTTGAGCAGCATTTTGCTCAGTTGTTTATTCATGCACAGACTGCTAGCCAAGACCCCGCTGCCTGTATAGGGAATGCCCAGCGTCTCCAACGCGCCCTGCACCGTGCCGTCCTCCCCATACTCGCCGTGCAGCGCCAACAGAGCGACATCAATTCCTGCCTGCTGAACTTGCCTGATTAAATCCAGCCGCTGATCGATCACGATGGGAACGACCTCGTAGCGACTGCGATCCAACTGTTTGATCATCTCTTGGCCTGTTTGCAGAGAAACCTGACGCTCCGAGGAAACCCCGCCCATAATGACACCAATTTTCATCGTGACACCTCTCCTTTATCGTTATCCTTGCAAAAATTTGCGCGTCTGCTCGCCGATTATGCGAATGCCCCGTTCGATATTTTCATCCGTTACCCGTGAAAAGCCTAACCGCAATGTATGCACGCCTTCGCCTTCAGCAATGAAAAACTTGTCTCCCGGCGTAAAAATAACGCCTTGCTCCGTGCAAGCTGCCAGCAGTTGACGGGTATTAACGCCTGGCGGGAAAGCAAGAAACAAGTGCAGGCCCCCGTCTCCAGACAGCTGCGCTTCCGGAAGGTGCGCTTCACAGCATGCTTTTGTCAGCTCGTATTTGCGCTTGTATTCCGTCCGCGCTTTTTTGACGTACTTATCAAAATTTCCGTTCAGCAAATATTGGTACAAGATCGCTTGATCGATGGTGGATGTATGAATCGTGCGTGCGCGCTTGATGCTTTCCAGCGTGTCGATCAGCGCTCTGTCTCCAAGCACCCAGCCTACTCGCAGGCCAGGGAACAGCACCTTGGAAAAGCTGCCGATGTAGATGACCCCGTTCCCTTTTCCCACTGTGGCAATCAAAGGCGACACATGCGCTCCCGAGTAGCGCAGCTCCTCATTGAACCCATCCTCGATCACCGGAACTTGATAGCGGCTCATGACATTCATGACGGCGCTGCGCTTGGCTGGCGACATGACGATGCCAGTCGGATTGTGATAGGAAGGAATCAGGTAGGCCAAATCGAAATGATTGGCTTTTAGCACTGCCTCCAGCCGCTCCACATCGATGCCGTCACGTTCCAGCGGAATGCCAGTTATCTCGAATCCGTGCAGCTTCAAGTTTTTGATCGCCGTATGATGGGTCGGATTTTCACAAATGGCCGCACCGCGACGCCCGGAAGGCCGCAAAGCGGACAGCACCATGTCAAAGCCTTCTGTAAACCCGCTTGTGATCAACATGTCCTTGCCGCTTATATCCACGCCTTTGTTTTCCATATAGCGCATCAAGTATTCCATCAGCGGCTTGTAGCCTTTGGCATAGCCGTAGTTGAGCAGCACCTGCCCCTCGATCGCCATGCGATCCATAAACGCCCGCTTTACATCCCCCAGATCGAACAAATGCTCATCCGGCGCAATGCTCGTAAACGAGATCGTCCCTTTTTGGGCGCGTATGCCCTGCTTCATCATGTCCAGCTCTACAGCTGCTACCGCATACTCGTTCATTTTCGCCTTCCAATCGACTTGCCAGCTGGCGGGGCCTTCCGTTCCTCCACTATCTGTGGCTGACTGGTCCACTATAGCAGCCACGTAGCTGCCCTTGCCGGGGATTGCATACGCAAAGCCGTCATCCGCCAAGCCTTCATAGGCGGCGATCACTGTATTGCGGCTCACTTTCAAAAGACCGCTCATCTCTCGCGTGGACGGCAGCTTCTGATCCACTTGCAGCGCCCCTTTTATCATCAAACGTTTAAGGTATTCTTTTACTTGGATCACGACCGGCCGGTCATCGACGAGCTTGAAATCCTGGAACATCCTTCATCGCCCCCATCTACAATGATGGCACAGAAGACGCGCGAAAAAAAAGAACCACCGCGATCGATTTTTCATCGTGCGGCGGTTCCTTGCTCGCTTCCCCCATTAGGTGACAAGCTTTGCTTCTTCAACTTTGTTTCAGATCTTTTATATACCATGCATCCATTGCGGAATGCTCAGAGCCAGGTAGCGGCTCAGGTAAAAGGGTAAAGCCAAACTTCTCATACAATCTGCACGCAGCTTTCAGCTCGTGCTGTGTTTCCAGGTAGCATTTTTCATAATGCTCGGCGGCAAATGCCAAAGCTGTTTCCATCAACTGTTTCCCAAACCCCAGACCTTGCGTTTTGGGACTTAAATATAGCTTTTGCAATTCGCAAATTTTCTCGCGCTCGTCAAACGGCGCTATGCCAATCCCGCCAGCAACCTCGCCATTGATTTCAACCACCCAATACTGGCTGTTTTTCAAGCGAGTGTAGTATTGGTGAAGATCGTCAAGCTGCGGATCAAAGTAAGCTGTCCCCGGGATGTCTAGCCCAAGCGATTTTAATGAATCTTGAATGATTTTTTTGATTTGCGCATTGTCTTCTTTGCTTATTTCGCGGATAACCATATGCTTTCTCTCCTTCAAAAGTTGACTCAGTCCACATTTTAAAAGTACAATTATACTAATCTTAAATGTGGACTAAGTCAACTAAAAAGGAGCCTATATGAATAAGCAAAGCATCTCTGACATTCGGCAATTCAATCGGTTTTATACGAAGATACTGGGCTTATTTAATGACCAAATTTTAGAGACCAATTATACATTAACGGAAGCGCGGGTATTGTTTGAGATCAGCGAGAGAACGGAATGCATCGCCAACAACCTCGTGCAAGAGCTTCGGATCGATAGAAGCTACATGAGTCGAATTTTACGCAAATTTGAGAGAGAAGAACTCATAGAGAAAAAAACTTCACTGACCGATAGCAGAAAAACGTTCCTTTCTTTAACACAAAAAGGGAAAGAGGTATTGGATAACATTCACAGCCAGTCGGACGAACAAATCGAGCAATTGTTGGATGGACTGACTGATCGTGACGTGAACGAGATTTGCAAGGCAATGGCACTCATCCAAGAGAAATTGAGCAATGCAAAAATGAACAGCAAGTAATCCCAGGCTTGGTCTGGACACGCATGCATCACATGCCTGAACAATAAAAGACGCTGCACCCCTATGAGTACAGGGATGCAGCGTTTTTGTCAGCGTATAGATTTACGTCCCTTTTCCCGCTTTAGCCATAGCGCCTTGCTGCGGAACGGACTTTTTCCATTGCAAGCCAAAAATCAGAATCAGCGTTACAACAGCCAGGAAAATACTGTATCCTAACGCCAAGGTGAAGGCGTTTAGCTGCAGGTGCATATCAGCTGCTGCTTGCCCTGAGAGAGCTGCAAAAAATACGGTCCCGATTACGGCGACTCCAAGCGCATTGGCTGTCTGCATGAAAGTGCTCAATATGCCTGACGCCGCTCCTACATATTCCCTTCCGACACCCGACATAATCGTTCCCATCAGCGGAGCGCCAACCAAGCCTTGTCCCAAGCCGATCAGGAAGAATGGCAAAATGAGTTGCTGCCAGTACAGCTCAGCGGCAAAGACATAACACGCCGCTATGACTGCCGCATAGCCCGCGATCAAGACCGTTGCCCCCACTTTCAGCACATGGGCATTTTTCTTTGCCCACTTCGGCCCAAGCAACGATGCGATAAAAAAGCCAAGCCCGATCGGAGTGAACGCCAGCGCCGAATCCATGGCAGAAAGGGAAAAAGCGTCCTGTAGCGTTATGGATACAACGAGAAAAAACCCGCTATTGCCGATTTGATAAGCCAAAATGGTAAGGACACCCAGAGTAAAAGAACGCTCGTGAAAAATCGCTGCAGGAATCAACGGCTTCTCCCCGCGCTCAACCATTCTCTTTTCGTGTATGCGAAACAGGAAGAAAGCAACGAGCGCTCCCGCAAAGCTTGCGAATACCCACAGCGGCCAACCTGCCTCTCTCCCGACAACCAGCGGATAGATCAACAGCAGCAAGCTGCCCGTCAAAATGAAGATGCCGAGCGCGTCAATTTTTTGCTTTCCTGCCGATTTTGTTTCCTTGATCAATGGAATGATGAGCAGAACAGCCAAAATACCAAAAGGAATGTTAATAAAAAACACGGAACTCCAACCGAGCCCTCCGATATCAAAATGGAGCAGTGCGCCACCGACCATTTGTCCCGCGATCAAGCCAAGCCCGCTGACTGCACCGTAAAAACCAATCGCCTTCCCTTTTTCCTCGGGCGGAAAGATCACCTGAATAATAGCCAGCACTTGGGGGATCAAAAGCGCAGCGCCAACCCCTTGGATGACACGTGAAAAAATCAGAAATCCTGCGCTTGTCGAAAATCCACATAAGGCAGAAGCCACGGTAAATATGATCATACCGACAATGAACAGCTTTTTGCGTCCCAGCCAATCCCCCAGACGAGCGCCAGTAATCAGCAACACAGCATAAGAAAGCACATAGGCAGCCACAATGAATTGAATTTGTGTGGTACTCGCGTGTAATTGTTCTTCAATCGTTGGAATCGCTACGTTTACAATAAACGAATCCAACAACACCATAAAAGTCCCAAGCAATAAAACAGCCAGCGCCCACCAGCGCTTTGGATCGATCGCCTTTGCGGTCTCCGGATTAGCCGTGTTCATGCAGAGTCGCACTTCCTTTTCCGTTATTTTAGGGGTATTTTTAAATACTACTATTAGCAGGTCAAAAATAGAGGAATACTGTTTTACAAGTATTCCTTGTACGCATCAATGATCCGCTCATAATGCTTCCCGTACTTCGCTTCCAGCTCTTTGCCAAAATCGCGCTCCACTTGCTCCATGATGAGATCATGGTAAAATGTGTTTTGCAACAGCTCAATGAGCGAAGGATGATTTGTTTCCAGAGCGGTGGGCTTGATGCCTTTCCCAAAGCTGCCAAGCAAAGCGGAATGAACATCACACAAAATCGAAAATTTTCGCGTGCGAACCGAGCTCCACTCTTCGCTTCTTTGGTGAATGATCACATTTTTTACGCTCGTGTTGCATTCCCCGATCGAGATCAGCGTAACAGCAACCCCGCGCTTTTCCGCTTCCAGAAGCGGCTCTTCCACCCAGCTCACATCTTCGGACCAAATATCTACGACAATGCTTTTGTCCGCATTCGCAATCAGGCGATGAATAACCGTTTCGATCGTTTTGTCACCTTGCCAACTGTAAAAAGACGGCGGCGTAGTGGGGACAGCATTCAATTGCTCCTGAAGCACACGCGTTGTTTGTTCAAATTCCGTTTTCAGCAGACGAACAAGCTGTGCAATCGGGACAGCATCATAGAGCACAGGCTCGCTTTCGATCACCCGGCATATGCCCTTTTCCGTTAAAGAGCGCAGGGCCGCATACACATTCGTGCGGGATACGGATACTTTTTTGGCGACCTCATAACCGGAAATCTTCGGGTCCTCATGAAGCGCCAAATAGCATCTTGCTTCCAGATCGGATAATCCGATTTTTCGCAGCTCATCAATCATGGCTCTACCTCCTTTCTTATCCGTTTGTTTTTAGTGGTGTTTTTAAATACTACTATCGTTTTGCGAAGAAGTCAACTCCCAACTCCCGTTCCAGCATCTGCTGCTATCACGGTAAAGTGGAACGCATTCCTCGCTCCTGCCAGCGGGTTTAGACGACTACTTGTGATCGTCAATCGAGGCAAGGGCATGCTGCAACGGAATCGGATTAAAATATTCTCTCCACAAACAAATTTGCCCATCGCTTACCTGCACGAGACTGACGTACGATTGGGCATACGCAAACCCGCTTTGCTTCACAGTCCCTTTGCTCTCCATTTCTGCGAAAACAAGCTCGGTCTTCCCATCGCCAACCGGGTACACCCGGATGTTGCTGATTTCCCACGCCGCGTACATTCCGTTCTCTTTTCCAATGAACTGATCAAGCAATTGCAGCAGCTTTTCCTTGCCCTGAATCTGGCCCGCTTGCAGACCGAACGGCATCTCATAGACGATGTCGCTGCTCATCAAGCTCCCCATTCCCTGTATATCCTGGTTAGCCTCCCGTTGAAAAAACTCGCTCACGATTTCCGCTGCTTTCATTCCTGCTCCACTCCTTTTCATTTCTTGGCAAACCTGCCCCCAAAGTATAGCGCCAGCTTTGCCGCAAAATATTGAACAGAATGCGCAAGTTTTTGTGAAAAATCGCGCTCCTTTCAACGGGAGGACGCGTATTTCAACGGGGTCAAGCCCGTCGCTTTTTTAAACTGCCTGGTAAAATGGGCCTGATCCGCGAAGCCGCTCTGGACAGCAACCTCCTTTAAACTCTTGTGGCCGCAGCGAATGAGCTGCTTGGCCCGTTCCATTCTCAACCGGATCAAATATTGATGCGGTGTCACTCCCGTATGCTGTTTGAACAACCTCACCAACTGTGACAGGCTGATATTGGCAACCACCGCAAGCTCCTTCAAGGAAATGTCCTGTTCCACATTCATGCGCATGTATTCGATTGCGGCCGTCACCTGCTCGTTTGTCGCTGTAGACGATGCCACACTACTTCTGGCGTCTGCGGTATAGTTCCGAAGCAAATGGACTGCCATCGTCGTCGCAAGCGATTGGCTGTACAACTTTCCGCTGGCTCCGCCGTTGAGCACTTCTTCCATCATCCAGCGGGTGAGCACGATCAGCTTTTCGTCCTTGACCAAGGGCTTTTGTTCCAGCTGCCATTTGTCTGTATGCCCAAACCCCGACTCTTCGGCAACCTGGTCGAGAAAAAGCGGATCGATCGCAAGCTTCACAAAAGAGATCGCTCTTGTCCAGCGGCAGGACCACTTCTCGCCCGCTGCTAACAACTGAATATCGCCTGGCGCCAGCTTTTTTTCCGTTCGATTGCCGTGCTGAAAAAACTGCAAGTTCAGCGGCTCCTGTGTGCCATGTATGGCCATGACATGCCTTTTGGCGAGGGAAGCGTCGTACAGGTGGGCAGGCGGTATGTTCTCCCACCGGGAAAGCATGATGTTCGACCACCCCAGATCATCGCTGGACAAAATCGGCTTTGCACCGCTAGATAAAAACTCCTTGATCGCTCCATCCATTGCGCTCACCCTGTCTCCCGAATAGTTTTTTCGTATCAGCCAGTATAGCATACGCCGCTTTTTGCCACAGAGCACGCGTCACCTGAAAAAGAGCCGCATACGCGACTCTTTTCCTTCACTGTCATAAGCTAATTTGCGGAACTGGCGGCAGTTGGCATCCCGCCTTGCTCAATCACGCGCACAGTCTGGATTTCACCCGTCCCTTTTTGCAAATCGGCTTTTGTAAAGTAGACGAAATACACCTTGCCCTCGATGTCGTTCATCGGTCCGATACCGTCAAAGCTGTTTGGGTACCAGTCAATTTGCACGTCTTTTGATTCGTTG
Organism: Brevibacillus sp. 1238; assembly: GCF_029892995.1. NCBI lineage: Bacteria > Bacillati > Bacillota > Bacilli > Caryophanales > Paenibacillaceae > Brevibacillus > Brevibacillus sp. 1238. Next base: position 19,144 of record NZ_JARXWC010000019.1, on the reverse strand, counting down.
TCGATATATTTGCTGCTAATCCAGTAACCATGCTGGGGCAGCTCGATCTTCCTCGCTTTGAAAGCTTCCGTTGCCGCTTTGATAAACGGCTCGGCTTGCTCTTTGGACATGGCGGTTGGAAAAACCATTTGGGACTCGGCTTGTGCATTTTGCTGTTTGGAAGCATCCGCAACCGTCTCTTTCCCCTCAAGCTCTTTCGGTGGTGCAGCTTCCGTCATGACCACATTCATCTTGCCATCCAGCACAGATTGCGCATACGTCGCCACGGAAAAACTGGATGAGACAGCGAGCGTGCCGATTGCGGCAAGGCCGAGCAGCAATCGAGACTTCCTGTTTGTTTTTTTGCTGGTTTCCATACGATTCCCTCCCTGTAAGAAATGAGGCCGAACCTCCGGATGTTCGACACCGTTAGCGTATCACCGGCATGTCATCCTTCCATCTGCGTTCTGTCATCGTTTTGCAAAACTTGTCCGTTCGGCACTCGTATATAGACACTCGTCCCTTTTCCCAAACGGCTGACGATGGAAATACTCCCCCCGTGCGCTTCCGCAATCGCCTTGCAAAGGGACAAGCCTAATCCGTGGCCGCTGTACTTTCGATTCCGGGCAGTATCCAACACAAAAAACGGTTGAAACACATCGCTTACATGTTCCGCCGGAATGCCGCAGCCCTTATCGCTTACACAGAAGACAACAAACTCCCCTTCCGCATAAACACTGAGGAAAATCGTCTCGTGATAACCCGACGCTTTCGAGGCATTTTCCACCAAATTATTCAGCAAAACGTACAGCAGCTCCTCATCCACCAAGGCAGTCTCCACGACAGATTTCATCACCAATGACTGCCCTTTGCCCGCAAGCGACAGCTTCGAGATCATGTCGAGGTGCTCCAAAAGCTGAGCGACCCTGACCTGTTCTTTTCGCACCACTCGCCCATTGCCCAGCCGGAACAGATTCAGCAGTTTTTTGGACATGTCATCCAGCCGCTTGCTTTCCGAGTGAATCAGGCGAAGCGCTTTTTGTTTCTCGGCTTGCTCCAGTTCATAGTTTTCCAGCAAACTGGCGTAGCCCATAATCGACGTGAGCGGCGTTTTCAATTCATGGGCAAGGCTGGCAATCAAGGTTTCCCGCTCTTTTACCTCTCTGCGCAGAAGCTCCATGTGGGATTGAACGGCATCGGCCATATGATTGAACTCTAGCGCCAATTGCCCGATTTCGTCCCGGCGAGCCACTGCAATGCGCGGATCGTAGTTTCCCCTGGCGAGTGCTTTTGCTTGCGTACCCAGCTGGGCGAGCGGCCTTAACGCATGACGGATGAGGACATACAAACAGATCGCAAGCAAAATCATTCCCGCTGAAAACCACAGGGCGATTTGTGTAGCGAGAGTCTGCTGACCAGCTACCATGTCGGTCACATCGTTTTCATAGTCGAGACGATAGAGCTGGCCTGCTATGCTCATCCAGCCTGATACAAACAGGACGCTGTGCTCACCCGATTGACGAATCACGAAGCTCCGCCTGCCGTCTTTTGGCGGGTCCAGTTCCATGATCTTTTCATCCGCTGGGGAAAAACTGCTGTACAGCTTTTCTCCATCCAGACTCGTCATCGCGATATAGCTTTTGCCATCTGTATAGTACCGCCCGTAATTTTGTGCCGCTCTCGTCAACAGCTCTTGCCGCAACCCCGGATTGAACGCCATTTTCTCGATGGAAGCTGCATACATTTTCATCGCACTCGCAAACATCACATGCCTGTCCAGCGAGCGGCTATATTCTCTCTGCATGCTATGCTCACTTGAGACAGCCGTGATTTGATAGCAAAAGAACAAAATAATCACCGCACTCAAGCCAAATGCCAGCAAATAAATCCGTATCCAAAGAGGCATTTGTCCGTCTGTCCGCAACATCACGCCAGCTCCAATCGGTAACCAACTTTGTGCACCGTCTGAATGTAGCTGGACAGCCCGAGCTTTGTCCGCAGGTTCAAAATATGCGTATCCACCGTTCGCGTACTTCCATAAAAGTCAAAACCCCACACCTGGCTGAGCAGGCTTTCACGGGAAAAGGCAATGTTCGGGTTTTGCAGCAAAAACGCCAGCAGTTCATACTCTTTCGGCGTCAAAGTAATAAGCTCGTTCGCTTTGTACACTTTGCGCCCAATACAATCTACTTTCACGTCGCCAATCAGCAGCATCTCTTCTGTCTCTTGAACCCGCCTTCTCAGCGCAACTTCCACTCTTGCCAATACTTCCAACAGTTCAAACGGCTTTGCAATATAATCCTCAGTCCCCAACCGCAATCCATGCACCTTGTCCAGCACACTCGCTTTGGCAGTCACAAAAATAACGGGTACGTGCTTCTCTTTGCAAATGTCCAACAACTGGTATCCATCCAGTCCCGGCAGCATGATATCCAGCAATGCCAAATCGTAGCCGCCATCTCCCAACAACTGCTTCGCGATGTGTCCATCCCCTGCGATTTTGCAGTGATAGCCGGAAGCGGTTAACGCCAACTGAAGCAGCTCGGCGATAGACGGATCATCCTCTGCAAGCAAAATGGAATAAGCCATACGTTCCTCCCCCATTTTTTCCTTCATTCATTATGGCAGCAGCTTCGTATTTTCTTGTCAAAGAAATGTAAAAACCTATCCTTTTTTCGTTCATAGCGAGTGCAGATATTTTTACAATTTGAACGCGCAGGAGAGATACAGTAAAATCAATATATCTTTAGGCTGCAAAAGGTGGTTTTGGAACATGGAAGATGCTTTGCAAACGTGGATGGCTCTCGATCAGTTGTACGTAACCCTCAATCAGCAATTGGAAAAATTCCTTAAATCCAACTACGATTTAACCGTCAGTGAGTTTATGGTCATCACTGTGCTCAACGACGACACTGGCGCGGGACTTACCATCGACCAACTGAGCAAAATGGTCAATCTGAGCCACAGCGCGGTTTCCCGTCTTGTCAGTCGCCTGGAAACTTGCCATACTGTGGAACGCCGTTTAAATGAAACCGATCGCCGCAGCTCATTGGTTCGCCTCTCCGACCAGGGAAGAGCCGATTATCAAGGAATCTTGCCGGACATCACCGCTATTATCCGTAATGGAATGAACAAGAAAAACATCTCGATCACGATTTCATGAACATGCTGCTTTTTCATGAGCGTTGACGAACAAAAAGCAACTTGTTATATTATATGTGCGTGCGCACGCAAATAAAAGAGCAGCTTGTATCTTGCTTTTCTACAAGGAGAATAAACCAATGAACAGTCGCCCTCTATCCTTTACCGCTCCCCGTCCTTTCCAAATCTCGGTCGATCAGCAAATCCTCGATGATTTGTCCGATCGGCTCAAACAGACACGCTGGCCCGACCGAATCGAACATACAGGATGGAGCTACGGCACTGACGATGTCGTCTTGCGCGATCTCGTCGCCTATTGGAGCGATGGCTTTGACTGGCGCAAACAGGAGCAAGCCTTGAATGAGCTGCCGCACTATACGACAACGATTGACGGTATCGAGATCCACTTCATCCACCTCCGCGGAAAAAGTCCTTCGGCCAAGCCGCTCCTGATGCTCCACGGCTGGCCCAGCTCGTTTGTGCAAATGATGGAGATTGCCCCGCTCCTGGCTGATCCGGCCGCTTATGGCGGACAGGCAGATCAAGATTTTGATGTCATCATCCCTTCCTTGCCTGGCTATGGCTTCTCTGGTCGGCCAAGTGAATCCGGCATGGATATCGCCTACATGGCTGACATTTTCTCCACTCTGATGACGAAAGTGTTGGGCTACGAGCGCTATATCGGGAGAGGTAGCGACATGGGACAAGGTGTGCTCATGCACCTCGCTCACAAATATCCAGAGCAGCTTATCGGCCTGCACTTCTCGGGTACGAATCTCCTCGTCGCGGAGGTTCCTGACGATATCACGCCAGCCGAGGCAGAATTTATCGCCAACTCCGCCGCCTGGATGAAATCAGAGTGGGCGTACGCATTGCTGCAAGCGACGAAGCCGCAAACGGTTGCCGTGTCCTTGAACGACTCTCCGGCAGGTCTGGCTTCCTGGGTTTTGGAAAAATTCCATGCCTGGACAGACCGCCCCGATGATTTCGTCAACCGCTATGGACGGGATTGGCTTTTGACGAATTTGACAGTGTATTGGGTGACCCAGACGATCGCTTCCTCGATCCGGTTGTATGCAGAGTGTACGCGCAGCAACAGCTTCCATCTGGATGTAAAAGTCCCTACGTGCATGCTGATGGCCGGCTCCGACATGTTTTTAATGCCACGCGAATGGGCGGCCCGCAGCACGAATATCGCACGCTGGGTCCAGCTTGATTGCGGAGGGCATTTCCTGGAATGGGAGGAGCCAGCGCTGGTCGCCGAAGATTTGCGCGCAGCTTATTTTCAATAACCTCCGCCTCCACGCTCGTGCTTGAAAATAGACCGTCAAACCTCAAGAACCTGCAACAGCAAAAAAACGCTGTTACAGGTTTTTTGACGTGTCTACCCCGCCTTCCAAAAAGCCAGCTCCCTCTATCTTATCTCCAAAATGTCTCGAATCCCCTCCTCCGTAAGCTTCCACGATTGATTTTCCCCCGGTTGAATAACTTCTTGAAAAAGCTTCTGTTTACTGGTTTGCAACTCATGTATTCTCTCTTCAATCGTTCCTTGCGCGATCAGCTTGATGACTTGAACGTCTTTCTTTTGCCCCAAGCGATACGCGCGATCGGCTGCCTGCTGTTCCACAGCCGGATTCCACCAGAGGTCGTACAGGATAACCGTGTCTGCCCCTGTGAGATTCAAGCCTGTCCCTCCCGCTTTTAGCGAAATGAGAAACACTTCCCTCTCTCCCTTGTTAAACCGATCGCAAAGCTGTACCCGCTCCTTGGCGGCTGTATTACCGTCCAGGTAGAAGTGGCTGCATTCCTTTTGACTCAATTCCTTGCTGATGATCGCAAGCATCTCCGTGAATTGCGAAAAGATGAGCATTCTCTTGCCTTGCTGCCGATACTCCACCACCAGTTTGCCGAGCTGCGCAAGCTTCGCCGAGCCTCCTGCATACCCTTCCAAAAACAAACCCGGATGACAGCAAAGCTGGCGCAACCTCGTCAAGCCAGCCAGGATTTTCATCTGATTTTCCTGAAAAGTATCCTTGCCGACATGCTTCAGTGAAACATGCTTGAGCCTCGCCAAGTAAGCGGCGTACAGCTTTTTTTGTTCAGGCAGCAAGTCGGAGGTCAGTATGGTTTCCATTTTGCTTGGCAGCTCTCTGAGCACTTCTGCCTTCATCCGGCGAAGCATGAACGGCGCGATCAGCTGTGCTATTTTTTCGCGCGAAAGCTCATGAAAAACTTGGCGATCCGGCATTAACCCCGGAAAAACAACGTGGAAAATCGCCCAGACATCCTCGATGTTATTTTCAATCGGCGTGCCTGTCAGCGCAAAGCGATTGGCGGCCTGGAGTTTTTGGAGCGCCTTTGCCGTCAGCGAATCGGCGTTTTTAAAAGCTTGTGCCTCATCGAGAAACAGCGTATGAAACACCCTTTTTTGATAGAAATGACTGTCCATTCGCAATAACGGATACGACGTGATGAAAACGTCTGTCTCACTGGCCCGCTCCAGCGCCGCTTTTCTTTCTTGATGAAGACCATCCACAACCGTAACACGTACTTCCGGTGTGAACCTGGCAAACTCATGCAGCCAATTGTACATAAGCGAGGAAGGCGCTACGACCAGAACTGGTTTGCCCTGCGCCCTGATCTCCGATAGCTCTGCGGCGATGAAGGCCAAGCTTTGCAGCGTTTTCCCTAGCCCCATATCATCAGCAAGAATCCCCCCGCAGTTATTTTGGGCTAAACGCTTCAGCCATTGGAACCCCTCTTGTTGATAGCTTTTCAAAATGGGCGCAAGCTGCGGGGGAAGGGGAAAGTCGGACTTCCCCGGGTTTTTCAGTTCCTCCACCCACTGTTGAAAAGAGCTTCCTTTCGTCAGGATACTCTCTGGTGTCTGTGCCATTTGCTGTAGACCAAAAACAAACGGGACACGAATTTTGCCCTCCACGACCTGCGCTTTGCCCCTGTTCAGCTGTTCAAGCAACATGCCCACATCTGCAAACTGCTTTGCCTCCAAAGACAGCAAGCGGCCATCCCGCAGTCGGTAAAACTTCCTTTTTTCACTCAAGCTCAGCAATACTTCGCGAATTTCCACTTCCGGAACTCCCTGCATATCAAACTGAAAGATGAGCCAATCGGTGCGCTCGTCAACCTCCACCCTGACCGTTGGCCGCGTATCTGCTTTACATATGCGGTCCCGCACCGCTGTTGTGGCATGGATTTCTACATGCGATTGCAGCTGCGGAACCATGTGGACCAAAAAATGGTACTCCTCTTCATCGTTGCTCCAATAATAGCCGCTCTCCGTTCGCGTACCGAGACTCTCTTTCATTAGCCGAAGAATTTCCTGCTCCTTCTCTCCCAGTTGGCTGAGACGTGATTCGGTTGGGATGTCGTCATGCATGGCTTCCAATGGATTCATGACGATCGCATCATAGTGAAACTCCAAACCCGCCAGCAGCCTGTTTTTGATTCTGTCCAGAAACAGCTTGCCTTTGAAACGAGTATTTGCTTTTCCTTTTGCCAGGTCGTCGATGCCTAAATCCCCTGCCAAGCTGCGTGCCGGCGTAGGTTCCGGGTGCTCGATCCTTTTTGCAGCTGATAATGGCGAAGGAGTCTGGCGCGGAGAAACTTGCTGGGGAGGTAAGCCATTGACCTGTATATCGTGCAAGCAGAGGAGAACAGCCGCAACGTGCTGGCAGCTTTTGTGGTAAGAAGAGAGTCTCGGGCAGGTGCACTCCGCGTAGATGTATCCGTTATTGTCCTTTTTAATCGTGACGTCGAACAGCGCTCCGCTATTTACAGTCGCCCGGAAAATCGACTGGCCGGGATGGTAATGGATGAGCTTTACCCGCTTTTCTGCAAAGTACCTCTTCCCTTTTTTAAACGAGATATCGCCGCATATTTGTTTGATTTTTTGCTGATTGAGAAAGTAGTTCATGGGGTGGCTCCTTATAGAATCCGTGTTTGATTTTATTTGCGTGCGCACGCATATATAAAATATCAATTTTGAGGGGGAGTGGCAACTTTTTTGTTATCGAGAGAGCCACCCCCTCTGCTGCCAGTTCGGTTTATTTTCGCGTAGAAAGTCGGAAAAGCGTTAGCTGTGTAGGCTAACGAGGCTAACGCTCTCCGCTTTCGTATAAATGGCAGGCTACACAATGGTTGGGAGCTGCTTCTTGTTTAACGGGAGTCAGCTCTTTGCAAGCTGCCTTCACAAACGGACATCTGGTTTGAAAAACGCAGCCTGATGGCAGATTCAAGGGAGACGGGATTTCGCCGCGAAGGATTACCCGCTCTCTTCTTCGGGTTAGGAATCGGCACAGCTAATCCCGCCAAAATAACTTCATTGACAACGTTTTCACTGAATAATAGAATATATTTAATGACAAGTTAACTTTGATGGAGACTCGGAGACTCATACTTTCTGGCACTTTCATTTTTGAAAGCGCCATTAAAGTATGGGTTTTTTTGCGTGTATCGTCATCTTTGTTAGAAATTACTTTAGGGGAGGAATACGATGCTCAAACTGTTTAGGCCTGCACCGCCTATTGACAGATTGCCTGACGAACAAATTGATTCTGAGTATAAAAAGCTCAGGCTTCAGGTGTTTTTAGGAATCTTCATTGGTTATGCGGCGTACTATCTCATCCGCAAAAACTTCTCGCTCGCCATGCCTTATTTGATTGAAGAAGGATTTACAAAATCAGAGCTTGGTTTTGCCTTATCTGCCATTTCGATTTCCTACGGGATCAGCAAGTTTGTAATGGCCATTTTTTCAGACCGAAGCAACCCGCGAATGTTCTTACCCGCCGGTTTGATTCTTTCTGCACTTATCAGTTTGCTGATGGGCGTTGTCCCTTACTTCACCTCATCCGTCACGATTATGTTTGTAATGCTATTCCTGAACGGTTGGTTCCAGGGAATGGGCTGGCCTCCATCTGGACGTGTCCTCGTACACTGGTTTAGTGTAAGTGAAAGAGGAGGCAAAACAGCGATTTGGAATGTTGCCCATAACGTTGGCGGAGGCTTGATGGCCCCCCTTGCTGTTGCAGGTGCAGCGATGTTCACCGGACTTTCGGGTAATATCGGTTCCGGGTATGAAGGCGTATTTATCCTGCCTGCTCTGGTTGCCATTGTCTTTGCATTCATTACGTATTTCTTAATTCGCGATACTCCGCAGTCAGTCGGCCTGCCGCCTATCGAAGAATATCGCAATGACTATCCAACCAAGACGAAGAAAACGTTTGAAACAGAATTTTCCACAAAAGAAATCCTTTTCAAATATGTGTTGAACAACAAATGGGTTTGGGCCATCGCAGTTGCCAACATCTTCGTCTATTTCGTCCGTTACGGCGTTCTGGACTGGGCGCCAACCTATTTGAGCGAGGAAAAAGGCTTTGATATGAACAAGTCGAGCGTTGCTTACTTCCTATACGAATGGGCAGGCATTCCGGGAACGCTCCTGTGCGGCTGGCTGTCCGATAAATTGTTCAAGGGCCGCCGTGGACCCGCGGGGTTTGTCTTTATGCTCGGCGTATTGATCGCTGTTCTGGTCTACTGGTTCAACCCAGCTGGAAATTCCTTAGTCGATATGATTTGCCTGATCGCGATCGGGTTCCTGATTTACGGTCCAGTCATGCTGATTGGTTTGCAAGCCCTTGATTTTGTTCCGAAAAAGGCCGCCGGAACCGCGGCAGGGCTGACGGGTCTGTTTGGTTACCTTGGCGGTACGGTCTCCGCAAATGCATTGATGGGGGTTATCGTTGATGCCTCCGGCTGGGATGCAGGGTTTATGTTGCTGACAGCTTCGTGCGTAGTGGCTGCGCTTGTTTTTGCGCTGACGTGGAATGTGCGGGGGCAGGAAGTCGTTAAAAATCATTAAAATAGCAAAAAGAAGGATGAAAATCGTTGTGATTTTTATCCTTCTTTTTCATGTGATGAATAATCAGTCTTCGCCGGATTTCTTCCTGGTATTCAACTCACCAGATGACTAGCCCTTCTACATAGTCCAAATAGAGAGCAATCTTACATCATGGTTAATAGATCAGTGACTGCTGCAGCATTCTCATGGCTTCTCCGGTTGCACCCATCCCCCCATAGCGTCGGGAAACAATATACCTTCGTGTTCGGTGAAAACCTTTTCGTCCCCCGCCGAATTTCTTTTGCTTCTCCGTAGAAGCGCTCATCAACGACCAAAATTATTTTTCATTCTGAAGAATCTTTCTGTATTCAACACCGTGAATATGTACAAGTATTTTTCGCTTTTCTAATGCCTCAAAAAAATTCAACATATCACCAAACGGGTTTGCAAAATATTGAATTAAGTGTTTAAAATCCTCAGTTGTTTTCAAGAAGTCATAAAAAAAGTAAGGATCAACATTTCCAATATCGTCTTTATTCCCGAGGGAAACTTCCAATTTTTGTCCGGTATCTAAGTTTTCAAACATGCAATGCTCTCCATGAACATCAAAGTACCAATTACCGCTTAAATATTCTTCACCGTTTAGTAATTCCGCATTTGAAATTAAGTAGTAACTTCCTTTTATTATCTCTGATTTTTCAGGCTGGTTTGTTTCCAATATTAATTTATCCATGAGTTCTTGCGCAATTTCTTTATAAGCGTCCATTGCTGCCAACAATTCATCTACCGTTTCTTTGGTTAGCGTGTTCATACATTACCGCCTTTTGTGCTATTTATATTTTTCAGATAAAGTTTTCCTTTAATCGTTTCTTACCAACTCACCCTGCGAATATGCTTCCTTGCAACTTCGCAGAACGTTCAGTTATTCAGGACGTACAAAAGATATATCCAACCTGCTCCGCACCTTTGCCAAAAATTCTGCCAGTCCCAAAGTCTGCAAGCTTGCATTGCGAGCTTAGTGTTACAACTTTATCATCCAGTCTATTCCTTTATTCATCTGTCTAAAACTGGATTATCACTGCACAAGCACAACAGCCCTTTTTATAAATAAAAATCCCGATGACCTAACAAAGCATCATCGGGACTTTTCTTGGAGTTTCATACTTTTTTATAACCAAACACTTGCTATATTAGCCCTATCTCCCCTACTCCACCGTAACACTCTTCGCCAAATTCCGTGGTTTATCCACGTCCAGGCCGCGAGAGATCGAAGCGTAGTAAGCGAGCAATTGCAATGGAATGACGGTCAGAATCGGTGCGAGCATTGGCAGCGTGGCTGGCAGGTAGATGACTTCGTCCACACTCTTTGCCAGGTCTTGGTCGCCTTCGGTTGCGAAGCCCAGGACATGGGCGCCGCGCGCCTTGACTTCCACGATGTTGCTCACCATTTTTTCGTAGATGTCTGGTTGTGTAGCCAATGCGACGACTGGTACGTTATCTTCAATCAGCGCAAGAGTACCGTGCTTCAGTTCGCCAGCCGGGTACGCCTCGGAGTGGATGTAGGAGATTTCCTTGAGCTTCAGGGAGCCTTCCAGCGATACCGCGTAGTCCAGGCTGCGGCCGATGAAGAACAGGCTGTTTACCCCTTTTGTGCTCTCTGCAAAATGGCGCACTTGCTCGGCGTCTTCGAGCATCGATGCGATTTTGCCAGGAATGGTTTCCAAGTGCTCCACTACGCTTGCTACCTCGGATGCTTCCAGCGTGCCTTTTACCTGCGCCAGATACAGGCTGAACAGGTACAGGGCTACCACTTGGGAAGTGTACGCTTTGGTAGAAGCTACGGCTACTTCAGGACCAGCCCAGGTGAAGATCACTTCGTCCGCCTCGCGCGCGACAGAGCTGCCTACTACGTTCGTGATGGCCATGACCTTCACGTTGCTCTTCTTCGCTTCGCGGAGCGCAGCCAGCGTGTCTGCTGTCTCACCGGATTGGCTGATGACGATCATCAATGTTTTGTCCGTATAGATCGGGTCGCGGTAACGGAACTCGGAAGCTACAGCTACCTCTACCGGTACACGGGTCCATTTTTCGATGACGTCTTTGCCGACCAGACCTGCGTGCATGGAAGTACCGCAAGCGACAATGTAGATTCGGTCGTACATTGCCAGCTCGGCATCGCTCATTTTCAGCTCAGGCAAAATGACGCGTTTGTTCTCGTGGTCAATGCGTGCGCCCATCGTGTCGCGGACTGCTTGAGGCTGCTCATGAATTTCTTTCAGCATGAAAGAATCATAGCCGCCTTTTTCCGCTTGCACCAAATCCCACTCGACATGGAACAGATCCCGCTCGATTTTTTCTCCGCTCTCTGCGTCCATCAGTTCCACGCCGTCGCGAGTCAAAACAGCCATTTCGCCTTCGTTCAAAATGTATACGTCACGTGTATGCTCCAAAATAGCCGGGATATCCGAGCCGATGAAGCTCTCGCCCTGACCTACGCCGACCACAAGCGGGCTAGCCAAACGAATCGCTACCAGCTTATCTGGCTCATGCTCGGTCATGATTCCCAACGCATAGGCACCACGCATACGCTGCACAGCTCGACGCGCTGTAGACACGATATCTCCGTCGTACATGTCAGCCAGCAAGTGAGCGATGACCTCGGTATCTGTCTCGGAAGTGAACGTGTAGCCTTTTGCAAGCAGCTCTTCCTTCAACGGCAGGAAGTTCTCGATGATCCCGTTGTGAACGACAGCAAAAGACGTTTTTGCGTCAGTATGCGGATGGGAGTTTTCGTCAGACGGTTTTCCGTGCGTCGCCCAACGTGTATGCCCGATTCCCATGCAGCCGGAAAGCGGCTTCGACTCCAAACGATCTTCCAGCACTGCAAGGCGTCCCTGCGCCTTTTCCAATTCCAGGCCGTTGTCATTCACTACCGCGATACCAGCAGAGTCATAACCGCGATACTCCAGCTTGCGCAGACCTCCGATAACGATCTCTTGCGCTTGTTTATCTCCAATATATCCAACGATTCCGCACATAAGTGTATGATCCCCTTCCAAAATTGACGGGGACACAACCCAAAACCAATGGTACGGGGGAGTGCCCCCGCCATTCCATGTTTTATGATCTATATTTTTGTACTAATCCGTGGCTTGAAACGTATCACACGCAAAGTTTTGTCCATCAGATCACCCTGATGCTTTGTCCTTGCGTTCTGCGGCAGTGATACTGCTGCCGGGAGGTACCCGCCGAAATCTTCGATAAACCTCCACCTCGTCCACTGGGCTCCATGTCGGGCAGCCACAGTGCTGGCGCTTTACGACTGTTGGTTTCTTGCTTTCCCTCAAAAATGTGTCTGTTCAATCTCCTCCCAATTTTTGCAATTGGTGCTCCGGCGCACATGAACACTGTACCACAGATCGAACGAAGCGACAATATCTTCGTCATTTACATGTATGCAAAAGGGAGTGGCATCGCACCACTCCCTCCGAACATTTTTTATACCAGTTCCTGTTTGACCACGTCGACGATCCGGTGTACAAGCCCTTCCAGCTGAGCAGCATCCGGGCCTTCTGCCATCACGCGTACAATCGGCTCTGTACCGGACGGACGAACCAACACACGGCCGTTGCCTGCCAGCTCTTCTTCCACCTCGCGGATCGCCTGCTCGATCGCTACGTTGCCGTTCAACTTCGACTTGTCCTCTACACGGACATTGATCAAAAGCTGCGGATACTTGACCATCACCTGTTTCAGCTCGGACAAAGGCTTGCCCGATTCCTTGATGATGTTCAACAGCTGCAAGCCTGTCAAAAGGCCGTCACCTGTCGTATTGTAATCCAGGAAGACGATGTGGCCGGACTGTTCTCCACCGAGGTTGTAGCCGCCGCGCAGCATCTCTTCCACCACGTAGCGGTCGCCTACAGCCGTTTTGGTTGTATGAATGGAGCACTCCTCCATCCCTTTGAAAAAGCCCATATTGGCCATAACGGTTGTTACAACAGTATTGTTGTTGAGCTTTCCTTTTGCTTTCAACGCACGTGCGCAAACCGCCATGATGTAATCGCCATCGATGATTTCGCCTGTCTCGTCGACCGCGATACAGCGGTCCGCATCGCCGTCAAAAGAAAGTCCCAGGTCAGCTTTATGCTTCAGCACTTCCTCCTGAAGTCGCTCAGGATGGGTAGAGCCGCATTGTTCGTTGATATTGACTCCGTTCGGGTTGGCCCCGATGGTGATCACTTCTGCGTCCACGTCTGCAAACAAACGGGCTGCCAGCGACGACACCGCTCCATTGGCACAGTCCAAAACAACCTTCAAACCGGCGAAACGCTCGGATACGGTACTTTTCAGGTGAGAGAGATACTTTTGTCCACCTTCAAGAAATTCCAATACCGTGCCGATCTGTTCTCCTACTGGTCTTGGCAAAGTGTCCTCTGCGGCGTCCAGATACTGTTCCACTTCGGCTTCTACGTCGTCGGACAGTTTGAAACCGTTGCTGCCGAAGAACTTGATTCCGTTATCCGGAAACGGATTGTGGGAGGCGGAAATCATGACACCCGCATCCGCACCCAATGCACGCGTGAGATACGCAACACCCGAGGTGGAGATGACACCCAATCTGACCACTTCTGCTCCAACCGAAAGCAAGCCAGCCAAAAGCGCGTTTTCCAGCATTTGTCCGGAAATGCGCGTGTCGCGCCCAATCACCACTTTTGGTTTGCCTTCCTGCTTGTGTCTGGTGAGAACGTAGCCGCCAACGCGACCGATTTTAAATGCCAGTTCGGGTGTCAATTGTGTATTGGCTACACCACGCACACCGTCTGTTCCGAAATACTTCCCCATGTTTGTCCCTCATTTCCTTCCTTGTGCACACAACAGCTTATGTCTACCTTTGTTTGTTCGTGATTTCGATTGTGACCTTTTTCGGTGCGCTCGCAGAAGTCTTGATATAATCCGGCTGATTGAAAATATAATTCAGAGGCACCTCGTACACACCAGCCGGCATATTGCTGACGTCTGCCACGACCTGCAAGTCTTCGTGTCTCAATTGATCCAGCACTTGGGCTGCACCTATTACATCAAAGTCAATTGTAGACAGCTCCTGACCATCGGTGGACAACACCCTGGCTTGCATAGTCTCTGACAACCCGCTGATGCGAATCGGGATTTTCTCCAAACGCTTGGTTGTGGACGGAACTACTTTCAACGATACCTTGAGATACTCCGGCTCTACCTTCACGATGTTATCCGCTAACGGTATCTTTAGCTCCAAAAGACGATCTGATGTAATGTTGCTAAGATCGATTTCCGGTCCTGAGTAGGTGTTCGCCTTCATGGCGTCGATGACCTCTTTCGGACCAAAAACGGTCACTTCATCCACATTCATATCCATACTAGCCAAACTATAGCCATTCGGCATTTCATTCGTCAAGTTTAATTTGATCGGCACTTTCACAAAAGGACTGGTGACCGGGATGTTTACCTCAACCGTCAGCGGAATGACATCCGCCCCTTGAATCACATTTCCTGACTTGTCCACAACTTTGAGTGGGACTGTAGTCTTAATCGCGGAAGTGGCCCCTTCCAGATCGACGGACGCCTTGACTGCCGCCACTTTGTCTACCTGGCTTTCCGGAACTCTGACAAGCGCCCTGAACGGCTTGACGATCGGTTCACCCGCGGTATAGCCGGGAGCTACTTGTCCCAGTTTTTCCACGGTAACTTCCCGTTCCACTGTCTTCTTCTCTTCCAGCGTAATTTCCACGATGTTCGGAATGATGCCCACTTTCACTTCATCCGGAAACCCTTTGTACTGGACAGGAACCCTGTGAGTCCCTTTTCCCAAATTGGTCGCATCGACGTATACTTCCATCGAATCAGCCGGGAAAAAGTTATGGCGGTAAAACGGGTTGTTGCTTTCCAAAGCGACTTTTACCGTTCGCTGCTGCTTGACGACCTGGAAACGATCCGTATCGTACTTGACGTGCAAGGTCACGCCGTCAATAAAGACGGGCTGGCTCGCTTCCGGAGTCGGGGTCTGCTCTGTTTCCAGATTGACGACCATCCACATCATGACAGCCAAAAGCAGCGCCACGGCCCGTGCAAACCAATGACTGTTCAACCATTTATCCATGTTTTCGCCTCCATTGCCAACGACTGCCAATGGACTTGCCCTTTGACAGAGGCTGGAGCTGTTCGGTCAGCATCTCTGCCAGTTGCGCCTCCGTCAGATTTCGGTTCATCGCGCCATGCGCGGCAAAAGACACTTGTCCCGTCTCTTCCGAAACGATAATGGACATGCCATCCGAAACCTCGCTCACGCCGATTGCGGCGCGGTGACGAGTCCCCAGCTCCTTGGAGATGGAGTTGTTCTCGGACAACGGAAGGTAACAGGCAGCAGCCAAAATGACGTCCTTGCGCATGATCACGGCTCCGTCATGCAATGGCGTATTCGGAATAAAAATATTGATCAAAAGCTCCGAGCTTACCCGCCCGTTGATGGCGATGCCCGTCTCTACATAGTCGTTCAGACCTGTCTCGCGTTCAATGACGATCAATGCCCCAATCCGCCGTTTTGCCATGTAGGTAACCGATTTGCACACTTCCTGCACCACGCGGTTTACCATATCGTCATCTTGCAGGCTGCTCGAACGCGAAAAGAGCTTGCCTCGCCCGAGCTGCTCCAGCGCACGCCGCAGTTCCGGCTGAAAGATAATGACCACAGCCAATACCCCGAAAGTAAACGCCTGGGACATCAGCCAGTGAAGCGTCGTCAGCTGGAAGTATTTGCTGAGAAGCCAGGTGATGACGATGACCATGATCCCCTTCAGCAATTGTACCGCGCGTGTTCCGCGGATGAGCATAATGATTTTATAGATCACGTATGTAACGAGTAAAATATCCGTTCCATACCGCAGTAAATCCCCATAATCCATCGATATCATAACGAAGCCCCCATATCTCGCTCCATCTAAATAAGGTCAGCCTGTCTCCTGCGGAAAAAGCACGGCTCCACTGCCGTGCTGTTGATAGCTGTACTCTCTATTTTCTCTTATGGCAAGATCGGAAGCAAGTCATTTCCAATATTTTTCACCTCATACCAAATCCAATCGAAAATAGCTTCTATAGATTCAGTGTTTCCCACCACCTGAGCGGTAGATGCCACGAACACTTTGCCTTCGATGGCTACGACATTTCCTTTGACGTGTCCTTGAACGTCTACATTGCCGTTGCGCACGACCAAATCACCGTCGATGCTCGTTCCAGCCGGCACCACGACGACGTTGCGTTGCCGATCTATTTTCAACTTATCCATGTTCGCGGAGGATACCTGTAGCGTGTTGTCCCGATCGAACCAGTTCGCGCACAAGCTGCCCGTCATGAGGAACAGAAATACTGCTGCCGCGGTCAAAAACGGGTGATTGCGCAGCCAGCTGGAAAAAAGGTTGGCTTTGGTCGGCGCAGGTAATTGCGCGAGTACGCGTGCAGTAAAATCAGGAGAAACATGAATATGTGAAGCGCTCTGTACAAAAGCGATGGCCCGCTGCAGCTCGTGCATATGCTGGCGGCAGCTCGCACATGACCTTATATGTGCTTGCAAATGCTGATTGGCTAATTCATCAGTGTCCCCATCCAAATATTCGTGAATGAGAATTATCATTTCCCGGCATTCCATCGTGATTTTCTCCTTTCTCACATCAATCGCAACTTGCTTCGCAACGCTTCCCGTCCTCGGTGAATGCGCGTTTTAATCGTCGTAATGGGAAGTTTTACGATATCGCTGATCTCTTGCAACGACAAGTCCTCGATGTAGCGCAAGATCATAATCGAGCGATATTTGGGCTGCAAATGAGACAGGGCATCCTGTACTGTCTCCTGCAACTCCTGCGTCACGACTTTGTCTTCTGGTGTTTTTTCACTAGAAGACAGGCGCGAATACCAGTCCATTCCCTGTCCTGGTTCGGTTTCTTCATCCAATGAAAAGTCAGGTCGTTTTTTACGGCCGCGGTCGATACATAGATTGGTTGCGATCCGGTAGATCCATGTGGAGAACTTGTAGCTGTCATCGTACGAATGCAGGTTGGCATACACGCGCAAAAAGGTTTCTTGCGCGATGTCCTCCGCATCCTGACGGTTCCCTACCATACGATATGCAAGCTGAAAAATCTTGTCTTTATAAATCTCGATCAACTCCGCAAATGCTTCGCGGTCTCCACGCTTCGCCCGCTGAGTCAACCGTTTCTCTACAAAATCCATGCGATCCTCCCCACAATACCGTAATCCTATATACGGATGATACTGCAAATGGTTTCGTTCCAAATACGCGTTTGTGCAGGTAATTTGTTGGGAATTAGAGGAATAAGGCTACTGCCTACCTCTATATATTAGTGATGATAACTCTTTCATCCCTCCGATGGAAAGGAGAGTGGGACGTATGTCAAAACAAGACGTTCTCCTCCAGATCGAGCAGTTGCGCAAAGAACTGAATGATCAGTACAAGAAGCAGGCATCCATCACTCCTGAATTAGTCGCCCTAAGCGTGCAACTTGATCACCTATTAAACGAACTACATCTCCATCCTTAGAATGTACTTCTTTCTTCCACCAATGTAAAGATGCGTAAAAAGCAAAAAGAGAGGCGATTGCAGCCTCTCTTCTTGCTTTTTACCCCTTCATTTTACAGCAATTTATCTCCGAATACAGAGCTCATCAACGCAACGGCAACCCGTGCCGTCATGTTTTCGCGATCAAGGATCGGATTTACTTCCACAAACTCGGCGGAACACAGAATGTCGGCATCAGCCAGCATCTCAAGGGACACATGGCCTTCACGATAGGAAATGCCGCCAATCACCGGCGTTCCTACCCCTGGTGCATCATGCGGATCGAGTCCATCCAAATCCAGACTCAAGTGTACGCCATCTGTGTTTTTGGACACATGGGCAATCGCTTCATCCATCACGCGAGCCATACCCAACTTGTCGATCTCGTGCATCGTGAACACTTTCATGCCGATGCGCTTGATCAAATCGCGTTCCCCTTGATCCAGATCGCGCGCTCCGATGATCACCACATTTTCCGGCTTCAGCTTAGGTGCAAAGCCGCCGATGTTCGTCAGGCGCTGATGTCCGAAGCCAAGGCTTGCTGCCAGCGGCATTCCGTGAATGTTGCCGGATGGAGATGTCTCCCCGGTGTTCAAGTCTCCGTGAGCATCAAACCAGATGACCCCGAGATTTTTCACGTGTTTTGCCACACCAGCGATCGTACCAAGAGCGATGCTGTGATCGCCGCCCAGCACGAGCGGAAAACGGCCAGCGGTCATGATATCGCTTACAACATCAGCAAGCTTTTCATTTGCTTCTACAACTTCATCCAGATATTTATGATTTTCCGTTTCCGTAAAGTGGTGTGGACGGGTGACAAAAATATCTCCGCGATCCTCGATGTGAAAGCCCATTTTCTCCAGACGAGCTACTACACCTGCATAGCGGATTGCGCTAGGCCCCATATCTACTCCACGGCGGTCTGCCCCCAGATCCATCGGTACGCCAACAATACTCATGTTCTTGTTCATTATAAATGCCCCCAATTCCTTCGATCGTTGTTGCTTCACCCCTATATTGTAGCCTCCGATGGCGAAATGACTCAACTCGACAGGATTTTGCATAAATAACCCGTTTGTCATGTTATTGTCAAAAATGTCCCCTTTTGGGAACACAAAAAAACGAGCAACCGAATCGGCCACTCGCTTTACACAAAACATATGGAGCGGGTGATGGGAATCGAACCCACGCGACCAGCTTGGAAGGCTGGAGTTCTACCATTGAACTACACCCGCACAACTTTATGGAAAACATGCAAAACCCTGCAAAAATGAAGGGTAAAAATGGTCGGGAAGACAGGATTCGAACCTGCGACCCCTTGGTCCCAAGCCAAGTACTCTACCAAGCTGAGCTACTTCCCGATTATAAGGTGAAAATGGCGTGCCCTGAGAGATTCGAACTCCCGACCTTTTGATTCGTAGTCAAACGCTCTATCCAGCTGAGCTAAGGGCACATATTTTTTTACCAGTAAAAACTGGTGAGCCATGAAGGACTCGAACCTTCGACCCTCTGATTAAAAGTCAGATGCTCTACCAACTGAGCTAATGGCTCGCAAATGGCTG
>NZ_JARXWC010000018.1:0-110219 GCF_029892995.1 Brevibacillus sp. 1238 | reverse complement strand
GTCAACTGCTGCGCGCGGCAAAATTCGCGGAGCGCAGACGCTTGCTCGTCCGTCCACACAAACCGCCTCAGGTCGCCAGCAAAATGCTTGATCGGCGGACGGCGGTAATCGGTTGGCAAATCGAGCGTTTCGTAGCCGTCCCTGTACTGCTGCAGCCAGAAGTCCGCTTCCTTTTGCCAATCGGCTGCGTCCCGGCTTTGTTGCCAGACAGCGAAGTCTTTATACTGCCGCTTCGGCTCCGCCAGCGTCTGCCCGTCATAGTAAGCGAGGAAATCGCTGACCAGCCGTTCAATCGACAGTCCGTCGGAAATAATGTGGTGCATGTCGATCAGCATGACGTGGCGGTCGGGCGCAATGCTCACCAGGCGAATCCGCAGCAAAGGCGCTTCGTGCAGCGAGAACGGACGAATGAAGCCTTCCATCGCTTCTTCCACGCTCGCGCCCAGCATCTCCCGCCATTCAAGCGCAAAGGACGAAGCAACCGCAACAATCCTCTGCACCAACTCCTGCCCGTCCAGCTCAAAATAAGTCCGCAACGCCTCATGCCGTTGCAGCACCCCCTCACACGCAGCCTGCATCCGCTCCCGGTCGACCGTCCCGTGCAGCAAAAATACGCCCGGAATGTTGTACGCCGTGCTCGTTTCGTCAAACTGCTGCAACGCATACAGCCGTTTTTGCTGGGACGAAGCCGGATAGTACGGCGCTTCTGCCGCTTTCGGAATCACGACAGCCGCCTGCGGCGCTTTTTGCCGAATGAGCGGCACCAGCTCGCGGATCGTCGGATGCGCGAACACCTCGTGCATCGTCAGTTGCACCTGGAACGCATCCACAAGCTTGGAAATAAACGATACAACCTTGAGCGAGTCAAATCCCGCTTCAAACAAGTCCTCGTCTTCCCCTACATTCGGACCGCCGATGATCTCCCCTACTAACCGCGAGATCACGCTTCCCTCTTCGCTTGCAAACGTATGAACGACTGGAGCGGATTCGGCCACCTGTCCAGACAGTCGCTCCTGCGAATGCGCAGGCGAAAACGAGAGCGACGCCGCGGACTGTAGCGCTGCGCTTGCCAAGCGCTTGCCTTTCGCCCGTTTGCCAAACTGGCTGGTGTCAAAACGAAACGCATGGTTCCAGTAACGCTTTTTCGCAAACGGGTATCCCGGCAAAGAAATTCTTCTGCGCCGTTCGCCGTCGTAAAACCGTTTCCAGTCCAGGTCGACCCCATACAGCCACAATTGCGCCACCGTCTTCAAAAGCTGTTCGTCGTCCGCCACTTGCTTTCGCTCCACCCGGATCGTATCGAGCAGCTTTTGGTTGCGCTCAGGGCGCAAAAACCGCTGGGCGAGCATGCAAAGATTTCGTCCCGGCCCAATCTCGATAAATAACGTATGCTCCTGCTGCGCCAGCTTTTGCAGCCCTGCCACAAAGCGGACAGGCTCGCGCAAATGCCGCACCCAGTAGCCCGGATCGACCGCTTCCTCTCGCGTAATCGGATTGCCCGTCAAGCTGGACACAAACGGCAGCACAGGCGGCTGGAACGAAACGCGCTGTACGTATTCGCCAAATTCTGCCAGCATCGAATCCAGCATGTTAGAATGACCCGCGTGGGAAATAGCGAGCCGCATGCTGATGACCTTTTGCTCCTTCAACGCGGCTTCGAATCGGCTGATGTCCTCCTTGCTTCCAGCGACAATACACGATTCCTCGTTCACGGCTGCAATCGACAGCTCATGCGGCAAGATGGAAAGCAAAGCTTCCTCCGCCAAAGGAACCGTCAGCATGACGCCTTCCGGGAGCTTTTCCATGAGCCTGCCTCTGTGATAAGTCAAAATCAGGGCGTCTTCCAGCGAGAAAACTCCGGCTATGCACGCCGCGACGTACTCGCCGATGCTGTATCCGATCATGTTCGACGGGGCAGCGCCCCACTCCATCAGCATCCAGGCCAACGAATACTCGATGGCAAAATGAAGCGGCTGGGAAACGCTCTGCCTGTGTATCTCCCGCGCTCCCTGATCATCAGGCTGGTCGGGGTACAAATAGTCCTGATAGCGGACACCCGAGATGTTTTGCAAAATCGCGAAGCATTCATCCAGCTTCTCGCGGAAAAGCGGCTCGTGACGGTAAAGGTCCAAGGCCATATTCACATATTCCGCACCTTGCCCCGAAAACATGAACACAAGCGCAGGAGTTTGCTCGGAAGCGACAAAATCCCATGATTTCCGGGAGTTTTTCTCCGTCAAAACTTCAATCGCTTCCCGCACTTCTGTGCAAAGCAAGACAGAGCGGTGCGAAAAACGTTTGCGCCCTACCTTCAGCGTATAGGCGGCATCGGCCAGCTGGATGCTGTCGTCGCGCTTGAACCGCTCGCCAATCCGTCCCTTCATCTCTTTCAACGCTGCTTCGCTGTGAGCGGACAACGCGATCATTTGGTACCGCCTTTTCGCTGGCGTCTCGATCGCTGGCGGCGCTTCCTCCAAAATCACATGAGCGTTGCTGCCTCCTTGCCCGAATGAACTGACGCCTGCCCGCAGCGGAAACATGTCTTCGTTTTGCAAATCGAGCAGCTGCGTATTGAGGTAAAACGGGGAATTTTCGAAATCGATCTGTCCATTGACCTCTTCGCAATTGATCGTCGGCGGGATCATCCGGTTTTTGAGCGCGAGCGATGTTTTCATCAGTCCGGCAATCCCTGCCGCCGCTTCCAGATGCCCGATATTCGTCTTGACGGAGCCGAGCCCGCAGTAATTTTTCTTGTCCGTGTCGAAGGCCAGTTTGAGCCCTTCCACTTCAACAGGATCGCCCAATGCCGTTCCCGTTCCATGCGCTTCGACATAGTGAATCTGCGCCGCTTCGATCCCGGACCGTTCGATCGCTTTTTGAATCACGGCCGCTTGTCCTTCCGCACTTGGAGCCGAATAGCCCACTTTGCGGTTTCCGTCATTATTGACAGCCGTGGACTTCAAAACAGAGTAAATATGATCTCCATCTGCCAGCGCATCTTTGAGACGTTTTAAGACGACTAGCCCAACCCCGTTTCCGGTGACAGTCCCGGTCGCTTTCTTGTCAAAGGCGCGGCAATGTCCGTCTTTGGATAAAACCATCCCCTCCTGATGGACATATCCGGCTTCATCCAGCAAAGTAACCGCAGCCGCCCCTGCAACGGCGATGTCGCAGTCTCCAAAAAGCAAGTCCTTGTAAGCCCGATCAACTGCCACGAGCGAAGTCGAGCAGGCTGCCTGGACAGTGATCGCTGGCCCGCGCAAATTCATCCGGTAAGCAATCAGCGTCGCGAACGAATTGCTGTTGACGTGATAAATTTGGTATTGCTCAGAAGCGTAAAGCGATGGAGAGAACGTCTCCGGCACCCAATAAATATTGTAGGCAGAGCCGACGTACAAACCGATAGAGCCTGGATACGCTTCCGGCTCGTACCCCGCATCCTCCAGGGCATGCCACGCGCACTCATGCAGCAAGCGAATTTGCGGGTCCATCCACTCGGCTTCCGCTACGGTATAGCCAAAAAATTCGGCGTCAAAGCAATCGATATCGTCGAGCTTTCCTTTCGCCTTGACATAATGCGGATTGTTCCACAGTTCGCGATCGATGCCGAGCGCTTCCATTTCTTCATCGCTGTAAAACTTGATTGCCTCGTTGCCGCTGACGAGATTGCGCCAAAACTGCTCCTTGTCAGCCGCTCCCGGAAATCGGCCTGCCATTCCGATGATCGCAACATCGGTGTCTTGAATATCCACAGTGCGGGGCTTGGCCGCTTTGGGCTTTTCGGCTGAAGGCTTGGCCGTCCGGCTCTCCCCTGTTGCTTTTGCGTGGAAGTAGTTTGCCAATTCATGAATCGTCGGATAGGTGAAAATGGTCTGCACCGGAACGTCCGTGTTCATTTCCGCTTTCAACTCATTGCACAAGCGGATGACGTTGATCGAGTCGCCGCCGACATCAAAAAACCGATCGTGTATGCCCACCCGCTCGATTTCCAGCACGTTTTTCCACGTCTCAGCAATCTTCGCTTCCAGCTTGCTTTTCGGCTCGATCGTATGTTCCAACAAATGCAGCGGCTCTTTTTGCATTTGCACCAACGCTTTGCGATCCACTTTCAAATTGCGGGTGTACGGAATTTCCGGTATCCGGTAGCAAGCAGACGGAATGGCGTAATGAGGCAGCCTCGTTTTAAGAAACGCTTTGCAAGCTGTCCAGTTGAAACCGCTGTCGACCACCAAGTAGGCAGCCAGGGCTGACTCGTTCTTTTCTTTTATTTCGATGACGACGACATCTTTGACCGGGGAAAAATCCTTCAAGGCGCTTTCCACCTCGGCCATCTCTATGCGGTGCCCGCGGATTTTGACCTGATGGTCTTTTCTCCCGACAAACTGCAAGGAGCCATCCGGCAGCCAATAGGCGTAGTCGCCCGTACAATATAACCGCTCGCCCGGCTGAAACGGGTTGGCTATGAACTTTTCCGCAGTGAGCAGCGGCTGGTTCAAGTACCCCTTCCCCAGACCTTTCCCGAAGATGCACACTTCTCCCGGATAGCCAAGCGGGCGCAGCGTTCTCTCATTCGACAAAAGATAGATGCCTACATTGGCAATCGGCTTGCCGACAGAAATCGTTTCTTCAAGCCGCTGGATCGTAGACCATACTGTCGTTTCCGTCGGGCCGTACACATTGTAGATAGACTGCTTTGTAATCGCGCGCAACGATTTGTACAAATCTTCCGATAACGCTTCTCCGCCGATCAAAATCTTTTGCATCTGCTGCAGACTGCTCGCTCGCGCCGATTGCACAAGCAGCTTCATCCGCGATGGCGTCGCCTGGAGAATCGTCACCGACTCAGCTTCGATCAGCTTCATGATTTCATCCGGGTCCTTGAGCACCGCATCGCTCGCCAGTGTCATTTTCATTCCCCAGCAGAGCGGCGCCAATGACTCCAGGACAAAAATATCAAACGAGTAGGCAGCGAGCGCCAGAACGGTATGTTCGGGTTCAAAACCGATTTCCCGTTCCATTGCGTACAGAAAATTCACGACGTTTTCATGCGAGATCATGACTCCCTTGGGCACTCCGGTCGATCCAGAAGTATAGATCACGTATGCCAAATCATCGGAAGTCGCTTGAGGGACTGTTACCGCCACTTCCCGAGCGTATTGCTGCAAGTCGCGCAGACTGTACTCTGCTTCGCTTTCTGCCTGATCCATGCACACAACGGTTTGGAGTAGCGGACACTTGGTTTTAAGCCCAGCCAACACATCCGTGAATTTCTGGACGGACACCACCACATTGGCACAAGCGTCGGAAAGCATCGTCGCGCAGCGTTCCAGCGGCAGCGTCGGCTCCAACGGCAAATAAGCGCCACCGGATTTCAAAATACCGAGCAGCGCGATCACCAGCTCCGGCCGCCTATCCATGAACAAGCCCACGACCTGGTTCGGTTGAACGCCCGCGTCCTGTAATAAATTCGCCAACTGGTTCGCCTGCTCATTCATTTGCCGATACGTAAAAGAACGGCCTTCGTATGTCAGGGCGATGCGCTCAGGCGTTTTGTCCACTTGCTCTTCGAATAGCTGATGGATCGTTTTCCCCGTGGGCAGAGCCACTTTCGTATTGACCCATTCGCCCAGCAGCTTCTGTTTCTCTTCGGGAAACAGAAAGTCAACCGTGCGAATCGTTTCCAGTGGCTGCTCCACCAGATACGTCAAAATCATTTTGTAGCGCGCACAAAGCTCCTGCACGAACGCTTCGCTGTAGACGCGGCAGTCGTAGTCGACAACAAGCTCGATCGTCTCCCACAACGTAATAAAGATCGTGAGCGGATAATTGGTTTCTTCTCTATATGAAAAGGAATCGATGACGAAATTCCGATTTTTCGAATGCGGTTGAAGCGGATAATTTTCAATGACGAGCACCGTATCAAACAGCTCTTTTTCAAAAGGCAGTCCACTGTATTTTTTAATATCCCGCAACGGTGTGGAGCCATAATGCTTGCGGGCATTCATGGAAGCAAACACCCGCTCCAAAAATGCCTGGAGGGATTCGTCCGGGTCGATCGCCAATCGCAGCGGCAACGTATTGATGAACAAGCCCACCATCTTGTCTATGCCATCGAGAGACTCCTCCCTCCCCGAGACGGTCGTGCCAAAAACCACGTCTTTGCTGTCTGCATAAAAATAGTGGAGCAACGCCCATGCCCCGTACAGGTAGCAGCTGATCGCATGCTTTCCTTGGCGTTTGATTTCAGCATGAAGCGACTGCGGGATGTCCAGCCGGGCCTGTTTTTTCTCCGTGGTGTGCTTGCTTGCACGAGACTGATTGGCCGGGATAATCTCTTGCAACCAGAGCGGATTTACTTCTTGCAGATAAGTTTTCCAGAACGTTTCTTGCTCTGCCTTGTCTTTTTGCTGGACCGACTTGATAAAGTCTTTGAATTTTCGCTTCGCTGCAACGGTCGGCTGGCGCTGCTCCAGCAACTGCTGATACGTCTCCATGAACTCAGCCAAAAGAATGCCCGTGCTCCACCCGTCGAACAAAATATGGTGGTGACTCAGGATCAGCTGATAGTCCTCGTCTTTCAATTTGTACAAACTGACGCGAAACGCACCTTCCCGCAGATCAAACTTGTTTGCCCGATCTTCGTCCAGCAGGTTAGCCACAAACGTGTCGCGGTCCGCGGTCACCTGTGCCGATACATCCACATAGCGCAAAAAGTCCGGCAGCTCTTTGAGGATGATGAGAAGAGGCGCTTTGACCCCTTCCCATCGAAAAACGGCACGCAGCATCTCGTTGACGGAGACGACGTGCCGCCATGCCTGTTGAAATGCAGCGATATGGACAGCCGAGGAAACATGCAAGCTGATTTGCTCAAAATAGAGGGAGCTGTCCGGTTCTTTCAAGTAATGAAACAGCATCCCTTCTTGCATCGGACTGAGAGAAATGATGTCGCTGACTTGATTGGCATCTAATTTTTTCATACTTCCGTAATCCTTTTTGGCTGATAGTAGCGGTTCGCGCCGTGCATGGCGATGATTTGCTGCTGAATTTGCGAAGACCCTTCAATGATCTCCAAAATTTTCGCCTCCCGGAAAAGACGTTCGACTGGATACAGGTTGCAGCAGCCGTTCGCGCCGAGCACCTGAACGGCATCGGAGGCAACCTTGTTGGCTACTACCGAGGAAAAGTATTTCGCCATCGTCGTTTGCACAATCGCGTCCGGATGATTGTCGGCGCGCATGCGAGCGGCTTCCCGGCAGAGCGAGCGAGCAGCATGAACGTTCGTCACGGCGTCTCCGATGATGCCTTTGATCAGTTGAAAGTTGAAAATTTTCTGCCCGGACTGGTTTCTTTTGCGCGCATACGTAACCATCACTTCCAGGGCTTCCTGCGCCAGTCCGACGCCCATCCAGGCGACGTTAAACCGCCCCTGGTCGAGCGCGAAGTTGGCAATGCCCGTGAAGCCCATTCCTTCCTTGCCGATCAGCTTGTATGCGTCCACTTCCACATCGTGCAGCTCGATATCGGCAAGCTGGGAAGCTGCGCAGGAAAGCAGCCCTTCGATTTTGCGAATGTGGACACCCTCTTGCTCGCGGTCGACGAGGAAAGCGCTGATCGCGTTCGTCGTCGGATCGGAAGCAATGACGATAAAAAAGTCGGCGATCTCCCCAAACGAGATCCATTTTTTGCGCCCGGTAATCCGATACTTGTCGCCCGCTTTTTCGTAGGAGGTTTTCACATCTTTGGCGCCGCTTCCTACTCCCGGTTCGGTTAAAGCAAAAGCCCCGACCTTCTCGCCCCTTGCGATGGGCAGCACGTACTGTGCTTTTTGGTAGTCGCTGCCCCAACGGATGAGCGTTTCGCCTACCAGCCCGGTCGTAACCGTCAGCAGCATCGCGGCAGACAGAGCGCCTTTTCCGATCTCTTCAACCAGGTTCCCGTATTCGAGGGGGTGCAGTTGCAAGCCCCCGTACTGTGCTGGAAAGCTTGCAGCCAAGTAGCGCTTTTCCCCCATTTTTTTGATCAGCTCGCGTGAAAGCGCTTTTTGTTGTTCAAATTCGGCAGCAAACGGTCTGATTTCTTCTTCTGCAAACTGTTTTACTTCTTCCAGAATGCTGTGTGGGCTTGTTATTGTCATATTTATTCAATCCCCATCATTCAAAATGTGCTTCTGTCTACGATTTGCTTATTTGCATAAAATCGTCAAAAAATCGTAGACATAGCCCTGACTGACTTCTGCGCGAATCGGCTGCAAACCACTGGCTCTGAGCTGCTCCAAAGCGATTTTTTTGGTCAGCAGCTCCCGGTATCCCAGGTTGATTTCTGGGTGAACTTCGTAATAAGCACGCGTCAAAAAGCTATCCATCGGAACGATCAAAATCAAATATCCATCTTCCTTGCAAAACTGTTTGTGGATGGACAAGATTTCGGCCTTCTCTTTAAAATGTTCAATCAAACCAAAACTGCAAACAAGATCAAACGTTTCTGTCAGCTTCAGCGTGAACAAGTCTTCGAGCAAGTACGTAATGCGATCCGCATGGTTATGCGCGACTTGGTTATAGGCGTCGAAGGAGGTTTGGCAATTATCGACCAAAACCCCGCTTCCTTGGTACATCGTCAGCAAAAGCCGCGTCAAAAATCCGGTGCCTGCGCCAAGCTCCAGCACTCTCGGCTCGGGCTTGACCGGAACGTCTCGCAACAGCTTTCGAAGCACGTCGCCAAGCACCAAGCCGAGCAAGTGAGCATTTTCGCGCAAAAGTTCCCGGACGTTTTGAAAATATAGGTTTGCATCGACACCGGGTGTCTCTCCGCTGTTAAGCGTGGTAAAATACTCCGTCCAATTGAAATCAGCACTTGTATTTTTCGTCGTGTAAATCATCTGCTTCACTTATTTGTACACCGATTTGGACTGGATAAAGTTCACGATGTTGTTGATCGTATTGAAGTTGGAAATTTCCATTTCGTCGCTTTCAATCGTCAGCTGAAATTCGCTTTCGATAAACGTGACCAGCTTCATCGCGAACAAGGAATTGACGAAGCCCAGTTCAAAAATATTGTCGTCATCGCTAAATTCCACTTCATCGTCGAATACAACCAGATTGGCCAGAATAAAGTTGCGAATTTGTTCTTGAAGTTGCATGTGTAAACTCTCCTTTTTTGGGTTGGATAGTCATTCCTACGAAACGAGCACATCGATATAAGGCGGGAATTTTTGAATCTGGGTCAAATCGTTTTCCAAGATGACAAAGCCATCTTCTTCTTTGGAAACTTCCTTAAAGTTGGAAAAACGATAGGAAACGTACATCATTTTGTTTCTTTCCGTATTTTTAAAGTCGGCCAGCAATCGTTTGCCGGCTTGCTTGGCCTGCTGCATGATGTGTGCCAGCAATACGGTGCCAACGCCTCTGGAAATCACCCGGCAAGACATGATGAGCAATTTGATATGCCAGTGCGTCTCGTTCATTTCGACCAGGGCGATACCGATTTTTCCGTACGAGCCGTATTTATCGGTCAGCTCGCACACGAACAGCTTGTGGTCGGGCGAATGGCGGAAATAATTCAGCTCGTCGTAGCTGTATATCCGCCCCGTCGAGTTCAGCTGATTCGTGCGGACCGTAAGCTCCTCCGCGCGTTTCAGGCAATCTTCCTGCGCCTCGCTGATTATGAACTTCATGTCCAATGTTTTCAAAAACTCTTCGCTCGTGCCTGTGAAAGACTCTTCCTCCTGCTGACGCTCCATGTCTTGCAAATACATTAACCGCCGTTTTTTCGAGTCCTCCGTAATAAAAGCCGGAATCAGCGAAGGGTGTGTCAGCAGCTCGGTATAGCGCTCGGCGTGCAGGCAGTTGATCGAATCGTGCACGCTTTTCACTTCGTCCAGTTCAAAAGGCTGGTCATCGACGAACAACAGCGTGTCCATCCCGATGTTGATCGCCTGCTGGATCGCCCCGATGGATTTGGACTTCGGCTCCCAATGAATTTGCGGGTACAAAAAATAGTGGTCAATCTCAAACTCTTTCAGCTTGCGCATCGCGTCAGCGTAATTGTTTTTGCTTGCCACCGACTGCAAAATGCCGCGCTGATCGAGTTGTTCCATGATTTCCTTGATTTGCGGATAGAGGGCAACATCGTCTCCTTCCGACAAAACGCCCTTCCAGACCGTGTTGTCCAAATCCCAGACGACACATTTAATCCCGTTTTTCAGCTCCATTTGCATGTTCCTTTACATGAAATTTTGATCGGCTTCGTCCGGCACACGGCTTATCTGGCACTGTGCGCCAATGGAGACGCCGCCGTATAATCGAAAAACCCTTTCCCGCTTTTCTTGCCAAGCAGTCCGGCGTCGACCATTTTGACCAGCAGCGGGCACGGGCGATACTTAGGATCGTTGAAGCTCTCGTACAACACTTCAATCGAGTGCAAAATCGTATCGAGCCCGATCAAGTCCGCGGTTGCCAACGGACCCATTTTATGGCTGAACCCTAAGCGGAATATTTTGTCGAGGTCCTGCGGCGTCGCTACTTGGTCGTGAATCGCCCAAATACATTCATTAATCATCAGCATCAGCACGCGGTTTGTGACAAAGCCGGGCGAGTCGTTGACCAGCACAGGCTTTTTGTCGACTGACTTCAGGAAGCTTTTGATTTTCTCGATCGTTTGCTCGGACGTGTAGTAGCCACGGATGATCTCCACCATCTGCTTGAGCGGCACCGGATTCATGAAGTGCATCCCGATGACATTTTCCGGCTTGGGCAGCAGCGAGCCGACCTTCGTGATGGAGATGCAGCTTGTATTGACGCCATAAATCGTGTCTTCTGGGCAGTATTGTTTCAGCTCAAGGTAGACCTGCTTCTTGGCCTCCCAATTTTCGGTGATGTTTTCAATTACGAACGGCACGGCAGAAAAATTATCGTAAGTCGTGGTGAACAATACGTTGGCGAGCACTTGCTCTATGTCTTTTACCGGAATCTCTTTTTTCATCAGCTTGACCAGCTTGAAGTCTTCGCGCATCTTCTGCTTCGCTTTTTCCAAAATGTCGGGATGCAAATCTTTCAAAATGACGCGATATCCGTGACTAGCCAGGTCCAAAGCCAAATCCGAGCCCATTATCCCGGCTCCGACAATCCCAATCGATTCGAATGTTTTCATTTTCAGCAATCATCCTTTTCTCATAGTAGACAGCGTAACGAACTCATCCTATCCTGTGGCTTCTCTCATTTTGCGCTCTGCCGCCTCCCCTCCTCTCCCGCATTACCCAGAGATTCTCATGCATGTTGTTTCACATGTTCATGAGCGATCTGCCCGACTTCCATTTTCAAAAGCTGATCGGCTACATGGAAATACCTGTCGTCATGCGTAATCGCAATGACGCACTTGCCTTTTTGCTTCATCTCAGGCAGAAGTGTGTTGTAAAAATATTCTCTAAACTCAGGGTCCTGATCGGCAGCCCATTCGTCAAAGAAATAGATCGGTCGATCCTCCATGCAACTGACTAACAAGGCCAACCGTTTTCTTTGGCCCGTAGACAGATTGACCGTGCTGAAGCCGCCATTCTGGATGTGCAGCTTATGGTCGATGCCGAGTTTCAGCAAATATTCTTGTATTTCTTGTTCTTTTTGATTGACGTTGATGCCGTACAACTTCTCGAACAAGTGAAAATCGCTGAAAATGGCGGCAAAATGTTGCCCCAGCTCTTCCTGGCGCTGACCGTTCACCAACAGTTCACCCCGGTCGGGCTTGTACAATCCCACCAGCAGCTTGCCTAATGTCGATTTCCCGCTCCCGTTCCCGCCCGTAATGAAAGTGACCTGACCGGAATGGAAGCTCAGGTTGACCGGACCGACAGTAAACTGCTCGCCCTCGGCGTTTTTATAATGATATTCAACAGCTCTGGCCTCCAAATGAATGTCTTCGCCAGATGGAAGTGCCTCTGTCTTTTGCCCCTCCTGTTTGTCCTCACCGACTTCCAGCTGTCTCGATAGTTCATTCAACCGATTCCAGCTAATCCGCACGCGAATAAAATTCGGAATCGCATCCAAAACGCCGTGCACAGGGCCTGTCATATACAGAAACACAAAAATGTAGGCTCGCAAGGAACTGCTGGCAATATCCGTAAAGACGACAGGGAAAATGAACGCAACGACCCCGATCACGAAGGTGAACAGCAGCTCGCCCATCACAAACACGTTGGCGAAACTTAAATCCCCCTGAATCCGCTTGATCCGGTACGTATCGCAGCTTTGTTGCAACTCATGCTGGAATTGCCCTTTCTTTCCTTTGTGGATGCTCAGTTCCTTGAAACCGCCAATCATGTGATTGATGAACTTGAAAAAGGCATTTTGTATGTCCCTCGTCTCTTCCCACACGCGATTGGCATACCGACCTGCGAGAAAATAAAGCCCGGCGGCGACCAAAATCACGACAATGGAAATGAGCAGGCCATACAGATTGACCATGCCTAAGTAAATGAAGCAACACAGCAAAGTAACCAGACTGGTGACCCCGAAAATCAAGATGTTGGACACGCCGCTGATCGTTTCCGTATCGTTGTTCAACACGGAGTAGATGCGCTCTTTTTCGATGGCTTCAATGTTTTGGTACGGAGAGTTGAGAATTTTGTCGATCAACTCTGTTCTTTTTTGGAACACCATCTCGTTTGTGATCGTAATCAGTTTGGCCCTGACCAACCTTTGTCCGCACACGTAGATGAGGATGCCCATGATAAAAAAGGAAAACAAGCCGCCCTGAAAACGGTCAGTATGGTTGAGCGCCTCGTTGATGATAAAAATAATCAGCGCATTGCCCAATCCACTGACGGTACTGAGGACGATGATCGGAAAAAAGGTCCGGTCATTCGCTTTTGGAAACACAACCGTCATCCAGTAATAGACGGAAAACAGCACAATCCCCACAAACAAACTAAGGATGGCGACCACAAAGCTTGCAGGCGCCCAGACGTCGACGAAGCTCCAGGACAGCCCGTCAAACAAGACGGAAGGAATTTGCCAAAAACAGTATCCGCACAGCCCTAAACAGACGAGCAGCACGGCAAAGCGATACGCGTTTTTCACAAACCCTGCGGATGGACGCCGCTGTTTTCGGGCGATTTCGCCGAGCGCCTTGGCGGCAAACCAGGCGGTAACCGCAATCAACGGGATCGCGATGCACAAAATGACAACCGCCACCTTGTCGACACTGCTGTAAAGGTCGGAAACGTTTTCCGGCGGTTGCTTGCCTTGCAAAATTTCCATGATTCCCTGACCCATCGCCTGTGTGTGAGCCGAGTTGATATTGGTTAATACCGCTACTCCCAGCTGCTCGCCCGGGCGAATGACGACCGAGGAAGAGTAATTCGGGTTGCTTCCGCCGTGGGACAGCTCGCCGCTGCCTTTTTGGTAGACGAACCAGCCCGCAGCATACGAGGAGCCGTCGCCGCCCGGAAAAACAGAGCGATCCGGCTGATGGGACCGTCTAATCAGCTCGCTGCTCACCTGTTCGTTTGCTCCCGAACCGAGCTGCTTTTTCAGCCAAATCGCCATATCCTCGCTATTGGAAATGATGTATCCGGCTGGCGTATTGCCCCGATACACAGGAGCCTCGTATTCTCGCGCTCCCAAAAAGCCGATTTTATAGCCTTTGGCCATTTCATGCTGCTCGGCTTCCTGACGGAACAGGTAGGAATGCTGCATGCCGAGCGGCGTCAGCACGTTGTCTTTTGCCACTTGTTCAAAAGACTTCCCCGTCACTTTTTCTACGACCAATCCGAGGACATCGTAGTTGATCGACGCATACAGGAAGTGTTCTCCCGGAGAAAAATCGAGCGTCTGTCCTGCGGCTGCCCTGACTGTCCGCTCCAGCGCGTCTGCCTCTTCGCCTGCCGGAATCTCGCCAATCGAGCGGAACGGGATTCCGCTAGTATGGTGGAGCAATTGTTCCAGCGTAATAGGCGGCGTATTTCCTCTGGCATCCTTCATCTGAAACCACGGGAGATACTTTTGCACCGGGTCTTGTAAGCTGAGCAGTCCTTGTTCTTCCAGCGCCAGTATGATCAGGCCAGTAAACGCTTTGCTCGTAGAACCAAGCTCAAACAGCGTTTGTGTCGTCACCGGGCGTTGCGCGGCCACGTCCGCATAGCCAAACCCGCGGTTGTAGATCGTCTCTTCGCCTTTGACAATGACGACAGATACCCCCGGTATTTTGCCGTCCTGCATTTTTTCCTCGATCCAAGCTTCGATGGCTGCGATTTTTTGTTCGTCCAAACTGGTTGTTGCCGCTGTTTCTGCCTGTAATTTCCAGGGAAAAGTCATGGTGAGCAAAAGCAGGACAAGCCATGCCGCGATTCCTTTTCTCATACACTTAACCTCTCATCCCGAATTTTCCGCCGTCAAATGAACAAATTGTCCAACTCTTCTTGCGTAAGCTCTACCGTGTCAAAATCAGAAGGGGTAAACTCCTTCGCTCCGTGCTGGCTGCCATGCAGAATGATCTCGCCCAGATGGCGCTGGAAGTTGCCCAAAAAGCGCTGCATGCTGCTTTCCGTAAACTTGTTCCGGCTAAAGGCAAGCCGTATTTGCAACTGACCATCCAGAACAAAGCAGTTCACATCGATCAGGCAAGTGAGCGGGTTGTCCGGGCTGGTGTTTTGCTGAAAAGCGCCGCCGAGCAGTTTCACGTAGCCGCCGTCAAACGTTTGGGCAAACTCGCCCAAGTAATTAAACCTGACCGTCTGGGGGGCGTAGTCCGGGACAGTCTTTGCCAAATAGCGCAAAATGCCGTAACCAACTCCGTTGTTTGGTACGTTTCTTCGCGTCTCCTTGACATGCTTGATCTGCTCGGACAAAGCTCCGTCTGTGAGCGAGAGGCCAAACGGGTAGAGACTCGTGAACCATCCGACCGTCCTGCCGATATCCAGCTTTTCCGCAAGCTGTTCTCGCCCATGCCCCTCCGTCTCGATTACGATATCCGTCTGTCCTGTATGTTCGCGGATCGCGATGAATAAAGCCGTCAACAGCAGATCGACAGGCTCCGTATTGTAGGAAGCATTGGCTTCGGTCAAAAGTGCCAGCGTTTCCTGCTTGCCCAGCTCGGCAGAAAGGGTGCAGCTGACAGCCAAACGGTCTGCGCCGTAATCATGGTCAGTCGGAAACGGCACAAACTTTTGCAAGACCGCTTCCCAGTACTCTTTTTCTTTTTCTGCCCCCGCCTCTCTCTCGCTGCGCCAGTAGCCAGCCAAAGACTCTGCCCATTTTTGATAGGAATGCGTCTTCAAAGGAAGTTCCACCGCTTGTCCGAGACAAATTTGCTTGAGCAGCGCGTTCAAATCTTCCAGGATGATTCGCCAGGAGACGCCATCTACTAGCAGATGATGGGCAGACAGCAGCAAATGACGCGTGCTTCCGAGATGAATCAGGCAAGCTTTCAGCAAAAGGTCGCGGGACAAGTCTGTGCGCTCCGCCAGTTCATGCGCCACCTGCTCTAGCCTGTCATAGCGCTCGGAATGAGCAATGTCCGTAAACTCGCGCTGTTCGATTGGATACGGGGCCAGCAAGTGGTCATTGTTGTAGAACAAATCGCCGTGAGCAGCTCTGACGTTCATGCGCAAGCTGTCGTGGTGCTCCACAAGCTTGAACAACGCTCGTTCCAGCATTTCTACCGTAACGGCCGGGCTGATTTCCACGAAAACAGTCTGATGATAATGCTGCGGGCTGGGGAATGACCGGGCAAAAAACCAGGCAACGATCGGCGTAGGCAAAATGCTGCCCTCCGCCAGCCCTTGCTCGACAACAGTCAGCTGAACTTCTTCGACAAGCATGGCCATCTCCTCCATGATGGGGGTGGACAGCATCTCCTTGACCTTGATCTGGTAGCCTTTTCCACTCAGCCTGGAAGCGATCTGAATAGCTTTGATCGAGTCTCCGCCCATATGGTAAAAGTTGTGCTTGCGACCGATCTGCCGGACGCCAAGAACTTCTTCCACTGTCTGAATGAACTGCTTTTCTTTTTCGCTCGAATAAGCGTCATATTCGATGTGTTCCGTGCTTGGCAACTCGATCTCAGCCAAGGAGCGCGTGTCGACCTTGCCGTTGGCTGTGAGCGGGATTTCCTTTACCTCGATGAAATGATGAGGGACAAGGTAATCCGGCAGCTGCCGTGCCAAATGCTGTTTCAGCTCAAAACTGGCGATCTCGCCCGCCGCGACGTAATAGGCGCACAGCATCACGGTTTGCTGTTTGTCTTCCCTGTCGAGGACAACCGCCTTTTTTACAAGCGGGTGCTGGAGCAACTGGTTTTCGATTTCGCCCAATTCAACCCGGTAGCCTCTGATCTTGACTTGCTGGTCGCCCCTGCCCAAATACTCCAGCTTGCCATCCGGCAAAAACCTGCCAAGGTCTCCCGTCTTGTACATCCGCTCGCCAGGAACGAACGGGTCGTCGATAAATTTCTCTCTGGTCAGCTCCTCATTGCGAAAGTACCCTCTCGCCACTCCGTCGCCCGCAATATACATTTCCCCGACAGCGTAGGTCGGGACAGGAGCCAACTGTTTGTCCAGTACGTATATGCGGACATTGTCGGCCGGCTTCCCGATGGGCACAGCGGCTCTTGTGTCCGTCACGGGATCAAAAGCGTGAATCATGCACCCGACCACCGTCTCGGTTGGGCCGTACTCGTTGAGAATCTCGATGTTTCCTCCGAAGCTGTCATAGACGCTTTTGGCAAGGCTGACCTTCAGATTTTCACCGCCTACGATGAACCTTTTCACCGAGCTATTCCGATTGTCACGATCTGTTAACAAAGATAAATGCGATGGCGTAAGCTTGACGATTGTCGCTTTGTTCTCACGCAAAATGCGAAACAGCACATACTCGTCTTCTGTGTGGCTGTAGACCATGATCGTGCCGCCGCTAATCAGCGGAGTAAACACGGAGGTAATCGTCAGGTCGAACGCCAAAGACGAATAGAGCGGGAACACCTCGTCATCCTGCTTGACATACATTTTTTTCGCCCAGCAAATGTAATTGACCAGCCCGCGGTGTTCCACCATCGTGCCCTTCGGCCTGCCCGTAGAACCGGATGTATAAATCATGTAGACCATATCCGCAGGCGCGCTTTCAGCCTGCAAGTTAGTGGATGCATACGCTGTGCAGTCGACGTCCGGCAGGCGGATGATCTGTCCAGTGAAGCCCCACTCGTCCGCTGTGTCCACATTCGTCAGCAAA
The DNA here is from genome assembly GCF_029892995.1 of Brevibacillus sp. 1238. NCBI lineage: Bacteria > Bacillati > Bacillota > Bacilli > Caryophanales > Paenibacillaceae > Brevibacillus > Brevibacillus sp. 1238. The sequence goes on along the minus strand of NZ_JARXWC010000018.1, from coordinate 93,006 downwards.
AGCTGGGTGCCGGAGTTTTGCAGCAAATAGCGAGTTCGCTCGGCTGGATTGTCAGGATCGATCGGCATGAAGGCGCCGCCCGCTTTTCCGATGGCAATCAGCCCGATCACGGTTTCCAAAGAGTGCGTGGTCAACAAGCCTACGATCGTTTCTCGTCCAACCCCTTGTTCTTTTAAATATCTGGCAAGCTGGTTGGCTTTCTCGTTCAATTGCTGGTAGGTCAAAAACTTTTCGCCATATTGGACGGCGAGCTTGTCCGGCGTTTTTGCTGCCTGCGCTTCAAAAAGCTGATAGATCGTTTGGTCGCGCGGATAAAAGGCATCTGTCCCGTTATACTCCACTACCAGTTTTTGCTGCTCTTCCTCGGAGAAAAGCGTAAGCTGCTTGATCGGCTCGTCGGGCCGGGCCACGATTTTCCGGGTCAAAGCGGTCAGACGAGCAAACAAATCCTCGATCTGCTCTTCCGCGTAGTCGCTCGTTTTGTAGTCAAAACTGATGCTGATGCGACCGGAGTCCGACCATTCCTTGATGACGAGCTGCATCGAATAAATTTGGTGCCCGCTGTAAAACTCGACATTCTCGACCGCGCAGCCGTCCCAATCCGTCTGGAGCGCTGTGTTGTAGTAATTGATACACACATCAAACAGCTGATGGTAGCCTCTTTTTTTCAGCTCCACGTCCTGGATCAGCAAGTCATACGGATAGCGCTGATGGAAAAAGCAATCCAAAAGCTCCCTGTTGACCCGAGCCACCATGTCCGCGACAGAACAGCGATCATCGATAGTAAAACGAAACGGCATCGTGCTGGTAAACATGCCAAACATGCTCTTTTGCTGCTTCCCGGATCGATTGAGCACCGGCGTGCCAATCACGAGATCCTCGCGCCCGGTAAACTTGTGTACATACAGCAAGTACAGCGCCACAAAAATGGTATTCAGCGACCAGTTGTTTACTTTTGCCCACTCTTTTACTTGGTTGGAAAGCTCGGCGCTCCATTCATGCGTGATGCGGTTTCCCGGCAATGTGTCTGAGCTTTTTTCCACATACGCGTCAGGAAGATCGCGGAATTTCTCGTTCCAAAACGTCCGGTTTTTCCAGAAGCGCTCCGACGAAAGATAGTCCCGCTCGTGGTCGATGTAAGCCAGGTAGCTCGGAGCAGGCTGATGGTCAGAGACTTCCTCTCCGCGCACAAGCTTGCCGTAATGTTCTCGAATATGCTCGGTCATAATGTTGATCGACCAGCCATCGGCGATCATGTGATGCAACTTGACCAGGTAGCCATGTTCCTCGTCCGAGATGCGAAACAAGGCAAAATAAAAAAGCCTCTCGTTTTCGATGACGAACGGCTTTCTCGCTTCCGCTTGCACCCAATCGGCAAAATCTTTTCGCGGCTCTTTGCCTGTTGAGAAATCGATATAGTCCAGTGGGAACGGGGCAAACGGACTCACGTATTGCTGCGGCTCTCCGCTGCGGTTCAAAACTCGCAGCCGCAAAGCTTCATGTTTTTCCATAAGCAGATGAATCGCTTTTTCAAGCGCGGGCATCTGTACAGTGCCTTTTATCATTACGGTTCCGCCAATGTTGTGCAAAGGAGTGTCAGGATAAATCTGCTCGATTGACCAGATTCTTTTTTGCGGATGAGTCAGTGGATAGTACGTGATTTGCTCCATGTCTGGCGATTCCTCCATCATCTTTGAAACTTCTTTCGCTTTTGAATGGCAAACATACCAAAAACGGCAATGCTTCGCCCTTTCATGTATCAATCTGCCGATACACTCCACTGCGCTGCATTGCCGTATGACCCCTTCATTCCTCTAAAGTGCCTAAGCTTCAATAGATTCACTCAGGTTGCTGTGCTATTAGATTCAAACGGGGCTTTTTCGAACGAATACTTCCCTGACTTCTCATGATCGCATGTTTGCTAACGTCCGTAATTCCTTTAGAAAAATTTTAATCCATCCGCCAGTCAATTTCAATCTTTTTCCACTTTTTTATAGAAATGACAAACTTGTGACGAGAAAATGTCGTGGCAATCTCTCAGGCGTCCATTGCGATACAAGCTCTGGTCGTCTGTGAGTTCCTTCCAACCGCTACCGACCTCTCCACTGCAAAATCTCATCCACCGCTTGCCGATAACCGCCTGCTCGTTGAAACGATTCGCTGACCGTTGCAGCAGCTTTGCGGAAGGACGGCTGCTGAAGCACCTGCTCGGCGGCTTCGCGCAGTTCGCTTGCGGTCAAGTTTTGCATGTCCAAAGCAAGCCCTGCCCCCAGCTTGGCAACTTGTCCGGCAATGACGGGCTGATCCGCGCCTTGCGGGAGAACAACGAGCGGCACCCCGTAGTAAAGCCCCTCGCTCGCACTGTTCATCCCGCCATGCGTAATAAACAGTTTGGCATGCTGGAGCACATCGAGCTGGGGAACATAGCTTTTCACCAGAAAGTTTTCAGGGATGTCTCCCAGATCAGCAAGCTGCACTCTGTTCCCGATCGACATGACAACAGCATGCTCTGTATTGCCGAATGCCTGAAAGCAAAGCTGATAAAAGTCAATCGAATGATTCACGATGGTGCCCAATGAGATGTAAATCGGACGCTTCTCTTTGATTTGCGCTAGATCGAAGCGATCTTGCGAGTAGCGCGGAGCGATCGATGGGCCGACAAATTTGTATGTATGGTCGAACGCTTCTGCAAAAGGTTGAAACTCCCTTGATGTGTAAACAATGCTCAATGGTGCCGGATTGCAAAACACTTCGTAAGGCGAATGAATCTGTACCCCGTACTTTTCCTGCACGCTGGCTGTCAGGCGTTGAAATTCAGCTTCGCTCGCTTCCCTCAACTCTAGAGGCATTTCGCGCGAAAGCTGCTCCAGCGTCTCCTCGAAAGAAGCTTTCGTCTGGGCAAAAGAAGTACAAGAGCTAATCGCCGGAAGCTGGAGCATCTCGGCAAGCAATCGGCCGCAGCCAAACATGGAGTCGTGAATGATATAATCAAACTGCTCGCCTTTTATCTGCTCCAAAACGCTCGGGATGACGATATCCGCTGTAAGCAAAAGTCCGTTGACTCTCTGCAGCAAGTAATTTCTGCCCCCTGAGATGAACGCCTGGATGAATTTTTGTCCGTCAAAAGTTCGTACCGTAGCGCCCGCCTGCTCCAAGCGCTCCCGATAAGCTTCAATCGCAACGTACGCGACCTCTTCCCCGCGCGAAACAAGCTCTTGGACCACGCCGACTGTCGGGTTGACATGTCCTTCCGAGCCGCCGTTAACGAATAAGACACGAGCCATATGTACCAGTCCTCTCCACCAACAATTATGTTTATCATAGCGTCCCGTCAAGCGTAATGCCAGTGAAGCGCCTTTTTGCGAAAATGCTTGCATGACCGAAATATGATATATTATTATAAGACGATTTAAAATTTTTTGATCGGAGACAAAAGCGATGAAATTAAATAACGCGAGTCACAAGCCGCTCTACCTCCAACTCAAGGAAGTCATCAAAGAAGATATCAATCGTGGTGTATACAAGTCAGGTCAGCAGCTCCCGCCGGAAGGAGAACTGTGCGAAATGTACGGGGTGAGCCGGATTACGACCCGCCGAGCCATCACGGAGCTGGTCGAGGCTGGCATTTTGCAGCGCCAGCAAGGAAAAGGCACGTTCGTCACGGCTACCAAATTGAAGCGTGAGCTTATCGCAGTCAACGGCTTTTCCGAGTTTCTCACCCAGACCGGGCAGTTGCCGCAGCCGCAAATTATTTCAACCGCGCTGATCGAGGCGGACGAAGCGATCGCGTCCCCTTTGCAAATAGCCGTTGGGACGCCGATCCTGCAATTGAAGCGGCTGCACTACGTCAACGACGCCCCGCTTGTTTGGGAAACCGTCTACTATCCGCTGACGCGCTTCCCCCAACTGGAAAAGTATATTGCCGAGTCGATTTCGACCTATCAGGTGCTGAAAAAATACTACCAGGTCGAGCCTGCCTCCAACCTGAAAACGCTGAATGTGATCATGGCGACCCAGGAAGAAGCCGAACTGCTGCGCTGTTCCATCGGCACGCCGCTCTACCAGATCGACAAGGTAGCTTACGATAACACAGGCAGTCCCTTCCACTCTTCCAGCTCGCTGATCCCGACCGATCGCGTCACGTTTACCATCAATACCGGGCAAAACCGCAGCCAATGACACTGGACGAAGCATCCAGTGTTTTTGTTGTGGACGGCTTCTTAGTAAATTTTTCGAAAAATCAGTTGATTGTCTGTTTATAAGATGTTATATATTGTTATATAACCAATCCATTCATTTCAAGGAGGTCTTCTCATGTTACATCCTCACGTTCAGCAAGCTTTGGATGCAATCAGCTCCCGCCCGATCGAAAACGTCTTTCTCGTCGCTTGCGGCGGATCATCTGCCTTGATGTATCCAAGCAAATACTGGCTCGACCGCGAAGCAAAAACGATCTACTCGGACTTGTACAGCTCCAATGAATTTATTCACCGCAACCCCGCCACGCTCGGCGCGAAGTCGCTCGTCATCTTGTGCTCCCACTCCGGCAATACGCCTGAGACGGCCGAAGCAGCCAAATTTGCCCGCAGCAAAGGCGCCCTCACCGTTTCCTTGACCCACGAACCGTCCTCCCCATTGGCCGAAGCATCGGAGCACGTCATCACGTACAGCTATGGCCCGGACGCGCCCGCTTTTGAAACCAACTACTCGATCATGTATCAACTCGTGACAGGACTGCTCTACGTCAAAGAAGAAAACGCCAAATTCCACCGCTTCATCCAGTCCCTGCAAAGCTTGCAAACCGTGTATGATCGGGCGAAAAGTCAGTTTATGGACCGGGCAAAAGCGTTCGGGGAAGCCAACAAGGACGAAAACATCATCTACACCATCGCCAGCGGAGCCAATTTCGGCGTAGCCTACTCCTTCGCGATCTGCATCCTGATGGAAATGCAGTGGATTCACTCGCATGCGATCCACGCCGGAGAATATTTCCATGGTCCGTTCGAAATTCTCGACAAAAACGTGCCCGTCATTCAACTGCTTGGGCTGGACGAGACTCGCCCGCTGGAAGAGCGCGTGCAGACGTTCAATCAGCAGTACGGCGAAAAGCTGATCACATTGGATGCCAAAGAGTTCGACCTGTCCGAAATCGCCGACGATCTGCGCGGCTATATCGCTCCGCTCGTATTGAATTACGTTTTGCGCCAGTTTGCCAATGAACTCGCAGATGCCCGCAACCACCCGCTTTCGACCAGACGTTACATGTGGAAAGTCGCTTACTAAGACGCGGAGAACATTTGTTGTTTGACAATTCTTAATTTTATATCATAATATAATGTCATAATATGATATAAAATTTTCCTGCACGATTCCTACAAGATAAAAGGGGGCAATGTCTTGAAAAGGATACTTCGGTTCGCCACTGGTCTTTTGCTCATTTTCTCGCTCGCAACTGGCTGCTCGACTGCTGATACGCCCAAGCAAGCTTCTGCAGACCCTGGCGGAAATCAAGTCTCCCCCGCTGCGGATCAGCAGGTCACCTTGCGTTTTTTCCACCGCTGGCCCAGAGACCCTGACAAAACCTACTTCGAACAAGTCGTCAAAGCGTTTGAACAGGAAAATCCGAACATCAAGATTGAAACAGAGGCGGTGCTAAACGACGCCTACAAGGAAAAAATCAGCGTCCTGCTCGGCACGGACAATCCCCCTGACATTTACTTTTCGTGGAGCGGCGAATACGCCTACAAGTTTGTGCGAGGCGGCAAAGCGCTCGATTTGACCAGCTACGCCCAGGAAGACAAAGCCTGGCATGATCAGCTGATGGAATCCCAGCTCGTGCCGTTTACGCTGGACAACAAGCTGTACGGCGTGCCACTCACGATCGACGGCAAAACGTTTTTCTACAACAAAGACATTTTCGCCAAGCTGAATCTCGCCGTCCCAACCACCTGGTCAGAGTTCCTCTCCACCCTGCAAACGCTAAAGGACAACGGCTATACTCCGATCACCTTCGGCAACAAGGCGCCATGGGCATCTTCCCACTACATCGGCACGCTGAACCAGCGCATGGTCGATGAAAGCACGCGGGAAAAAGACTACAACCGCGCCACCGGAACGTTTGAAGACCCAGGCTATGTAGAAGCGCTGAAAAAAATGCAGGAGCTAATCCCCTATTTCAACAAAGATGTCAATGGCCTGGATCATGAGTTTGCCAGACAACTGTTCATCGACCAGAAAGCGGCGATTTTTTACGCCGAGACCGCAGAAGTGCGGCTGGTAGAACCGAAGACGAAGTTTCCATGGGGATTCCTCGACTTCCCGGCGATCGAAGGCGGCAAAGGCAATCCGAAATTTTTGACAGGCGCTCCCGAGGGCTTCATGATTTCGGCCACCACGAAGCATCCAAAAGAAGCCGTGAAGTTCCTGCAATTTTTGACCTCGAAAGCGCAAGCCGAAAAATTCGTCAAGGATGTCGGCAAGTATAGCGCCGTCAAAGGGGCTGTCAACGCAAATACCGCCACTCCGCTCGGCATCGAGGCTGTAGAGCGCGTGAACGCAGCAGAAGGCTTGGCTTTGTGGCTCGATACCGATCTCGATATCAAAATTGTCGACGCCTATCTCGCAGGCACGCAGCAAATGCTCAACGGGGAAAAATCGCCGGAGGAAATCATGCAAGATGTTCGCAAGGCAGCGCAGCAGGTGCGGGAACAGTCCAAGTAACAAGGTAAGCGCCCAAAAAGCACGGCAGTGGAGTCCCGAGCGGCTCCACTGTCTCTTCATACACTTAGGGGGGAACGATATGCTCCAGCGAAAATATGCGGGTTACTTGTATGTCCTTCCAGGCTTTTTGTTGATCCTCCTCTTTATTTACTTCCCGATTGTGCAAAACATCCAGTTCAGCTTGTTTGAATGGAGCGCTTTCTCCGCAGACAAAACGTTCGTCGGACTGGCCCAATACGCGAAGCTGTTTCACGACCCGATCTTTTACCAGGCGCTTGTGAACAACATCTACTACGCCGTCATTTCTCTCATCTTTCAAGTTTTTGGCGGGCTTGTCCTGGCGGCTGTTCTGGAAGACAAAGTGTTTCGCAAAATCTCCCCGCTCTTTCGCACGATTTACTTCACGCCTGTCATCATCTCGATCACCGTCATCGCTCTGCTGTTTGACTTCATCTACCATCCGCAAGTCGGCTTGCTGAACGGCTTTTTGTCCGCCATCGGACTGGAGAGCTGGACACGGGCGTGGGTTGGAGATTCTGCGACAGCCATCTTTGCGGCGATTGCCGTCTCCCAGTGGCAAAGCATCGGCTACATCATGATGCTGTTCATCGTCGCGATCCAGAAAATCCCGCAAGAGCTGTACGAAGCCGCCGAAATCGACGGCGCAAGCAAAATCCGGATGTTTTTTCACGTCACGGTTCCGCAAGTGCGGGAGATGACGTTTGTTACCTCCACGATTACGCTGGCTGGCGCCTTTACCGTTTTCAATGAAGTCTACATACTCACGGGCGGTGGTCCCGGTCACGCTTCCGAGGTGCTCGGCACCTACTTGTACCAGTCCGCCTTCGTTCACGACCAGATGGGCTACGCGTCGACGATCGCCAACGTCATTTTGGCTATCACGCTGTTGATTTCACTCGTGCAAATGAAGCTATCCAAGACTGGAGAGGAGTAATCGACATGCAGCAAAATATGGAAACGGTTTCACAGCAAAACGCAGCTCCCCTCCGGCCGACAGCGAAGAAACAGCGCAGCAGACGAGGCTTGACATGGGGCAGTTCCAGCCTTTTGGTCATTTTGCTGCTGTACTTTGTCGCCATCGCCTACCCGTTGTTCTGGATGGTGATGAACTCGCTCAAGGAATCTTCCGAGATTTTCAGCGACAGCTGGGCGCTTCCGACACAATGGCTGTTCGAAAATTACGTGACAGCCTGGGAGCAAGGGATTTCCGCCTACTTTTTAAACAGCGTCATCGTCACCAGCCTGACTTGCTTTTTGACCGTGCTGTTAAGCGCTCTCGGGGCGTATGGCCTAACCCGCTTTTCGTTTCGCGGCAAGCGGCTCGTGCTGATTTTGATTCTCGGCGGATTGATGCTCTCTCCGCAAGTCAGCCTGATTCCCCTTTACAAACTGATCCAGAGTCTCGGGCTGTTCAACACGTACTGGGCGTTGATCATCCCGTACGTCGCCTACCGGCTTCCTTTTACCGTGCTGTTGATCCGCGCGCACTTCCTGACGATCCCGAAAGAAATCGAGGAAGCGGCTTACATGGATGGCTGTAGCGGCTTCAGCGTGTTCACCCGCATTTTCTTGCCGCTCAGCACCCCGATCCTGCTGACGTCTGCGCTGTTGACGGCTTACTTTTCCTGGAACGAGTTTTTGTTTTCCATCATCTTCATTGACGATAACAAGCTGAAGACGATCCCTTCCGGCTTGATGGCGTTCCGGGACATGCTGCAAACCGATTGGGGCGTGCTGCTCGCTGGCTTGACCATCTCTGCGCTGCCGATCATCCTGCTCTTTTTGTTCATGCAAAAATACTTCGTCAGGGGCCTGACGAGCGGGGGCATAAAAGGATAAAAGAAGCTAGAAGATGTCTCTAGCTTCTTTTTTTTTGACCGATCAACCAACTTTGGGAACGCCGTATCCGAAAGCGCCGTAATGTCCGCACGTCTGGGCCGCCGCTACTGACGCCTGCCTCAGCGCCGCTTGCATGTCGCCGTCTGGATGGTACTTCATTAAAAACATGGCGATAAACGAGTCTCCCGCACCCAACGTGTCTACGACCTCGGTCGGAACAATTTCTTGGCGGTACAGCTTGCCTGCTTCGGAAAAAATCGCTCCTTGCGCGCCGCGCGTCACCCCGACGACTTTTGTTCCCAGATGATGCACTTGCTGGACGAGCTGGTGGCACTCGTCTTCTGTCAGGTCGCTCCCCGAGAAAAAGCCGTAGTCGACATAAGGGCATACTCGCTCCAAATAGGCAGGCGTCCAGCGCGTCGAAAAGTCGAAGGAAATGCGGATCGCTTTGTGCAATTCGGGCAACTCGTGCTCCAGATTGCTGTAAATGCTCGTGTGCAGCAGCTCATGCCTGGCTATGTACGCCTTGTCGTCATCGGTCAGCCTTAGCCCCATGTACGCTTGCACACCGCCTTTGTTGGAACCGACGAACACGCGATCACCGTCGGCGTTGAGGGAAACGATCGCTTCTCCATTCGGGCCGATCGCTTGACGCAAGCGGGAAATATCGATCTTTTCCAAAAGCAGAGTCTGTCTGACATGATCAGCCGCCTGGTCGTTGCCGATGATGCCAATGTACGAGGACACATCTGCCTGATACCGTTTGCCCAGCACCGCTACGTTCAGCGCATTGCCCCCGGGAAAAATTTCGCCGCGGTCTTTGTAGTAATCCACCACATTATCGCCAATCGCAATCAGTTTCATCACGTTTCCCCCTGTGAGTTAATTAGTACGTCTTATAACATTATATAATAAACAGAAAAGGCAGTCTATTTATTCTGCAAAATGACTCCGTGAAACATTCGCGAAAAACCGTCGTCCTACAGGTGAAGCTTTTCAAAAACAGCCGAGGTGATAATCATGAAAGCCACTCGCAAACTGCTCGCCTTTTCTACTTTTGCCTTACTGACACTGTCTATGGCCCAACAAGGCTTTGCCGCCTCCGCTCCGTTTACCGATTTGCAAAATGTAGCGGCTAAAGATAAAATCATGGCGTTGCAACAACAAGGAATTTTACGGGGCGTGGACGATCATCGCTTTATGCCGGATGCGACGATTACGGCTGCCCAAGGCATCCAGTTGATCGTCAGTGCGTTCCGTCTCAACATCGACAACATTCGCTTTATCAAAGAGCCGAAAGCAACCGACTATTTTGCCAAGGCCGATAACGATGCCTGGTACTCCAACGTGTTGATCATCGCCGCAAACAACGGACTCGATCTGCCAGCCGACCTTGAACCGGAGCAGATTTGGACGAAAGAACAGTTTATTCATCAGCTCATGCTGGCGATGGAAACACACTACGATTTGCCGATGATCAAAATCGCTCCCCGCGACTTCGCCGATCTGGAGCAACTGAACCCAAGCTACCAGGGCACGATTCAGCGGGCGCTCGTTCTCGGAATCGCCAAGCTGGATGACGGGCAAAAAATGCACCCGCGCGATGCGATTACGCGCCAAGAAGCAGCGGAAATCATCTACAATGCGCTGGAGTACGTCAAAGCACATCCAGGGCCTGCCGAAAGCACGCCAGCCAAATAAGCCAAGCAAAAGCCGCTCCTTCGCAGGAAAAGAGCGGCTTTTTTGTTGCGGTTGTGAAGCATCTGCGTCTGCAATCGCTATCGCGCCAGTAAGCCTGTCAATGAGACTGCTGTTGTACTGCCGTAGGTTTCGCCACTAACAGGAAATGCAAGCAAATCACGACGGCCATGCCGAGAAAAATCAGGCTGTAGTTGCCCGTTTTCTCAAAAAGTCTGCTCGCTGCCGCCGGACCAAAGGCCATCCCGACGAAGTTCAGCAAGTTGTAAAAGCCTAGCCCTACGCCGATTTTGCTTGGCAGCAATGTTCGCGGAACGAGATTGTTCAGCGAAACTTGAATCGCGGAGTAGCTCATCATGGTCAGCAGTAACAAGATCGTGACGACGATGATATCTGGCCGCGGAATCACTCCCATCGCGAGGAAGCCTGTCATCATCATCACGGTCGCCGCGAAAATGATTTTTCCCCCTCCGACTCGCGGCAGCAGCTTTCCGCTGGCAAAGCTGGACAAAACGCCCGAAATGCCCCCGAGGAACAACAGCAAACCGACAACAAACGGCGAAAGCTTGTGCACATGGATCAAATAGAGCGGCGCAAGGAACATGTTGGCCATCGCGCCGACATTCATCAAAAAGCCGATTCCGATCAATCGCAAGTAAGCCTGGTTGGCAAACAAGTCGCGTTCCACGAATGGCGCAGAAGTCCTGGGCAGCCACCATTTGAAGCCAAAAGCGAACGCGAGCGCCAAAAGAAAGAACAGTCCGTTCAGATTGACCGCAAACAAAACGGAAACGATGACGCCAAACAACAGCCCTGCTCCGGCAAAATCAAACGGAAGCGACGTTGACGACTGCTGCTCCTCTTTTGGCATGAACTTGAACAAAAGAGCGATGGCAACGATAGCGATGACCATGAGCAAAAACAAGTACCGCCATCCCAGCGTGTGCGTAACGGCTCCCCCAACCAGTGGGCCGATCCCCGCCGCCAGCGCAATCGTCGCACTGAACATCGCCAAAGCGCCAGGCCGCTTCTCCGGCTGCAAAAATCTCGCTACCGAGATCATCGACAAGGAAATAAACGCGGAGCCGCCGCTTGCCTGAATGATCCGCCCGATGATGACCGCTGCAAAGGAAGAAAAACCAAAACCGATCAGCGAGCCGGCAAGAAACAAGACGAGAGCGAAGATCAGCAGGCTTTTGACGCGAAAGCGATCCGCCAGTTTGCCATACGTAATCGAACCGATCGCGACCATCATCGAGTATCCGACCACAATCCAGCTGACCTGCGACGGACCGATTGACAATTCTCCGGAAATATCCGCGAGTGCGACATTAAACAGGACGGTATTGATCACGGCCAGCATGATCACAAAGCATAAGGTCAAAACGAGCCAAGTCGAATACAAGCTTTTCTTTTGTTCAAGCATCATGGACACCCCAAAGATTTTATAGTATTAAAACTTTCGAACTAAATAGCCGACGAACAGACAATGCGCACGCATTTTCGTGTTTTGCGATAGTTCTAAAACTCTTTAACTATTGCTCGAAAAAAATGGTTATCCGGCACTACAGCGTGTCCAAATAACCCGGCAAAAACGCTTGAAATGTCTCCTCCCTCAATTGAATTAATTTAAATTGCCCGTCGCGGATAATGTCAATCAGCTCGGCATCATGCAAAATTTTCAGATGGTACGTCGTGTTGGACTTGTTCAACCCGTGCGTATTCCCGATGTGACCGCACGTATGCATTGCTTTTGCGCGATACAAAAATCGAACAATCTCAATCCGCTTCACATCCGCCAACGCTTTGAAGATTTTGACGCGCTTTTCATCCTCGTTCGATTGTTTGATAGTCATAAAACTATACTAAAGCGGTGATTCCTGTTTGTCAATGACAGGAAACAGCTACTCGAAAATGGACACCCGCTGGCCAATCGCGTTCAGCCCCGTGTGTGTCCTCGTATCAAACTGATCGACGCACAGCACTTCGGAAACCATCAGAGGCTGGTCGCGAATCAGCTCCTGAATTTGCCCATCGCTGTAAAATTCATACGCAAACCGATGCAAGAAGCGTATCCGCCATATTTTTTCCCCTTGCACAGATGTGAACAGCTGCTGCAGATGTCCGCACAGCTCTTGTCCGGGCGCGAAGACATGGCGGCAAGTCAGACAATAATATTCCACGTGCGTCCCCCCTGTCGAATCGAAAAATGTTTCCGAATACAAAACGGCTCCCGCGCGCTTGAACAAAACAGACGCGGGAGCCTTCAGTGGACTGATCGGCCGAATGGATTGATGTGATGGAGTGGTTTTCTATAGTTTCAGTTTAAAACACATAAATACTATTTGTAAAGTATGAATTGGTCGACAGTTGCGAAAAAGAGCTTTTTCCTCTTGCCGTGGACTTCGAATGGAGAGAATGCTCCGCTTCCGTCCAAGGAAAAAAGGCAAGCCAGGCGTAGCCGATTACTTTTTCGCAGACGTGGCAGCAGGCAGCTCGACTCGCCACTGGGAATCACTGTGCTGAACCGGCTCTAAGCGGATCGTCAGCGCCGCTTTTTTGGGCAAGGCGGTCATTCCTTTGGCAAAGTATTGATTGTCGCATTGCTCTACATAGACGCCATCCGACCCTTTGCTCGCGCTGCATTCCCCTTCGCCATCGCGATTTTCCACCAGCTCATACGCCTGGCCCTTGTCGTCTGTCAAATACCACTTCCATATGCGCAAGTTGGTGGATTGCTCCTTCATTCGCAGAGCGACCTCTTTTTGTCCCGTTGCGGGATTTTGTTGCACAGACAAGTCGGTAACGGTGACGGCATGGTTTCCCTTCGTGCCAGAGACAGGCTTTGTTTTCAAAGTTGCCAGATCGAGTGCAAGGCGGAAATCGTTTGGTTCAAACGTCGACACGCCAGTCAGCACAAAGGTCAACGGTTTCTCAGTCTGACCGGAGAAAAAGACGTATTCATGGATCGTTTTTTCTGTGCTGCCTTCTTTTACGATTTTCTGGCTTGCGTACACGGTCGGCGCTGGAGAATCCCCCTCGCTTACAACCAGCAGATCGTCAAGCTTCACCATGTCTTTTCCATTTTGATCGAGAATCCGGAAAACCAGGCTTTGATGATGCAGCAGCTCACGCTCTTGCGCAGTTGCTCCCACGCTTTTTGCAGTTCGCTCGATTCTCTCCCGCGCCGCTTTTGTCCAGCTTGTCTCAAACGTAAGTCTTGTCGCACTTGGCGAATATACAATAGATTTAGCCGCAACGGTGATTCCCTGCGGGGTGGTGTATGTCTGATTCAAAGAGACAGTTGTGGTTGCCGCCATGCTCTGCTCGATGTCGATCGGCACAGTCAGCTTCCATGAGCCTTCCTTGTATTGGTTGCCGCTGAGACGGATTCGTTTCACGTCCATTCGCAGCTGCATCTTTTTGGAGACAGCATCGTTTAAAACAAACTGGAAATACCCGATATCTCCTTCTTTATAATACGATTGGATGTCGTCTGCGATCACGTTGCCGTTCTCATCTGTCACAAACAGCTTGTTCTCGTTCGCGGCGATATCGGGATCAGGGAAAATAAACTCTCCCTGCGCATTTTTCATCGAAATGGCGACGATCAGCCGGGCGGGGTCGGCGATCACTTCAGATGTTTCAATTGTAATGCCCTGGTCTGTCACACTCGCCTTCGCCAGCTTGGCGTACCCTTTGTTCACGGCTTCCTGGACACCCGGGTCAATCTTCTTCGTCCACAAAGACGAGATGTAGCTGGCAAAAGTCGGTGACACGGCCACACTTCCCGAAAATCCGATTGCCAGAACAGCAGCACTCACAAGCGCTATTTTTTTCAACGTCCACCCATCCCCTTTACGGGACAGTCCCTCCCTTTCGGCCTTCTGTATTTTTTGGTTCAACCTCTTTTTGAAAGCTTCCATGTCCACTGAATGTGACTCATATTGATGTTTCGCATTTTTCAACTGCTTTTCCATGGCTACCCTCCTTCACCATGGTCCGGTAAAGCTTCTCTCTGCCCCGGGCCAAACGGGATTTGACAGTGCCTTTGCTTACGCTGAGGATGTCACTGATTTGTTCAATGGACAAATCTTCAAAATAGTAGAGGATGATAGGCGTGCGAAATGGTTCCACCAGGTCTAGCACAAACTGGTAGCAGAGCGCTGCATCCAGCTTTTCCATCGTGATGATCTCGGCGCTTTTGCTCATGCGGGGCGGAAAAATTTCTGTCACGACTTCGCGCCACGTTCTTCGCCAGGACATCTTGCATTCGTTGATCGTAATGCGGGCCAGCCAAGGAAACGGGTCTTTTCCGGGCTGAAATTGGTGGTATTGGCAGTACGCTTTGAGAAACGCATCTTGCACCCGATCCTCGGCAAGCGCCCAATCGCGCACATATGTATAGGCAAGCCGCACAAGCCGGTCCGTGTACGCCTCCACCCACGCTTCTAATTGACTCTCATCCAGTTGAACCACCTCCTTTGTTTTCTGCCTGTATTATGCAAAACAGAAAGCCCTGGTTCCCGGGAAAATGACAAAAACATACAGATCGTCCATTTTGCCAGCTCCTCGTTGCGGTTGCTGCGAAGCGACTGTTCTATCACTGCGATAAATAATATCATTCCGATCGGGTTTTATACTATAAGAGTTTATTATGTGGAAAGACGGAGCTAACGAGCAATCAAAAAAGAAGGAGCGCTGAATGCTCCTTCTTTTCTTGCTGGTCTTTGTATTTACATGCTTGGTTCCTTTTCGGCAAACGCTTGCAGCATTGCTCTGATTTGCTCCACCAATTGCGCTGGCGCTTTCTGCGGTGAACCTGTGTCAAACGGCGGCTTGGGATCGTATTCCAAAATCAGCTGTACAGCTTGTCCCATCTGTTCGCCCAATTCCCATGCGACCAATTGGAGGGCCATGTCGATCCCGGAGGAAACGCCCGCTGCTGTGACGATTTTCTCCTGGCGAACGACTCTCTCTTCCGTCGGGATGGCGCCAAGTGATGCGAGCAAATCGAACGACCCCCAATGGCTGGTGGCAACGACGCCTTTCAGCAGCCCTGCGGCACTTAAAATCAGGGAGCCGTTGCACACCGACGTCGTCCATTTGCTCGTCTCGTGGATGCGGCGAATCCACGCCAACGTTTCTTCGTCATTCATCGGCGTTTTATAGTGAGGCGGGCTGCATCCGGGCACAACCAGGATGTCGGCGGAAGTCACTTCGGAAAAATCGTAATCCGCGTGCAGGTAGCCCATGTTCGAGTCCAGTTTGACCAATCCTTTTTGCTTGGCGACAAACTTCACTTCCCACTGCAAGGTAGCAGCAAAAACGTCGTATGGGCCGATCGCATCCAGCGCGGTGATTCCATCGAAAAGCATGATCGCAACTTTCATGATGACCTCTCCTTTCAAGTAGGAACGACTTCTCCCTGAAAACATATTACTCTACCTATGTAGGGTATTTATGTGAAAGTGGTGTAAACAGTGTGCTCCGCTCCGTCGTTGGGCGCGTCATTTTCCGTGTAGCTAGACTATGCGTCATTCCCGAACACGAAAAGAAAGAACCCCCGAACGAGTAGTGAACGCTCGTTTGGGGGTTCGGGGCAGTTTCATGCTTTCTGAGTGAGGTTTTTGAAATTTCGCTGGCATTTCCGGCTTTGCCGTTTTACCATTTTACCGGAACGTTGTCGCAAACCTTGCTATTTGCCTGGTTTTGTCCCAAGCAGCTTCTCCGTTGCGTCTTGCAAAATCAGGCGATTGGCAATCGGGCCGAAGCCTTGGAACCACAAGTCGTAGTCGACTTCGTATACGTGGTTGTTTTTCACAGCGGCAAGCCCGTTCCAAATCGCGGTTTCCCGCAAGGACGACACGCGGTCGCCGCCCTCGTGCAAGTGGAAAATGTGGTCCGGGTTGACCTCTGGAAGCTTCTCGATCGAGAGCGGTTGAAAGCTTTTGGAAGCATCTGGGATATTCGCCGGTTTCGCCAGTCCGAGATCATCGTACAAAACTTCAAACAGCTTCGGACTGTAGTAGCGCAGCTCTTTGTCCGTGACGCGCAGGAACATGGCCGTTTGCTCGCCAATCGCCGCTTTCACTTGGGTGCGGTATTTTTCTGCCTCAGTATTGTATTCCGCGATCTTCTGCTGGGCAAGTTCTTCTTTTTTCAGCATGCTCGCCAGGCGCAAGAACGTGTCGCGCATTTTGCGCACGCCCTTTTCATCCTCTACCGGCTCGATGAAAATAGTCGGGGCGATTTTGGACAGTTGTTCATTCAGTTCGCCGAAGTTTTGATTGCCGACGATCAAATCGGGGCTGCTCTGGACGATTAGCTCCAGATTCGGTTTGGGAATTTGCCAGCCCAGGTTGACCGAATCTTTTAACCCGTCCTGCAAGTACCAAGTGAACTCCGTCGCTTTCGGCCCCGAGCTTGGCGAAGCGGACGGCGTCGTATCCATCGAGAGCAAAAAGTCGCTGATCCACGGATGAAGCGACAAGATTTTTTTCGGCTCCCCTTTTACGACTGTTTTTCCCAAGTCATGCTCGATTGTCTGCTCTTGTGCAGGTGCAGGGGCTGGTGCCGCTCCGGTCTGTTCTCCTTGTGGAGCCGGGCTTGTCCCGCAGCCTGCTGCCGTCAGCGCAAACAGGCAGATCGCTCCAGACAGCACTTTTTTCACCCTTTGCAAAAATATCATGATGAACCCCCTGTTGTTATTGATAATCATTTTCACTCTAGTGATTATAGGATAGCCCCTCGCACACGACAATTGACAAAATCTTGTTCCTGTAAGGACAAAATCTTGCCGCTCTCCACGAAAAAAGCCACTTGCTAACGAAGTGGCTTACATGACAATGGCCTCCCATTGTGGCTGCTGACGTGCGGCCAGATGGCTGATCGCGACATCGACGGACAGACTGTGTTTGATCGGAGCGTGCCCGTTCAGCCAGCTCTCCACCTCGTACACCTGGTTTTTCTGTACCGCCCGCAAGCTAGACCACGCCTTGGTCTGCTGGAGGGTTTGGATTTGCTCTTTGCTCGGATTGGAATTGTTCGTCGATAAAAAAATGTGGTCAGGATTCATCGCCTGGAGTTGTTCGAGTGTCACGCAGACGTAGTGCGTTTTTGTCTTGATTCCCGGTGGAGGGGTCAGGCGCAAGTCCTCGTACAACACTTTGCCAAACTGTCTTTTGCCGCCGTGCGCAAAAGACTCAGTACACTTCCTCCAGCTGATAGCCCCAAGCTATGATTTCCACGACAATATCTTGAAAAGGGAAAATGTAATGATGCGCTTTCTCCAGGAAAGTAGCATGCGGGTCGATCAACCTCAGTTCATCCTGTAACGCTTTTATCCATTGGGAATCCGTCACTTCCAGCAAATAGCGCTGGAAATATCCGTTCTCGTCAATCGCCTCGTCGATGACCAGATTGGAAAACGGGTAGCAATCGATTGTCGTCGTTTGGATCGCCTGGTAAGGTTTAAACGTCAGTTTCCACCTTTTTTCATCTGCGTCATCAAATGTAACCGCAATGGTATTGGTGTCAAAGTGGATTTCTTCCAGCGGTGTTTCATGAATCACTACGCTGTCCAAAGCTATTTTTAACGTCATGTTTGTTCCTCTCCATTCCCTTTTGAAAAGCTTTTGCGCATAAAATTCCCTTTATTATCCACCCTATAATGGACAAATTCAAGAGGTGATGTAGATGGAAAAGCAGGCGTATTCACCGTCTGAGATAACGGATTTCCAAACGAAATCCGAACATTTTTTTCCGGTGGCATGGTACAAGAAAATGCTTGCAGAGCAGCCCGTTTTTTATCATGCGGGCACGAATACGTGGAATGTGTTCCGCTATGAAGATGTGAAGCGGGTGCTGACCGACTATGCTTTGTTTTCGAGCGTACGCCAACGGACGCTTGTCAATGTCGGGGCTGGTACTAAGGAAGGCTCTTTTCCAGAACGTCTCAATATCCACGACAGTGATCCTCCCGAACATCGCAAGGCGCGCTCCTTGTTTTCGGCTGCTTTCACGCCGCGCAGCCTAAAAGAGTGGGAGCCGCGTGTCGAACAAGTCGTGAACGAGCTGATTCGCGAAATGGAAGCAAAAACGGAAGTGGATATCGTCCAAGATTTTACCACTCCGCTGCCTATCATCATCATGGCCGAGCTGCTTGGCGTGCCGCATCAGGACAAATGGCTGTTCAAAAAATGGGTCGATCTTTTGTTCATGCCGATTCAAAAGGAAAAGAACGAGGAAGTTCATCAACAGAAGGAACAGGCGGCAAAAGAGTTTTTTGCTTACTTGCACCCTTTCGTGGTCGATAAAAGAACGCACCTTGCAGACGACATCATTTCTGATCTGATTCAGGCAGAATACGAGGGAGACAAGTTGACGGATGAAGATATTGTTACCATCACGATGTTTATTTTGGGGGCGGGCATCGAGACAACCAGCCTCCTGTTGGCCAACTCGTTTTATTCCTTGCTGTACGACAATCCGAACCTTTACGCTGAACTGAGAAGCGACCTCGACCTCGTCCCGCTTTTTGTCGAGGAGATGCTGCGCTATCGTTTTCACATTAGCAAAATGGATCGCACGGTGAAGGAAGATAACGATGTCTTGGGTGTTGAGTTGAAAAAAGGAGATGTCGTGATTGCCTGGATGAGCGCAGCCAATTTTGATCAGGCTGTGTTTGAAGACCCTTTTGCTTTGAACATCCACCGGAAAAACAACAATCGGCATCAATCGTTCAGCAATGGACCGCATATCTGTCTCGGTGCCCCCTTGGCGAGAATGGAAGCAAACAAAGCTTTTCACCACTTCATCAAGGCGTTCTCGCGCATTGAACCTGTTCCGGGCTTCGATCTGGAGGCGAATTTGCAACCTTCCGCTGCTGGTCAAGCCCTGGTGAGGCTGCCTGTGAGGGTTTGGCGTTAGGGATTTATGAGCAAATCCTTATCTTGTTCCACTTCGAACTTCATTGTTAGGTTGAAAACTCTTGAATAAGCTTTTTGGGTATTTACTTTGTATCCTTGAAGAATGGCTGTTTTTGTTTCGGGCTTAAACATGTTCACACACCTGTCTTCATGAAACAGGAATACTATAAATTTTCACCTTGCTTCTTTAGGAAAAATTAAAGAACCCCAAACGAGCGTAAATTACTCGTTTGGGATACCTTGATTAAGAATTAGCCATCAATTTATACTCGATACCGATCTTAGTTAAAACTCCTGACTCTTCTAAATCAAATGCAAAGTGAACACCTTTGTCCGATACATAATTAGCTTGATATTGATCGGACAATACACTATCTAGTGTCCACGACACACCATTCTCGCTTAATAGTCCCTTAATGAAATCAATTGTTAGTTCATTTCCTCCATTGAAGTTTTTGATTTCAATACTATTAGGCATGTTTATAGTGCCATTATTAAGAGTAATCACTACTGTTTCTATCTTATTTTTACGGAGTCGAAATTCCAAGTCCCCATAAATAACAAAAGCGGGATATGACTTCCTTTCGGGTGTATAAATTTCAGGTTGTCCAATCAAATTTATGATTTCTTCTTCCGTTTCTCCTCCTGTAAAGTTTCCTAGGCTACCTGTTGTTAGTAATTTCATAAAGTCAATTGTTATCCTCACTTCATATCCTCCAATGCTTTTATCAGGAAATTAAACTCTGCTCCTTTCCCTGGTTTTCCCGATTTAGATAACTCCAATCCTCTTTGAGCATGTTTCAATAACCATTCTCTAAATTCTGGATGTTGAATAGCTTCTTCTGCTTGTTTAAGAGCAGAATTATATTGACTAGGATTTTTTGCTGCCATCCCTGGATGAGTCGGTTTAAAAGCAATACCTCCTTGATTTGTAGGAACAACAGTTATTTCGATTTTTCCTACATTAAAATGGACTCCCTTATCTAAAATGTCAGGTGCAATCTTCTGGGATTTCATCATATCGCGAATACTTTGCGGTAATCCTTTTGAACTCTTAAATGCATTTACTGCAGTTTTAGTTCCTGCTTTAGTGGTTTTAAGCAACTTCCCTACAGGAACAATATTAATGGCAACACTACCAGCTGCAAAGGCATCATCTGAATCCCAGTTCCCGTTTGAAAGTGTGTTAACATTTTCTACTCCTACATATTCGACTCCTGCTTTTTTCAAAGCCCCTGGTAATTCGTCACCAGCTTTGGTCATTCCAAGCCAAACTGCTCGTAAAGAAATCTCAGCATGTCCAGTAGGATCAATAAAAATCAATGGATTGTTAAGAACATACGTATACCGATTCAACGACAACGGATTATCCACCGCACCCTTATACGTATCCTCCGAAATAAACCTCCCGACCCTCGGATCATAATACCGGGCACGCAAATAGTAAAAGCCGCTCTTCTCGTCGTAGATTTCTCCGCTGTACTGAAACGGGTTGGACATTCCCTCTGTCTTGGAGATGACATTGCCCCACGTGTCGTACTCGTATTTGTTTTGTTCTTGTCCTGATTCGTCCAAAATCGAGACGACATCCCCATGGCTGTTATACGCGTAATATCCGCCTTTATCGGTGAGGAAGTCTTTGCGGAACAGCAGTTCATTGCCCCAAACATTGCGGGCAATCGCATAGCCGTTCGCATCCAGCTCCTCCAAGACGTTTCCGTCCATGTACACGTATTTTGTTTGCACACCATTTTCCGTCTTGGTGGCACGCAGTCCGTTCCCGAAATACGTGTAGGTCGCATCCAATCCGGTCGTATGGTTGGTCGCACTTCGCAGTCGATTCCGTTCGTCAAACGTATAGGTGGTCACACCTTTGTCGGCAGGTCGTTTTCCTGCAAAAGCGGAGCGATTCCCGTGGCCGTCATACGTATACTGGTTCGTGGTTCCTGGAACAACTTCTTTGGTCAGACGATCGACTTTGTCATAATCGTATCGGTACAGCGTTCCACTTTTTTCGCTGGAAACGACATTGCCGAACGAATACTCGTTGTTTTCACTCCACACGGGACTTTCTTTTCGATGCGTCATTTTTTCTACTTGCCCAAACGAGTCCAAATCCCGTTCTACTTTGAAACCATTCGGATACGCAAGCTGATAGCTTTCCCCCCTGGCTTTCATATGGTAGTCGTACTGAATTTTTCCTGTCAGCGGGCTGTTTACTTCCTGTAACCGCCCTGCCGGATCATATTTATAGTTGACTACGGTTCCGTCTGGATACGTTAGCGAGTCTTTCGCATCGTCATTGTCCGTATATCCCAATTGATACGTGCGGCCAAATACCGTTTGGCTTTTCAAGCGCTGGAAGGCATCGTAGCTGTACGTGATCTCCCGATAATTGTTGGCCGTCGGGGTGATGTCCGCCCCATTGCTGTTTGTTTCCTTCTGGACCAGTGACGTGTTCGGGACGTAGTCTCTGGTTTCCAAGTTGGTCACGGAACCGGAAGCATTGCGGGTCATCAAGCTTGCCAGCTCGTTAAACGGCGTATATCGATAAGCGTGGCGATTTCCTGTCTTGTCGGTAAAGGTGTTCAGCGTGCCATTTTGATTAAAAGAATAAGATTCAGTTGCTCCCGATGGCACATCCTGTTCGCTAAGCTTCCAGGATAGAGCATTGTAATGATTTTTGGTTGTCTGCATCTGATTTTCAGTGACGGTCAACAAATTTCCGAGCGCATCGTATTCGTACTGATAGCTGTTTTGTTCCGGGTCCAGCAAATAGGTAAGGTTGCCGTCATTGGTGTAGCGGTACTCCCAAACGCGTGTCTTGCCTGACTGGTCTTTTTCTGTCTTCTGCTTCACTTGATCAAACGAGTTTCGGACAAGCTCGGCGGTCAGGTTTTTGGCTCCGTCTCCTGCTCGCTGAATTTCTTTTTCGAGCTGGCCTTGTCGGTCGTGATATTGAACTGTTTGCAACCCGTTTGGCGCAAGTGTCATACGGGTGAGTGCGGGTGCGAAGCTGGTACCATCGCTGATCGAATTGGCAGTCAAGTATACGGTGGTGCCAACAGGGTCTTTTTTCTGCCAGATACTTCCGTCTGTATTGTAGACATACGTGGTCGCACGTTCTTGATCGGCGTATGGCGCACTGGACAAAAGATGGTTGCCGTCTAGCGTGTAGGTATTGTACAGCAAAGGACGCGAAGTTCCGTTTGCTGCAACTTGCTCTTTATATTCGATTTCTCCGAATGGCGTGAACTGAGTGACCAGCTTGGTGCCGTTCGGGAGTACCATTGTGACCTTGCGCGCCGTATCGTCATAGGCGTAGGTAGTTGTCCTGGTTTGTTCCTTGCTCGTTACGCTTTCTTTCGTTCGACGGCCTAGCAAATCATATTCGTACAAGACAGCCATATCATCCGGGTAAACACGATTTGTCAGTCGGCCCATTCCATCGTAGGCGAAGCCGTGGTGCAAAGTTTGCATTTGCCCAGTCGACACTTCGACTCGCAGGTTGATGTCAACAGGATACAGCCCCAGCGGATCGTACCCGGTAATATTTTGCGTCACTGTCTTCGCGTCTGGTCCCGTACTCGTTTCCGTTGCGGAGGTCAGCTGTTTGTTATCGTTATACGTATAAGCTCTGTCTACCTGCATGACCTTTGCTGATCCGCCATCCGGATAAGAATCGATGATTTTTTCCGTTGCCAAAAGCCCTTTGGAATTATACGTATACGTTTCCTTGTGGTAGTGCTCCGGATTGTCTGCGGCCGTCTTCGTTATACTGGCAGGCATACGCAGCGCAGAAAGGAGAAGCGGATTTACATATTCTCTCGTTGTGATGTTGCCTTTCGGATCTATCTCTTTGGTGACATCGCCGTAAGCGTTGTAATTGTATTGTATCGTTTGCGCGTAGCGATCCAAACGTGCTTGCACCTTCGATAATCGATTAAGGCTGGGCGACAAAAGAAACGCATACACATCTGCATCGGCGGTCATGGAGGCTGGACGCCCTAAGAAGCTGTAGACGTAAGACGGTTTTGTATCCCGTTCCTTGTACAAATAGCTCGTGTAACTAACCGGGTTGTAGCGATAGGTCTTGCCCTCTTCCGTGAAGGAAAGCTCTCCCGGAATCGTCTCGTTGTCTCCTCCGTTGCCCACGTAGTTTTTTACCGATTGCAGCACGAAATTGCGATCCAGGTTAGGGGTGTAGCTTTTATCTTCACTTGGCAGCCCGTCCTGCAACGTTCTGGACACGACCAATGCCCCGTCTCTGGCAAGCGACTGCTTGGCAAACCGAACCGATTGCGCTTTGGGCGACTTCCAGATTTCTTTTGTAATGTGCGGATAATACTTCGTATACGAATACCATTCTGTGCCAGGCTGATCGGGATGCGGCGTTTTCGCAAAACGGAAATTGACCGCTGTGACAGGCAAATAGCTGGTGTACGTCAGCGCTTCCTTGTCGTGATAAATCCGGGTCACGCCCCGGTCGAGGAACCCTGGAGCATCCGGCTGGTACAAGCTGTACGTATAGGTCATGGACAAACCTTCGACCGGATAGTTGACTTGCTTGAGCAGCTTGTATTCGACGGTGTTTCTTCTCTCCTTGTCGAGATTCGTATACGCGGTAGATTCCAGGCCGCCGTCGTTGAAGTCGATCACGCCATTCGGCGCAGGGAAGCCATATCCGGCATGCAGATCGAACTCGGCGTTCCCGTATGTTTTCGGATCGAGATAGCTATACTCGGCGACGACCTTGCTCTCTCCCCCCGTGACGCTATGCTCGACAACCCGATCTGTGTTGGTAGCGTAATCTGAGTCGTATTCGAGATGTTTCAGCAGCTTTGTCTCGCTGGCATCCTGATAAACCTTGAGATTGACACCCCCGCCTCGTTCCATGACGATCAGGCGGCCGACACTGTCTGTTATTTCAATCGGCAATCGGTAGTCCTCAGGAATGCGGTAGCGGATGGTATCTCCGTAGGCATTCGTCTTTTTGACCAGGAAAATCCGATACAGCTCATCATTGCGATATTTATGATCCTCGCCAAATTCATACGTGTTGCCATCTACGGACAGCGTCACAATATGTTTCTCGCCAAACTCCCCGGAAGGCTGGCGGTAGGATAACATGCCGGCATTTGGCTTGTACGGCGTATTCACCCATTCCCCTTTGATAGAAGAAGACTCAAGAATCGTCCCGTCTTCCAACGTAAAAATGTAGCGCTTTCCCTCACTTACCGCACCGCATGTATATTTGGAATCATCCGACCGGAACGTGCACTTCGCGTTTTCTTTGGACACTTCCTGAAACTGCGGAAAATTAAAGCTCCACCCTTCCGGCAAACCATCGTTGTTTCCTTGCAGCGGAGCTGTTTTGTTTTTGCCTGATGTGGAAAAGTAAATCCTTTCCGTCATCGCATCCAGCGACGAGTAGCGGCGCTCGACCGTCAAGTCCATGCCGTGCTTGCCTTCCAGCTGCACATCCACTTCCTGCACGTTTGCCGCCCGGTACAGCTCGTCCACCGGATTGTCCGTATTGGTGCGCTGGTATTTGTAGGTCAAGCCTTCCGTTTCGAACATGGCGTCTTCTGGAAGCGTGGTCGCTTGTGCAGCCAAAGCTCTGGCTTGCGGAACGGCTGCTTGTTCGTTGCGACGCTCCTGATACGTCTTGATTGCTGGAAGGAGTGTTGATAGTTTCGTCATTTGTGCTTTTGTCAGCTTGTCCAACTTTTGATTGACGGTATCATCCGACCATCCATATTTCTCTACTTGCTCGTGATGGGACAAAAAGCGATCGAATTGAGGATAGAAATAGGCTGCAAGCTGCAACACGCTTCTATCCTTCCATTGATAGAGCTTCCAAGCATCTTCGGGGCGGATCGAGTCCCACTCTTTACTCGTCACTTGTTCTTGCGTAAAAATCGGTTGCTCGTCCGGATTTTGCTGTTTGGGTGCGTTGCCTTGCTGCTTTGCGTTTTGATAGGCTGCAAGCCATTTTTTGGTCGCCGCCTTCTGATTCTCATCTTGTTGTGCCGCTTCCGGATTGGCTTGAACGGCCTCTGTCTTCGCCAATGCCAGATTGGGGGTCAGCAAAGAAAGCCCCAACAAGATTGTGATCATTTTTGACCACCCGTACCTGATTCTCATAGCGCCAATGCTCCTCTTCACTTAATAGTCCGTTTTCTTGCTGAGATTTCCGTTGCTGTCATACGTAAACTCGGAGAGGACTTGTCCATTTTGCCTGATTTGAGTCAGTTGTCCTTTGGCGTTATACACGTATTCGACCCCCGTATAGCGGGCGAGCAAACGTGCGTGAACGGCATTGTTGTCAGCGGAAGAGACGACAACATAGTAATCCCGGCCTTTTTCCATGGATACAATCGCTTTGGAAAATGGCGGGTGATCCCCGTCGTCATTGGCGGCAAGCAGCCTGGTCTCTCCGAAGTCTTCATAGATTGCCAGCTTGGTATTGCTTGGCCCGCTCCCTTCCACTCCCCCAAAATAGGTGGTTGAGAGTTCAAAATCTCCAGAGGAAGGCGCCGTAAATTTGTAGATTTTTTTGGAGCCTTTGGCAAGATCGAGATCGGGTGGTGCTGCGATTGTGAACGAGTCTGTGTCTGTAAATTCCAATGCAAACGTGTCTGTGACGACATCTGCATCTGCACCAGCTATTTTTGCCTTCGGGATCGTCACAAACAGATTCGTTGCGCGGTGTTTCTGCTCGTGTTCAACCGCTTTTCCCGTAAATTGAATGCTTAACTGCGTGCTGTTGACACGGGTAACAAGCGGCTGCAAACCAGTTGCGACGTTGTGTACTGTCACAAAAGAGGCTGCATCGGAAGTAAAGGTGCCATTTTTTAAGACGACAGTCTGCGTTTCTGTCAGCGTCCCATCGTTTGCAGAAGACTCGTGAAGCGCAGCGGAAACGACACTGGCACTGGCATCCAAAGCAGCTGTCAACCGGGCGTGAAGTCCTTTTGTCGAATCAAAAGAAGTAGCCAGAACAAAATAGGTCACGCCTGCGTCCAGTGGCACTTTAATTTCGGAAAAGAGAGAACCATCGACTGCCTCATCATTAAACTTCAGGGCTTGCTGCAACTGCTCGTCACGAAACACGGACAAAACCGTATCAAACGGGGCGCCAAATCCTCCGTATGGACTTGTATAAAAACGGTAAGTACCAGTTACAGGAGCCGTAAAGCGGTAGCCAGGGGTTTCCCCCGTAGGAAGACTGATATCAATAGGTTGAGCCAGATTGAGTACAGTCGTAATCTTACTGAATGACAATAAATAGGAGGTCGTTTCACTAAAATCGCGGCTCATGCTAAATACAGAGAAATAATAGGTCGTATTCGGTTGCACCTGAAAAGTGACGTTTTCCGTTCCCCCAACTCCTCCTCGCGTACTCATGCCCACTACTTTGTTCGGCGCTTGCATGACTGCCAGGTCGAAGTTTTTATCTTCGGGAACGCGCAATGTCACCGTAAGCTCGCCAGATTGCGCCCCTGAATCAAAACGGTACATATCGAGATCTTTAGCTGTAGACAGCTTCGAATTGTAAAAGTTTCCACTTGTTACAGGGTAACTTGTGTCTACATCGTCGTTCGGTTCAAACGGATCCAAGACAGGAGCAGCAGCAGCAAAAGCGGTTGCGGTTCTGCTTGCCAACTGAGGTTGAAGCTCCTGTTCCTGCGGCTTTTGCTTCAGCGAAAGTTCGGGGATCAACTGTTCCCAATATTTATCAACTTGTTCTTCCAGTTGTTTTTGCAGGGAGTAAATGTGTGCTGCTTGTTTTTGCAAAGACTTGTTAATTTTCTCTTGGCGGATTTGCCTGTTGGAATCAATCGGTGTCTGATGCAGCTTGAGGTTCTTCTGTGAAAAGGCAGCTGATTGTTTTTCGATTTTTTTCGCGAGCTTCTTGTCGCCTTTTTGCAGGGCAAGCTCTTGAAAGAAAGTCAATGTGTTCAGCAAACCGTAAATCTCTTGATCCATCTGAGGAATCGCTGTCGCGGGATTCTCTTCGGCAGAAGCTCTCGCTAGAGGAACGAAAACGAGAAAAAAGAGAAGGAAAAGAAGGATTGCACTTGTGCTTTTCATGATCTTGCTGGACATTTCTTGCTCACTACTTTCCTTGAACTTAAACGAAATGAATGAAGGGCATATTTGGGTCAGCGACGTGCTATTTTACGAAAAAGATTATGTATTCCATCACCTCAGCTATATCTGTCAGCTATCAAAAACAACATACGATAGTATATCAATCTGTTCAGCTATTGCCTTGGCTTAAATATTGGTTGCATTAACAATAAAAGCCTTACTTGTTCGCACACAAAAAAAACCGCCAGAACATTTCTCTGACGGTCTTCCAGCTTGCAAAAAAGCCAATTAAACTCTCACAAACATACAGCCTAGTTGCCCAACTGAATCGGAACCTCCATATCCACATCGCGGTACTGGCGCTCCTGGATCGCGTAGGAGATCGTCAGTTCTTTCGGCTGTTTTTCCAACCCGTTGATGTAAAGAGCGCTTTTGATCCGCACCCGTCCGTCTTGATCGCGGACGTACTCTCCATCGCCGTTGTCCATGCTCACTCTGTATGTTTTCCCTGTCTCGTCTGTTGCACTCCATTCCGTGATGTAGATGATGTCTTTTGGCAGCAGTGCTTCAAATTCAATGATCCCGCCTTTGTTTCTCACTTCGTACCGTCCGGCGATCTTCTCCTGCTGATCGTTCGTTTTCAGATGAAACTTGTGGAAGGTAAAACGGCTGCCGCTGCTTTCTACCGTGACGGGTTGTTTGCTCAACGCATCCAGCGAAAGCTTGCCCTGGAAAGTTGCCAATTCATTCATGTAGATCGAGTGGAGCTTGAAGGTCACCTTTTTTTGATCGGCAAATGGCGTAAATCCGTCCCACCACCTCCACATCATCGCACCGCTCTCGCTGTCTCCTTCGCCTTTTGTGGTAATCGTTACCGCATTTTTGCGAATGCCGTTCAGCGAATCGAGCACGGTGTCATCCCGACCGGCAAGCAGCTTTCCGTTCTCGTCAAAAATTTCGTATGCCAAACTGTGACGGTTCAAATAGTCGCCCAGCTCACCAGAAGCGTTTTCCGCCATGCTTTGATACTCCTTTTTGCGCTGCTCGTTCCAACTGGTCGTAAGCGACAATAAGCTGTTGCTTGGAACGTTCGTCAGTTTATCCAGCTTGACCACGACTCCTTGAGGTGACGTGTACTCGCGATTGATTGCGACGGTCTTCGCGACTTCCTTTGCTTTTTTCATGTCGATAGGAACATCCAGCTTCCAAGAACCGCCCTTCCCTTTAATATCGTTGAACTGGACTCCGACCGTCAGTGTGTCCGGGGATTTCTGTGCGGTGTTGAACAGTTCGATCACTTCCTGTTCGACCAAAATGTAGCCCCCGTATTCTCCCAATGTCCAGCCGTCTCCCTCCGGATTCAAGTCTTGGCCGGTTTCGTCTGTCAGCGTGAAGTCCACATCGATGTCATCCAGGGTGCAATCGAGCTTTTTCCCGTCCTTGTCGACAAAATCAAAAATCAGAGCGATCCGCGTTGGATCGGCGAGTGCTTCTTTTTCGCCCGATGCAGTCTCATCTGCACCGTCGTCGTTGGCAGCACTAACATCTCGCTGATCTCTTTGTAGCTGAGCTGATCGATGTAGCGCAGGACAACGACCGCGCGATATTCCTCTTCCAGCCCCATGATGTGACGAAGCAGAACTTGCTGCTGCTCTTTTTGCAGGAAAGCTTCCTCCGGTGTCTCTGACCCGATCAGTTCCACCTCTTCGTCCGACGTCTTGACGCTT
This sequence comes from Brevibacillus sp. 1238, assembly GCF_029892995.1. NCBI lineage: Bacteria > Bacillati > Bacillota > Bacilli > Caryophanales > Paenibacillaceae > Brevibacillus > Brevibacillus sp. 1238. Next base: position 63,974 of record NZ_JARXWC010000018.1, on the reverse strand, counting down.
CGCTTCCGTTTCCTCAGTTCATCCAGGCAATGGTTGATGGCAATCCGGTAGAGCCATGCGGAAAAATTACCGTCCGGCTCAAGCTTTTCCAACTGGAAATACGCTTTTGTAAAAACCTCCTGGGCGAGATCTTGGGCATCCTGTTTCTGTCCAATCATCCGGTACAGGCGGGCAAAGATTTTTCCTTTATACTTGTCGACAAGTCGTGCATAGGCTTGCTGATTTCCGCCCTGCACCAGACGAACGAGCTCGTTATCGTCTTGCATCTTCCCTCTGTTCCTCCCATGTAAAAGGCTTGCTGCGCAGCTTGTGCCTTTTTGGTCCAAACACGTCTGTCTGTTTTTTCACCAGACTCTCCCACTGCTCGGCTGGTTGCAGGTTGCCAATTTTCCCAGACTTTTGACATGTTCACCAAGTATAACGAACATCCCGCGATTTTCTTTCCCATTTTCCCTAAAAAAGTGATAAAACTTTCCAACCCCTGAGCAAACCGACGTATGCTCGCAGTTGTCGATCAACACAAAAAAACCGCCAAGACACCGAAGTGACTGGCGGTTCGATACGGCCCGAAGGCACATGGATGAAAGTTTACGACAAAGCAGGTCGCTTGTCGCCGTACAACTGCACGTACAGTTCCTCGATTTCTTCTCCGGTCAGGTCGCCTCGCTTCAACAGCTCCTCCGCGATGGCGTGCACGAAATCGGCGTATTGGCGCACCAATTGCTTCACCTGTTTCATTTGCTCATGCAGCAGTTCGTTGATTTTCGGTCGAAGTGTTTTGAGCGCCTCCTGCCGGGCACCTGTAGCGAGCCAGCTGAACAACTCGTCGCCCATGCCGACCATGCCGAGATAAGCGCCTGCCAGCTCGGTCGCTTGCTGCAAATCAGAGGTGACTCCGTTCAATTTTTTGCCGAGAAACTCTTCTTCGACGGCTCTGGCAGCGAGGCACACCTGAATCGCGGCCAAAATTTCGCTGTCGCTGCGATTGTACCGCTCATGCGTCGGTTTGGTGGCGGCAAGGCCAAGAGCGCCGCCGCGGCGAATGATCGTCACCTTCCAGACCCGTTCGTGCGGCTTGAGCAAATATTGCGCGACGGCATGACCTGCCTCGTGGTACGCTACGTTTCGTTTTTCGTCCTCACTCATGGAGCGCAGCGGCTGTTTCAATCCCCACTCGTACGTTTCCATGGCGACCCGGAAGTCGTCGTAGCTGGCGCTTTGCGCTCCACGCTGGTGGGCGATGACGACCGATTCATTGACGATATGCTTGATCTGGGCAGGACTGTAGCCAATTGTATCCAATGCAGCACGTTCCGGGCTGAGAGATTCGTCGTGCTTCACCTTTTCCAAATAATATTCGAAAATATCGATCCGTCCATTGTAGTCCGGAGTGTCGACCCACAGTTGTCTGTCAAAACGGCCGGGCCGCAACAGCGCGGAATCGAGCACGTCCGGCAAGTTTGTGGCGGCAATCGTCATGACGGCGGGGCGCTCAGCCTTTTTGCGGCGCAGACCGAGGGAGCGCAAAAATTTGGCGATTTTCGAGCTGTCGAGGTTGGGCGGGTCCATTTGCAAAAGCAGCTCATTCAACAAGCCTGTGCCGCCCATCCCCAGCATCCCGCCTCCGCCCATTCCCCCTTGGCGCTGCATGCCGATCGCGTCGATCTCGTCGATGAAGATGATGCAGGCGCCGTACTCCCTGGCGCGTTTGCGCGCTTTTCTGTACAATCCCATGACTTTCAGGTTGCCGACACCGAAAAACATGTTTTGAAAACTGGGGGCCGAGGCGTAGGCAAACGGAACCTGGGCCTCGTTGGCAATGACCTGCGCGAGATACGATTTGCCCGTACCCGGTGGGCCGCACAGCAAAAGACCGCGGATCGCTTCGCCCCCCATTTCCTTAAATTCCTTCACACCCTTTAGCAAGGTAACGATTCGCTCAGCATTTTCCACAATTTCCGGATTGCCGCGATAGTCATTCCACGTCGCTCCTGTTTCCCCTGGCAAAATCCAATACGTCCGCCCACGCGCCAAAAACCAGAACAGGGCAACGAACTGGATGATGATGAACATAACGGCAAACAGCAATTGAAACAGCAAGCCAAGGATGCCCAATGCGATTGACCAGTAAGTCGGCCCTCCTGTGTACAACACGATCGTTAAAAAGGCGATGGCTGCTACCCAGAGGAGGACTTTCCGCCACTTGATCCATTGATAGTTTCTCATGGACCTACTTCCTTTACGGAAAATTTTGAATTTTTGTTAGAAAGTCGCAAGGAGGTCTATCCAGCCAGAAGGAAACCGATCGTACTCTTTGACGCTCCTCTTCTCTCACTATCAAGGTCGTGTTTCAAAAAGAACGAACAGCCCACCGGGATGGAAGGCCAACCTGTTGCTTATGCAAATCGTTTGATAATGTCAAGCAGGTACTTCACAATGACAGCCAAGCCGCAGATGAAGTACCAAACGACAAGAATATACCCGGTCGGGTCGATGACAATCATGGAAACGATAATGTTTAATGGCAATACATAATAAAGAATGTCCTTCAAATAGCCCAAGACAAAGGACGGGTTGACCGAGCCTGCCCAGAACGAACGGAACAGGACGATGAGAAAATCGATCATCATGAGTCCAAAAATGGCCCATATCGTATAAATCATCCAGTCAGCAAATGTAAAGGTCATCATGCCTCACCTCCTTGCTACATACTATGCCTTGGTTACGCTCGGGTGAGGGGGCCTCTGCCATAAATTTGCAGCCTTGTTGACTGGATTCAGCCACTATTTTTGTCTCATTTAACGGCTGCGGTGGACACGCGGGTAGCAAGCGAGCGGAATGCGTGTGACTTTGCTGGTCATGCTGTCCAGAGCGGCCAAATCCTCGATGCTCACCTGACGAAACGACGTTTTGCCGAGGGCGAGGGTCGCGATCCACATTTCATCGATAAAAGAACGGAAAAAGTTCTCCAAATACTTGGCTCCTTCTTGCACGTTGAACTCCTTTTGAAAGCGGCCGGAATAAAAGAGCAGCTGGGTAGGCGGCTCCCACGGAACGACTTTTATCACTTGATCGTGCGTCATCGCCCAGAGCAGCGCGGTTCCGAAGTAAACCCCGTCGACCCCCAATGCCATCGCTTTGAGGCACTCCCCCGGCGTAGCGTAACCGCCTCCGCTCAATAGCGTGATTTTGTCCTTGACCTTGCGCTGTTGCAAGTAGCGAACCGCACGCGTCACGGCATAAATCGTCGGCAAGCCAACATCATCCTGAAGGATCGGCGCATTTCCCTTGTATCCGGCTTGTCCTCCGTCGAGACTGATAAAATCCACCCCGGCGGAAATCGCGACTTCCAGGTCGGCTTCCATTTTGGCGCTGGTGCACATCTTCACCCCGATCGGTACGCCTTCCGTCAAGGAACGCAGCTGGTCGACAAGTTTGCGCAAGTCTTGTGGCTGCTGAACCTCCTTATGCTTGGACGGAATGACGGCATATTCTACATCCGGAAGCTCCATGATTTGACTGGCCTTGCCTTTCAGCTCCCAACTGGGGATAAACGTAGCCGCTCCAGCCGTAGCGCCTTGGCCCATCCGAATTTCAATGGCATCCGCTTGCCGAAGAATCTCCGGGCTTTTCGACCACGTCGCCGAGTGATATTGATAGATCAAATATTTTGCGTTTTCTCTTTCTTCGGGTAAGAATCCGCCTTCTCCCGTATTGGTCACCGTCCCTACCGCAGCCGTGCCCTTGGCGATGGCGATTTTCGCCTTTTCCGAGACGCCAACCCCGTATCCCAAACCGCCAGACAAAAGCGGGATTTGCAAGGTCAACGGCTTCTTTGCCATCGGGCCGATCGTAAGCTGCGTATCGACTTGTGCATCCTCGTGAGCAGGCAGGACAGCCAATTGCGCCGGAGAAAAAACGAGACCGTCGTAATTCAGAAACTTTCGCGGGCTGCCGAACGGCCTTTCGATGGCGATTCCTTCCGATGCGCGCAAACTGTTTTCCAGCACTTTCGCGGGAGAGATTTTGGTCAGCGCGGAAACGATTTCCCAAATGTTTTCCGGGTAGCGATCGTTCATCAGCCTTTTCGTAAAGCGGCCGACTACCCAGCTGATCACCGTTCTCGAACAGGCAAACGCGACCACCGCCAACAAAACGAGGGCGAGGAACGCTCCCATGCTTGCCCCGATGCCAATCGTCATCCATTTCTCCATTGTGGTCACCCCCTCTGTTCCGCTAGTCGAAAAAACCGTTTCTTCCTTAGTCTGCTTTAGGATTGGAAAACATATACTTTTGACCCTCGCAAAAGTAGACGGGAGTGTCACTCTCAGCCTGGCAGCTGGCTTGTTGAGCTGTTCCAAGCGGGGGAAACCCATGAATAGCAGCAAAAAACCTCCCCGCCCGTTGCTGAGCGAAGGAGGTTGTCTTCCCCTATTTTTTGTTGACCATATGGATGGCGTGCCCGAGGACGGCTTCTGCTGCTTCCAGCCACACCTCGCTCAAAGTCGGATGCGGGTGAATCGTTAAAGCCAAATCCTCGACTCGCGCTGCCAGCTCTAGCGCCAGGACGCCTTCCCCGATCAGATTGGGCGCATCGGCCCCTACTACGTGCATCCCCAACAACAAATGCGTGTCTTCCTCGACGATCACCTCTGCAAAGCCTTCTCGTTCCCCCAAAGTCAGCGCCTTGCCGTTTGCCCGATACGGGAAGGAAGCAGCCTTGACACGATGGCCCAATCCTTCCGCCTCTGCTCGCGTCAAGCCTACGCCTGCAATCGGCGGGTCTGTAAAAATGACATACGGGACGTACGGCGAATCCATGCTGCTTGGCAAGTCCGCGATCACCTCGGCAGCGACGATGCCTTGTTTGGACGCGCGATGCGCCAAAGCAGGCCCAGGAGTTACATCGCCGATGGCAAAAATGTGCGGCTGGTTCGTCCGGCAAAAAGCATCGACGGGAATATGGCCTCTTTCGTCGACGTTGACGCCTGCCTGTCCAAGCCCGATTTCGCCCGTATTAGGCACTCGTCCGATGGTGACGCCTGCTTTGTCGACGGTCAGTTCTTCGCGACCGTTTGCTTCCGAGAAAAGCGCTACGGTCACACCACCATCTCCGCGCGACATGCTCTCGACTTTTGTCGCCGTTTTCAAGGTGATTCCCAACTGTTTCGCTTGTTTGCGCACTTCCTGGGTCAGATGCGAAGCCGTTTGTGGCAAAATGCTGTTGGCGGCTTCCACGACTGTTACTTTTGTTCCCAGTTTGGCATACGCCATGCCCAGCTCCATCCCGATGTAGCCGCCGCCGATGATCGCAAGCGTCCCGGGCAATTCCTGCAAGTTCAACAGGTCGCTGGAATCGAGGATCGACTCGTGATCTGTGGCCAAAGACTGCGGTACAAACGGCCGTGATCCTGTCGCGATGATCGCCTGCCGGAATTTGTACGTCTCGAAGTCTCCCCCCGTCTCGACGCCGATCCGATCCGCTGAGAGAAAAGTCGCGGAGCCTTTGACGACAGTCACTCCGTTCGCTTTGCAAAGCTGCTCCACACCCTGGCTCAATTGAGAAACGACAGACTCTTTCCATGTATGCCAGTCAGCCAACTGAAACGAAGCGTTTCCTTCCGGCAGCCTGATGCCCAACTTTCCCAACCCAGCCAGCTTATGAAATTCGCTTGCGGCGTGAATCAGTGCTTTCGAGGGAATGCAGCCCCGGTTCAGGCACACCCCGCCCAACGCTTCTTTTTCAATCAACACGACCGATTGCCCCAACTGACCCAGGCGAATAGCAGCTGCATACCCGCCCGGTCCGCCTCCGATCACGACTACGTCTGTTTCGATTGCGATTTCTCCGACTACCATCTAGACCATCTCCGCAAACAACAAATTTGGGTCTTCGAGCAACTCCTTGATCCGGTTCGTGAAGCGAACGGCTGTCACTCCATCGATCAGGCGATGGTCAAAAGACAGCGACATGTTCATCATCTGGCGAATCACGCCTTCATCCTCGCGCACGACCCAGCGCTTCTCCATTTTGTGCAAGGCCAAAATCGCCACTTCCGGATGATTGATAATCGGCGTTGCCTGCAGCCCGCCTACAGGTCCGACATTGCTGATCGTAAACGTTCCGCCTGTAATTTGCGCAAGCGTCAGTTTGCCTTCCCGGGCGAGTTCGGCGAGGTGTTTGATTTCTTTTGCCAGTTGAAAAATCGACTTCTTGTCCGCGTCCTTGATCACAGGCACGATCAGTCCGTCCGGCGTATCGGTAGCGATGCCGATATGGTAAAAGCGCTTCAGCAAAATTTCGTTCGTGGCATCGTCGATGGAAGCATTCATCACCGGATATTCTTTGAGCGCAATGACCAGTGCCTTGATAAAAAACGGCAGGAACGTCAGCTTGACTTCTTTTTTCTCCGCGTGCGGTTTCAGCTTTTCCCGCAGAGCCAGCAACTGATCCATTTCCAGTTCATCGACGGAAGTGACGTGTGGAATGATCGTGACCGATTTGACCATGTGCTCGGCAATTTTTTTGCGAATGCCTTTGAGCGGGATTCGCTCGATGCTGTTTGCGCTTTCTCCCGGCATCGCGGCAAAAGCTTCCTTGCTCCCCAGTGCAGTCCCTTTTTCCGCTGCTGGTGCTGTATCGGTAGTGCTAGTGCTGGCAGTCGCCACAACTTCCGCCTCGCGAGCTGTTGATCCCTTGGGAGTCGACACTGCAAACGACGTCGCAGACACTTCCTGCAAGGCACGCTTTTGCCCGGCACTGGCGAACAAGCGCAAATCTTCTTCCGTTACGCGCCCCGCCGGACCTGTGCCGACTACTTGTTCGATGTCGATTTTCATTTCTCTCGCCAACTGCCGCACATATGGCGTAGCCAAGGAACGACGTGCGCTATGCCGGGATGGTACGACCGGGGTTGCAGCTTGTTCCGGCGCGGCTGGCGCATTTCCGGTCGACTCCTGCTTCACTTCCCCCGCAGCAATGCCTGTATCGATGACGAGGAGCACCGTTCCCACCTCAACCGTATCGCCCTCCGCAATGCGAATTTCCTGGACGACTCCGGTTGCCGGAGCGGACAGCTCTGCGTTGACTTTATCCGTTTGCACTTCAATGACAGGCTGATCCTGCACCACAGAGTCGCCAGCGCGCACCAGCACTTTCAAAATTTCGCCTTCATGCATGCCTTCTCCCACATCCGGGAGCTTAAACTCCACCATGTCCCTCGCTCCTTTACGCTAAAACGTAAGCGTTTCCACAATACCGCTCTTGACGCGCGCTGGCGTCGGCAAATAATCGTCCTCGATGCTGAACTGCGGAACAGGCACGTCAAAGCCGGTAATCCGCTTCACAGGCGCTTTCAAATAAATTAGCGCTTCATCGTTGATGATCGAAATGATCTCTGCCCCCATGCCCGCTGTCTTGTGCGCCTCATGGACGACGACGGCACGCCCGGTCTTTTTCAGCGAGGCGACGATCGCATCCCGATCCAGCGGGTAAATGGTTCGCAGGTCGACGACTTCACAGCTCGCTCCTTGCTCCCGTTCGAGCTGTTTGGCTGCTTCCTCCGCTACGCGCAGCATGGCTCCCCAGGCAAAAATCGAGATATCTGTCCCTTCGTGCACCACTTTCGCTTTGCCGATTGGCACGCGGTACATTTCTTCCGGCACTTCTTCTTTAAACGCCCGGTACAGCTTGGTCGGCTCCAAAAAAATAACCGGGTCGGGATCTTCGATGGCAGCGATCAAAAGTCCTTTTGCATCATACGGCGTGCTCGGCGCAACGACTTTCAGACCCGGTACGTGGGCAAAAAAAGTCTCGACGCTTTCCGAGTGCAGCTCGGGGCCGCGAATGCCTGCTCCGTACGGGGTGCGAATCACCATCGGGACATGATACTGTCCGCGCGTCCGGTAACGCATGCGGGCAGCGTGGGAGACGATTTGCTCAAAACCCGGATAAATAAAAGCCAAAAACTGAATCTCGACAATCGGAATCAATCCGTTCATCGCCATCCCGATCGCCGCCCCGATAATGCCAGCTTCCGACAGCGGCGTGTCCACGACCCGATTGGCTCCATACTTGTGAATCAAATCTTCCGTCGCGCGAAAAACGCCGCCATTCACGCCGACATCCTCGCCAAGCAGCATGACGCGTGAGTCTTCCGCGAGCTTTTGGTCCATCGCTTCGGTAATCGCTTGAATCATCGTCAATTTGCGAATCATGCCGGGATGTCCTCCTTTTTCGCTGGCTTCACAAGCTCGCCCTCCTGCTCTTCCGCCATCCATGTCGGCTCTGCGTACACGTGCTTGAACATGTCTTCCGGCCGCGATTTCGGGTAGCTCTCTGCTTCCACCAATGCTGCATCGATCTGCTCATTCGCCCGGGCGACCAGCTGTGCCTCCTGTGCATCGCTCCACAGTCCGCGCTGGACGAGGAACGTACGCAAACGCTGGATCGGATCGCGCTCCGTGCGCCACTCCTCCGCCAATTTTTCCTGATCGCGGTATTTTTTCGGATCGTCTGCAGTCGTGTGAGCGCCGTAACGGTACGTGATCGCTTCGATCAACGTCGGTCCTTCGCCGTTCAGGGCGCGTTCCATCGCTTCTTTCATCGTCAGCCAGACGGCGAACACATCGTTGCCGTCGATGCGCACGCCGGGAATATCGTAAGCGGCGGCACGCTGGGCGATCGTTTTCGAAGCCGATTGCTGGGAAAAAGGCACGCTGATCGCATAGCCGTTGTTTTGGCAGAAAAAGATCGTCGGCGTTTTGAAAACACCCGCGAAGTTCAACGCCTCATGGAAGTCGCCTTCCGAAGTCGCTCCATCGCCAAAGTAAGCGAGGCTGACATGCTGCTCGTTTTGCAGCTTGCTCGCCCACGCCGTTCCGACCGCATGAATCATTTGCGTGGCGATTGGGACACAGGGCGGCATGACGTTCAAGCCTTGTGGACTGATGCTGCCTTCCATATGACCCATCCAGTACAAAAACACGCGCGCCATCGATTGCCCGTGCACGATTGCTGCCGCATGATCGCGATAAGTAGGAAACAGCCAGTCGCCCGGTGTAAGTGCCAACGCGCTTCCGACCTGTGAAGCTTCTTGTCCTTCAAAAGGGGCGTACGTCCCCATCCGGCCCTGGCGCTGCAAATTGATCGACTTGCGGTCAAACAAGCGCACCAGCACCATATTTTCATACATCTTTATCATCACGGATTCATCCAGTCGCCCTTCGATGTCTTGCGTCAACTCTCCCGTAGGAGCCAATACCTGATATAATGAAGTCATGCAAACATCCCTCACTTTCTGCATCGTTCACCATCATGTATAAGCAAGTTGCGTGCCAAGTGACTGAAAGCGGTTTCATCAGACCGAAAGATGCCGATGATCATTTTTGCATATGCATTTTTGCGCAAAGATGATCAATTCTGATTATTTCGTATACAAGCCGTAAGCACCGCCCAAGGGGGAACACCATCACCATGTATCAGACCAAATTTTTTCAGGGAAGCGACAACACAGAGCTTGTCCAGCTGATCACCACGATTTTCAAAACGTCTCATGACGGCTTGGCGATATGCGACCGCAACGGCTACGTGCTGCTGTACAATGACGCGTATTTGAACATCACCGGCATTCCCGCTGACATCCTGAACAACTTCAGCTATATCGAGCAAAAAGAAATGCACATGGTGCCGGACTCTTCAGCCGCCAGAGCGATCTCAACCAAGCAGACGCACAGCGTCGTCATCCACTACGGAAATGGGCGCACCGCCATCAACACGGCGACGCCGCTGCTCGATCAAAATCAGGAGCTGCTGTTCGTCGTCGGCAATGTCCGCGATATTACCGAGCTGAACATGCTGCAACAGGAGCTGGAGGAAACGCGGCAAATCAACTCTTCCTTTCAGCGCGCCCTGGAGCAGATTCAGAGCGATCTCGACTCTGGCGGGCAAATCATTTACCGCAGCAGCATGATGCATCGGATTGTCTCGCTCGCCAATCGGTTTGCGGCGAACGATTCTCCTGTTCTGTTGCTCGGCGAGTCTGGCGTCGGCAAAGATGTGCTGGCGAATTACATTCATGCGGAGAGCGGACGTCCGGGAGAGTTTATCAAGATCAACTGCGGAGCCATTCCCGATCATTTGCTGGAATCAGAGTTGTTTGGATATGAAAAAGGAGCGTTCACCGGGGCGAGCCAAGCGAAGGAAGGTTTGTTCGAACTGGCGCACAGCGGCACGATTTTTCTCGACGAGGTCGGGGATTTGCCGTTTCCCTTGCAAGTCAAGCTGCTCAACGTGTTGCAGGACGGCAAAATCAGGAGACTTGGAGGGAAAACACAGCGGCAGGTCAATATGCGGATCATCGCGGCGACCAACAGCGATCTGGAGGCGATGGTCGAGCAGAAGACGTTTCGCCAAGATTTGTATTACCGGCTGAACGTGCTGTCGCTGACCATCCCTCCCCTGCGGGAACGGCGAGAGGATATACCCGCCCTCATTTTCTACTATTTAAAAAAGCTGGAGTGGAAATACCAACTGGAAATTCGTCTGGAAACAGATGCGCTCGAAGCGCTGGTCGATTACGACTGGCCAGGAAACGTCCGGGAGCTGAAAAACGTAGTCGAGCGTTCCTACCATATGTGTGAAAACGGACGGATTACGTACGACCAGCTTCCCGCCTCGATCCGCAGCGCGCAGCATAGCACGCTCCCCTTGCATCTCGCCAAAATGGAAGAAGCTCTTCCGCTCAAAGAAGCGGTCGAACGGTTTGAGCGGGAGTACATCCAGCGAATTTTGCATGAATCCAGTACGATGCAAGAATGTGCCGATAAGCTGGGCGTGAACATCTCTACGCTTGTCCGCAAAAAACGCGGGCTGGGAATCAAATAGCGGTAGGTACAACAGGGCACTTTGCCGAAATGAGTAAAGAACACAACATGGATGGAGGAATCCGAGTGAAGGTTTATCCGATCAAACATACCGAACTGCACGCATCCAGCATGATCATGGGCAACATGCGGCTGACGCAGCTTTCCCTCCCCGATGCGGAAAAGTTGATCCACACAGCGCTTGAAGAAGGCATCAATATTTTTGACCACGCAGATATTTACGGACAAGGCCGCTGCGAGGAGCATTTTGCCGAAGCGATCCAGATGAACCCGTCGATCCGCGAGAACATGATTTTGCAGAGCAAATGCGGCATCCGTTCCAAAGAAAATTACTACGATTTTTCCAAGGAGCATATTCTTGCGTCCGTCGACGGCATTTTGCGTCGATTGAAAACGGAATATTTGGATATCCTCCTCCTCCATCGTCCTGATCCGCTCATGGAGCCGGAAGAAGTCGCAGAAGCGTTTGAGCAGTTGCAAACCCAGGGAAAAGTAAGACACTTCGGAGTGTCCAACCACAATCCTGCGCAAATTCAACTGTTGCAAAAGTACATACCGCAAAAGCTGGTCGTCAACCAGATTCAGTTCAGCATCGTGCACACGCCTTTGATTGATTCGGGCATCTCCCTGAATATGAAGACAGACCAATCGCTTAACCGCGACAGCAGCATTCTTGAATACTGCCGCTTGCACGACATGACGATGCAAGCGTGGTCGCCGTTCCAGCACGGGATGTTCGACGGTCCGTTTCTCGGCGATCTGATCCGGTTCCCTGAACTGAACAAAGTAATCGACAACATTGCAGAAAAATACGAGGTGACAAATACCGCTGTCGCCGTAGCGTGGATTACGCGCCATCCGGCCAAGATTCAGGTAGTGCTCGGAACGACCAATGTCCAAAGGCTGAAAGATGCGTGCAAAGGCGCAGACTTGACCTTGACCAGAGAAGAATGGTACCGCATCTACAAAGCAGCGGGCAATCTCATTCCGTAAAGCACGAGAAAAACACAAGAAAAGCATGAAAACCGCACGATCAAAAAGGCACTCCGCATAGAGTGCCTTTTCGCTTCCTTTCGCCTTGCTATCGCAACAAAATGGACTACCGCTGTTCGCTTTTTCAACAACTAGCCTCTTTGTTCGATCGGTTCTTCCCAGCGGTTGACGCCAGGCAAATGCGGATGACGATCCGGACAAGCTTCGGTGGGCAAGCGCACTTTGTTTGCTACCACGCATCCGCATAAACTACATATTTTTTCTTCTGCTTGCTTGGTGCCGGAAAAGACTTTGTAGACGATTTGCTCCGTTTGATCCTGGAGGTTCGGGCATTGCATGCAGGTGTTGTACCGCTTTTGCAACACAGCTTCATCGACCGTGGAAAAGCCGGTCTTGGCCCATTTCCACATAGCCTCCGATGCTTTCTTGACCAGTTGCAGCGAAGTCTTCGCTTCCACCTCCTGCTGCTTGGGCACAGCAGGAGGATTGGCTAGCAAGTATTGCAAAAAGGCAGCGTTCCGTCGAGTCGCCAGCAAGTTGTGGGCATACGATGAGTCGTGTAGCGCAGCTTGCAAAACTAGCTCGGAAACCGGCTCGGACAGTCCGAGCAGTTCGCCCATTTCCCGGCACTTGTCCGCTACTGTTCCCTGGTGCTCACGGAGTTCCTCGATTGCTCCCATAATTCCTCTCCTCCGTCTTCTTTCATTCTCGATGCCGGGTTAAGCCAGAGTGAATGTCGCCGTTTTCTTGTCTGGGTTCAGTGTAGAGCCATTATCCGATTTGAGAATCCGTGGAACCGTAATCGTGTACTCCACCTCTTTTTGCAAGGAAGCGGAGATCAGCAGTGTGTTTGTATCCTCGCCCAAACGGACGAATTTCACTTTGGCTTCCGGGCTGATCAAAAACGCCTTCGGATCGAATGCCGTTCCGGTAGACAGCGGCAAGTTGAACGTAACGGAAACCGTCGACGTCGCATGCAGCAAAATGTAGCGGACTTCTTCCGTCAACAATCGTTTCAAACCTTCCGACTGCTCGCTGAACAAAGCGGACAAATCCGTGTCGACCGATACTTCGGCTGTCAGCTCGCCTTCTTCGCTGAGCACCTTGGCCGCAACAAGCGACTGATACACCTCTTCGGCCATCTCCTCGGAGATGTCATCCGTAACGAAGTGACGCGGTGTCAAAACAGGCAGTACCGCAGTTGCCGCCGTGACTTCCAGTCCTTCGAGAACAGGGCCGCCTGCTTCTTCCGGCGGGAAATTCATCGTATTTCCGGCTGTGATGGAATCGATCCGCACTTCGCGGGTAGGCGCGAACGGATCTCCCTCGTATGCGTCATTTTCTTCATCGATGCTGTCGAGCACCAGCTCGGCGATTTGCTTGATTCCGCTCTCGAAAGTCGTCACGTACATGTTGCCGAAGAAGACGTTGCGCAGCACGCTGGTGCTGTAGTAATCCGCCATCGCGACAGACGTGTAGCCCAGCTCGTCTTGCGGCTGGATTTTTTGCAGACGGGCGATCATGTGCGCGAGAATCGTAACGATTCCTTCCAGCCCAAACCCCTTGATTCTCGTCATTCCGCCTGTGATGACAACCACTTGTTTGCCGTACTGTTCGAAAGCATACGCGTTTGTTTCCATGCGGCCCACATCGTGATGGAAGACGATGTCCGGATAGAAACCTTGGAACAGCTTCAAGGCATAGGAGACAGTCGCATAGCCAATGCCCACTTCCGAGAAGTCGTACTTCGGTGCATGATTGCCGACGTCTACTGCTTGCGCCTGGCTCAAATACGATGCCGCGTCATTCGGGATGACTGTCGTATGTTTGCCGTGTACATAAAACTTGCGGGTATGCGGAACGATTTTTTTCTCGTCATCGTCACCAGCCATGAGCAGGAAGCTCGTGTACTCGTCGCTCAACAGCTCTGTGTTCGTTTGCTCGTATTCCGGTTGGCCAATCGTTGGAAGCTCGTCGTGATCGTCCACGAAAAAGGCTTCTTTCAAGGCGGCCGCGTGAATTTGCAAGTTGAAATCGCCGGAAACGATACCTTCCGAGATCAGCAGGTGACCGCTGATTTCTCCGCTAAACTCCTTGTCTGTCGCGATGTGGTGGACGCCTCCGCGGTACTCTCCCAGGCTGACTTCGTTGATTTCCACAGGCACGCCTTCCGCGGAAACGAGGAAATCAACTCCCGGCACCAGTCGGTTCGCGCGTTTCAGCTTTCCGTTTGGCATCAAGAACAGATGGTCAGGCGTCACGATGATCGAGCCTGCGCCGCCGTGGCGGATGAATACCATCGTCGGCTGATAGCCGTCCGGCCCGGTTCCGCTGCTGAACGACACCGTTGCCGGAGTCCAGCTCAGATTCACGCCGTCACCATGAGCCGTTACGTTTGCCGTCAGCACCTGATCGCCGATGCTGAACTGCTCGATTGCCTTGGAGCCTTCCGGGATGCCGATTTGTGTGCCGTACGCAAAGCACGAGCAGCAGCAATAGCACGTCAGCTGATACCAGCTATCTCCTTGCTTCGTGCAAGAACGTCCGCTTTTGGAGTTAAATTCTTTTGTCTCGATGTTCACGCACACGGACGCGTTGAACGGATACAAAAAGCTTGGCGGTTTGCAATCCGGCAACGGCTTGCCATTGATGTCCTTGCACTGGCACAAAGCGTGCTCCTGAGGAGTCTGGTTGACGTTCTCCGTGCAATGGCGGCCCTGGCAGGCGAGATAGTACGGATCGCCTTTTTTAAAGCCGTCGTTGTCCAAAGCATCTTGATTGACCTGTTTCCAATCGATCGTATCCATGTCCAAAACTTGTTTCGGAGCCAGTGATACCCGCAAATTTTCCAGACAATTTTCCCATGCCATCTGTTTGTTTCCTCCTTTTTCATCGCAAAAACACCTTGTTACGCTCGCTTACTTCGTTGCAAAAACATTGGACTGGTACGTAAAAATCACGACGATGCCGAGCAAGCTGTTTCGATCCACCTCCCTTTCTCCGCTCGCCGCATCGGTAGTAACAAGGCCATCCGGCAGCTCAGCGAGGTGGAATTGAAGTTGGGCAGAAGACGCCGACAGCGGAACATCGGACAGATCGACTGAACCGTAATTGTTCGCGATTGGAATCGGCTTCGCAGCTTCGTCGCCGATTTGCAATTGCAAGAAATGCGTCGAACTATCCTTGTCCGCGATCAGCTTGCCGTCTGGCGTTTGCAAAAAGACAGCCGCCGATAAAAAGCGCACATCTTTCAAGTTCGGCAAAATAACGGCATCGGCGAGCGCAAAACGGATGCTCTTGACGCCCGCTTGCGGCGGACTTGTCCAAAAACGCGACCAGTCACCCGGGAAAGCTTGCTTCAAATCGATAATCTTGGCTGGCGTATACGGGTAAGGCGGCTGCTGGCTCGCAAGCATGCTCTTCACCTGGTTGGCAAAGTCTTGACCGCCGTCCTTGGCTGTGTATTGGATTTTCAGCAAAATGTCGGAAATGCTGCCGAAATCAATCCGGTTCGTCTCGGGCGGCAAGCTCAGCGTCCAATTGGATACGGCTCCGGTGCCTTCGAAAGGCAAGTACCGCTCATCCCGCCAGTCAAGCATGAACAAGCCTGGATCGTTCATCCCCCGCGACAGGGCGATTCGCTGATAGGGCGACGTGCCGAAAATAAGCGAGCCGTCGGTTGGCGCAGGCTGGTTCGGATCGATCAAGTGCTGGACGGCACCTGGCTTCGCATCGCGGACAATTTGGTAGCTGTTTTGAGTCAAAGTGGCGTTCACATTTTGGTACGGACCGACAATCGCCGGAATCGTCACGGAAATCGATTTGATTTTGCGGCTGTAGTGGCCGGGGAAGTCGAAATCAAACAGCTTTTCCGACAGCGTAAAAGTCAGCTCGCCTTTCTTGCCGCCTTTCGAGCCATCCTTGAAGGCCAAAAACGCTTCCGGATCGAGATGGAGCAACGAAATCGTCTTTTCGATCTCGTAATCGCGCGAGTTTTGCTCCATATACGCCTTTTCCATTTGCGCAAGCGAGAGCTGCAAGCCTTCGCCTGCGGTCAAGCCCCGGTGCAGGCTGTCCCAATAATCAAACTGCAAAAACTGGTCGTTGCGATTCAATTCGTACTGGAACGACTTTTGGGCAGAGATCGCCATATCGAGCGCGATGCGATACGTTTGGAAATAGACCGAGGACAGGCGTCCCACCATCCATTGGTACAGCTCTTCGTTGGTGAATTTCGCCTTCAAGTAATCCTCGTAATCTTTGGCCTGCTCGATTCCTTTTTGGTGAATCTCCAGTTCCCGGCGGAGCATGTCCTGGCGAATTTTCGAGCCTGCGATTTGCTTGTCCATCTGGGCGATTTCGTAGGATGCCACATCGCGCTGCAACGCCCACTCTTCCCTGCGCCGCATGTATTGCGCGCCCGTGCTCATCAAGCCTGCCATATGGTCGAGAATTTGCGCCGTTCCGTCCGCCACTTGCGCCCCCGCATTGATCGCATCCCCAAACTGCATGTTGCCGTTCGCCAGTCCGAAAATTTTCGGAGCGAGGAAGCCGGGAATACTCAAGCCTTTCAGGGCAACTCCGGCGATTTGCTGGTAAATCGCTGTGCTGCGCAGTGTCAGGTCGGTTACTTCCAGGGCGTTCAGGTTTTCATTAAACAGTCGCGAGTAATGATCGAACCGGGTTTTCGCTCCTTCTTTGCTCTGTTCAAGCGAAGCGATGATTTCGCTCAGCTCCTCGATCTGCTTCTCTTTGATCATCGTGGTCAGATTGAGCAGTTGCTTTTCCTGGGCAGAGCGCAACAGCGCGAGCGATTCGGCGTCTTTTTTCTCCAGCGTCGACAGCAAGGTACTCCCCAGCTGAATCAGCGTGGAAGTCATGCTTTTCGCTCTCTCTAGCAGATAGCTGAAGCGGTAAAACGGAATTTCCGCCCGGGACTGCGTCAAAGCGCTGAGCACATCCTGTCCGGCACTGGCCGCACGCACGAGCTGCATCGGATCAAGCGGCGGTTCAAACAGGGCGAGCGGCTGCGGAATGCCTTGCAGATTAAGCCCGTGGCGAATTTTGTACAAACGATCCTCCACCAAGTCCCAATACCCGCTGAATTGTTTGTTTTCCGGCACGCAGAAATACGTGTCCAGCGCATTGATCGGCGCAAAAGCAAACAGCGAATCCGTCTTGTCCTGATCGTGCTCCAGCTCAATCAAAAACTGCGGAATGTTTTCCTGGTAACGACTGTAGATTTCCGCAAAGGTAAGCGGCGCGGCATCCGGGCATTTCCCGAGATTTTGCGGTCTTTCTCCGAGCAGGTTGTAGGCGTACACGTAATGCATCGTAGCTGCAATGATCGATTCCCACGTGTACTGGGCAAACTGCGAGTCTCCCCACTGCAACAAGTTGTCGATGTATTGCATGACCACCGCTTTTTCATAGGCGCCGTTGCGCAGTCGGGCAATCGCATGCGGATCAAACGGATCATCATTGTACGCCTTGATTTCGTTCGGATTGCCGAGCTGCTCGCGCAAAGCTTCCAGTGTGCGGTTGCGGAACGGCTGGAACTGCCAGAAGCGGGCGACGAGACTGCTCAACTGGTGGTTGCACAAGATGTTTTTGACCGTCGTCACCTGGCTGTCTTTTAAAAACGGCAAAATTTTGGCGAGATTGGTCTTGCGGTTGTACGTCGCACTGACTTGCCCATCTGCCGTAATGATTTTTTGATCGACTAACACCCGGTAAATGCGCTGCGAATCGCGCAATCCCAACGTAGAGCTTTGGAACGAGTCGGTTTGCAGCGGCTGCACGGGAACGGTCGGATTGAAAATGAATTGATACCATTTCGCCGCTTCCTGGAACTGCTGGTTCGTCTTCAGCAAATTGGCGATGTACAAAGGCGCGTGGAAGAACAGCTCCCAATAATACGGACCGTATGCCCCGGAAAAGTCCACTTGCGCGCCGTCGAGCGCTTCCGGTGCCGCGACCCAGCTTTCCGAAAACTGGAAGCGTTCAAAAGGCAGCTCTTGCTCCAGCGGAATTTGCTGGGAAGACAGACTCAACAAGGCGTCGACTCCTCCCGTAAACAGCCTGCTGCTCAACCGATGCACGGCAGCTGTCGTCAGGCGGATCGCTTCGAACCGGAAGCGGTATATGCCGCCGATAGCCGGATCGGTATTGAGATACCCGACCGTCGTCGGAAAAGAACGCTGATACAGCGTATCGACCACATAGCGGGTTTTTTTGTCCGGATTGAGCTGGCCTTGAAAAATATCTGCGACGCTCTCTTCCAGCTCGTAAAAATCCGTATCGGCATCCAGGCGGCCTGTCTTGTCCAAATACCCGGCGGCGATCAGCTGCTGGAAAATCAGCTCTGAACCGCTTTGCTGGATATCGATGGGAGCAGCGGCGATGAAGTCGTCTTTGCTGAAAACCGGGCGGTGCATCAGGATGTTGCGCACGGCGTACATCTGATCTTCAATAGCCAATTGCGTCTGCAAAAATTCGGTCAAGTCCTCAAGCTCTGTCTGTTCATCCAGGCGACCGCGCGCATCCAGGAAACCGGATGTAATCAATGCTTGATAGATCGCTTGTGCCCCTGTTTTCTCAATGCCCACTGCTGCCGAGACAAAGGAATCAGGCGTAAACAGCGTATCGTTGTTCAAGAGAGAGCGATTGATGGCACTCGTTTGCTGCTCGCCGTCCAACAGCAGGATAAATTCTTTGTCTCCGCGGAACACAAAGGCAGACGGGTGATTTTTGACCGGGAACAAGCCGTAATCTTTGTTTCGCATCGCGGTAGACAGCCATGGCGTGCCCACTGCCCTGCCGACGACTTTGATGCAAGCCGACAGCTTGTCTTCTTTGCCAGGCTGCCCGTCCAGTATTTGCTCCAGTGACGAAGCGACGTCATCAAACGGAATCGACAGATCGATCGAGCCGTCTTTTGTCACGTAACCCTCTGCCACCAACTGGTTGAAAATCGCGGTGGAGCCTGCGCTTTCAATACCGACCTCGCTGGACACGAACGAATTTGCCGTCAGGCGCACAGGACGAAGCACAGGCGAAGGAACGGTTATTTGCTCGGCCAAATCGTTGTCATACACAAGCTGGTTCGTCTGGATCAGATTGAGCCGTCCCGCGCTGCGATCAATTTCGGTCCGCACTTGTGGCGTGCTTTGGTCCGAATCTTTGGCAAACAGCAGGAACTCGTTCGGATTGGCCAAAAAGCCGACCTGCAAGTCGTCGTTGATCACGATCGGCTTCTGCAACGGAAGCAAGCCGTCGTAAGAGAGCGATTTTGCCTGAGAGAAGTAGCGCAGCGTCTGGTACAGTTCACTCTCAAACTGCTGGGTCGTTTCATCGGAACGGTCAGGTGCATCGACCTTGTTCAGAGCAGGACTGGCTTCCAAATCGAGCATCGGCCCGTAAAGCAGGATGACTTTTTCAAACGAATTTGTCCCCGCGCCCGGTACCCAGAACTGATCCTTCTGAATCGTGAGCGGGTACACTTTTTGCCAGGCGATCTGGTTGGGCGCAAACAACGATCCGGGCAGCAAGCTCTCATACTTTTTCTGATAGGCGCTGCCTTCTACGTTGATGATGATGTCGTCGGCGAGCGTCTGGGGTTGGACCCATTTGCCGCTGAAGTTGTAAAAACTGTACTTGATTGCGGCCTTTGTCGCTTTTTTCGCCGATTCATTGCCGTTGTTTTTGTCAAACTTCTTCTGCTCGACCCAAAAGACGAACAGTCGGTTGAACGCGTGGACGAGCGTGACCGTCTCTGCGCTGATCGTGACATCCATCTCCTGCCACTCTGACCAGGTCGTATCCTGATTGCGAATAAGGTAGTAATACTTGTACGGCTGCGTTTCGGTTCGCGCCACGAGGAACAGTTGGTTCGACTCGGTCTTGTCTGCCCCGACGATATGTCCGTAATACGCATCGACGTACTTCAGCTTGGCCAGTTCGGCAAAGCGATCCAAGTATTTCGTAAAAGCCTGCTCGACGGTTTGCGCGTTCACCTCGCCCTGCTTGAGCGTATTTTCCAGCTCTTCAAACAGGCTCGTTTTGCTTTTGCGATAAGCCGGATCGAGGTAATTTTCGGGATAGAGGAAAATTTTGCGGTTCGCTTCCCATGTCCGATAGTTCAGCAGCCACTCCCACCACGGGTCGGGGATGTTCCAGTGGACAATGCCCGGCTCCAGCAGCTCGCGGCAACGACTCAAATACAGCTGCGCTGCATTCAGCGCCTCTTTGATGTAGGAGATGCGTGTCGTCCCGCCCATCTCCACGTCGATCAGCAAATACTCGTACAGCCTGCGCGAATTGGTAATCCAGGCACGCTCCGGCGTTTTCGGAAGCTCCACCAATGCCGTTGCGATCAGCACGGTGCGTTTCTGCTCCTGGATTTCCCCGTCGATCTGGGCGAAGCATTCGTCCCAGTTGGCAACCGCCAGTCGCGCTCGCACCAGCGCAAGCAGGTCATCTGCTGTCTTTTCATAATCGTCCCATGCTTCGTCCACACCTTTTGTGCAAACACTTTGCAGGTGCAAAAGAAACTCAGGGTCTGCGCCTGTTGCTCCCAAAAGGTCGATGGCGCGGCTCGTTGCTACCAATTGGTCAACCCGGTTGCCTGCCGCAGCAAACAAACCGAGAAGGCGGGAAATCTGTCCCAACGGCCGTCCCGTCAGATCAGCCAGCGCGCTTGCCCGTTGTTCATCACTCGCAGCGCTCATGAAGGCAAACAGATTGCCAGTCGTATCCGCAAAGCTTGCTCGAAGCTCTTTCCATCTGCCCAGATCGAGTATGTTTTTCAGCGTTAATGCGCTGACATCGGCAATGCCATACGCCGCTTTGGCGTCACCGAGATTGTCCAGCTCGTCGTTGGTCAGTCGCAGTTTTCGCGTCAGCAACAGCCAGCGAGACAGCAGCTGCAACAGTTGCACAGCTTCCTTTTTGTTTTTCTCGCTCAGGAAAAGATCGGCTACCTCTTGGCGCCCGGCCAGATGCAGCAAGTGATCGATCTGCTCCGTTCGCGCACC
This sequence comes from Brevibacillus sp. 1238, assembly GCF_029892995.1. NCBI lineage: Bacteria > Bacillati > Bacillota > Bacilli > Caryophanales > Paenibacillaceae > Brevibacillus > Brevibacillus sp. 1238. The sequence continues at coordinate 43,062 of NZ_JARXWC010000018.1, read as the reverse complement.
GAGGAAAGAAGCGATTTGCTGCCTGATTTTTTCTTCCTGCTCTTTCTTTTGCTGGTCGGCATCTTCCGCCGTGCTCGCCGTCAGAGCAGGCAGATTTTTCAGCCACGGGTCGACATCTTTGTCCTGATACGCAACTTGCACAAACGGGCTTGTGACCCCGTTCATAACGTAGTCCAGCTCGTACACTTGCAGATTCATCCGGCGCAGCTGGTTGGCTTGACCAAGCAAATCAGAAATTTGTGCGGCTGATTGCCGTTCCGCGAAAGAAGTGCCTGTCAGCTGGCGGAACTTGATGTACTGGGCTACAGGCAGCTTCAGCAGCGCCGCGAGCTTGACGTGCTGGTACAGCTTGGACAGATTGGCGACGGTCAGGCTTACTTCCGCGCTTGCTCCAAACAAAGCTTCTGCCAGTGCGCTGAGATCGTCCTGCTGAAGCCCCAAACCGCCCGCAATCCGCCCCGCCTGCTTGCGATTTGCTTCGTCCGTCGCCCCGATTTTCCATACCGCTGCGTCTTGTTTGTACAGTTGGTTCCAGCGATAGTTTTCACTGCCTGCATCTTTTGGATGGTAGACGCTCATTCCGCTCCCGTTGTAAACCTGATCAAATAAAGCATCGCCGTATGTCTTCAAGTCGTAGAGCAGAGCGCATGCTGCCAGGACAGACAAGCCCGTGTCTCTGCTCAGCTTCTCGATGGCAGCGATCCCGATCAAGGCCGCCTCATCGAGCGCCACCGTATCCGGGTTGAGCACATGCAAAACCCAATCCAGCTCAGCGTAGCTCCACCCCAGCTTGCGTGTCAGGCGCAAAAAGCGATGAATGCGGTCCAGCGCCTTTGGAACGAGGTTTTGCAGTTGCGAGGAATCTTCGGCGAGCACCAGGGCAACAGGTGCTGCGAGATCGCGGTTAATAAAAAAGTTATTGGCAATCCCGGCTTTCTGTTCGTCTGCCGAGAGGTCTTGTTCCAGCAACTGCCGCAGGTCGGTCACTTTCAATCCGGTCTTTTTGCAAAAAACCGAAGCGTCTGTCAACTGAGCCAAATCGCTGACACCAAAGTACGTCTGGAGCTTTTGCACGTCGCTTTCGCTTGTAGCAATCAGCTGCCACTCTTCTGGCGACAAGCCCAGCGTATGGGCTGCGACATCTTTTGGCTGGGAAGGCAAAGTGCGATACACAGCTTCCAGTTGAACGGACAATCGCTGCAAGTAAATCCGGATTTTCGCCAGCGGCAAATGGAAAGGCAGCGCGGACGGATAGCTCGCCTTCGCCAGTGACGGGTACAGTTTGTCCTGACCTCCCCACGCCTCTTGTACCGCTTCCTCCAGACGCTCGTTGACGATCGTCAAGTACGGCATCGTCTTGTTCGTGTTCTCGCACGTCAGCTCGATCTTTGCCAAATCGGCTCGACGTTCCAGCAGGGACATCCCCTTGTCGATCTCTTTTGCATTCGGCTTGGTCACGTACTGTTCGATCACCCGCATCAAATCGACGAAGTAGGCGGCAGGCCCAAAAATCGATTGGCAATCCTGGCACTCGCAATAGTTCAAGCTGCCGAACAGCTCGTCGTAACTCGGCAGGGAGGTGTAATGGTCCAAAATATCGGGAGAGGTCGCGTTCACGGAAAGCGCTTGATAGTGCGGCGCTTGCAACTGAACCAGATTCGCCCACACGTGCATCGTCTGATTGCGGATATGCGCCGCGTTATCGTAGATTTCTCCCGCTTTTTGCGGGCCGGACTCGCCCAGTTGCGGCCCGACTTTGGCGAGAAAATGCTCCCGGCTGAGCGAAGTGATCTTGTGCGCAGAATCAAATCGCTCGGAGCGGGCCGAAGCAGCCGCGGCGCTTTTTAGCAGGACGGGTGGCGGCGCATCCGTGACATCTGTTTGCAGCAACAGTTTCGCCACCTGTGGATCTGGGTAAATTTGCAGCAGCCGCTGATAGGCACGGAGTTCCGGAATGGCTTCCTGCCGGTCGATCCCCTCCCAGTTCAGCTGCGCGACAGCCTCTTCTTTATGAAAGGGAAAAGTCGCTACGTGTATATCCGGGTTTTGTGCAAAAAAGCGTGCGAGAGAAGGACTGTCAATGGGGGAAAACGATTGGTCATTCATACGATTCTCCTCATTCCCTGTTTTTTAATTCTTCGGAATAGCCCGCAACGACCAGACCACATCCAGACGTTCCTCATCGGTCATCGTGCTGTTCGGATCGCTTGCCTCCGTCACCTTCTCGATATAGCTCAAGGCGAAGGAAGTTTGTTCTTTGGTGCCGCTTCCTTTATTCAAATCAACGCCCGTCGATACTTTGGTCTCATGCAAGATTCTGCTCAGTTGAATCACATCTGTCGCTTCGTCAATCCGCTTGTGCACGAACTTGCGCACCGAATCGGCATAGTCCTTGATTGGCGTGCCGCCGTCGCTGAGCTTGAAGCCCGTCTTCATGATCGTTTTCACTTCGTCCAAAGTCGGGATGGACTCCGAAAAAGCTTTCCCCAGTCTTTCCTCTACGAGAAGCGCCTGTTCCCGCACTTTTTCGATCGCCTGGTTTTCGTGAGCGTTTTCTGGATTCAGGTTGCCTGGCGTACTGTTCAGCTTGGTTAAACCAAAAGTCAAATGCTTCTCCACTGGTGCGGATTCCTTGGGAGCGCGGGTGATTTTATATTTTTGATAGCGTTTCATCTGCCACTTGATGAACTTCTCTTTCCCTGCATTTTTGATCACCAGGTTGATGATGCGCTCGTAGGACGGTCTGATCACATCGTCGTAGCCAATGACGTGGCGGCGATCCTGTTCCTTTTTCAGCTTGATCTTTTTCCCCGCCGAGTCGAAATCGGGCCGCCCGGAAAAGCGGAAGTATTTGTCGGTGTCCCGTTTGACCGAAAGCTTTTTCTTTTTCGGTTTCGATTTGCCGCCGTTTGCATTCTTTTTGGCCTGTTTGATCGACACGTAGCCCCCTGCATCGCGGAAGACCAACGGGTTGTTTTGGGCGAATACGAACAAATTCAAGCCGTCGACTTCCCCCGCCGGATCGGGATTGATCCACCTGCCCAGCCACGGCGCAAAGTAGCGGGCGCCGTAGTAATAAAAGCCAGTGAGTGAATCTCTTTCTTTTCCGCCGTAGCGATACAGCTTCCGCTTTACTTCTTGCAGGCTGGTGCCTGCGATGAGTGACGTGCCGCCGTACGGGTAATATTCTTCCAGGCTGATGATTTTGCCGGATGCATCCGTCTCCAGCACGGCCGAGCCTAAATGATTTTCCAGTTGGAAGCGGATTTGCGGATTGCTGGTCACGTCGGATGGAAGACCTTCTGTCCAGGAGAGGCAGACAGCGATGCAATGCTGCCCGTCCATGATTTTTTGCGTGTGCTTTTCTTCTTTTAGCTGGCTTCCTTGCAGCGTGCGCCTGATTTCAAAAGTTCCCATGTATATCGTTTCTTCTCTGTGCACGACTGTGCTGTTGTTCGCATAGCGCTCTGTCACTTTGCGAATGCGGGTTCCGCCGCTGTCATACACGTAATACTCGCTGTCCGAAAAGCCGGATTCCCGCGCGATGACCGTCACCTGGCGAATGTTGTTCCGTTCGTTCCAGGCGATCTCGTCGATCCCGACCATGCGGATGGCATTGCCGTTTCGGTCGAAAAAGTCATCGATTTGCTCGGCTGTCAGCGGAAGCCCAGTCGCACTGGCGGACAACAGTTCGGTTTCGACTGCCCGATTGGAGCGTTCCGAAACAGTCATTTGCCGTGTCCACGAGCCAGAATCAGTCCCGGTCAGATGCTTGGTCAAGAACAAGTTTCCGGCAGCGTCGTACGTGAAGCGGCGAGTGTAGTTGCGCAGTTGCTGCTGGTCGTTCAGCGGTACGTTTGACAGCGGGACAAAGCCGCTATCGGCAAAAGCCCCGGCAGACTCCGCTTGCGGCGACATGCCCGGATGTTCACGGCCTGTCCCTTCGATCAAGCGGTAGAGAGCGTCGTACGTGTAGACAGACTGCGGTTTTACCACTTGCTGATTGGCAAAAACAGTGGACAGCGCCTGATCCGTTACGCATGCGATATTGCCAACGGGATCATACGTGTAGACAATGTCCTGCATCAGCTTGCGGTCCGCCTGCCGCGTGCTGATCGCGCGAAGCAAACGGAATGTCGCAGGCTCGTACTCGTATTTGGTCACTACATCGTTTCCGTATTGAATGCGGGTGCGCTGGCCTTTTGCGTCGTAGGAAATGCCTGCCACATACGGCTCGGCTGGCGATTCTGGAGTTTGTTTGACCAGCAGCTTGTCCAACAGCCCCGACAAATGGTATTCGTATTGCTGCGCAAGCCCGTTGGGAGCGGTAGCGACAGTCAAACGCGCCAACGCATCGTACTCGTAGGAAGTCGTGTACACGGTTGGTTCCAAAAGCGTGCTCGGCTCCTGCCCGCTTCCCCAGTCGGTCTGCTCGCGATAGCTGGTGCACAGCTGTCTGCTTGCCCGAAGCATGGAGCCGCCCAGATCGTACACGTGATGCGTAACCAATCCTGCCTGGTCGTACTGCTGGTAAATTTGCCCGCGCAGGTTGAACTTCGCCGGATCTTCCCCTGCTAAAGCCTGCTGGGCTGCTGGGCTGTCTCCGTACACGATCCGTTCCAGGACAAAAGACTTCCCTTCATCCTGGCGAATCGTTTCGCTCAGCCGCCCTAGCGCATCGTATTTGTAGCGCAAAAGCTGATTGTTCGCATCTCGCGTCAAAATGACGTGCCCGAACATGTTTGAAAGCTGCCAGCGTTCCCCGGCGTCTGCGCTCTTTTTGTACAAAATGTTGCCCGCCAGGTCGTATTGCGTGAAGAAGTTGCGCTCGCCGGACTTGGCCAGGCGCGGGTCAGCGCCGCTGATCTGGTTCCCCCGGACGTCCCATTCGTAGCAAGCCGCAAGCTCTGCGCCTGTCTTTTGAACGGACGACAGCTTGCTGATCACAGCCGCTTCCTGTGAAGCGTATGGAGCGCTGAGTCCGAGGGTGAAGCCTGCCCGTTCAGGTTGGAACAAATAAGTCAAAGCCCCGCGAAAATCGACGAATTGCTTTGTTTGCAGCTCCTGGAACAATTCTTTTGCCTGGCTGATCGACAAGCCCAGCGCAGTAAAATCGTCAGGAGCAACTATTCCTTCTGCTTTTTGAATCAAGCGGATCGTTTTGCCGTCGCAGTTGAGCTGTTTTTCGACTGGAGTCCCGGCGAACAGGCTTGCTTTTTGCAGCGCCAGCCTGTCCTGTTGAAAAGCAGGGTCCTCGTCGTCCACATGCTGTTGGTAATAGCGGGATTCGAGGATCGTATCGTTTTCGTCTTCGTGCCATTCGGACCATGCGGTAAAGCGAACCCGCGTAAAAAAGCCTTTGGCCGTATCGACCCGGATGACGCGCCCGAGCGGATCGTAGGTGAGCGTGGAAGAAACTCCGAACGTCCGCAGCACCGGATCGTCGACGTAGACGTACGAGGACGAATAGTAAGGCTCGTACTCTTTTACCGGCTTGCCCTTGTTGTTGTAGAGAGTACGTCCCGTCGCCAGCCATCGCGGCTCTACCGGGTCAGGCAAAAGTTTTCCGTCCGGGCCGTACGCCGCTCCCGGCTCGACCTTCACCATCTGCTGGTGCTCGCGGCCAAATCCGTCGAGGTACGTCAACTGGGTAAAAGCAGGTCGAGATTCGCTCGATGCATAATCTTGCGCGTTGAGCTGGATCGAAACGATCGGTTGTTTGCGCTCTGCCCAGGCGAAGTCGTCGTAAGCAAAGAAGCACGCCGCTCCCTGCACATAAAAGCGACCGCCATCCGGGCTGTGCAAAAGGCGATCCAGATCGGGACGTCCGCGCTCCACATAGGCGGACAGCGGCTGGAAGCCTGTCGCCACTCCCCCTTCAGTCCCGTAGTACGACATCGCGATCACACGTCCGAACGGGTCGAACAACACTTCTGTGCAGTTGCCGTTTGGATCGAGGACTTGCGCAGGCTTCATCGTCTGATAATCCAGCTTTTGCACGCTCGTCGCGTTTCCGAGCGCATCTGTCGTCTGCTCGATGAACAAGTAGGACGAGTCGTAGCGATATGTCGTCCGATTGCCGAACGGGTCTACGGCGAATTGCGGCAAATAAAATCCTGCCGCCTCCAAATGAACTTCCAGCAAACCGGGATTCCACCAAAAATCACCGTCCGAGAAAAGGCCGCCCTCTTGTTGCAGCAACTCGTTCAGTTGCGACGCTGGCAGTACCTCGGCAAATCGCTCCACGATCTGCTGTTCCGTTACAACGGCTGTCTCTGTTTGGCAAAGCAGCTTTTGCGCGGATACTTCCCCCAGCGGATAGCGTTCCTGGCGAATCGGGTCCCAGTAATAATGCCGTTCCCATCCGATGAGCGGCGTAGCCTCAGACGGACGAATGGAGGCAATCGCGCTGAGCAGCTCGTTTTTGGCAACATAGGGCCGCTCTTGGGAGAGCGTCACATTTTTCAGGTGGAACACTTTATGCTCGACGGGAACTCCCGGCAGGTACACGTTTTGTCCGATGCTGTTTAGCACCGTCGCTTCCTCGTACACGACTTTTCCCGTCAATTGCTCGGGAAAAGTGTGGGCGCCCTGTCTTCGTCCATACGAAACCGCGCACGACTTGAGGACATTTCCATACGGATCGACTTCCAGAACGAAGCTGTGCTCGATGCGCGGATCGGCACACTTGCGCTCGTAATGGTACGAGATCGATTCTTGCGGTTCGATCGCAAACACGCCATACTCGCTTCGCTCGGGCAATTGAAGCATACGGACGCAGTAGCTCATCTCCTCCACGGTGTACGGCGCAGCCGGGTCCTGATCGTCAAAGGCGACCGCAGCAGCAGGCGCGTACACTTCCCTGCGCAGAAGCTGGCCTTTCAACGAGCGGCTGGCCTGCCGGAATGTCTCGCCATCAATCACATCGCGAGGGGGCTGTCCTGCTGCTGTCGCCTGTACGAGTGTGCTGTCCGGAAACGGATAAGCTTGCAGGTCGCCCTGGTAGTATTCGCGGGCAAACTGCCGGGACAATTCGCCGGATTCGGCAACCGCTCCCGTGTGATACCAGCTTTTGCTCCAGACAGGGGGCACATCCGTTGGTTCCGCCTCTGCCGAAAGTGTCTCGGCGTCTGTCCGTTCCACCATGCCAAAGCCGCGAAACTCCCGCTCCACGCTGTCGTAGTAGCCGTGGTGATACGCGTACCGCGTGCACATCGTCGCCTGGGATATCCAGTCGATGCTCTCCACCTTCTCGACGACCTGAACGGGAAAAGGCAAATGCTGCTGCCAGAAAAACTCATTCTCTTTGTCTTTCATGTAAAAATAAGTGGAGGAGCGGTAGGAAATGCGCGTCTCTGCTCCGCACTGGTTTTCAATGCGGGTCAAAAGGTACGGCTTTTGGCGAGAGCAAAAATCGTAGCACCAGTGTCTGGTCGTGGGGTATTCTTCGCTGAAAACGAGCGAAGTCGTGCCGTTTCCATGCACGTCTGCAAACTGTAGCTGATTGATTCTGTCCCAGCTGGCTGGCAACGGGACACTGAACGGTTCGCGAAAGGAATGGCCGCTCTGGTTCAAGTAAACATCAATCCGATCGGGATAGGCGTAGATCAAATCCGCTGTACCTGAACCGTCCACATCGACGAGAAACAACCGGGATTCGTCCAGTCCGTCGGCAAAATACGGGGCATTTTCCATGCTTACAGGCTCACCGAAGCGTCCGTAGCCCAAATTCGGCCAGCATTGGACACTGCCGTTGGCAACCTTGACAAGATGCTGCATCCCGCTGCCGAACATGTCGGCAAACTTGACTGCCTCTGTCTTCGTTTCCTGTCGGGGCAGAGGCAAATCGCTTCTTCGCCATACACGCACCGGCTCGCCAAAGCCTTCCGCTCCCTTGCTCGGGTAGTACGTAATCGTCTCCTGATCGATGTGCACCAAGTCAGCCAGTCCGTCTCCGGTCAAATCAACGAGCGCGTGTCCATCCTGAAAAAAAGCGTTCGTAAACGAAGCAAACGGCTTCCATGGACGCCACGTTTTGCTTGGCCCGCTGGCAAAGTACCCCGCTTCCGAAAGTGTCGCAACGACCAGTGCCAACTCCCCGTTTCCAGCCAAATCCATCAGCTGCTGACTGGACGACGGTACATGATTCGCCGCAGGGAAAGTCGGCAGTTCTTTCGGACGCGCATACGCGACGATATCGCTTCCCTGTTCGTCCTGCGCCAATATCGGCTCCAGATAGAGGGCGGAAACCTCATCCTGATACAAAATACCGGGGATTCCTTCGCCGTACAGATCGATCAGCTCTGCGGAAGAATCGTGTCCCATTGCGGGAAGAGCAGCCAGGTCGAGCGCGCGCAGCGGCTGGAACGTTTGCGCTGTCGGCTCAAAGCGGGAATAGTTCAACAGAAGCGGCGGCAAGCTTTCTTGCGCATACTCGCCATTCGCCCAGCGAAAACCCGTCAGCTCGACACTGGACAACAGCGATACAGTCGATGCTTGCTCATACGAAAAGGTGTAGGATTGAACGGGAAGCGGATTGCGGTCCAAGGCTTCGAAATGATGGAACAGCCACATTTTGCGGCACAGGCGGCTTGTCCGAACTTCAAATCCGGCGTGGTACTGGGAAAAGGAATCGCTTCGGTACGCAACGGGCGGTCTGTTTGCAAACGAAGTCAGAGGGCGTGCATCTGCGGAAGAGCTGTAGTCAAAGACAACTTCGAAATGATAGACGTCAGGTAGCGACTCCCCTTCCTGATAAGGGACTTTGTTTCCGTAACGTATGCGGCTGATATACTTGTTGGCTGATGGGATACGTTTCTCGTCTTGGTGCGCGGGGGTTTTGGAGGAGACGATGTCGGACTCGTAGTCATAGGAAATGTGGTTGCCTTTTGGGTCGAATGCTTCTTCCAGCAGCCACTGGTAAATGCGGGCAGGGTCATCGGGATCACTGATTCTTGCTTGTTCGGTTTTTCCAAACAGCTGGACGAACTGTTCGCGATCGGTCACTCGCCAATGCGTGCTTCCTGTCGCTATATTTACCCAGCGCTCGATTTTGTCATAGGCGTCGACCACGCGGGGGCGGTACTTCGTAACTTGATACGTGTCTTCTCCTGCGCGGACCGTGTGCCGCTCGCCTTGTTCAGGCTGGCGAACCAGGTCATCTGCATGGGAGAGCTGAAAAATGTCTGAATCGTCATAGCGCGGGATGCCTTTTGCTGTCTTTCGTGATATTGTGGGGAGGGAAAGATGGAAACCAAGGCCAAAAATGCCGTTGCCTTCCCCTGAACTGTAGGAAAGATGCAGTTCGGGCGAACAATCCCGGCTGGGAGTAAGCCTGAGCGGGATGCTGAACGAAAAGGTTCCGGTAAACTCATTTTGCTGAAATTTTTCGCCCATTCCCGAAATGGCGCCTCCCCCTTTCGGAAGCGATATTTGATTCGTTTTGATGGTGCTCGACATAGCTTGTATCGCGGCTGCATCGATTGGATGATGTGGTGGCGCCGCGCTCCCTTCCCGTCAGATTTGATTTTCGTCGAAACGAGGCAAAACCAACAGCGAATCGTGAGGAAAGTTTGTACGCAAAGTGTATTTTAGTCAAATTTTCCACAAATTTCAACATTCTTTTTTCCGTATCAGCTACTTTTGTACTAACTTGTCATGTCTTCCTGTCACGGACTGCTTCATTTTTGGCTCCACTTCTCGCCTGCCGCTTCGTGGGAACCCCTTTTCCACGCCAAAAAAGCCCGATTCTTTTCGGATCGGACCCCTTCCTGTGCTGCTCTGCCGTCCTGCTTACGCTTTTGTCCGCAGCTCATCCGGCACGCGGATTTTCTCGCCTGTTTTGGCGCAGATAGCGACAAACGTCACCTCGGCATCCAGCACCTGCTCTTCCCGCTGGTTGTACATCCGTTGGGAAAGGACAAAGCTCGTGTTTCCCACTCGCTCTACCTCCGTATGAATGACGAGGACGTCGCCGAAAAACGCTTCCTGCTTGTAGTCCGCTTGCAGCTTGGCGACAAAAGAGCGGAAGCCCAGGTGCAAAAAATAGTCATACCACGGCTGGCGGGCTTGCTCCAAAAACTCCATGTACTTGACGTTGTTCACATGCCCCTCGCGGATCGCTTCCGCTTGCACGCGAATTTCAACTGGCGACAAATTCATCGGACTCCCCCTCATTCCTTGCTGTCAGGCGTTTGATTTCGCCCCGGCGCGGGAGATATCCTGCCAGCAACGTGTACGAAGGGCGCTCGCTTGGCTTTTGGCGGCGTATTTTCGCAGCGCTTATTCTTTCACCGCCCCGGAGGTCAAACCGGAAATAATTCGTCGCTGGAAAATCAGCACCATGACGACGAGCGGCACGGTAACGATAATCGAGGCGGCCGATATCTCTCCCCACGGAATCGTGAACATCCCTTGAAACATGACGATCCCTACAGGCACAGTCTTCATCGCTTCCTGCGTATTGAGCGTCAGCGCGAACAAAAATTCGTTCCAGGCGGCGATAAAAACGAGAATCGCGGTCGTGAATACTCCCGGCATGGCCAGCGGAAAAAACACTCGCGTCATCGTCTGCCAAATGCTCGCTCCGTCCACTTTGGCAGCTTCGCCCAAATCGCTCGGGATTTTGCGGAAGAAGATCGTCAAATTCCAGATGGCAAGCGGCAAGGCGAAAGTCGTGTACGGAATGATCAGGCCGAGATAGCTGTTGGTCAGCCCCATCGATTGCATGAACATGAAGATCGGAGAAATCGTGGCGATCTGCGGAAACATCGAAACGGCCAGCACGATGCCGAGAATGATCGTTTTGCCGCGAAAAGACAGCCAGGCGATCGCATAGGCAGCAAAAGACGCAATCGTGATGGAGTACAGAGTCGTCAGCGTCGCAACCACGGTGGAGTTCCATAAATATCTGGCAAACGGACGCTCCGTGAATACCCGGACGAAGTTGTCCAAGGTCGGATTTTGAATGATGAACTGAAAGGCCCTCTCCCCGAACAGCTCCCCTGGCGGCTTCAGCGCGGCGAGGAGAATCCATAAGAACGGGAACATCACGACGAAGACAAACAGCAGCAATCCGATGTAAAACAAAGGACCCGCCTTTTTTTGCATGACATTTTCCTCCTTATTTTCCGTTTCCCTCACCGAGGAGGTCAGCCCCCAAAATTTTGATGTAGCCGATCGAGATGAGCGCGACGCACAAGAACACAAGGACTGCGAGCGCCGAGCCTTCACCAAAGCTCATCTGCGCAAACATCGTTTTATAGGCGTAAATCGAGATCGTTTCCGTGGAGTTGGCAGGTCCGCCGCCAGTCAGCGCGTAGATCAGATCGAATACGCGAAACGCATCGAGCGTACGGAACAACAGCGCCACGAGAATCGTCGACTTGAGCATCGGCAGCGTAATGCGGAAAAATTGCTGCATGCGGTTCGCTCCATCGACGGAAGCCGCTTCGTACAAGCTGTGCGGGATGGTCTGCAAGCCAGCGAAAAGCAGCAGAGCCATAAACGGAGTCGTTTTCCAGACGTCCGCCAAAATGACGGAAAACATCGCGCCAGCCTTTGTCGAAAGCAGCACGCCCATATCCGATACCAGCCCCGTCACTTCGAACAGATGAGCCACGATCCCGTTTTGGCCGTCGTACAAAAATTTCCACATCATCGCGGAAATAACGGTCGGGATCGCCCATGGAATCAGCACCGTTGCCCGCACCAGCCCCCGGCCGCGAAACGGACGGTTGATCAGCAGGGCGATGGCTATGCCAAGCACAAGCTCGATGACCACGGAGACGACCGTAAAAAAGAATGTATTATACAAGGCGGCCCACATGCGGCTGTCGGTCAAAAAATGCTGGTAATAAGCAAAACCTACATAGTTCGGCTCGATGATCGCGGACGTGATCCCGGCCATCACCCCGACGGCTCCTTCCGGCTTCGCCAGTTGTTTGTTTGCCCCCATTTCCAGCAGGGTAGATTCCGTCTGCGCCAAGGTTGTCCGGATCGCGTCTGTCGCTTCCCCTGTCAACGTCACGTATTTGAGTTCGTTCGGAATCGGCTTGAACTCCAGCAGCAACTGGTCGATGGCTTCGTAACGGCTCGCGATCTCGCCTGATTGCTGGAGCGCTTGATTCATTTGCTCGATCTCTTGCCGAATCGCCTCCAGTTTGTCTTTTGCAGGTCCCTGGGCGGCCTCCGCTTCTTTTTTCACATAGCGCAGCAGGTTGGGAAAGGTACTGACGTAGCGCTCCATATCCAGCCCATACGAGGAATGAACTTCGGTCTTTGTCGGGTCATTCAGCCGAATATCGTGCAGACTGATCCAGAATGAGCGCATGACAGGCCAAATCGCGATGATGAGGATAATCAGCAGTGCGGGTAAAATCAGCAAATAGCCCATTTGCTTTTCCGAAAGAGAGCCTTTGTTTTGTCGATTCATCCGTTCACCACCTTCTTTCCTGATTGAAAATCACAAGAGCATCTTCTGTTTGCCGCGGCCCATTCGCTTCCGGAAGAGACAGTCCCCCTCTCCCGGAAGCCGCCTGGACCTGTTGGCGCGTGTCGCTATGTCGCTGGACCCGCGTTACTTTTTCATCAGTTCGTTCATTTTTGCTTCCATGTTTTGTACGGCTTGCTCTGCGGATTGTTGTCCGGCCAGCGCTTTGGACACTTCAATCTGGATGACTTCGGAGATTTTCGGATAGATCGGCGTAGTCGGACGGGACACGGCAGCGCTCACGCCATCGACGAAGTCTTTGTTCGCGAACAGCGGGCTTGCTTTTTGCACATCGGCGTCTTCATACACAGGCAGCAAGGTTGGAGCCAAACCGCCGTGCACGGCCGAAATTTTTTGTCCTTCGGCTCCGGTCATGAACTTGAGGAACTCCCACGATTCTTTCGGATGCTTGCTGAATTTGTTGATGCCGCCCATCCAGCCGCCGAGTGCTGCGGCAGAGCCTGCATCCCCTGCCGGGAGCGGAGCGATCGCCACTTTGTCGACGATTTTCGATTGCGCCTGATCTTGCGCGAGGGCGAACTGATACGGCCAGTTGCGGATGAAGGCCGATTGTCCTTCGAGGAATGCGGTATGCGATTCGGTTTCCATAAAGGTAGTGATGTTGCTTGGGACGATGTCGGATTTGACGATCTCGATCATTTTTTGCAACCCTTTGATCGTCGCAGGGTTGTTGATCGCCACGTTGCCTTGCTCGTCGAGAATTTTTCCGCCGTAGGCAGCGCTAAATTCAACGAAGTTGCACACCAGTCCCTCGTACTGCTTGGCTTGCATCAAGTAGCCGAACTTCGTGCCGCCCTGACCTTTTGTGGCTTTTGCTTGCGCGATCAAGTCATCCCATGTTTTTGGCGGTTCTTTGACCAAATCTTTGCGGTAAAAGAGCAGTCCGGCATCGATGAATTTGGGCATCGTCCATTGCTGACCGCCGAAATTTCCGGCGTCCATCGCGCCTTTGATATATTTGCCCGTCTCGATTCCGTCTTGTTCCATCAAGCGGTCGAGCGGAAGCAGATAGCCTGCCTGGGCAAATTCAGCCGGCCAGATTACATCCAGGTCGAACACGTCGATCTCGGACGATTGCGCGCTGAACATGGTGACGTACTGATCGTGGCTTTGTCCGGTGTCGGATGGCATCTCGCGGATTTCTACCTCGATGTTCGGGTGAGCGTTCTGAAAAGCTTCCACGAGCTTTTTCGTGGAATCGGTAGCGTCTTTGCCGCGAGCGTAGACGAGCTTGACTTTTTCGGCGGCTGGCTGCGGAGCTGGCTCTGTTTTCGGCGCTTCTGGTGATGCAGGTTGTCCTTGTGCGGGTGCGGATTGCTGCGGAGTGGAGGAGCATGCTGCCAGCGATAGTGCCACGGTCAAGGTAAGTCCCATTGATGTAAGCCTTTTCATAACTTTCATGCCATTAACCCCCTATGCTCTTTTGGTGAATGCTGAAGCCTGCTTTCGCAGGCACTTCAACCGTTTACGAAAAGCGGACAGCCTCCCCGGTGCGAGCCGACTGATAGATCGCTTCAATCAGACGGGTAATGTACAAAGCTTGCTCCGGCGTGCACAGCGCCTCGGCTTTCCCTTCGATGGCATCGAGGAAGTTGGACAAGAGCGCGACCCGTTCCTGACACGGTTTGGGCGATAGCTCAGTCGTTGCCATGACGCCGCCCCATTCGTGGTAAAGGGCGAGCTGCTCATCCAGCAAGCCAAGCGATACGCCCCCTTCTTGCCCGTACAGTTGCAGGAAAACGTTTTCTTTTTCGATGTGAGACGCCCAACTTGCATCAAGCGTGAGCGAAAAGCCGTTTTCAAACGTAATCATCGCAACCGCCATGTCTTCCACGTCAAACACGCCGTTCTCATCGATCCGGCCCCACTCGGACAGCCCGCGCTTTTTCGGGCCGAACTCTGCGTACGTCTGGCCGAGTACCGACACTGGCTTGGGATGACCAAGCAGCCACAAGGTCAAATCGAGCATATGTACCCCGATGTCAATCAGCGGACCTCCGCCTGCCAATTCTTTTTGCGTAAACCAGCTTCCCCAGCCGGGGATTCCGTTGCGGCGCACCCAGCCTGTTTTCGCGTGGTACACGTTGCCGAACTTCCCTTCATCCAGCCAGCTTTTGATCTGCTTGGCCTGGCTGCGGAAGCGGTTGTTTTGCGCGACCATCAAAATTTTGTCCGCTCGCTTCGCTGCTTCGATCATGGCTTCTGCCTGACCGCTGTTCATCGCCATCGGCTTTTCGCACAGCAGGTGCTTTCCCGCAGCCAATGCATCCAGCGCAGCTTGCGCGTGCAAATAGTTGGGCACGCAGACGATGACAGCGTCCAGTGCCGCTTCGGACAGCATCTGGCGGTAATCGGAAAAGACGTGCGGGATTTCGTACTGCTCAGCCTTTTCTGCGGCTGTTTCTTTCGACACATCTGCAATGGCAACGATCTCAGCTCTCGGCTCGCCTTTGGCTGCTTCCAGATGCGCCAGGGCAATACCGCCTGCTCCTATCAATCCGATCTTGCATGTGCTCATACAAGCTCCCTCCTTTTACACCCACCACATATTTTTGAGCGGCTCGCGCAAAATCACCTGCTGCAAATTTTGTACGGCGCGCTGGAAGCCTTCCTCGATCGACATGATGGCATCCTCGTGCTCGATGCTGATGACGTAATCGTATCCGCTCATGCGCAAGGCGCTCATCATGTCTGCCCACGTCTTCTGGTCGTGTCCGTAGCCGACTGTGCGGAAGTACCAGGCCCGCTCATTCAGATTCGCATAGGAGTTCATGTCCAACAGGCCGTACATGTTCACTTTTTCCTGATCGATAAAAGTGTCTTTGGCATGGAAATGGTAAATCGCTTGTTCTTTGCCCAATATTTTGATCGCCGCCACCGGATCGATGCCTTGCCACCACATATGGCTCGGATCAAAATTGGCTCCAATCGCCTCTCCCACCTGTTCGCGCAGCTTCAGCAGCGTCCCGGGCGTGTGGACGAGAAAGCCTCCGTGCAGCTCCAGCGCGACCTTTACCTGGTGATCGTGGGCGTATTGGCCCCATTCCTTCCAGTACGGCACCAGCTTTTCGTTCCACTGCCAGTTCAGCACATCCCGATATTCGTTCGGCCAGGGGGCAACAGGCCAGTTCGGATACTTCGCGCCCTCATGATCGCCTGCTGTGCCGGAAAAGCAGTTGACGACAGGGACTTCGAGCTGTTCGGCCAGTTGCACCGTTTTGACGAACGTCTCATGCGATTGCTGGGCAAATTCTTTGTCTGGCGACAGCGGGTTGCCGTGGCAGCTCAATGCGCTGATGACCAGCCCGCGTTCTTCTACGGCTTTGCGATACGCCTCGCGCTTCCCTGCACTTTCCAAAAGCTCATCCAGCTGGCAGTGCGCATTGCCTGGATAGCAACCTGTTCCGATTTCGACTGCCTCCAATCCTGCCTCTTTCACATGGTCGAGCATTTCCTCGAACGATTTGTCGCTGAACAACACAGTAAACACGCCGAGCTTCATGCGTTTCCCTCCTTTTTCGAGCCAAGCTCTCTGTTTGGATCACATCTATGGGCCATTCATGGTGTACGCTCGTAAATCACGCTTACACTTTGCCGGACGACGAGGTGGTGTGGAACGATGCTCATCCTCTCCACCGGCTCGTTTCTGATTTGCTTGAGCAATTGCTCCGCGGCAGCCTTCCCGTACATAAACGGGTCGTTGTGAACGGTAGTCAGCATCGGTCTGGTAAAGGAGGCCAGCTCCAGATTGTCAAAGCCCATGACCGAAATGTCTTCCGGGACGCGAATCCCGTGATCGTGCAAGTAATTGAGCACCCCGACGGCCATCAGGTCTGTCGCTACAAACACCGCCGTGGGACGCACCTTCTCCTCGCAGATGCGGCGCATCGCTTCATAGCCGCTTTTGGCAGTGAAATCCCCTTCGACGACAAAACCTTCATGAATCGGCAAATCGTGTGCGCGCATCGCTTTGCGGTACCCTCCCATGCGATCCAGTCCGCACGGCGGGTCCCACAAAGGCCCGGAGACACAGGCAATTTTTTGATGGCCCTGCGAGATGAGGTAAGCGGTCGCATCGTACGCAGCCTGTACGTTGTTGACGTTGACCGTGGGAATTTGGTAGCCGGGCAAATCATGGCCGGTTACGACCGTCGGCACTTGCATGTCGAGCAGCGTCTGGAAGTTGCTCTCCAAAAAATGCACGCTCGCGATGATGACGCCATCCAGCTGCTTTTCCTTGAACAGCCGCAAATACTTCAGCTCTTTGTCCACGATCTCGTCGGAAATAGCCAAAAACATGCTGTAGTCGTCCTCGCTAAGCACGCTGTCGATGCCGTAGGTGAGGTTGGAGTAAAAGTTGTTGTTGATGTCGGGGATCATAACTCCAATGATGCGGGTTTCCTTGCTGACGAGACTTCTGGCTATCGCATTCGGTTGAAAGCCCGTCTCCTGGACGATCCGCAGGACTCTTTCCCGCAGCTCCGGTCTGACTGGCTTGGAGTTGTTCAGGACACGCGAGACAGTGGCGATAGAAACGTTGGCGAGTTGGGCGATGTCTTTTATCGTGACAGAAATGGTTTCTCACTCACTTTCTCTCATTTCGGGTAAACGTTTTCCTAAACAAAAATTAACATCCCGTATCATCTTTGTCAATATTCTGTCTTTTTACTTTTTTCGCATGTTTTCTGCTGGTTTTTGTCGAAAAAACGGTTCTATTCACGCCGCTGCCCGCACCAAAAAACCCAGAGGCATCTCTTCTCCCCCGGGCTTTACACAAACGCTCATTCAAGAGGTTCACACACAGGCAAATGAATCTCCACCGTCGTCCCCTTGTTTCGCTGGCTATTAATTTTCATCGTTCCTTGGTGGGCTTGAATAATTTTGTAGCTAATCATCAGGCCAAGACCTGTGCCCTTTTCCTTGGTCGTATAAAAAGGTTCCCCAAGCTTCGGTATTCGCTCCTCGGCTATTCCCTCTCCCTGATCCAAAATCCGAATCGACAGAGCTTCTCCCTGCTGCTTGAGCTGAATAGTGATCTGCCCGCCATACGGCATGGCCTCGATCGCATTTTTTAAAATATTAATAAAGACCTGTTTTAACTGATTTTCCTCGCAATTGACCATCGTGGCGACCGGATCAATCTCCAGCACAATCTGGACATTGTTTAAAATCGCTTCGGTCTGCAAAAGCTCTACCACCTGATGCAGCAAAGGCGGCAGATTGCGCGGCGTAAAATGGATGACCTGCGGCTTGGCGAGCACCAAAAACTCGTTGACAACCGATTGAATCCGATCCAGCTCTGACAAGATCGTTTGAAAATACTCCTGCTTGTAATGGCCTTCCTGAATAAATTGAATGAAACCGCGAATGGAAGTCAGCGGATTGCGGATTTCGTGCGCGACTCCCGCAGCCAATTGACCGACGACAGACAGCTTTTCCGACTTGCGCAGCAGCTCTTCTGTCTTTTTCAGCTCCGTAATGTCCCGGCTGATCACGACCAAGCCCGTGCGTTTGCCCTCCGGGTCGAATAACGGAATTTTACTCACATCAAAAATTCGCACATCGCCGTAGTCCAGGTAAACGACTTCTTCCAGCCGGACGGGCTTGCCTTCTTCCCATGCCCGCTTGTCCGATTCGGCGCATTGCAGCAATGCCTCGCGATAATCCGGGGAAAGCAGAGCCAGCTCCCCGTCCGTTTTTCCCTGATACGGCACGTTCTCCAGGCGGAACACGCGCAAGCAGCAATCGTTCGCCTCGATCCAGCGGCCTTCGCTGTCTTTGAAGCAGACGGAATCCGGCATGGCGTTGATCAGCGTTCGCAGTTGCTTTTCGTTTTCAATCAAGGCCGCTTCCATCCGCTTATGCTCGGTTATGTCCCGTTGAATCGCCACGAAGGCGATGAGGTTCCCTTCTGAATCAGACAGCGGCGAAATGAAGGTGCTGACATCGAGCAGCGTCCCGTCTTTTCGCTGACGCAGCGCCTCATACGATGTCACGTGGCGATTTCGGACAATTTCCTGTTGCAGCAGCTGGAAATCCGCTTGCAAAAAGTCAGGGATCGTCGGCAGCTCGGCCCCGATGACTTCCTGTTCACTCCAGCCAAACATCTGCTCGAACGCCCGGTTGACTTTAACGATATGGAAGCCGACGTCGAGCACAACGACCGAATCGTCCGTATTGCGCAGGTACACATCAAGCTGTTCCTTCGTCGAACGCAAATCCGCCTCGATCTGCTTGTGGCGAGTCATGTCTTTGGCGATGGCGTAGAAGCCGCTGATCTCGTTGTCTACATACATCGGGAAGTTGTTGATGCTGACGTCGATGCTGTGTCCATTTTTATGTTTGACAGCGATTTCAAACTCCTGCGGTCGTCCCATTCCTTCCAGGCTGAACGGATGGAGCTTTTTTTCGGCGCAATCCAGCAAGATTAGTTGGATAATGTTGCTCGCTTGCAGTTCTTCTACGGTATAGCCGATCAATCTCTCGGCGGCCGGATTGGCCTCCAGTATGTTCCCTTGCAAGTCGTAACAGATGATCGCCGAAGGGTTGTCTTCGAACAGCGAACGGTAAAATCGCTCGCTGCGGATAAACGGTTTCGCCGTTTCGGCAAAGTCGGGTGCCAACGGCTCGCGTGCGGAGCCATCTGCCCCTCCGCTCCCTGCAAAAACAGGCTGCGCCGCCGTCGCTTCCCGCACGCCGTACTCGTCGTTCGGGGGAATTGCGTACACGACAGAGCCGATCGGCCTGCCGCCATATATATACGGAATAAGTTCAAAGCGCCATATTCCCCTCACATGTTCGGCCTCCCATTGCATTTTCGAGATAATGGCAAAAGCGGAAGGAGGCGCCCCGATCAAATTTTGCTGGCGATCAACCCACCCTTGCTCGTACAGGATACTGGACGCATTAATGACCTTCCCGCCGCGATCGAGTACCAGAAAAGGACTCGTCACAGCCGAAGAGACGAGATGCGAGAAACGCTCTGTCAAGCGGAAACGTTCCTGTTCCAGTTGACCGCGCAAATATTTTTCCACGATTTGCTTTGCCGAGGTAACAGCTGACAAAGAGTGCGGGTGGTTGACCCTCCACAAGCCTGTCAAATTGAACACGCCAATCATTTGCTGTGTGACAGGATCGCGAACAGGCGCGGCGGAGCACGTCCATTTTTGCACCTCCTGGCAAAAATGTTCGCCAGCAAACACCTGTACTGGTCGCCCCGTCACGAGCGAAGTTCCGATGGCGTTCGTCCCTGCCCGATGCTCCGCCCAGGAGGAGCCGACGACAAAATTCATGTCTTCTGCTTTCAGCATCAGCGACAAGTCACCGTCCAAATGCACGATGTCTCCTGCGGCATTGCAGAAGGTGACCAAATGGCCCGAGTCGAGCGAAGCGTCTTTCATTTTCAGCAAAAGCGGCTTGAGAATATGCTGGAGCGTATCTTCTTCCCAGTACGCCTCGATCTGCGCCCGGGACAGGCTGACCGTCGTTCTCGTGCGCAGAGGATGGATATTTTGCTCCTGACAGCGCTGCCAGGATTCGTACATCAGCGGTCGAATGGCCGGTCTTTCGTTCACTCCAGAAACAAATCGTTCCCACTCCTGTTCAAGTTTGACTCTTTCTTGTGAAAGATTCGCATATCTATCCAGAGCTATCCGCTGACTCATGATCTCCATCCTCCAGATATAAAAGTGAGGGAACAACAATTCGGATAAATATTTCGACAATTACCCCAATTTTCCTTTTTATGAAACATTTTTTAAGCACACTGGCCCCCAGAAAAAATGAACCAGTGTGTCTCTCGTCCTACTCAGAGACGCACTGGTTCATCTGTTCTATCTGAATTTCGTAATCACATTAAAGCCGAATGTGTTGTAGTTCGTCATGTCTTCCAAAATGCCCGACACGTCATCGAGAGCGACTTCCTTGGACACGAGCGAAGACGGGTTCAGCTTGCCTTGGGCGATCAGCGTAAGCAATCCTTCGTAAGCCGCATGCGGATTGCCGATGCTGCCGACGATCTCCAGTTCCATCGCGGTGATCGCATCGATCGGCAATCCGACCATGCCGCCCTCTTCCTTGGTAGTCAATCCGATCTGGACGTGCCTGCCGCCTTTTCTCAGACTCAAAACCGAATTGAGAATCGTATCGCGAATGCCGAGCGCATCGATGGAGGCGTGCGCCCCGCCCTTCGTAATTTCCTTGACCGCTTCCACGACATTTTCTTTTCTGGCATTGATGACGGCAACGGCGCCTTCTTCTTTTGCCTTGGCCAGCTTGGCGTCATCGACGTCTACAGCGATGACCATCGCCCCGACTGCGCTCGCCACCTGAACCGATGACAGTCCGACTCCTCCCGCGCCGTGCACGGCCAGCCAGCTGCCCGGCTGAACGTTTCCACGGATCACACCGTGATAACCCGTCATGTAACGGCAACCGATCGCGGCTGCTGTCAGCGAGTCTACCTCGTCTGGCAGGCGAATCAGATTGAAGTCGCCGTTTGGCACGCGGACGTATTCGGCGTAGGCGCCATCGTAGCTAAAGCCGAAAATCGCCAGGTTGTCGCAACGGTTGGAATGGCCGGAGAGGCAATTGGCGCAATGTGAGCACCCTTCATGAAAAGGCGTGGTCACGCGATCGCCCGGACGGAAATTTTTCACCTCTTTGCCGACTGCCTCGACGACACCTCCCAGTTCATGTCCCGGAATGATCGGCAGCTGCGGGCTGAGTCCGATCCAGTCCCAATCTCCCATCCAGGCGTGCCAGTCGCTTCGGCAAACCCCACACGCTTCGACCCGGACGATCACGTCTTTCGAACCTGGTGTCGGATCGGGCACCTCTCCAATACGCAAAGGTTTACGCTGCTCCAAAATTTGCGCCGCTCTCATGCTTGATTCCCCCTTGTTTTCTCTGTTTTTTGCCCTTGCCCTAATCGAGGTTGACCCAGACCGCCTTCACCTGCGTATACAAGTCCAGGGCGTACGAACCCATCTCCCGGCCGTATCCGGATTGCTTGTAGCCGCCAAACGGCACGGCAGCGTCGAGCGCATTGTAGCAGTTGACCCAGACAGTGCCTGCTTCCAAGGCGTGCGCGACTTTGTGCGCTTTGCGCAGATCGGTCGTCCACACCCCTGCTGCCAGCCCGTATTCCGTATCATTCGCCCGCCGGATGACATCTGCGACTTGCTCCTCGTCGTCAAAAGGCATCGCTGCGACAACCGGGCCAAAAATTTCTTCCCGGGCAATCGTCATGCGCTCATTGACATCGGCAAAAATCGTAGGCGGAACGAAATAGCCCGGCCCTTCCAACGGTACGCCGCCTGTCAATGAAGTCGCGCCTTCCTCATGCCCTTTTTGCAAGTAGCCTGTCACCCGCTCAAATTGCTCGCTCGATACGAGCGGCCCGATCTCTGTCGACTCGTCCAGGCCGTTGCCTTGCTTCATTTTGGCCGCATAGCTCGTCATGTCAGCCAGGACGTTGTCGTACACTTTTTTATGAACAAACAAGCGCGAGCCTGCGCAGCACACTTGGCCTTGATTGAAGAAAATGCCCATCAACGCGCCAGGAATCGCTCTGGAAAAGTCGGCGTCCGGGAAAATAATGTTCGGCGATTTGCCGCCCAGCTCCAGCGACACGCGCTTCAAATTGCCCGCCGCTTGCTGCATGATCAGCTTGCCGACCTCCGTCGATCCGGTAAAAGCCACTTTGCGAATGCGCGGATGGTTCGTAATCGCCGCTCCTGCTGTCGGCCCGTAGCCTGTAATAATGTTGACGACGCCATCGGGGAATCCCGCTTGCTGGATCAATTCCGCCAAATAGATCGCGGACAGTGGCGTTTGCTCGGCGCTTTTCAAAATCACGACGTTGCCTGTAGCGAGTGCCGCGCCCAGCTTCCACGCAGCCAACAAGAGCGGGAAGTTCCACGGAATGATCTGCCCGACCACGCCAATCGGCTCGCGGCGCGTGTAAGTCAGCATGTTGCGCCCGGCTGAATTGTTGATCACTTCGCCAGCCAGCTTCGTCGACCAGCCTGCATAGTAGCGGAAGTGATCAATCGCCAATGCTACGTCAGCGAAACGGGCGTGGGTGATCGGCTTGCCGTTGTCGATCGTCTCCAGCTGCGCGAGCGCCTCTGCATGCTCTTCCATCAAATCAGCCAGCTTCCAGAGCATCCGCCCGCGTTCGCTAGGCGTCACCTTGGCCCAATCTGTCGCAAAAGCTTTTTCTGCGGCTTGCACCGCGAGATCGACATCGATCGCATCGGCTTCATAAACAGACGTAATCACTTCACCAGTAGCCGGATCAATCGTGTCAAACGTTTTTCCCGATGCTGACGCTACAAACTCCCCACCAATGAACAGCTTTTTCGGACCGCCTGCCAAGAAAGCTTCGACACGCGGGTCCAATGTGATTTTTGCCGTTTGCGCCACGTAAGCCCCTCCTCGTTTTCGCTTATGTGCATTCGTCCTTTACTAGAAGCATGTTTTGTGCCAAATAGAAAACGCTTACAAACAGCGGCTTTTCTATGAATCTAGCAATCTTGCGTTGGAACAGTTGCTCCATTTTTGCGATACAATTGCTCCATCTCTGATTGTAGTTTGAAAATTGTGGTAATATAGAAAGGAAGGTCTTATTTTCTCTGCTAGAGGGGGAAATCGTTTGCTGGAACCCACCAATGCGTTGCTGAAAAAGTCGTGGGAGCGAAGCCGGATCAATGGGGTTAATGCGTTGACAGCAAAGGATGCCATACTGGAAGAAACCCAGTTTCGGCAATACAGGGAACAAAAAGAAGAGTTTATGAGAACGATGGACCCAACCATGGAGCGATTGGCTTATTGGCTGAAAAGCTCCTACTCGATCGTCGCCCTCTGCGATACGTCGGGCTACATCCTGGAGAGCAAAGGCGATCCTGTCTTCCTCAAGGACACGGAAAAAATCCAGGTCCATCACGGCGCCTGCTGGTCTGAGCAGGTGCGCGGAACCAACTCGGCGGGGACAGTCATTGTGGAACAAAAACCGCTGGCGGTCGTCGGAAAAGACCACTATCTTGACTCCAACCATATGTTGTATTGCGCCGCCTCCCCGATTTTCGGACCGCAGGGCGAGCTGGTAGCTGTGCTCGATATTAGCGGACATGCGGCGATGTACCACCCTTCCTTACTGGGCATGGTCGATGTGATGGCGCGTAAAGTGGAAGATTGGCTGCTCATCCATCGTCCCGATCGGCAGATGGTCATCTCGCTCTATCCGGAGAAAAACGCCAAGCACCACGCGCTGCTGGCCGTCAATCAGGACGGAATCGTCACGGGCGGCAACCGCGAAGCGCACCAACTGCTGCGCGGAAACAGACAGCGGCTGGGACAGGTGCATGTGACAGAGCTAGTAGCAGACATCGAGTCTTTGCTAGGCAGGCAAAAAGACATTTCCACTCCCCGTTCCCTCCCCTTGCTCACAAAAGGGGGCGGAGAACATCACTGGCAGGCTTCCGTTCTGCTTGATACGCGTCCACCGCAGATCGCTGCAAGCCCTCCATCCTCCAAACCGAAGGCGAGGCCGCTCCGGGCAAATCGGACAGGTCTCACCTCTTTTGATGACTTATACGGCACAGACGATGCCTTTCTCGCGGCCATTCGGCTTGCCAAGCGGGCAGCCAAAACGGAATATACGGTTATGCTGTTTGGCGAAAGCGGCTCAGGCAAAGACGTCGTCAGCCAGGCGATTCATCTGGCAAGCGAGCGTGCGGACAAGCCTTTTGTCGCGATCAACTGCGGGGCGATTCCGAAAAGTTTGCTAGAAAGCGAGCTGTTCGGCTACGAGCCGGGAGCGTTTACCGGAGCCAAACAGACCGGACAGCCGGGAAAATTCGAACAAGCTCACCAAGGGACACTGTTCCTCGACGAAATAGCCGAGATGCCGTCCGAGATGCAAGTGGCGCTTTTGCGCGTGCTGCAAGATTTCACCGTCTATCGGGTAGGCGGAACGAAGCCGATTCACGTCGATGTGCGGATCATTACGGCTACGCACACCGATTTGTGGCAAAAAGTGCAGGAAGGCAGCTTCCGCGCTGACTTGTTTTACCGACTGCAAGGCGTTCAGGTCACACTGCCGCCGTTGCGGGAGCGTGCAGATCGGCTACAGCTCGCCCAGTTGCTGCTGCACGGCATCGAAGCCCAGTTGGGCACAGGGCCGCTTGCGCTTGGAACCAGTGCCAAAAAGCTGATCGAGAGCTACAGTTGGCCGGGAAACGTGCGTCAGCTTGCGGCCGCCCTGCGCGAAGCGGCTTTTCTGTCGGAGGGAGGCAAAATTGAGCGGGAGCGCTTCCCTGCCTACATTTTGTCCAGCTTTTCTGCCAAACCCGCCGAGGGACAAATAAGCGATGCTCAAAAAGAACGAACCCAATCTGGCAAGAGCGACATGGTCGACGTATTTTTGCAGACGGGCGGCAACATCTCCGAGACGGCGCGCATTCTCGGAATTGGCAGGAATACCGTCTACCGCAAGCTGAAAAAGCTGATGGAAAAGGACGGGACGTAAGAGTCAGTCGAGACGGGAGTCCGCGTGTCCGGTTGTCCGACAGCAAAAAGCCCTGATCGAGTGGTCAGGGCTTTTTGCATGACATGTCACGCCAAGTACGGCTTCTTGTGCCGTCGCTTTGCGTCTTTGCGCTTGCTATGCTTCTGCCTGGATTCGCTTCGCCTCGGCATAAAGAACTTGAATAAATTTTTTCATGTTGATGCGAATGTCCGAAGCAGTGGCCGTTTTATTTTTCAGCTCGGCCATTTTTTTCCACACAAACGTAAAATCGAAAAACTGGGAAGCGTAATTTTCAAATTTCCAGTTCGACAGATCGGACAAGCCTAGCGATGCCAAATGATTCAAGGACTGATAGATCGCTCTTCTGACCCGCTGCTCGGACGCTTTGACGACTTTCATGACTTGTGTTTCATCCGCGGCAGTTCCCAGTCTGGCTTGGGCAACCGCGACAAAAATTTCTTTGAGCGCTGGAAAGCCGCTTTTCAGCGTATGCTTCTGCTCCCATTCGTTCAAGTAGTCGAGAATGTCAAGCAAATCGTTGCTGCCGTTCTCTCCGGCAATCCCCAGCTCGGACAAAAGGAATTGCCCCGCCTCGCGCAACTGTTTGCCGCTTTTGCTCGCCCGGTTCTGGCTGCCAAGCCCTTGATCCAGTTGCAAGACCGAATGCAGCGATTTTTGGATATCCTGAATCGATTTTTCCAGCCGGATTTTCTCGATGACTTTTTGCAATATCGTCACCACTTCGATCCGGTTAACTGGCTTAATAATGTAGTATTCGCTGCCGAGCGAGTAAGCCTGGGCGATCAAATCTTTTGACTCCATCTGCGAGATCATCACGATCTTGCCCTTGAAGACAGGCCGAATTTGGCGAATCGTTTCAATCCCGTCGCGCTCGGGCATGAGCAGATCAATCAGGACGATGTCGACATGTTTCATCGTCAGCATATGACCGTCAACGAGCGCTCCGTCCTCGGCCTCGCCGACCACTTCCCCCAAGTTCTCATCCTCGATAATTTCTGTCAGCATCAGGCGCACAGCTTCATCGTCATCGATTAAGTAAAAGTGCATCGTCTCCCTCTTTCTCCCTCACAAGATTGATCGGCAAGCGGATGACAAATTCCGTTCCTTTTCCCGCTGCGCCGTCTCCGACAACCAACTCTCCTTGCAGCTCGTCCACCATCTCTTTTACATAAGAAAGACCGATTCCCGTAGAAGGTGCTCCTTTGTCGTCGTATTTGGTCGTGAATCCAGGCTTGAACAGGAGCTTTTTGCGCCTGGGCGGAACACCCGGACCGTCGTCGGCAATTTTGATCTCGACAAACTCTTTGTCCCGGTTCACCTGGATCAAAATGCTTCCCGTATTCTGGATCGCCTCGACGGCATTGGCGACGATGTTGTTGATCAACGACATCAAGGTAAACACGTGATAGGGCGGGTGTTCTCCAGAAATCAGGCAAGTAAACTCGATGTTTTTCCCGAGCAGGCTCGCGTACTTCCGCTGGGAGCGCACGATGATGTCTGCCAACTGATGAATATCCATAAAATCCGTCCGGTTTTCGTGGGTAATCAGTTTTTGCAGCCCGGCAAAAATTCGCTGGTTGTCTTTTTTGATTTCATGCACTTCTCCTGCAATAATCAGCGCCTGTCGCGCAAACGAGTCGACGGAAGCTTGTTCAAGCCCGTCTTTTTGCGCTTGCAGGCGCTGGTACAGCTCGAACGACTTGACCGTGATGTTCTCGGCATTTTGCAGCGTCTTTTTCAGATGAATCGACTCTTCGTACAGATTGGAAATGAGCATCAACATATGCTCGTGCTGCGCGCGGGTTTGCTTCTCCCGCGCTTGCGTCTCGTACAGTCGGATCATATTCAGAAAGCTGAGCACGACGAAGCTGTGCGAGAGCGCAATCACGAACATCTCTTGCAGCGAACTCCAGGTCACGACGATGTGAAACAGCACATACTGCGATAGCAGCTCGACCAGATCGGCAACGACCTCAATGACCATCCCGATTCCGCCGATGATCAATGTCCGCTCGCGGAACCGCTCCATTCGGATCACATAAAAAAGCAGCGAATACGAAAAGTAGAAAAAAAAGCTCGAATAGTGCTCTTGCATCGAAGTAGCCAAATGAAACGGGCTGTGCGTGTACGAGTCAAGCAGCAAGCGAAAGCCGACGACAGACAGTCCGGTCAAAAACCCGGGCAACACCGCCGGAAGCCGCTGGAACAAAAGCAAGAAGAAGAAAAAGGTCGGCGCGCCGAAGCTGATCCGAAACGTCTCGTTGACCGGATAAAATTTCAGTTCGCCTGCCAGCGGAACCGTGATCAGCATGAGTGCCAGGATGTAGCCATCCTTTTTTAATGGGGAATGCATGCGCCACTTTCCCCTCCCTGTTGGATTGCTGTAGGGTTTGTCACTTTTTTCCCCTTACTATTCTTATCCATAAAACACGTAAACGACAAGTATAGAAAAAATATTTATATAAATGCGTGAAAGCTTTTGTTGGTTTTTGTTTGATTTTGTAGGTTGGTTTTAAAGTGTTCAATATACGATTTTTGCGTGGCGTGGAAGCGCTTTCGCTCCTTGACAAACAGGCTTACAGTACAGGATTTGGGGGGAACGGGGTTTGTTTCAAACAGCAACATCGACAAACAAATGGGAAGCACAGCAGGTGACAGAACATCTGCAACGGTGGGTCGCCTACCATCGCGAGCAAGCTTCAGAGGGTGCATGCGCCAGTTACATTCCCGCTTTGCGGCGAGCAGACCCGACACAGCTCGGCATTTGCATGGTCGGCCCTTCCGGAAACAAAGTGACGGCTGGTGACTGGGAAGTTCCTTTCACCATGCAGAGCATTTCCAAGGTCGTCAGCTTTATCGCAGCTTGCTGTCACCACGGCATGACTTACGTGCTCGATCGCGTGGACGTGGAGCCGACGGGAGATGCGTTCAACTCGATTATCCGTCTGGAGATGCACAAGCCAGGCAAGCCGTTCAACCCGATGATCAATGCGGGCGCCATTACCGTCTCCTCGCTTTTGCCAGGAAGTACGCCGGAACAAAAACTGCACTATTTATACGCAATTTTCCAAAATATTACAGATTCGGCTCCTGTCATTAACGAGGAAGTGTTCGTCTCGGAGTGGATGCATTCACACCGAAACCGTGCGCTGGCGCATTACCTGAAAGACACAGGGTATCTGGATTGCGAAGTCGAGGAAGCGCTGGAAGTGTATTTAAAACAGTGCTCCATTCAGGTCAATACGGAGCAGATCGCGCTGATCGGCCTGGTTTTGGCGCTGGACGGCTATCACCCGTTGCGCGGCGAGCAAGTTTTGCCCAAAGAAGTCGTGCGCTTGGCAAAAGCGTTGATGCTCACTTGCGGCATGTACGACGCTTCCGGCAAATTTGCTGCCTATGTGGGACTTCCGGCCAAAAGCGGCGTGTCTGGCGGAATTATGACACTCGTTCCTCCCAACCTGAGATCACAATCCCCTTTTCCCGGCGGCTGCGGCATCGGCATTTTTGGCCCGGCCATCGACTCATGCGGAAACAGCGTGGCAGGTGTATCCCTGTTGAAGCAGATCGTGCATGAGTGGGATATCAGCATTTTTTAATCCATCTATCCAATCGAGGTGACAACATGCAACAATTTCTGTTAGATGTAACAGCGTCCATCAACGATTTTTTCTGGTCTTATGTTCTGATCGTCATGCTGGTTGTGCTCGGTCTGTTCTTCTCGTTCAAAGGCCGTTTCCTGCAAGTCCGCATGATCAAAGACATGCTCCAAGCGATTCGCGAAGGGAAAAAAGGGTCTGCCGACAGCATCTCTCCTTTCCAAGCTTTCTGTATCAGTATGGCCGCGCGTGTCGGTACCGGAAACATTACGGGAATTGCCATCGCCGTAGCGCTCGGCGGTCCTGGCGCGGTTTTCTGGATGTGGGTCATTGCGATCATCGGTTCTGCCTCTGCCTTCGTGGAAAGCACGCTGGCGCAAGTGTATAAAATCAAAGACAAAGACGGTTTCCGCGGCGGTCCTGCCTACTACATGGAAAAAGGACTGAACAAGCGGTGGATGGGTGCCCTGTTTGCGGTATTGATCACCTTGTCTTTCGGTCTGGTGTTCAACGCGGTGCAGTCCAACACGATTACGCTCGCTTTTGAAAACTCGTTCGGAACAGATCGGCTGACGATCGGCCTGATCATGACCATCGCCTTTGCTGCGATCATTTTCGGCGGAGTGAAGCGCATCGCGAAAATGTCCGAGTATATCGTCATCGTGCTTGCGATTTTGTACATTGGCGTTGCCCTGTTTATCGTCATGATGAACATTACGAAAATGCCGGAAATGATTGCCCTGATTGTGAAAAGTGCCTTTGGCCTGGAGCAGGTTGCTGGCGGTACGCTGGGAGCTGCGCTCATGCACGGGGTCAAACGCGGTTTGTTCTCCAACGAAGCAGGTATGGGTAGCGCACCGAACGCCGCAGCTACGGCTACGACGAGCCACCCTGTCAAGCAAGGTCTGATTCAGGCGTTCGGCGTTCTGACAGACACGCTGATCATTTGCACAAGCACGGCTTTCATCATCTTGCTTTCCGGCGCGTACAAGCAGTCCGATCTGAGCGGCATCGAGCTTTCCCAAGCGGCTCTGTCCATCCATCTCGGCGATTGGGCGTCGGCTACTCTCGCTGTCATGGTCTTCCTGTTCGCTTTCAGTACGTTGATCGGGAACTACTACTACGGTGAAACGAACATCGAGTTTTTGAAAACGAGCAAATTGTGGCTCATGCTCTATCGTGTCAGCGTATTGGCAATGGTTTTGTTCGGAGCGGTCGCCAAAGTGCAACTCGTTTGGGACTTGGCTGACTTGTTCATGGGGCTGATGGTCGTGGTCAACCTGATTGCGATTTTCATGCTCTCCAAAGTCGCCTTTGCCGCCTTGCGCGATTATCAGGAGCAGAAAAAAGCAGGCAAAGACCCTGTGTTCTACAAAGACAGCATCCCTGGTCTGGAAAATGCGGACGCATGGGAAGCCGCTCCTGTTGCTAAGAAAAACGAGCACGCGAGCTAACCTCTTTTCCATTTTCCACTAACAAAAAGAAGCCTGATCATGTGACAGGCTTCTTTTTCATGTGTCCGGCTCTTTCTCGTTCAAGCTTTGTATCCGCTCAGGCAAATCCGCGAAACGGGCAAAACCAACTCTCCCTGTGATTCGCCCGCATGCCATGTCGTTGTCACAAAATGGAGGTCGCTCCTTCGTTGCTCAAAGGCGGACTTGCTTCTTTTCGTATGCGCCCTACCCCTACAGACGAGGGTCGATCTCTTTTTCCTGCGCGACTTCAAACAGCATCGTCGCCACGGTTTGCTGGTACGCTTTGTTCTCTGGTGAAATATCCGCCAGCTTGACGCGCAGCATGCTTTGGCCCAGCTCGTGCTCTTTTTGGGCGGTGCGCAGTTTTTGCCCGATGTGCTTCTGTTTCACCAACTTGCGATATTTGTGCGGGAAACGGTAATCGTAGCCGTAAATGATCGACAAATATTCGGGATTTCGCACCTTCATCGCCGGAACTGTCTTGCCGTTCGGCAGTTCGGGCTTGATGACGATCCCTTCCATTTGCTGCTCCAGTGTCGTCGTTTGGAAAAAACGGGCGGCTTGTTCATACGCCCTGTCTGCGTCGTCCAGATCAATCACGGCGCACTCATCTTCACTGACAAAGCGGTACCACTCAGAAGTTCGGCCATCGGGAAGCCGCTCTTCTCCGTTGGCATCAATCAGCTTGAGCACAGCAAACGGCTTGAAGGCAAGCTCGCCAGACTCTCCGTACAGGACGAGCTGCTTTTCATAAGTCGCATAGGCAGCCAGATGCTGATCGAGCGGAACCAAGCTGTCTTTGATTTCGCGGACGTGCTTGTAGTTTTGGTACAGCGTCGGGCCGTACTGGGCTGCCAACGCGTTTTTCGGGAGATGAAACTGTTCTTTTGCAAATCCGCTGGCGTCGTATTCCCCGATCAGCTTGTGGAGCGCCTGTTCAAAACCGTGCTCCTGCAAGTAAGTCAGCTCGCTTTGCAGAGCGGCACCGATCGGTTTGAACTGCTTTTCGATCAGCCCTTCGCCGATTGCCCTCCATGGCAGCAATTCGCCGTCGAGCAGCAGCATCTCTACCTGATTTTCTTCCATATACGCTGCGAATTTGGCAAGCAGCTGTTCATAAATCGGGGTTAAATCCACCTGCTTGATCTTGTAGCCGTTGCGGCTGACCGCGAAGCAATGCTCCATCGTCCGATGCAAATACACATTGCAGCGCGAGCCCATGTATTTAGGCTGAAGCACCACTTCTTTTACCCCGCGCTCGGCAAAATAGCGCAGTCCCGCTTGCAGCGACTCCAGCTCGCCTGTCGCTTCGTCCTTGTCTGCCGGGGGCATCGTCCCGGAAATGAAATTGATTTTATGTTGCAGGCAGTATTCGAGTCGACGAACTTCTTCGCTGGCAAGCTCGGCAAGTGACACCTCCCGCTTCGTCTGGAACAAGGTCGGCAATGCTTCGGCAATCGCCGCATGTGTGGAGCGCTCTGTTTTGTACTGCGGTCTGTGTGTGATCATGACGGAGGTCAGCGCATTTCCGTGCACGCATCCCGTGTCGAGATGAATTTTGTTTTTCAAACGAAACGCCTGCTTCGCCGCTACGTGTCCGAACAAGTGATACGGATGGTTGCTCACCGCTTCTTCGGCCAAAAAGGTCAGTTGTTGTTCGAGCGCATCCGTCCGGTCAATCCGGATGTTGCGCTGATTGCGAGCGGCAATTGTGTCGAGCTTGCCGATGTATTTGTTTGCGCATGGCGCATGTGTCACGTAATAGGACGGACCTGCAAGCGACTGGACGCGGTAAAACGGCTGCGAAATCGCGTACAACTGGTTGAACTTTTCGTGCAATCGCGGATCGGCGCGCAATACGGCGACAGAGTCGAAGTACGTCTCCAACAACGTCGGCTCCGCGCCCTTGATTTTTCCTTGCAAAAAGTGGTAGACAAAATGCTCGTGATTGCCCAGCACGAACAGAAAATGCTCCTGATTGTCGTACAAAAATTCGATGATCTCGCGAGTTTGCTTGCCTTTATCAATCCAGTCGCCAGCGAGTATCACCTGCGTGTCGCGGACTTTGTCTGTCGGAACAAGCCGATTGTCCTCCAGCTCGTATCCGTAGGCGACAAGCAGCCTTTTCAGTTCTTGGACACACTCATGCACATCGCCAACGATGATGTACTTTTTGTCTGGGGCAAGAATCGTAGCCAAATAGTCTGCCTTGTTTTCGATGTGCACCTCATAGGAAGTCGCGCCATTTGTCCCGTACTCTGCCGCAGCAAAATCTTTGGCCCGGATTCGGTGTATTTTGGCATACCCTTCTTTGGACAAGGCGCGCAGCACTTCTTTTTTCAGCCGCAGGATGTGGCTCGAAATCAGCTTTTTCGACCGCTCGGAGGCGTAATAATCCTCGCGCTTGTGGTAATCGAATAAGATGACTTCCACGTTGTAATGATTTTCCTTCGCGATCTCCCGGACACGCGCGCGAAAATCTTCGGCCAGGCCCGTCGTGTCGACGACCACGAAAGGCGCGTTAATCGGGAAAGACGTGACCAGCCGCAGCTTTTCGAACAGGAGGCGAAACGCTTGTTCACTCGCTTCCAGCATGACCTGATCGTACTTGTCGTACGCATACCCGAGCAGTTCCTGGCGCAATTGATCCGAAGAGATGTACGCCACATTGGCTTGCAGCCGTTTCCCCGCATCCGCGATTCCAAGCTGCGGGATCAGCACTTGCTGGGCAAATGTCGTCTTCCCGCATTCGGTCGGGCCGACGAGCATGAAAATCGTATGGACGTTCGTCGATATACGCATCGGTTACGCCCTCCTTTTTCTGAGAATGACACCTTGTGTCGTCGGCATTCCGTTGACCTGATCGCCGATTTTGACAAACTCGCCCTCGACACCAGCCGTTTGCATGATCTCGTTCATCCACGTCTGGAAAGCTTGCTCGCCCATCTCCCATTTGTGGTCGTCGTGCCGAAAACCGGACAATTCGTAGTACGGATTGAAATCCGCATTCGGTGTCGTGATGATAAAGCTTGCAAAATCGACCTCGCGGCAAAGCTGCAAAATCAGCGCTCTCGCCTCTTTCGTGCTCATGTGCTCGATCACTTCGGTCAAGATGATGTCGACCTGCTCGCCATTGTATTCGAGCAAAAACGAATCGACGGAAGGAAACAGGACGATATTGTCGACCTCTTTCGCCACGGCTTTCCGGTTGACCAGTTCCAGCCGCTCTTCATCAATATCGACCGCGTAATAGCAATGCGCCAGCTTCCCGGCAAAAGCAAGGGCGTAAAATCCTTCGCCGCAGCCGACATCCAAAATCGGGCGCGAAAAGGGCAGCTGTCCCGCAATAAAGTTTCTGCGCTGCATGCCCGTGTTGCCATACTCCAGATGTATCTCGTAACGATCCGTCTGTTCGAGAGCAGCCTTGTATTTGCGATAATGCTCCCGCTTGGGCAAAAAGTTTCGCGAGAACAGGCTGCGAATATAGAAAGGCGCGTCCATCGCCTGGATGCTCTTGATGTATTTGTCGAGCAAGCTGTCGGAAATATCGAGGTGCTCTTTGCCGAACGTCGCCAAAAACAGGCAGAGCACGCTGGTCACTTGCAGCAGGTCGTGCAAGCTTTTTTGCGTCCGAATGGTCAACGCGTAGCTTTTGTCGGCCCTGTGCTCGATTTCGAAGGAAAAGTCTTTGACGTGATTTTGAAAAAAGGCAATGTAGCGCACCAGCTCGATATGAACCATGTTGATGAAAAAAGTATGCGTGTAGCCTGCAACGTCCCGTTCATCGCGCGATTTCAACGGAGCCGAAAAGTATTCGCCAATCGCATGAAGCGGGAACAAAGGCGTGTTGTAACGCGATAGGTTCAAGTATTCAAAATGCTCGTGTTCATACTGTTTATAGGATATTTCGTTGTCGGCATCTTTAAAATAAACGTGGTAGCGGGAAGCATCCGAGTACCACCCGTAGGCGATTCCTTTGCGCACCGACCGCAGCGATAGTCCGGTCGCCGGATTTTTTTTGATCAGAAACGAAAAATCCGGATTGGTGGATTGCAATGATACGATAGCCATCTGTTCTCTCTCCTTCCAGCCAAGCTTGCTTTGTTGTATTTCCATCTTCTTCTATTTGGCTGGACGTGAACAGGGCAGAAGTATTACGATTCACCTTTCCTTTTAGCGATAGGCACAAAAAAAGAACCTGCTTGCACAGGTTCTTGCGTCGTTATTTCTTCGTCAAGGCGTTGACGACATCGTCATCCTTTTTGGTGTTGTTATTTCTTTTCCACCGCATGTCCGCCAAATTCGTTGCGCAGCGCAGCGACAACTTTGCCGTGGAAGGCATCCTCGTCCAGCGAGCGATAGCGCATGAGCAGCGACATCGCGATCACAGGAGTGGCTGCTTGCAGGTCGAGCGCCGTTTCCAGCGTCCATTTTCCTTCGCCGGAAGAGTGCATGACGCCGCGAATGTCATCGAGCTTGGCGTCTTTGCGGAAGGCACGCTCCGTCAAGTCCATCAGCCAGCCGCGGATGACAGAGCCGTTCGCCCACACGCGGGCCACTTCGGCGAAATCGTAGTTGTACTGGCTTTTTTCCAGCACCTCGAAGCCTTCCCCGATCGCTTGCATCATTCCGTACTCGATCCCGTTGTGAATCATTTTCAAAAAGTGACCGCTGCCCGCATCGCCCGTGTACAAGTAGCCCTTGTCCACGTTAATGTCGCGAATCATCGGTTCGATGTGGGCGAACGCTTCCCGATCCCCGCCGATCATCATACATGCCCCGTGGCGAGCGCCTTCCATTCCGCCGCTTGTGCCTGCATCGAGAAAATGAATGCCATTGGCTTTCAACCGTTCGTAGCGCTCTACAGATTGCTTGTAATGCGAGTTGCCACCGTCGATGACGATATCGCCGGGAGCGAGAATCATAGACAGCTGATCAACCAGCTGGTCGACAATCTCCCCTGCCGGAACCATCAGCCAGATGACGCGCGGCGCAACCAGATTCGCTACCGCATCCTCGACAGAAGCAGCCGGAATCGCTCCTTCGCGGCTCAGTTCTTCCGCACGGCTTTTATCTACGTCGTAAGCGACAACCTCATGCTGATGAGAAAGCAAATTGAGTGTCAGATTGTACCCCATTTTACCTAGACCGAGAATCGCAAGTTTCATTCGCGTACGTCACTCCTTTTGGGATGAACTCTGTTAGTTTGTATTATAAGACAAAAATTTTCATATTTCATCAGAAATGAAGAAAATTTTTTCGAAACTAGGAAACGACCGTCTGTTTCTCCTATACTAGCAAGTAGGAAATCATTGCATTTGCCCTGCACGAGCCTTTTTGGCAGTATCTTTTGCTGAAATATAGATGGCATTCCAGTACGATTCAATTCAATTCAGGAGGTCGCATTTCATGCCAGATACAACTTCGCACACGCCTGTCAGTGTGCTTGCGCAGCTGCGCGCCATTTACACACAGTTGAGCGGCAAAGAACAGCAGATTGCCGATTACATTTTGCAGCATGCCAATCAAATCGTTCATTTCTCCATTACCGAGCTGGCCGATCAGTGCCAGTGCGCGGACGCGACGGTCTTTCGGCTTTGTCGGCGGCTCGGTTTTCGCGGGTACCAGGCGTTTAAAATCGCGCTGGCCAGCGAAGTGACCAATCCAAAGCAAACGATCTACCAGGAGATCAATCTGGATGACGACGACATCGGCGCGATTGCCGAAAAAATTTTCACCGCGAATCTGGAAACATTGCGGGACACCCTGCAAATCATCAACAAGGATGAGCTGCTCAAAATCGTCTCCTGCCTGGAAAAAGCGACTCGTATTGAATTTTACGGCTCTGGCGGCTCGGCTGCGATCGCCCAGGACGCCTACCACAAATTCATGCGGACAGGCATTCCCTGTATTCATCACTCGGATGCCCACTATCAGGTCATGTCCGCTTCGCTGCTGACGGAAGGCGCGGTAGCCGTAGGTTTCTCCCACTCCGGCTCCAACAAAGATATTTTGGCAGCCCTGCGCGTAGCCAAGGAGCGCGGCGCCAAAACGATTGGCATTACGAGCTACGGCAAGTCTCCCCTCGTCCGTCTCGCCGACATGTGCTTGTACACGACTTCGCGGGAAACCGTTTTTCGCACGGAAGCTTTGTCTTCCCGCCTCGCCCAGCTCAGCCTGATCGATTTGCTGTACGTGGCGGTTTCCTTGCGCAGACAGGACGATACGATCTCCAACATTCAGCATATCCGAGAAGCTATCTCGCTCAAACGCCTGTGATCAGGCGTTTTTCTTTTTCCCTCCCAAACCATCAAACGGCTATTTTTGGTAATACTATCGATGTGAATATGAAAAATGAAATAATTTTTTTCTTTTATATTAACAAATGAAAAAAATTTCGCTATAATCTCGTTATCAACACGCCACTCGGTTGAAAGCGTATACAAATGATCGTGACTGTTTCCATTCTCTTCGGAGCCAAAAGAACAGGCGGCAAGCGGTCCGATCTTACTTTTAGGAAAACATCGAGACGTTTTTCGCGAAAAAAGGGTGAAAGCACATGAAGCAAAGCTACTTTATCGGTCTTGATATCGGGACAACCAGTACGAAAGCGATTGTCTTCACAGCATCTGGAGCCGTTCGCGGGACTGGCAATATCGACTATCCCCTGCTGGTGCCGAAAGCATCGTGGGCTGAGCAAGACCCGGAAACGATCTTCGCCGCTGTCGTTGCCGCATTGAAACAGGCGATTGAACAAGCGGACATCGGGCAGAACGAAATCGGCGGCATCGGCTTCTCCACCGCGATGCACAGCCTGATTGCCGTAGATGCGCACGGAAATCCCCTGACGAACAGCATCATCTGGGCGGATAACCGCAGCGCGGCACAGGCAGAGCGGCTCAAGGAGGAAGGTGTCGGCCATTCGATCTACCTGGCGACCGGAACGCCGATCCACCCCATGTCGCCGCTTCCCAAAATCATGTGGCTCAAAGAGAATCAGCCCGATATTTCCCAGAAGACAGCGAAGTACATTTCCATCAAGGAATATGTGATCTATCGACTGTTCGGTCAGTACGTGGTTGATTACTCCATCGCTTCGGCTACGGGACTGTTCAACTTGCGCAAACTGGACTGGGACGACGACGCGCTGCAGGTTGCCGGCATCACGAAGCAACACCTGAGCGAGCCAGTGCCGACTACCCATATCCTGCGGGGAATGAAGGTACGCTATGCGGAAGAGATCGGGCTTGATCCCGACACGCCTTTTGTGGTCGGAGCAAGTGATGGCGTGCTGGCCAATCTCGGCATCGGTGCCATCGACAACGGTCAGGTAGCCATTACGATCGGGACGAGCGGAGCTGTTCGGACAGTCGTGCCCGAGCCGATCACCGATCCGAAAGGCCGCACGTTCTGCTACTTGCTGACGGAGAATCATTGGGTCATCGGCGGCCCGTCCAACAATGGCGGGATCATGCTCCGCTGGTTCCGCGACGAGTTCAGCTGGCCGGAAGTCGAAAAAGCGAAGCAGCTGGGCGTCGATCCTTACGACGTCATGATTCAGGCAGCTGAGCATGTACGCCCCGGCGCAGATGGGTTGCTGTTCCTCCCCTTCTTGTCCGGCGAACGCGCGCCCTACTGGAATGCGCAGGCGAGAGGTTCTTTTTTCGGCATCGGCCTGCACCACAAACGGGAGCATTTCATCCGCGCCGTCCTCGAAGGCATTTTGTTCAGCGTATACAGCATTGGCATCGCGCTCCGCGATCTGGCTGGAGGCGCCAAGGAAATTCGCGCATCCGGCGGCTTCGCCCGTTCCAAGGAATGGCGGCAAATCATGTCCGATATGTTCGGCTACGAGGTGCTGATTCCTGAGAGTCACGAAAGCTCCAGCTTTGGCGCCGCCCTTTTAGCGATGCACGCGCTTGGAGCATTGGACAATTTGCATGATGTGAAAAAGATGATTCACATTTCGCACAGGCATGAGCCGGACCTGGAGCGATCCAGCATGTATCTGGAGTTGTTTTACATTTACGAGCGCGTTTACTACAACCTCCTGGAGGAGTACAAGCTAATCGCCAAGTTCCAAAAACAGTTGAACAACTAGACACATCAAACGGAGGGTTCTATCATGCCACTTCTCATTACGTTGATCTCGATTCTCTTCCTCCTCGTTCTCATCACGCGGTTCAAAGTCAACCCGTTTGTCGCGCTGTTGCTCGCGGCCGGGTTTGTCGGAATCGCTTCCGGGATGCCGCTCGTCAAAGTCGTCGACTCGATCAAAGAC
This sequence comes from Brevibacillus sp. 1238, assembly GCF_029892995.1. NCBI lineage: Bacteria > Bacillati > Bacillota > Bacilli > Caryophanales > Paenibacillaceae > Brevibacillus > Brevibacillus sp. 1238. The sequence goes on along the minus strand of NZ_JARXWC010000018.1, from coordinate 4,646 downwards.
GGGATGGGCGGAACGCTCGGCTTTATTGCGATCGTGCTCGCGCTTGGCACCATGCTCGGAAAAATGATGGCGGAATCCGGCGGCGCAGAGCGAATCGCCCGCACCTTGATCCGGCTGTTCGGTGAAAAAAACGTTCACTGGGCCATGATGTTCGTCGCCTTTATCGTAGGGATTCCGGTCTTCTTTCAAGTAGGCTTCGTTCTGTTGATTCCGCTCGTCATTACGATTGCCAGACAAACGGGCGTCTCTTTGCTGAAAATCGGGATTCCGCTCATCGCCGGATTGTCCATCGTGCATGGCATCGTGCCTCCGCACCCTGCTGCCATGGCAGCGGTCGATCTGTTCCAGGCCGATGTCGGCAAGACGATTTTGCTGTCCATCATCGTAGCCCTGCCTGCTGCAATCATCGCCGGGCCGCTCTACGGCAGCTGGATTGGCAAGCGCATCCAGACGAGCATCTCGCCTGAGCTTGCAGCGCAAATGGCGGAGCCAAAGGACGAGCGCGAATTGCCTGGCTTCGGAATCACTGTCTTTACCGTGCTTTTGCCTGTGTTTTTGATGTTGCTCGCGACTGTCGCCGATGTAACATTGCCGAAGGAAGACGCCTTGCGCCAATGGGCTGATTTTATCGGCAGCCCGATCACGTCCCTGTTGATTGCCGTCATCATTTCGTTCTGGACACTCGGCTTCAATCGCGGCTTTACCAAAGACGACATTCTCAAATTCACAAACGACTGCCTCGCTCCTACCGCGACAATCCTGTTGGTCATCGGTGCGGGTGGCGCGTTCAACAAAGTTCTGCTGAACAGCGGCGTCGGCGATTACATCGCCGAATTGGCCAAAGCCTCCGCGATTTCGCCCATCCTGTTGGGCTGGCTGATCGCTGCCTTGATCCGCGTAGCTACCGGGTCCGCTACCGTCTCCATGATGACGGCAGCAGGAATTGTCGGGCCTATCGCCCTGCAAGTTCCCGGAACCAGCCCGGAACTGTTGGTACTGGCAACAGGCTCCGGCTCGCTGATCCTGTCTCATGTGAACGATTCCGGCTTCTGGTTGATCAAGGAATATTTCAACATGTCGGTGCAAGATACGCTGAAGTCGTGGACGGTGATGGAGACGATTTTGTCGGTAGTGGCGATTATTTTGATTATGGCATTGAGTTTGGTTGTGTAGGATGGAGGTAGTACAGATGTAATGGAGCAGGGCATTCTTTCTGTGGGATTGGGGGAGTGTCCTGTTTTTGTTTGTGTTGGTTGTTTGGTTTTGTGTTTATGGTTTGGTTTATGAACGGATTTATTAGTTCTTGCTCGATATTATGTGTAATATGTCAACCCCGCCTATTTTTCTTGGCTTTTTTGTTGGTTTATTTAGCACTGGATGGAGTTTTTACAAATTTAAAACAACCTTTATCTTGTCAATATGTAGATTCACTTGGTCTTTTTGTTCCGGGTTATCCCTAATAAATTCCACACATGTTTCTTTCAAGCAATCATAGAAATCTATATTTTTCATAATGATTTCGTTATACGAAGAAGTGTTAATGAAGATCATTATGCCTTCTTTAAATTCAATCTCCTCAGAATGCTCTGGAAGTTCATATCCCATCATATGATCTTGCCACGGCTCTCCATTGGATAAACACTCTGGCACATCAAGTAAATCGCTCTTCAAAAAGGAAAAAAATCTTGAATGACTGGCTGTTTATCTATCAACATAAACCCTCCTAATTACCATAATTTCTTCCCTCTAATACAGAGTGTACTCTTTCTATTTCTCCAGTAGTTGGATTTTTCCATCCTTCAAACAAACTTATACAAGCTTTTGACGTCATCGCCTCCCAAAACACCCGTTGCAACCAGGTCGCCCGCGTCTACCGCCGCGCCCCACAAACCAGCCAGCGTATCCCCAAAAGCCGAAAACTTCCCTTCCACCTCGGCGATCTGGTTATCCAAGGTGCGCTTCGTCATGACAGCGAGAATCCCGTTGGCCGCTACATCTTGCTCAAACGCACTTAACAGTTGCGGAAAAGAATGCCGGGCACTCGCTTCCAGCTGAATGTTTTCACTGCTCGCATTTGCTTCTTCGATTAGCTCCAAGGCATCTCCTGCCGTTTTGACCGTCAATCCTTCTGTGCCGGACAAATGAACAGCCGCCCAGCGTAAACTCTTTGCCTTGAGGGTTGCCAAACGATTGGTCTCCTGGGTCCTGCATTTTTTTCGCTTGCTTCTGGACGGTTTCGTCGCCTTGCGGGGTGTTGCGCACGGAGTTCATGACCATGCCGTCGTCTTCGTCGCCAGGGAAGTATAGCTTGAGTTCGGCATGAAGTGTATAATATCTGATTATTCATCGTTTTCTACATGCCAAAAAGCTCATTCCTACTCGTAATTCAAGTGGAAAGAGCTCTTGAAAGTTTATCAAGTGTTTGCATTGCTTAGCATTTGTTTGTAGGTTGTATTGTACGATCTTGTTATTGGAGTTGTAACCGGGTTTACACAAAATTTTAAACAAGGCCTTAGCATGTGATATCAGAAAAAAGAAGCTACATCGCGAAGTAATATGCATTTGTTGGAATTATTTACAGATCACTACATACTCATTCGCTTATTCGCATTTTTCTAACATCCATTCCCTTGCTTTTTCTGATTCCAACAATATTGGTTTCTCCGATGTACCAATATTTATACTCTCAATAAAGGCTTCTTCTATACCTTTAATATTTTTTAATGTTACTCCGTTTAACAATGTTTCTTTAAATGTCGAAACACTTATATCTACATTTTCTAGTCTTGCCCAACTAAAATCCGTTAAGTAGAACGATGCATTAATCAAATTACAATCTACTAAATATGCATTTCTAAATATTGCTTCCCAACAATCACCTTTACTAAATCTACTGTTTTTAATGACACAGTTAGAAAAATCTGTATATCTAAGATCTGATTTATAAAAATCGCATTTATCTAAATATGCATTTTTAAATGTTGACGAGGCTAATAATGATGTGTAAAAATCGATATTTTCCAGTTTGAGATCATCAAAAGTACACTCTATTAAATATGCTTGTTCAAGAAATGTATCGGATAAATCAAAACTTCTTAAGTCCACTTCATCTAACTTTAACATCTCACCTTCTTTACCAATTGTCTCAACCCACTTTTTATGCAAATCAAACATATTAAGAATATTTCTTTCTTCCATTTTCTCACTCCTTAAGGGTACCACAATATTCTATCTGCTATTCCTGCTTCATCAATTGCTTTCATCAGTTGTTCAATATGCTCAGGCACCATTTTTTTGTATCAATAATTATGTTATATCATGGTGGTATCTGACCATAATCAACCTGTTCAATGTAACGCTAGTACGTTATTTAGGGTATGAAATTAAAGCATTTGATGTGCGTACAAATGAAATTGCGAAATCTTCATACGGGCATTACATAGGTTAGATGTGTTATTGGTTAAATGATGAGCTCATCCGGCACTAGGTGGCCCCACGGATTTATTCACATATACATCTCAGTTTGACAATTCTTTTTCAATATAAGGACGATCAAGTAAACTAAGTAGACTTGTGGTTAAATACTTCGCTTGATACTGGTCTAAAGCGTTATTGACAAATAGCTGACCATTCTCAATTCTAAGCAACTGAGCTGAACCATCTTCTAGAAATAATAGATTTCCATCAATATGTCTTATAAGCTTTCCCATAACTTTAAACAAAAGCTCTAGTCCTTGATAAAATGTATTACCAAACAATTGAATTCTGATGCATACATTAACATCTAAGTTATAATGCTTTCTAACAAAAACGATATCAGAGACATCTTCAATTTCAAGAGCCAATGAAAATAGCTCAGACCCGATAACTATTTCCTCATCGTTACAACTAAATGATGCCTTCTTGTTCGCAAACTCGGTAGTAAATCTTTCTAGCATCTCTCCTAATGAATTATTACCTACATTAGATCGTAAAAACAATTCATAGTCCATTCATTTCTATCCCCCAAATACCCTTGTAATTTCCCCATCTTTCACAATAAATAGTTCTTTTAAGTTCTTTAAATCACCGTTTGGATTTGCTTTTCTTAAAATCCCTTGAATAATTTCGGTCACTTTTTCAGAAGGGAATTGATCTAAATTAAGAACTATTCTTTCTGCTTGTGTTTTAGTCTTTTTGGTTATGTTTCTAAGAATGTTATCAACATTTGTTTCTATTGTTGGTGCATAACAATCAAATACTTTACCTTCAATAACGAAATCTGGATTTGACGACTCTTTTATTCCGTATCCATTACCACCGTTTACTTCATCTAGCATTTCAATGTCATATCCTTGATCTGCCATTAGATTGGCTGTTTCGCTCTCTTTCTTAATACCGTGTGAGTCACCTTTGGTATAGTTTCCTTTAGGTTTTCCACCTTTAGGTAGAGACGGTTCTGTTAGATTAACATCACCCGTCCCCTCAGTCCTCCTCGTCTCCCCTCCCTTATCTTTACTACCCCCACGCCCTCTTTGATCCGCCTCAAAGAAAACATGGTACCCTCCAACTCCGCCTATCCCGTCTGCGCTGGTCTGCCCAATTACAATTCGACCATCAAGCTTCCTGTTCATTTTTAGGATAAGCAAATCAATCACATCTTGCAA
>NZ_JARXWC010000017.1:0-110461 GCF_029892995.1 Brevibacillus sp. 1238 | reverse complement strand
ACCCCCGGGTCCTGCATTTTTTCCGCTTGCTTCTGGACGGCTTCGCCTTGCGGGGCGTGGCGCACGGAGTTCATGACCATGCCGTCGTCCTCTTCTGCGCCGGGGAAGTACAGCTTGACCTTGGAACCAAGCTCTGGCATGAGGTATAAAATCTGGTTGCCTTCTGCGGCGTACGGGAACCATTGGGCTTTGCTTGCGTCTTGTTTTTGGTCCATATTCAGATGAATTTTGACCTGGTTGCGGCCAACCTGAATGATTTTGCCGTCGATGGCTGCGCCGATAATCGCGGAGTTGTACAGCTTCGTTTGCTTGACCGATTCAGGCACAGCGCACACATAGGTCCACTTCAACAGTCCCTGCTCCAGCGTTCCCACAACCTTCGTGATGACAAACGTCCGGCCGTCACGCTGCACTTCATCGCCGATGTGCAGCCATTCGTCGTGAGCGAAGGTGTACGTCGTGTACTGGTATTCGGACAGCGAGGATGCGCCGTTCGCCGCTTTTTTCATGTACGGCGCAATCGCCCGGTTGACCTCGTACGGAGCCGCTTCCAGCTTGATTTGCTTGCGTCCCTCGGGCATTCCGATCCAGAAACGCACCTTGTGGTCACTGACATCCGGGACGAGGACGGCTCCCACATGCGAAGCGATGCGCCTGACAAACGTCCAGTCTGTCTCCTCGTACTGCATGATGAACTTGCCCTGCTTTTTCTCGTCAAAAGCTTGGTCGATGAAATCTCCGCCCGGATAGACGGACAAAGCTTCCTCGACGACATCCCGGTACAGGCGGTCTACCTGTTGAAAAGAGCGTGTTTTCGGACTCAAGTCCATCGCGTATGTATGGGAAATCGCTTGAATCGTCACGTAATGAATATCCCGGACGACTTTGATCTCCACATGCTGCAAGCAACCCATGAAAATCGGCTTTTTCGCCGCGCCCTGTTTCCCGTACAGCCCGATGCCGTCGTGGTTGCTGGCCAGATGGATGATTTCCTCTTCTTTGTCTTCCGGGACGATTCCGGTCAGACGCAAAGTCGCATGCGTGCCCGTCTGATGCAAAAATGTCAGGCTGTCCAGCCGGATCGGTCCATACGGCCAGACGACTTGCAAATCGTGATAGGTCATGACGCCATCTGTTGCCTGCATGTCATTTCCCTCCCTTTTTCAGGTCGCAGGTTGGCGTCAATCTTGTCCGTCCTTGTCAATGGTGATGATGCCTGAGGCAGTGCAAACTAGCCGCGATTTGCTCAGCAAAGCGGGTTCGTTATCCACCAGCACATCCTCTTTTCCGTCCGTCCACTTTTCCGGCGTCTGCGGCACGCACTGGCTTCCCGTCAGCTTGCAAAATCCGAAGCAGCCAATATTCGCACCCGAAGCGTGATCTGCGACGTTCATGACAGGCTTTCCGCGACTGTACACTCCGTGGCACGTAGGCAAGTTTAGCACCCCGGGGTCTGTTCCTTGCGAGCATTTTGCTGTCGCGCCGCGTACGACATACGAATACTCTTCGCCAAATATTCCTGCACTCAGCGCCCTGAGCAAGTTTTCCAGCATATCCCTCTCTCCTTTCCCACTCATTCACCAAAAGCTTATACGCCCTCGCTTATCTTGAGAGTCCGGATCAATGCGGTCGCAAGCGGCTGCCACACCCACGCTTCACTCGCCGAAAACACCAGGCTGCCAAAAAAAGCTCTCCCGTTTAGCGACGTCGCGAACATGATCTGATAAAAGTTGCCGTCTGGCTTCGGAACGACATATTCGTAACTCGCCATTAACCGCCCAGCTTGCTCCCACACATCGTTTTTTACGATCTGCAAACCTGGCGTCTTGCTTTTGATCTGTGCCGTCATCTCACGCAAAAAAATTTCGCTCTCATTCACCGAAAGCGCATGGATCATATGGTTGAGACCAAGCAAAATCGTGCCTGCTTCGTCCTGAAAAGCCAGCTGCTCATGCTGCTGTGCCGTGCTGCTTTTGCCTACCAGTCCTCTCGGCATAAGCTGGAGCGTGCGCGGCAAAATCATGCTTACCTGTCCGTCGAAGATCACTTTCTCCTCAAACGCGAACGTGCGCCCGTCATGCTCCATGCTTCCAAGCTCCGCAGCCGCCAGACATTCTTCCCAGGTCAACTGTGGTCGCTGCCGACTCATCTCCTCCAGCTGCCGCTTCATTTGCAGCTCATTCCACACATCCAAAATTTTTTCATCCCAATGTTCTGTCATGTCTGTCTCCCCGACTCGATCTCCACTTTTTGCAATACGAAACCAGTCAAGCCTCTACGCAGAAAACTTTCCGCCGCATCCAGACTCACCACGATGTACGGCTCCAAAATGCCTTGCACCGAGAAGAAATGGTGTCGCTTTACCTTTTCGTAGTCCAGCACCATTCTTTTCAACGCTCCATTCTGGTGAAACTCGCTGCCCGCGGATAGCGCATCCACCGGGGGAACCTGCATGATCCAATACACATTCCGATCGTTTTGTTGTCGGTCGATCAAATCGACGCGTTTCCAATGAATGCCCAGATTGTACTTGGCGGTAATGGATTTCATCCGGTCGGACAGCATGTACAACGGCCTGTCCAACCAATCCGGATACGTGAGGCTCCCCTCCGACCGGACTTCCAAAACAGTCACGGGCAAAAGCGCCTCGATCCCCTCTTCCAGTGGCAAGCCAGTGGGCTGCACCTTCCGCGAGATACGCCTGTCCTCCGTGAGCAAATAGTAATCCCGCACCATGATCACCTCCTTCATTCCGTTGCCCAGCAAATCTCTTCCCGTTGTTCGTCCGTCAACGCAAACCGATCCTGATCCCGTTCCAAAAAGATCGCCTGTCGTAAATTTGCTCCGCAGAAGCTTGCCCTGTATAGACGAGAATGGCGAAAATCCGCCCCCTCCAGATTCGCCTGATCAAACCGGATGCCAAGCAAGCCTGGTTGCCTATACCGTTTGTCATTGCTTGTCTGTCCGTCTGTGTAAGTGAAATTGGCCCCACGAAGGTCGCTTTGGCGAAAATCGGCATCGCAAAGCAACGAATGGCGAAAGTCAGCGTTTGTCAGCTTGCTGCCGATCCAGTGCGTACCCATCAGCACGCATTGACGAAACTCGCTGTTAGCCAGATCACTGCTGCTAAAGTCGTTGAATCGCAAATCCAGCCCGTCCGCCTTGATCTCGCGCAACTGCATGTTGGCAAATGTCTCGTGCGTACACTGCGCCCCTTTTGTTTGCTCCAGCAGCTTTCTCGCTTCCTCTTCTTCTCTCGCCTGGATATCTTCCACATAGACCGGCTCGCTCAAATCTTTAAACTCGCCCACCCGGATTTGAAATCGCTGCGCTTTTTCCAATTGCTTGTACTCTGGCAGCTTGACCACTTCTGATAGGGAGAGACGGGCAAGAGCTGTCACGAATTGGGCAAAAAAGTCCAACTCCTTGAGCACCATCCGTTCTACATCCGGTGCATCCAGCACGCCCATGTACCTTTTGCGCCGCTCTTCCAAAAGTCGCAGAAGTCCGGAGATTTCTTGAAAAGCCCAGCCTGCGTCATAGCGGGAAAAGCAAGCCGCCTCATCCCAATACCATTTGTCTGTATAAGCTTCGAGCAAATATTGGTTTGATCCGTCCAACACGGACGTGCGCAACAGCGAAAGGTGAATAAATCCGACAGCTGGCATAGCACCTCGTGCCTGCCTTTCTTTAATCTGGATGGCAAACTGCCGCATCGCTTCCACAAAATCCGCTACGAGCCGCTCCCTGTTTTCCAGAAAAAAAGATTCCAAAGCCGCAACACATTCTTCCAGCGCAGGCAAAGCGACCTGCTCGTACAGATGCTGGAGCGCTTCCGCTTTTTTCATGGCTGAACGAGCCTCCTAGTTCATCTTGATTTCCGAGCCCTTCATTTCAATTTTGTCTTCCAACGTAATCGTGTTCCCTTTGCCTGTCAGCTCGATCTTTTGCGCATTGATGTGTATCGTGTTTCCAGACATGTTGATGTCTTGTCCGGCTGTAATGTTCACGTTTTGGTTGCTCACAATCGATATTCCGTGCTTGTCGCTGATCGTAATCGACATCTCCCCTGCGGAAATGACGATTTTATCGGGAGCCAGCACAATTTCTTTTCCGTATTTCGTACGAAACGTCTTGACCGCCGGATCTTTCATCCGATCGTTTCCGCCGCCGCTTCCTCCTGCGGCAGCAGCTCCGCCTCCCGAGCCGCCTGACTTTTTCTTGGCATCCGGTTTGGCGTCTGGAATATCCTTCAGAACCGAGCTGATGGCTATCCCGTCCTCTTCCTTCTTGCTGGGAAAATAAATCCGGATTTGATCGTTGACCTCCGGCATGACGTACCAGCCCGTCTGGTTTTCGGATGTGTAAATCGTCGAGTACGGAAACCAGTAAGCTGTGCTCTGGTCTTGCTGGTCATCCATGTCCAGCTTGGCCCGCACATTGTCATTTTGGATCTGGAGCACGCGTCCCTGGATGGAAGCCCCGATGATCGCATGATTGTACAGCTTCTTGCGGTACATGCCTTTGCGCGGAAACAGCTTGTACGTATGCGTCAAAATGCCGTCCTTGATTTCTGAGACAGCTTCCCCGACCACAAGCGGCCTGTTTTTGAACTGGACTTCGTTGCCTACCTCAAGAACTTGCTCACTCTCTACCTCGTACACCGTATAGTCTTGCTCGTTGATTCCGGGAATCTTATTTTCCGAATCGCTTTGGAACTCGCCCACCCGCTTGTGGACGGTGTAGTGGCCAGCCGTCAATTTGCCCTTGTCCTGGCCGCTTGGCAGTCCAAAGAAAAATTTAGGCAGCGGAAAAGTCGTGGCGGGAACAAGACCGGTATAGAAGCGCGAAGCCATTCTTTTCAGAAACTGCCAGTCTGTCTCCTCGTATTGCATGATAAAGGTGCCAAGCGTTTTGCCTTTGGTAACCGAGTCGATAAAATCGGCTTTACCATACGCTGACAGTACCGTCTTCACCAGATTGGCATACGTCATCGCCGGGTTTTGGAAGGAGCGCTTCTTCGTTTTGACATCGAGCAAATACGTGTACGAAACCGCCTCTACCGACAAGTAATACACGCCCCGACTCGCTTTGACATTGACCCGCAGCACAATCCCCTCAAACCAGGCTGTCGGCTTTCCCTTTCCGTCCGTCAAAACGATTTTGACAGGTGTTTGCGAATTGGTTTGATTCACATAGCTATCCTTCTGCTCCTCGGAAATGATTCCGGTAAACCAAAGCCGCGCGTGCTCGTTCATTTTTTTCACGACTTTCAACGTTTGCAAATGAGTCAGTTCATACGGCATCACTTGGATGTTCTTGTAGGTGAAAAACTGGCTGCTCATCGAATCCCTCCCGTCTGGCTACTGCCTGATTGTTGCCATCCCGCTTCCGCTAATCCACAATCACCCGCTGCCGCCCGGACGCCCGCCACTCTTGTCTGGTCTTGTCGCCGCTCTTCGCCTCTTCCAAAATACGCCCCAAATAGCTGACGATCTGCGGGTTGGAGCTGGCGCGATAGCCGAAGCCCAACCGGGTGCCTATATAATGAAGAATCAGGTCGCGCTCCACTCGCTCGGCGTTGATTCCTTGCGTGGCAAAAGCGAGGTCGAAGGCGTTTGTCGTTTTGGTCTTCAACAGCTCGTGCGAAAAATAACGCAAGATCGCCGGAGCGAGTGTCGGGTATTGCTGGCCTGCATATTCCACATTCGTGAAATTCCACGTGTTGTACTCTGTTGTCAAATCGAGAAAATACGGGTAATCCGAGCGCAGCTTCGCGCCTTCCTTGAGCTTGAAACGGCCCAGCTCGCGCTCATCCGTCCCGATGTCCATGTTCGTATCGAGCACATAGTGCGTCTCGTACGCCAAAAAGTCGGTCAACGTCGTCTGCTCGTCGAAACGTATTTTCAGCATCGTCTCCTTGCCTGTCGCTTCGTACGGGAGCCGTTCCTCGCGATCCAGCAAATAAATCCGGCCTTGATGCTTGATGATGCCGCGGCCGACGACGAGCTGTCCGTCCTCGACCGCAACGTCCATGCCGGAAATAATTCCGTCCGTGTAGGCGAGAAAATGCAGCTCGGCGAGATGTCTCGGATAGTCCCGCAAGCTTTCGAGCATTTCCCGCTTGAGAATCCGCCCCTTGTGAAATTGGGGAGAGAGATGGGAAAACAAGGTTGTTCCCCCCTTCTTGTTCATATGGATTAGGTTGACTCGCTATTTCATGCCGTCGAAAAAGTCCAGCTCGGACAAATCGCTTTCAAAGGCGAAGAACACTTTTTTCCCCAGAAGCAGCTGCTCGTTTTGCCGAGCGACTGGCACCACGTGGAATCCCCATTCGCTGCCGCCTGAAAACACGAAAAACTTGACCTCTCCGTTTTGAATCGAGTCGGTTTCTTCCTGGGGAATGTGGCTTGCGTACTTGGCCTGGATTTCTTCGTAGAGCACAGGCTTGTACGCGCTTCTGTCGTCCGTGTACAAATAGCGCTTGCGCAAAAGTCCGTCGCTTTCCTTGAGGAAAAACTCCACCTCGCTCACTCCGTACGGACGGGAGATGGCCCCATGCACCTGGCTCAGCTTTTCCTGACTGCGAATCAGTATCCGCTCCTGTCTGTTGTGCGTGAACGCCGTCACCGAGTAAGGAACGACAGGCGCGTGATTGGTGATTTGCGCTTCGATGAATCCCGCTTTTTTCGCGCTCTGATAACGAAGTGCGCCGCGCAGGCAGGACAGCTTCAGGTCGGGTACTTTTCCTGCGTCCTCGGACCTTTGGCGAAATTCGATGCTGCGTCCCGGCACGAACTCCTTCAACGCTTCGCGAAACACGTCAATCCGGCACGACTGTCCGGTCAGCTTGATGATGGAAAAGTCCGCGAGCTTTCCTTCCTGATAAAAATCGTCGAGGAACACCCGCAAAATCTCGTAAATGTCCGCCTTGATCAAATGGTTGATCTCTTTGCTGTTGAAGACGACGTCAGGCAAGTCGTACACATCCCGGAAGCGACCATCCTCGCGTATCGACAGCACCCAGCGCTCGACTGCTGTCAGCTTCAAATCCTGCTCCTGACGCTGCTCTCCTTCGGCTGTAAACCGGTTGCGCAAAATGCCCGTCTGACGGAAAAACTCCTTTTTCATATGGTCTGCCAGGTCCCATAAAAAGTGAAAGTTGTTGCGGACGCGCTGATAGTCGTCGCGGCTTTTGTTCTCGTAAGCTTTGTAGCAGGTGGGCAAAAGCGCCTCTGCCTCCCGATAGCGCCGTTCGAATTGCTCGTAGACAGCATTGACGCCAAACTCATCGACGTGCCGGAATATTTCCGAGCCGGGGATGTCGATCAGTTGGTCGATGTCGGTTACGTGGCGGCCTTTGCTGTAGTAGTCGGCAAACACGATTTTCATGAACTGCATGATCCGGTATGTGATGTTGTTGCCGCCAAAGTTCGTATCGCCGTTTTCGTAGGTTGTACTAATGTCGATGCGATAGGAGATGTGGCCATCCTCGATGCGAAAGCGGCACGATGACAAGTCGGTCGTTCCTCCGCCGCAGTCAATGACCAGCGCTTGGTACGTCTCGCCGTCGAGGAAGCTGTCTTTGTCAATCTGGTCCGCGATCGTGTTGAACAGCACCGCCATCCCTTCATCCAGCGCATCCTGCGATTCGATGCGGTATTCCGGCAAAATGTCCGTAAACATCTCGATGAACTGCGTTTTCAGCTTCACAGGACTGGTGATATGCAAGTGCCGAAACCGACACTTGAACTGATGCTCCGCCGTCTGGATGACATGCAGCAGGTACTGCCGCAAAATGTCGCTGCGTTTGACCATGGCCGTATTCCCTTGGCTGTCCATCACTTCTTCCAGCTTGTGATAGCTGTTCACCCAGCGCTTCAATCCGAAAAATACGGTCGCATGCGAGCTGTATCCGTTCTTTTTCATCTGGCGCAGCGCTTCGTAGCCGATGTGGTAGCGCACGTCTTGCGCGACGGAGCAGTCTGCTACCTGGACAACGGTCGGCAATACCTCGATCCACTCTTCTGTTTTCTGGGTCGTGTCTGGAAACGCGACGTAATTGATCGCATTCAGCTTGATCCGGCCATTCAGCAAATCGTTGCTGGAAGGGGCGCTGACATACTGGTGGTCCAAAAAAGCGCCAGCGGTCGTGGAAGAAGTGCCGAAATCAATCGCCAGCACAGCATCCGTCTCTTCCAGCTCCCTGATTTCCAGATCCGTTACAGGCACTTTGTAATAGTGCAAGTTGACAGGGGGGAGCGGCTTATCCTCGGTGTATGCTTTGTACAAATAATCCGAGTCTTGCTTGCGAAAAAAGAGCAGGCTGTAGCTCTGATTCACGGTTTTGCGCCACGGGACGTCCTTGTGGGAAAACAGCATGTACCGTCCCTGCTTGTCTGCCTCTTTGCGCAGCTGAAAAATGCCGCACAGCTCCATGTAGTCATTGACGAGCAGGACATTCGACTCGGACAAGCCTTGGGCCGACTCCACCCGATAGCCATCCAGCCTGTCTACAGCCAGCCCGGCATACAAACTCATCTTCGCCGGGATTTTGATGGAGTCCGCCCCAGGCAGCGGCGTATTCAAGTAGGCATGCAAAGCCGCTTCGATCCGTTCAAAGCCGCCTGTTGTATCCGATTCGATAAACAAGCTCTCCTCCGCGCTGCGAAACCGCAAGATCGTGTTCAGCAATCCTTCCCGATCGAGATTGTTCACAACCGAGCCAACCAGCTTTTCCTTGTAACAAATATTGCGCAGCTGAAAGGTCGTCATCTCCATCAGCTCATCTCGCGTATACGTGGTTTCGTTTCGCGGGACGTCCATGCTGCCTTTTTGAATATGAAGCTTGTACGACATTTTACTCATGAGAACGCTCCTCCCACACCCACATGACTTTCTAGCAAAATCACGTGCCTTCTAGTACATTGCCATGCTGTCGATTTGCATGGTTTCCTCCACATCGAGAATGCCAAAGTGGTTGCGCCAATACACTTCTGTCTGGAAGCGAACAGGCAGGAAAATGTCCTTGATCAGCTCCAGCCTTGCCCGCGCTGCTGCCGTCTCCTCCTGCCCGACATACAGAAGCAGTTCATCCTTCTCCTCGCAGTTTGCGTAGATGGTCGAGCGGGGAAAAATTTTTCGCATCGTGTCCCGCAGCAAATAAACTGCTTCTCCCGTCTCATACAGTCGCAACAAATTGCCCGCAATGATTTCACGTTCTTCCTGGGTGAACAACCGAATGTGATCCGCCGTCCTTTTGCCGAACAGTCCCGCTTCGAGATCGCGCAACACAAAGCGGATGTAGTATTCTCGCTTGTTCATTCCTTGCACCAGATCGATATCGGCCAACAGGTGAATGACGATGTCAAACAAGACGTGACGCAGTTCAGGCTCATCCGTGTAATTGACATCAAACAGCTCGCGGAAAATATCGTCAAAGCGATAGAACGGGTTCACTTCTACCGTCTTGTCCACGGTTTTGGCGTTGATCGCTTCCTGGCTCAGCTCCATGTAAGGCGAGTACACCTTCGCCGCTTGGAACGTAATGTCTCTTTTGGCAACTCCGGCGCGCCTGGCCTTGATGACCAGATCCCAGATGTAGTTCACGCCCATTCTCCTTCGCACTTGTATTCCGGGAAATACATCTGAATCTCGGACACGAGAAAGCTCATCATATCCTCTAAAATAAAGCTGTCGGTTCCGCGCTTGCGAAAGCCGAGATGCATGATTTTTTTATCGTGCTCCACGCGGACATTGTCGCTGATAAACGGATTCATCTCATACGTAGCGGCCGTCCCTTTGCTTTTTTCGCGAATTTCCACATGCAAAAGCTCCAGCTGCTCCGCTGCTTCGAAGGAGTGGACGATGCGAATGATCTCTCCCTTGGCCCGGACCGGCATTCCTTGCTTGCGCGCGAAGCTGGTGACAAAGCTGCTCTTGCGGCGGTTGGACACCAGTTCATAGTGCAGGCGGGACGTAGGCGTCTCGACAGGCTGGGTAATTTTGCAGACGTGCCAAATTCCCGACTTTTCCTGGGGAGACACGATGGTCAATTCTTCGGGCGTGCGCTTGATATAGCGGATCAGCGCTTCGTCGCCGTCTACCAAATACCCGTGCTGGCTCCCTGTCTTGCGCAGCGACAGCACGTGCTCGAAGTTCACCCGATCGGTAGCAGGCACGGGGAAGCCGATATTTTTCAAGGCCAGCCGTTCGATGTTCCAGAGCGGGATGACGTCCAGCTTTTTGTAAGGCTCCCACTCTTCCAGGTGGACGGACACTTCCACGATCTCCTCGTCCTCGCCAAGCTCGCCCTCGCAGGAGACGAGGATGACGTCGAAAAACTTGTTCGCGTACGGATGGTTCACGGTTTTCCACGGCATGCCGTTTTTTTGAAACATGTTATACAGCTTTTCCAGCTCGTTTACGTACAGCGGGTTTGGCTGCAAGCGCACTTCGATCGGGTACGAATGCTCCGCTGTCGTCAAACGCCCCTGAAAATGCCGCTTGCCATGCGCAAGCGATTGGAGACGGCTGTACTCGCACTCCAGAAAAATCGTCATGAGCACCGCTTCTTCCTGTCGGGCGAGTTGCTCAAACAACTCCTTGCGATCGAACCATGTTTTTTGTTCGTCGCCCGGAATCATCGGGTACAAATAGTCGTGAATCGGATCGAAGTCATCCCGCTGACATAGCGTGACGTAAATATCGTGCTTCTCTTCCTTGTCCTCAAATTCGGAGAAGACACGCTGCTCCAGCTTCTTTTGCATGTCCTCCTGATATTCGACCAGATGCAAAAACACGCTGTTCATCATCTGCTTCAGCATCCGGCGCTGTTCCAAATCTTCCATTTTGTTCAAACGGTCCAGTACGATCTCTTTCATCATGGTGCTGTGACAGCCTCCTTTTGCGCCGGATTGGCTGGTGATTCGGCAGCGGACTTGCCCTCGACTGGCCGAGCGGAAGGAGCCGGACTGGCGGCTTGGCCCGGTTTGGGTGCTTGTTGCTGCACCGCCGGGGGTGGAAGTGCTGCCGGACTCGGGGTGGTGACATGCCCAGAATTGCCCCCTTGCTGCTGTACCGCCGGGGCGGGAGTTGCGACCGGACTCGGGGTGGCCGCATGCCCCGCATTACCCCCTTGCTGCTGCGCCGCCGGGGGTGGAGTTGTTGCCGAAGTCGGTGGGCTGACATGCCCTGCATTGCCTGCTTGCTGCTGCGCCGCCAGGGGTGGAGTTGTTGCCGAAGTCGGTGGGCTGGCTTGACCCGCATTGCCCGCTTGCTGCTGCGCCGCCGAAGCTGGGGTTGTTGCCGGAGTCGTGTTGCTGACTTGACCCGCATTGCCCCCTTGCTGCTGTGCAGCCCATGGCACAACCTGCGGCGTGCTTTGCTCAGCAGCAGCAACAGGCACTGCGGCTGGCGGATTCAGCTTTTCCTCCACCTTGGTCACTTTGCGCTCCATCGCCAAAACTTTTTCCAGCACGCCGATTTCCTGATACATCTCCTGCGCCATCGTGTACGATTCGATGGCCGCCGCAAAATCGCCAGCGGCGTAGCTGTCGTCGCCTTTTTTCTCCAGCTTGTCTGCGGACAGCATTTTCTGCTCTTTGCTGATGCCCGTTTTCTTCGCTTCCACCTCGTCCAGCTTCGCCCGAATCTCTTTTTCCCCCGTGAGGTAGGACGATTCCAGCGCCAGCTTTCTCGCCTTTTGATAAAAGGCGGCAGCCCCTTCGTAGTCTTGCGCCTCGAACAGCATGTCGCCTTCCTTCTTCCACTGCATCACGAGCAAATACGATTCGGTCTTTTCCTTTTTGGCAGCAATCTCCGGCTCGTTGAAATCGTCCCGGCCTTTCATTTCCTTGAGCGCCTTGTCGTATTTTTCCAGCGCTTTCTGATACTGCTCGTCCTTCATCGCCGTATCCCCGTCCACGATGAGCTGGGTGATTCGCTGCTTTTTGTTCAAAAGCGCCGCGTGGATTTTGTCCTTGACGATGTTGGCGGCATTGCGCGCTTCGCTGTATTCCTTGAGCGCTTTCGGATAGTCGCTTTCTTCGATAAACGCATCCCCGTTCTGCTCGTGCTCGAACATGCCTGTCGCAGCATCGGCGATTCTCTCGGCTTCCTTCATCTTGAACAAAAGGGCGCCGCCTCCTGTCAAGGCAAGCAACAGGACGATAATCGCGACCCGCTTGATGATTCGCCACTTTTTCTGCGGATCGGTCTTGAAAATCTTGTTGGCAAAAATCGCCGCAGCCGTATAGTTGTTCACCACACGCTGCTGTTTGCTCAACAAGACATCCTCCACCGTATCGATCAGCGCTTCGGGATCTTTTGCTTCCTCAAGCGCGTCCTGCATCTCGGCTGGACCGACTCCCTCCCACACCCCCGGAGTGGTCAAAAGCAAGACGTCTCCGTCGTACAGCGGCAGCTTTTTGGAAATGTACGGGCGAAATTCATCCGGCGTTCCCAAGTAATTCAACAGATTGTGGCGCTCCTCGTGGCAGTCAAGCACGTCCTCTGCGATTTCTTCTCCATCCGCCATCTGTTGCGACAGACTCTGGTCCTTGCTCCGCAAATGCAGCCGTCCGTTGCGAAACATATACAGTCTCGTGTTCCCGGCCACACCGTAAACGACGCGGGCATAGTCGGTGACGATCAGCGTCAGACTGGCCTTCAGCCGCACCCGATGGCTCTCCTGCCGGAGCACGCGATGCGCTTCCTGCAAGTAGCGGCTGATGCGATAGCGGGAGAGAGACGGCTTTTGCATAAAGTGTCCCAGGACGCTTTTGACCGCAAGCTCGGCGCTCTGCACTTCCTGATCCGCATCCAGGCCGCGGGCGATCACCCAGCAAGCGATATCATCCAGTTCGGTGTAGGCAAAGTAATCCTTGTTGCGCACATGCGTGCCTGACTCGGACAAAAATCCGGTTACAAATTCACTGTTGTCCCTTCTCATCCTTAACTACCCGCTCCTCCTTCTCTTCCGGATGCTGCTGCCCTCGCCCTCACCAACCTTTTTCCAAAATCAGAATGGTCGCGTTGTCCTGGTTGGCTTTTTGCTTGCTCTCGACGGCATCGATGATTTGCTCGGCAGCATCGTGGGAGGAAATGTTCTGAAACAAGATTTTCTCCAGCTCCACTTCTGTCAACGTATCGTAGACGCCGTCGCTGATCAGAATCACCTTGTCGCCCTTCTCCAGCGGAAAAGGTTCGCGGCCAATCTCGATATTATGAAAGCCTTCGTAGCCGAGGTAATTGATCAGCTGCTTTTTCTTTGGATGGCTGATCGCTTCGTCTTTGCTGATTTCCCCCGCGAGAAAACGCTCTTCCAACACCGATTCGTAAATGTCCTTTTGATTGATCGGAATAAATTCTCCCCCGCGAAAAACAGTCAGGACACTATCCCCGACCGCGCCCCAATGCAGCATGCCGTCGTGAATGACTGCCGCAACCAGCGTAGTGCCTCCCCGGCTGCCTTTTAGCGCCTGCAAAATCTCCCCGTTGGCAAGCGTAGCGGCTCGGGAAAAGAAAAGAGAGAGGTGGCGCGGATGGTCCAGCTTGGCGAACTCGCGAATAAACGTCTGGACGGCCAAAGTCGATGCCAGTCTGCCGTTGGCAAGGCCGCTGATGCCGTCTGCCAGCACAGCAATCGTTCCGTGCGAGGTCGTTGTCGTGGCAAAATAGTCATCCTGCTCTGCTCTTCTGCCAATCGTCTGTCCATTGCCAATCTGAATGACCGGATGCTTTTCCTCTCTGATCCAAGCGGCACGAACGCGAAACAACCAAATGATGACGGCTATGACGGCAAACACAACCAGATAAGGAATGATCTCCTGTGCAAACATGCTCATCATTCCTTGCCTTTGCTTGCGTTGTCCCATTCAAAGTGAACCCCGCACAGCGGGATGAAAATAAACGTACTGCCGCCAAGCTGGATGACGTCATAGGCAGTCAGCTCGACTGGCGTGTACACCGCTTCGTTATTGTGGTAAGCCAGACCGGAGGCATCGCCGGGGAGCAGGTAGAAATTGCGCTTTTTCGGATCGTAGACGATGACGGCATGGTTTCTGCGAGAAATTTTGTTATCCCCGATGATGCGGATATGCATATCCTCGGAGCGTCCGATGAAGTTTTTTTCTGCCATGATGCGATAGTCTTGTCCCTGCTGTGGCCCATCGATGCAGACCAGCCAGCCTGTGACAGGCTCGATGCCTTCTGTCTCCCCCAAGTAAGGCATGGTCTTGTCATCTTCGTCGCCGCCCCTGGCAGGCATTCGGTTCTCCGCCTTTGCCGCAGGCTCTACCACCAGGCTGCAATACGGGCAAGTGCTGCCGTGTTTTCTCGTGCTAAACATGTGTCCATTTGCGCATCTCGTCAAACTCATTCAAGTCTTCCCCCGTTTCGTGTCTCTCCACCTGCTCGTCTACTTCAGCAGCAAGCGTGTATTGGCTATGTAAATGATGTCGCCCGCCTTCACTTTGTGCGGCTGCTCGATTTCCAGCTTGTTCTTGTCGCGGCTGTTCGGCTGTTTGATTCCAGTGCCGTTGCGGGAGTGAACATCCTCGATAAACCAGTTGCCCGAAGCATGGTTGAGCACTGCATGCTGTTTGCTGATCAGAGCAGCGTACTCGGCGTCAGACAAGTCGATGTCGACTTCGTTCTGGTTCGTGTTTTTGCCGATCAAAAGCGAGGTCGCTCCCTGGATAAACCACTCCTTCACGCTCTCGCCGTCCTCGTCCAGCAGCACGAGCTTGGAAATGCCTGTTTCCTTCCTGTCCTCCTTCTCGTCCGGGCTTCCGACCGTGACAATAAACATGCCGAATAAAAAAAGCCCAAAGGCAATTCCCGTAAAAATCTTCAGAGCGTTGCTGTCTGTGTAGCCAAAAACATAAATGAGTTCGCCAAACAAAAGAATTGCAATCAACAGCTCGATCAGCTTTACCCTGACAGATTTTTGATAAGCCTTGCTTTTCTTTGCCATCTTGAGTACCCCCCTTACGAAAAAGTGCCCCAAGCTTTGGGAGAATGGTTTTTTGCTGACATCCATCCAAAGAAAGGAGCAGGTTCGGTGCTTCTATGTCCATAAAAGAGCGGCCATCCGCCTTGTCATCGTTTCGGTCTCTTCGCCTGCTGTCAGGATGTCGCCCGATTTTTCCTTTTTAGGTATGCCGTCTGTTTGGTTAGCTGCTCTGTCTTGGCTGACAGCGTCTTATTTTTTCTTCATGCGAAAAAACTGCTCGAACGTATCTGTGGTATCCAGCGGATTTTTTTTGCCGCGGTTCATGCTCTTCTCGTTGACCTCTCCTGTTTTCGGATGAAAGCCGAAAAACTGCTCAAACGTCTTGTGCAAATCTTCCATCGAAGCGCCCGGATTCGCTCGCTGCTGGTTCGCTTTCGCCTGGCCCTGCGCCCTTGCTTGCTCAGCGCCGTTTCTTTCACGGGCTTGTCCTCTTCCCTGGACAAACGCTTCGTAACGCGCGTCGTAGGCTTCCCGCGCAGACTCGTCCTGCAAAGTCTGGTACGCCTCTGTTATATCTTTGAAAAGCTGTTCGGACTCCTTGCTCCCCGCATTCACATCGGGATGGTGCTGCTTCGCCAACTGTCGGTACGCTTTCTTGATGTCGTTTTGGGAGGCCGTCTTCGCAAGCCCCAAAATCTCGTAATAATTTTTCACCACAGCACCCTCTGTCTGGCTTTTTGGAAAACCGTACCTTGAACACGGCTTTCAAGGTACGGCTCGTTTACTCTTTTGAAAGAAAAGAAGCTGTGACCGCTTGCGGTCGATCCGCTGGACGCGACCGTTTGGCCAGTCCTTCGCGGCAAAAGACTAGACAGCGTAGCCGCCTTCGATTTTCGCGAACTCGGTTTTGTCTTTCTTTTGTTTGATGAAGATGCTGAATGTACCAACACCTTCTGTATCGCCGAATGTCTCGTTGTAATCGACGACGAAAGCGTTCGGGAAGTAGATTTTGCGAATGACCTGGTCAGCAGCGATCACTTCCAGTGTCACTTTGCGGTAGCAGTCTGCTTTTTCCGCTGGAACCAAAGACCACAGAGCCAGCTTCATCGTGTCATCGGCGCTGTCGCCGTCCGTTGCTGTAATGATTTTGCCTGTCAGACGCAGTGTTGCCCCTACGTCAGTGGAACGAGCGTTGGAATCATCTGGAGTATCCGTGTCGTACTTGACTGTTTGGATGTTGTCCATTCCCAGCTCGATTGTTTCGGAACCTTCTACTTTGAGTCGAAAACCCATGAAAAAAACCTCCTTGGCGTATATGTGTGCTCTCGAATGACCGGATGGGCTTCGAGGCTTATGTGTAAGGGTGCGCTTTGGAAAGCACACCTCTAGCCACCTGCGTAATGTGTGAATCCATTTCATAAAAAGCTCTCCCGACTGAAATCAGGTACTAAGCTTTGACAGGAGTCGTACCTTTCGTGATCGTGACTTCCAGATTTTTCACATTGCCATTGAAGATCAGATCGATGTGGCACAGATTGCTCTTGTCGTCGATGATATAGCTCATGTCGTCGCCATCCTGAATGATGGAGTTGACAAAGCCGCGTGTGCCGAGCCATTTGCTCTTTTGGCTGCTCGGGTTGTTGCTGAAAAATTTGACGATGTTGTCGTGCTTGAAATCGCCCGTCTGGAAGCGGAGAATCCGCTCGATGTAGGTGCTGACCAGCGTTTTGTAGATGGAATCGAAGCCATCCTCGGCCATCGCCAGGCTGCGCGCCTTGTACACCGTGATTCGCTTGATATCCTTGCCCTGGATTTGCGCATTTTCCGAAGAGAAGACAAAGCCAAAGTTTTTGCGGTTGATCGAATCTTTGATGTTGTTCGTAAAGCCGGAGATTTCCTTGGCCATGGTCGTAATCGCACGCAGACCGTTTTCGCCCGCTTCGATGTCAAAGCGCACGCCTGGATACTCGCGGCTGACCACCTTGAATGCTTCGCGCAAATACTCCGGACACTGATACGCCGCCACAATCCCTGCCGCTACGTAGCTCGCTCCGACGTAAACGCCTTCGATCCACAGCTTCAGGATGTCTTCTTTTTCCTGCGACAGCTTCACGCCGTCTTCGGTTTGCAGCATGCGGCTGTCGATGACCACTCCCGATTTGTCCTTCGGAATAATCGTAAAGTTCGGAACGCACGGGATCGCAAACTCGCTGTACTCCTTGCGCACGAGCACGCCGCACTTGTCGATGTACTTGTCGATGCCGGCAGTCGCCATGCTGTTGAAGGTCGTCTCTTCGCCCGTGCTGAAGCTGAAGAAAATTTGGACCTTGAAGTCTTTGACTACTTGCAGCAGCATCGTCAGCGACTCCATCGTATTGCCGTCCTGTTTGACGACCTTTTCGTTGCCGCGGAAGCGCTCGCGTGTGACTTTCGCTTTGGCGCCAGCTTCCATGTCGATGGAAGGCACGATTCCGAACCAGATCGTATCGGTGAAGTCGTTTTTCGCGTTGACGGTGTTGAGATACGTCTCCAGGCGCGGGATGTTGCTGCTTTTCACCAGCATGTCCAGCTTGGTGTTGGTGATGAGCATCGCAGGCTGCATGCCTTTGTTCTTGGTCACGTACTGATCGAAGAACATTTTCACGCCGAGAATTTTCTCGACCAGCGGCTTGACTGTTTTCACGAAGTCATCCTTCGCGTTTTTATAAAATTCGAGGTACGTGTTGTAGTTTTGCACCTCTGTCTCAATGTCGATCTCGCTATGAACGGCAGGCAGCGGGCAGAACGTGCGCACCACCAAGTCTTTGACATAGGAGGACGGCGTTTCGGTAATCGACTCGTAATCATCCTCGAACACGTTCATCAATCCGTTGCCGTTGCCCTCGTCGAGAACCATCAGCTCGCGGCTGTCGCTTTTCGGCGCTTCGATGATTTTCAGCTCACCGTTTTCCCCGATCGTCAGCATCCCGATCTGAATCGCTTCCGACTGGTTCTCCTCTTGCGCCCCGCCGAGAAGCAGACGGGTCTTGATATCTTCAATCGCGAGCGGGAGCATGGCCATGACGTTGTTGTAGTTTTTGCTCGCATCTTCAAACATGATGTTCAGCTTGTCGCCGAGATCGAGCTTCTTCGGATCGCCATCGTCCAGCTTTTCGTAGTGGCTGTACAAGTAGTGAATCTCTTTGCGCACCTGACGGATATCGTCCATCACTTTTTTCGGGGAGATCATGTCCAGAAGATTCTCGAATTTAAAGTCGACGTTCGTGATTCCCTGGCTGCGCTTTGTATCGATCAGTGTGAACAGCATTTTCAAAAAGTCATTGCTCTGGTCGATCTTGATCTCGGAGATCGCATCTTCCGCAATGCCATCAGGCTTTTTCAAGGTGTACATGACCTTTTGGTTTACGGCGTTGTAGAACGAATAGACAGTCGGGGAGAACTTGTCCAAAAACTCATCGAAGCTTTTCACAAGCAAATGCTCGTTGATTTCCTTGATCTTGTCGTCGCTCAAACTGTCGATGCCCTTGACGTCGCCTACAATCGTGATGAGGTCGAGTTTCTCCGGGTTGATCTCTTCGAACAGCATGGTTCTGTTGGTCTGGTTAATAATGTCCATAAATGACCCCTTCCTTTTGTCTCTCGTAAATGCGTGGTCCTAACTCAGGAGTGTATGAGTCCTACTTCCACAATCAATTACAGTTGATTACATAAATCCCAATAAAACCAAAAATCTTGCCTCTAAATTAAACTCGCTCGCCATATTTTGTCAACAAACCCTCTATTATGACAATTTTCCTATGTGCACCATTACCGTTTCTGGTATTTAGACCCATTTTATTCCACTCATCTTCCTTTTTCTGGTTGAGCACTTTATGCTGAATCCAGGGAGTCTTCCCGCCTACTTTTCCCGACAAAACCAGCATCACGCCTTACTTTGTCCCTACTTCTGCCGCCCTGCCCGCACAGCGCCGGATGCGCCCATAACTCGAAATACTGACAAGAAAGGACAGAATAAACCTTATTTTTACAAAAAAGGCTATTATTTCACTTTATATACCTCGGCAAAATGGTGTCCGCCGTTTAGCCGGAAGTTGATTTATGGGCAAATAGTCCTGTTGCAGCAAAATGTGAACAATTTGCAAACTTTTAAGGAAAAGAGTGAAAACATGTACAAAAAAACTGGACATCCTCCTCCGTTCTCCCTGGCGTTCAAATGGGTGGTTAGCGGTATCCTCCTGCCTTTCCTCCTCCTTTTCTCTCCCCTTCCAAGCGGGGCAACCGGGACGGGTGAAGCAGGAATCGATGCGGTTTTTGTCATTGATACGAGCAATTCGATGAACCAGACAGACCCTGGGAAAACAGCTGCCGAGGTCATGGGCATGTTTATCGACATGAGCGAAGCTAGTCGTACCCGGATCGGCTTTGTCGCCTATAATGATCGAATCGTCCAGACGCAGCCGCTCACCAGCATGGCGGAGAGCAGACAGCGCGAGCAGTTGAAAAGCAAGATTCAAGGGTTGCGTTATTCGGGATATTCCGATATGGGGCTTGGCTTGCGAAAAGGGGAAGAACTGATTGCCAGAGCGAAGGATCAATCGCGAAAGCCGTTTTTGATCCTGCTCTCGGATGGGGGAACCGATCTGCGCCAAAACGCCAATGGCAGAAGCGTCGCGGCATCGAACAAAGATGTGGAGTCGGTTATGGCAAAAGCGAAAGCGGAGGGCTACCCGATCTACACAATCGGGCTGAACAGCGATGGCTCTGTGCAAAAAGAGCAGCTGAAAAAAATCGCGGAGACGACAGGCGGGACTTCTTTTGTCACGCAAAGCACAGATGATTTGCCGGAGATTTTCAATCAAATTTTTGCGAAGCACATCCAGTCGCAGCTTGTGTCGGTAGCAGCCATGACGGCGACGGGAAGCTTGCAAGAGGTCACGGTAAACATCCCGAACGCCAGCATGCAGGAAGCGAACATCGTGCTGTTGTCGAACCATCCGCTGCTGGAGTCACAAGTCTACTACCAGTCGAAAAATGTGCATTTTATCCAATCGAAAAAATACTCTCTGATGAAAATCGAGCAGCCGACAAAGGGGAGCTATCTGGTCAAATTCCGCGGACGGCCGGGCGACCTGGTCAAAGTCAATTTGCTGGGCAACTACAGTCTGAAAGCCGATGTACAGGTTGCACCTGATCCTGTCTCCAAAGGCAATCCGGCGACCTTCACGACTTATTTGACCCAGCTGGAGGGCAATCAGCGCCTGGAAGATCGGGACGTCTACGGTTTGATGCAGGCCGAATTGATCGTCACCGACATCGCGAAAAAGCAAACCGAAAAAATTCCGCTGAAAAACGGGGGAACGGTCTTCACAACCGACTATGTGTTCCCGCACTCCGGGCAGTACCAGTGGAAAATTTTCATGAGCGGCCCGGACTTTTACCGCGAGACGGCAAGCAAAACATTCGAAATCGCCAACATCGCGCCCGTGGCAGTAGCCAAAAACAAGCTGACCATCGAAAAGGAAAACGGCGAGCAGACAATTGACCTCGCTGCTTATTTCACCGATGCCAATCAGGACAAGCTCACCTATGCGATCGTCTCTCCTACTCCCGCCGATCATTTTGGGGCAAGCATCCACGAATCCGGGTTGAAGCTCGTGCCGAGCAAAAGCGGCACTTCCGCGATCACTATCACGGCTACCGATTCCGAAGGGGCAAGCGTGACTGGCTCGCTTGTCATCACGGTTCATTCTGTCTGGGATCGCTACATCACAATCGGACTGATTGTTCTCGCTCTTGCCGCAATTGGCGCAGGCGCCTACTGGTTCATGCGCCCGAAACCGAATTTTAGCGGCCGTTTGGAAGGGTATTTTCTTCACACCGCCAGCGGCAACGACATTCCCGTGAAGTTTTGGCCGCTCGCCGCGTTTGGCAAAAAGCAACGCATCACGCTCCACGAGCTGTTTTCAAGCCTCGACGTCAACGAGCACCTGCCGGAAGCACACAAAATTTACTTCCAGCCAGGGAAAAACCAGACTTTGGTCATGATCAGCCACAGCCAGTGCACACTGCAAAAAGGCAAGGACATTTTGCCTCGCCATAAAAAAGTGGTGCTCCACTACAACGACAAAATTTACGTGACGTTTGAGGATCATGTCACCGAGATTGAACTGCGCTACAAAGAAAGCAAACCCAGCCCCCACCAAGCTGGGAACTGGGAAACGGCATAACGGACTATTTGCTTTTGCTTGCGAGAAAGGGGGTCTGCAAGCGAGACTTGCCCGCTCTCAACAGATGCTCCGCACGGACGGCTGCTGCCAGCACCCGAAGTGAGGGGCATCTTTTTTTCGCCTCGACTGCCATGCCCCACGCAATGACATTCGCGATCAGCCGCGGCACAGTCGGATTCAGCTCGCGAACGGACGGCAGCCGATCCTCGATCACTCGCGTCGCCACATCGGCCGGACGGTGCCTGGTCAGGCAAAAATAGAGAGTAGCCGACAAGCTGTACACATCGGAAAAAACACCTTGTCGGGACTGGCTGGAATAAAATTCGAGCGGAGAGTATCCTTCCGTCGTCACGATCTGGCGGGGGGCGTCGGTTGCAAAGCGAATAGCCGAGCCGAAATCAATCAGCATCGGCTTTCCCTCATCGGTCATCACGATGTTTTGCGGCTTGATATCCCGATGGATGATCCCTTGCTTGTGGATGTAGTCCAAGCTTGCCAGGAGCGGGAGCACGGTTGTCTGCACGAAAGCAGCGACATCCAGCTCCCCTTGCTCTTGCACAAACTGGTCAAGCGTCTTGCCTTTGCAATACTCCACGACCAGATAGCCTGTCCCATTTTCTGCAAAGTGATCGACATAAGGAGCGATATGCTCATGGCGCAGCTCCTGCAAAATCGCCGCTTCCTGCCAAAAGCTCTCCAGCAGCGTCTGAAATCGCGCTTTTGACGATGGCTTCCGGCAGATGACGCTGCGGTTATCCAAGTCGCGCATCGCCAGTGCTCTCGGGAAAAACTCCTTCACAATTCTCGTCTTTTTGGCCTCCATGTGGTAAACGAGATACACATGGGACAGCTCGCTCGTGGAGACGGTCTTTTTGATCCGGTAGGCTCCCCGCAAAATCGTGCCTTTTTTCAGCTCCATCCGTCTTTCGGTTCACTCCTCCCTAGCATCTTTCTCGTTCTCAGGAAACGATACCAAATACCAGGGGCAGGTGGCAATATGTGGAGATTTATCCTTGGCGATTCGCTGCATACAGCAGGGCCGTGTCACGGTCAGCCGCCAGCTTGGAGGCACTCGCTTTTGCAAAATCAGCAACATGGTCGTAAAAGTCATTCCCGATGCTCAGCCGCTTGACTCCCCACTCTGCCAAGCGCTCGGCATTCGTCAGGGTGGGGCGCGACAGGACATTCAGCGGCGCACGCACCGCTTGGGCAATCGCTCTGATTTGCTCCTCCTCGACGATCCCCGGAACGAAAATGCCGCTCGCCCCGCTCTCGACGTAAGCCAGTCCGCGCTCAATCGTTTCCGCGAACGGGTCCTCTCGCCGGAAATACGTGTCGATCCGCGTATTGATGTAAAAAGCAGCGAAGCCACGGTTGTCGAGAGCAGCCCTCATCGTCTGCAAAAGTTTCGCCTGATCGGCGATCTCTTTTAACCCCGGCCCTCGTTTGAAAGAGTCCTCGATGTTGATCCCGGCAACCCCCAGGTCAGCCGTTCGCAGCACGTTCTCGACAATTTGCCCGTGAGTCTCTGCATAGCCCGCCTCAATGTCGGCGGAAACCGGAATGTTCACGTGATCCACGATCAGCTTGATGATGGACAAATGCAAGGCAAAGTCAATGTTTTCCCCATCTTTGTATCCGAGAGAAGCCGCAACGCCCCAACTCGTCGTCCCGATGGCCCGAAAGCCGCTCTGCTCCAACGTGCGTGCCGAAAGGACATCCCAGGCATTTCCCAAAAACAACATCTCGTCTGCATGATGAAGCGCTTGAAATTGCTGAATCTGATTCATTCTAATCCCTCTTTTCAAATCGTGATTTGTATAGGTTGTTCACAATCTTGCGTCTTCTGCTGACGCTGTTCCCACAGTCTTTGACCGCGCTGGAAAAACGGCAAGGCCAAAAAGGTCAGCAGCATCAAGATCGCGAAAATAACTGGCCCTTGGTCAAAGCCCAATTGCTGAAGCAGCAAACCGCCGATCCACGCAGTGGCGCTCTGCCCCAGAAAAGCGAAGCCGCTCGCGCCGTAATAGGCGCCTCGCATATGCTCGGGAGCGATTTCTCCGATCAGTACATCACCGATGACAAAGCATAAAATTTCCCCGATGGTAAAGACCACCATCGACACTGACAGCCAGAACAAATTGGTGAAGAGTCCGAACCCGAACAAGCCGAGTCCGAAAAGGAGGCAGCCGACTTTCAGGGCCGTCATGGCAGAATAGCGTTTCATCAGCCTGGCAAGCGGATATTGAAAGACGAGGACAGACAACGTGTTCATCACGAACAGGAAGGAGTAAGCCTCGACCCGGTCGTGACCGATGTACTGGGCAAGCGTCGTATCCAGGTGCGTATAGGCTCCAGCCACAAACAAATTGCCGAGCAACAGATACAAAAACACTTTGTCTGTGAACACGATCCGCGCCATCTGCCCCATCGGAATCGAATCGGAATGCTCCCGCAGTTGTTGCTTGAACAAGATCATGAACACGACCAGGATGACCGCATACAGCGCCATAATCACCGCACTGATCAGAAACGGCAGCATGGAGGACGAACTGCCTGCGCCGAGCTTCAACCCAATCAGCGGCCCGATCGCTCCCCCCAGGTTGATGGCAAAATACCTGGCGTTGAAAGCACCCCTGCGCTGGCTGTCCGGGGTAAAATCAGCGAGCAGGGCACGCGCCGTCGGTTCAAATACATTGCGGCACAAACCGTTCAGCGCACTCAAAAGGAAGAACATCCACGTCTCGCTCGCCAGCGTGAAGCCGACCAGGACAAAGCTCCAAAGCCCCATAGAGGCGATCATGACCGGATAGCGCCCCAACCGATCTGACAACGCTCCCCCAGCGAAGCTGCTGACCGTGCCCACCAAAAGGCTCATCGCCAAAATCGCGCCAACTACGGCCGGGTCGATTCCCTTTCCTTTGCCCAAGTAAATCCCGAGAAAAGGCAGCGTCATGAAAAAACCCGTCCGCGATAAAAAGGTGCCGATGATGACGCCCCATGCCACGGGATGAAAGCGCGGTAACGGAAACCTTTTGCTCATCTTGTTTGCTCTCCCCATTCCTGTTTTTCGTCTGTCGTGTTATCTTCAGTATATTGATCTGAGAAAAGCGAAAAAGGGTAAGGTGTAAGCAAACTCTGTCACCTTTTCCCAAAAACAAAGGGGGGCCTTCATGGTTACCGTTCTCTACTTTTTGGAGCTGCGCCTGTTCTTTCAGCAGGAAGAAACGGCCAAACCGTTCCCCGTCACGATTGAAAAATTGAGCGGACTTTGGCACTGTACCCCCCGAAACGCGAAGCTGATCGTCCGCAAGCTGGCAGAAATGGGCTGGATCGACTGGCAGCCTGGGCTTGGCCGGGGCAATGCCTCCGTCCTGACGTTTCTGGCGGATGCCGATGCCATCTTGCTTGCGGAAGGAAAGCAGCGCATGGAGCAAGGCGATGTCACAGAAGCTATGGAGCTTTTGAATCGCTTCGGCAAGCCCGCTGTCAAAGAGCAGTTCATGGAGTGGCTCTCGGCAGAACTTGGCTATTGCACACCGAGCGAGTCGAACCATTATCAGGACACGCTGCGCTTCCCGGTCTACCGCAGCATTGTCACACTGGACCCCGCGCAGGTGTACTATCACTTCGATGCGCATTTGGTCCGCCAGCTTTTCAATACACTCGTTCACTTCGACACGGACAGCCGGACGATCCATCCAAGCATTGCCCACTCGTGGGAAATGAGCGCGGATCACAAGGAGTGGACGTTTTATTTGAAGAAAAATGTCGTGTTTCACCACGGTCGGGAGCTGACCGCGCACGATGTTGTCTTTTCGCTGGACCGGCTGCGCTCGCATCCGGAAAAGTATGAAGCAAGCTGGATGCTTGGCGATATCGCGCAGTTGGAAGCAGTTGATGCCAGAACGGTGCGGATTTTGTTGCAGGAGCCGAACTACTTGTTTCTGCGGATGCTTTCCACTACGCCCACCAGCATCGTCCCGGCAGAGATCGTCCTGGAGACGGCTGGCGAGTTTGGGAAAAACCCGATCGGGACTGGCCCGTTCCAGCTCGTCCGTCTGGATGAAGGCATTTGCATTTTGGAAGCTTTTTCGGGACATTTTCAGGGGAGGCCGCAGCTTGACCGTGTGGAAATCCTCCTGTTCCCCGATCTGGAAACAGGCATTCTCCATGAACCGGACTGGACGTCTGTCATGATGTCCCACGGTGTGGCCACAAAAGCCGAAGCATTAAGGGAAGCAATCATCCGCGACAGCCGCGATTGGTGCGATCTGGAGACGCTGTTTTCCTGCTGCAACCTGCTCGTCTTTAACCAATGGAAAACCGGGCCGCAAAACCATCCGAAATTCCGCCAGGCGCTCGACTTGCTCATCGATCGCGAGCAGATGATTGCCGAGCTTGGAGGAGATCGCGTCTTTCCGGCAAAAGGCTTCCGCCCCTTCTCTCCGCAGCTTGCGACTTGGTCAGCGGAACGAACGCCCCGCCCAAGCGCTGCGCAAATTGCCGCCCTGCTTGCGGAAAGCGGCTACCAGGGAGAGACGCTGCGCATGGTCATGACGTCCTATCACGAGCCGGACGCCTTGTGGATTCAAGCCCGCTGCAAAGACTACGGCATTCACCTGGAAATCGACGTTCGCGAGCCGTTTGAGTTTGCGAATCACGATTTGCTGCCGGAGCACGACTGCCAACTGTTCGGAAACGTTTTTAGCCATGATGAAATCAGTGAACTGGAAATGTACTTGCAAAAGAACTACTTCCTGCCCAGCTTTGACGCACCGTTAGCCGAAGCGGTTCATCGAGAGACTGCTGCCCTTTTTCGGGAGGCAGACGAATCCGTCCGGCAACAAAAGCTCGCGCACATAGAAGCGCTGATCCAAGAAAACCATGCCGTTTTGTACCTTGTGCAAAAGAAATCGCAAGCTTCTTTTCACAAGTCGGTTCGCGGCGTCACGATCAATCCGTCCGGCTGGCTGGACTTTCAAAAAGTCTGGTTTCACCCGCATGCTTCGCAGCCCGTGCAGCAGTAGGGGGTACAAAAAAACAGCCCCGGCGCATTGTTTCATCCACGCGCCGCCCTGCCCGTGCAGCAGTATACGACAAAAAAAAGCAGCCCCAGCGCATCTGGGCTGCTTTTTTACGCCTATGGATTGGATTACTGAGCGCGTTCGTATACGCGTTTTCCGGCAACGAAGGTCATCGCCACTTCAAAATCGTCATCCAACACGATCATGTCGGCATCGTATCCGGCTGCCAGCCGACCTTTTCGCTCCCCGTATCCGAGGATAGCGGCTGGCGTATGCGATGCCATCTCTACCGCTTCCGCCAGTGGTACACCGCTCAGCGTCACCATGTTTGCTACGGCTTTGTTCAAGGTCAAAATGCTGCCAGCCAATGTCCCGTCCGCCAACTGCGCCTGATTGTCGCGGACGCGAACCTCTTGCCCGCCCAAGTCGTAAGTGCCTTCGCCGAGCGCAGCAGCGCGCATCGAGTCGCTGACCAGCGCGAGCCGCTCCGGCGTTTTCACCCGATACAAAATTCGCATGACCGCAGGATGGACGTGGATGCCATCGGCAATCAACTCGGTGCTCAAATGCTCGTGGTACATCGCAGCACCGACCACTCCCGGCTCTCTGTGATGCAATCCGGTCATGGCGTTAAAGCAATGCGTGAAGTGGCGCACGCCCGCATCCACAGCTTCAGCCGCCTGGACAAACGTCGCCCCTGTATGGCCTGCCGAGACGATCACGCCGCGCTCCTTGAGCCAGGCAATCGCTTCGAGCGCTTCCGGCTGCTCGGGAGCAATCGTCACGACCTTGATCAGCCCTTGGGCCAGCTCGTACATTCGCTTCACCGCATCCAGCTTGGGCAAAGAAATGTTTTCTTCCTTTTGCGCCCCTTTGTAACGCGGATTGATCCACGGCCCTTCCAGGTGAATCCCGATCGCCTCTGCCCCCGGCAAGCCAGCCTGGCTTGCGCGCGCAATGTTTTCCAGCACAGGCTCAAGCTCGGCGTAAGGAGCCGTCATCGTCGTCGCCAAAAAAGAAGTGACGCCATATCGGGCAAGCGCGCCGGAAATGGCCTGCAAAGATTCCGGCGTCCCGTCCATCGTGTCGTGGCCGTCGATCCCGTGCATGTGCATGTCTACCAGGCCTGGGCAAATCCGCCCGGTTTCCACCGTCAGCAGCTGTGCAGGGCATTCGCCCGCATAAGCTTCGGCTTCCCCTGCGTACACGATCTTCGCTGCCGCCACTACGACAAGCCCGTCCCTGATTTCCTGTCCGTCTGCAATGATTGTTCCTCGAAGAGCGTATTCCTGTTCCATCTCCATTCCTCCGTCAACGCACTGCCGTAGTCTGTCCGTAATGATGCCGCACCTGTTTCCTTGCTATTCCTGCACAAGTCCTGCGCATGCACGCTTCGTTTCCTCTACGAGCTGCAAGACCAGTTCGCCTGCGCCAAGCTCCCTGCCAAGCGGTGCCGCCTGTCCCGCCCACATCGACATATACGCGGATTTCTGCTGCTTGCCCGCAGCGGCGCGAATGTCTTTGGTGAGGGCATTTTGCACCGGGTAGGCGGGCAATTCCTGATCCAGTGGCGCCAGCTTTCGCATGAACTCGTTCTCGATGCCTCTCGCCCATTTGCCGGAAAAAGCCCGTGTCATGACGATGCCCTCTTCGCTCGACTCCCGGATGGCTTGCTTGTGCAAAGCATGCGCGCCGCTTTCCGCACACGTTAAAAATGCCGTTCCGAGCTGGGCCGCCTGCGCTCCCAGTGCGAGCGCGGCTGCAATGCCTCGCCCGTCCATCATCCCGCCCGCTGCGATCACCGGAATTTTGACGCGATCCACGATCTGTGGCACCAATGCCATCGTTCCGATCAGATTGCTCGGGGAATCCGGCAAAAACGAACCGCGATGCCCGCCTGCTTCACTGCCCTGCGCTGCGATCATGTCCACGCCGCCCGCTTCCAGCACGACTGCCTCGCGAACCGTCGTCGCAGTCCCGATCACCGTCACGCCTTTTTGCTTGAGCGCTTGCAGTGAACGCGCGTCGAGCATGCCAAACGTAAAGCTGAAAACCGCAGGCACTTCCTCCAGTACGACTTGCAGCTGTTCCGCAAACGACTCCTGAAAGCGCGTGACTTGCGGGCTTTCGGGAATGTCCAGCTCAAGGCGCACCTCATTGAGCGCGGAAGCAACCGTGTCTGCGATCGGCTGGGTCGCGTCAAAGTCTTCCGGGATGAACAAATTGACGCCAAAAGGTTTGTCGGTCAAATCGCGGATCGCATGTATCGCTTCACGGATTTGCTGTGGAGTCATATAGGCAGCTCCCAGCGTTCCCAATCCCCCTGCTTCCGAGACGGCCGCGACCAGCGCAGGAGTTGTCGCACCGCCCGCCATCGGTGCCTGGATAATCGGCCATTTGATTTTCAGGCGTGACGTAATCGGATTCGCTTTCCACATGCTTCTTCCACTCCCTTTTGTCTATTTCGTTCCATTCACGCACGAGGGCAGGGTCATGGCTCGTGGCGAATCAATTCAAGAAAATGGGCCAAAACTCGCGCAGTAAGCCCCCAGATGACTCGTCCGTCCAGCTCGTAAAACAGATGCTCGACTGTGCCTGTGCGCCACGGATACTTTTTGCCGCCCGGAATCAGGTGATAAGGGAAGTCATCCTCCGGCTCGTTCACAAGCGCTGAAGTGTATGTCGCAGGCTCAGCGGCAGCCAGTCGTTCCAGCGAGATGATAAACACTTCTCCCACTTCATCGGGATTCGGCTTCATCTTCGCTATGTCCTCCACGTAGCCGACAAACGGGTAAATCGCAGAATGGCCCGGACCGATCAACCGATCCAGCTCGCCGACGTAGTGAATGCTTGTGAGCGGCACTCCCAGCTCCTCGCTCGTTTCCCTGCGGGCTGTCGCCCAGCGCGATTCGTCGCCCTCTTCCGCCCGTCCACCGGGGAAACAAATTTCATTGGCCTGCCTGCGCATCGTGCTTGCCCGCTTTTCGAACAAAACCCCCAGCTTGCCGTCCTCCATCTTGACCAAAGGAAGCAAAATGCCAAACACACCCGTTTGCTTCGCTCCCATAAACCCCGGCTCGCGCTCGTTCAGCACTTGCAAAATACGGTGAACGCCCGGCTCTTGCTTAATTGGGTCGGCTGCTACGCGTGTGTCCACATCCGCCCCTCGCTCGATCGGTTCAGCTTCGCGTGTGCCCACATCCGCCCCTCGCTCAATTGACTCAGCTTCGCGTGTGTCCACATCCGTCCCTCGCTCAATTGGCTCAGCTTCGCGTGTGTCCACATATTCCGCCACTTCGATTAAATTCCGGTCGGGGTCGCGCACGTAAACCGAACGGATCAGTCCCGCTGCACCTGTCCTGTGCACTGGCCCTTCCTCGATGTCCACCCCGCAGCTTGCAAACCTGGCGATGACTGCCGCAAGCGGCACAGAAGCGATCAAGCACAAATCAGCAGAGCCTGGCAACGGCTGTCCCGCTTTCGGCTCAAACTCGTGTCCCGCCACATGCAGGTTGATTTTTTGTGCGCCAAAATGCAAAGCTTTTCTGCCATTGCCGAAGGTGACAACCTGCATGCCAAGCGCGCGCTCGTAAAACTGGCAAGTCGCTTCCAGGTCGCGGACGGTCAACACCAGATGGTCCAATCGGTCGATCATGCTTACCATTCCTTCCTGTCCCGCTACATGCTCTTGCTATGTATTATAGCAAACAGGGAGCTTCTATCGTTTGATTCGACTGCAAAACGCCCTCCAACTTGTTCCTCACCAACTGGAGGATACGCTTTTCTTTTCACGAACATGTCTACCCGTACATTATACAATGATTTCCTTGTTTACAGCTGCTTTTTGCCCCGCTTGTACAAGGCGCATAACTTAGCATATAGCACAGCAAAACGAGCGTCCCCCGCCTCATGCGGAAGAACGCTCGCTTTTTTTGTGGAAGAAACGCCACGGACAATCACAGCCGTTTCATCGTCTATGAACTGAACTGCGCTTGATGCAGTCTGCTGTATACGCCTTGCGTTTGTAAAAGCTCGTCGTGATGTCCTTGCTCGGCGATGCCTTGTTCGGCGACGACAATGATTCGGTCTGCGTTCTTGATCGTCGCCAGGCGGTGGGCGATCACGAGCGTCGTGCGTCCGTGGGACAGCTCTGCAAGCGCCTGCTGAATCGCCGCTTCCGTCTCGGTGTCGAGAGCAGAAGTCGCTTCATCCAAAATGAGGATCGGCGGGTTTTTCAGGAACATCCGGGCGATCGACAACCGCTGCTTTTGACCGCCGGAAAGCTTGACGCCCCGCTCCCCGATCAGCGTATCCAGTCCTTCTGGCAAGGCGCGGATCACGTCTTCCAGTTGTGCCCGTCTGGCTGCGTCCCACAACTCTTCATCGGTCGCGCCAAGCTTCCCGTAGGCAATGTTTTCCCGGATCGATCCGTCAAACAGGAAGACGTCCTGCTGCACGATTCCGATATGCGAACGAAGCGACTCCAGCGTCATGGAACGAATGTCGATGCCGTCAATCATGATCGAGCCGCTGTCCACATCGTAAAAACGGGGAAGCAAGCTGCACAGTGTCGTTTTTCCCGCGCCGGAAGGTCCCACGAGCGCGACCGTCTCGCCAGCGCGAATGGACAGCGACAATCCCTGGAGCACTTTTTCCTTGTTTTCATAGCCAAACGTTACGTTCTCGAAGCGGATGTCGCCGCGAAGATTGCTGACAGGCTTCGCGTCTGGCGCATCGTCGACGTCAGGCTCTGTCTCCAGCAACTCCAGGTAACGCTTGAATCCGGCAACACCTTTTGGAAACGTCTCGATGACGTTGTTGATCTGCTGAATCGGGTTCAAAAAGACGTTCGACAGCATCACGAAAGCGATAAACTCCCCGTACGTCATCTTTCCTTGGATGACGTAATACGTTCCGCACACGAGGACAAACAGCGATACCAGCTTCATCAAAATAAAGCTCAACGACGAGTTCCACGCCATGATGCGGTACGTGAGCAGCTTGGTCAGGCGGAAGCGCCCGTTGTTCTCTGCAAAGCGTGCGATTTCATGCTTTTCGTTAGCAAACGCCTGTACGACGCGAATGCCGCTGATGTTGTTTTCCACGCGCGCATTGTAGTCTGCGACATCGGCAAACATCCGGTCAAAAGCGCGGGACATTTTGCGGCTGAAATACATCGACAAATAAATCATTAAAGGCACGATGATAAAAGTCAGCACCGCCAATTGCCAGTTGATGCTGAGCATGATACCGAAGGCGCCCAGCAGTGTCATGACCGCGATGAACAAATCTTCCGGGCCATGGTGAGCGATCTCCCCGATATCCATCAGGTCGTTCGTCATGCGAGATACGAGATGTCCGGTCTTGTTGTTGTCGAAAAAGCGGAACGAGAGCTTTTGCACCCGATCAAACAGCTTTTTGCGCATGTCCGATTCAATATTGATGCCGAGCTTGTGTCCGTAATAGGTAACGACGTAGTGCAAAGCCGCACTGACCACGTAAATGCCCAAAAGCCCCAGGCACGCGTATAGGATCAGCAGCCAGTTTCCACTCGGAAGCAAATCGTCCACAACCCGGTTGACAGCAAGCGGAAACGCCAGTTCAAGCAGCGCGGCCAAAATCGCGCAAGAAAAATCTGCTATAAACAGCCCCATATACGGCTTGTAGTACGCAAAAAAGCGACGCAGCATACCGAATCCTCCTCCTCTTCACCGCACGATGAAAGCCTTTCTTTTTCTCTACGACTTCGAACGGGCAAGCAAGTACAAGAAGTACGGGGCTCCGATGACAGCAACCACAATGCCTGTTGGAATTTCAGACGGCTGCAAAATCCAGCGTCCGATCGTATCAGCAACAATAACCAGGAGCGCGCCTGCCAAGGCCGATGTCGGCAGCAGCATTTCGTGTTTCGGTCCGACAAGTCTGCGCGCCAAATGCGGGCCAATCAGACCGACGAAGCCGATCCCGCCGCTGACAGCCACGCAAGATGCCGCCAGTCCGACCGATGCGGCCAACAGCTTCAACTGTTCTCTTGCGACCGGAGCGCCAAGACCGATGGACAGCTCTTCTCCCAAATTCAGGACGTTCATCACACGCGCTTTGTAAAAGACAAACGGCAGCAGGACGACAATCCACGGGAGCAGCGACAGAACGAATTTCCAGTTGGTTCCCCAAATGCTTCCGGCAAGCCAGGTTGCGACAAACTGGTACTTGTCAGGGCTCAGCTTGAGCGTCAGCACGATCATCGCAGCGCTCATCCCCGCTGCGACCGCGATCCCGGTCAGCAGAATGCGAATTGGCGACAAGCCTTTATGTCTCTTGTAAGACAGCACAAAAATCAGGGCTGCGGTCAAGCTTGCTCCGACCAGCGCCAGGACAGGCAACAGGAAAACAGGAGCGGCAGCCGTCGACGGATAAAAGGAAATGAACAGCATAACCATCAAACCCGCACCTGCGTTGATCCCCAAAATGCCGGGGTCAGCCAGCGCGTTGCGGGAAATCCCTTGAATGATGCAGCCGGAAACCGCCAAACCTGCTCCGATCAAAAGCGAAATGACGATGCGCGGCAAGCGGAAGTCGAACAAAATCAAGCTTTGCTTCTCGGTGCCAGACCCGAACAAGGTCATGAGCAAATCCATTGGCGACAAGCGAATATATCCTGTGTTCATGCTGATGATGAACGCAATCAAAATGAGCACAGACAAAATCATCATGACGAGGATGCCCCTGCTGCGTTTGCGGGCATCGATTTGCGCAGTAGCTGGTTGCATGATTTACATCTCCCTTCTTTCTTTACGAGCCAAGTAAAGGAAGAACGGAACGCCAATCAGCGCAATCAGGGCGCCCAAAGGTGTTTCGTAAGGCGGATTCACCATTCTGGCTGCCAAATCGGCAAAAACGACGAGCAAGCTGCCCATAATGGCAGAGCAAGGAATAATCCACCGATAGTCGACCCCGACCAAATAACGCGTCAAGTGCGGGATAATCAGTCCGACGAAGCCAACCGCACCGACGACAGCGACAGCCGAACCTGCCAAAATCAGGACGATGACCGTACCCGCCAGTTTGACGAGCGCTGTTCGCTGGCCCAAGCCTTTGGCAATGTCCTCGCCGAGACTGAGCATCGTGATGGAACGCGACAACACAATCGCCCCGAGGATCGCAGCGGCAATCCACGGGAACATCACTTTGAGCTGGAACCATTTTGTCCCGGCTACCCCGCCTGCGTACCAGAAAGCCAAATCCTGTCCAATTTTGAAGTAAAGCGCAATCCCTTCGCTAAGAGCAGACAACAGGGCGCTAAGCGCTGCCCCTGCAAGCACGAGCCGCACCGGAGTAAGCCCGCCTTTTGCCATCGAGCCAATTCCGTAAACAAGTCCTGCGCCTACACCTGCGCCCAAAAACCCGTACAAGATCAAGTACATGAAAGGCAGCCCCGGGAAAAAGGCAAAGCAGAGAGCAATGACAAAGCCTGCTCCCGCATTCAGCCCGAGCAAACCGGAATCGGCAAGCGGGTTGCGAGTCATCCCTTGCATGATCGCCCCTGCCACAGCAAAGCTGGCCCCGACCATCGCTCCACCGAGCAAGCGGGGAAGGCGTATTTCCTGGATGATCTGATGCTGCGTAATATCTGGATTAAAATGAAAAATAGCGTCCCAAACGACAGAAAACTGAATATCTGCTGCCCCGAATGAGACAGACAGAAACATTCCGAGAATCAAGGCAAAAACTCCGCCCGTGAGGATCAGCGTTGCTGCCCATGGCCGCGAGCGAAACTGTTCCTGTTTTGATGTACTCCCCTGCTTCAGGGTGTGTGTCTGTTGACCCATGCTAGCCACCTTTTCCATTCATTATGTACATGCACGAAATGTTGCTTTCCCCTTCCCTTTCGCTAAATTCATGAAATTGATTCTTATTATCATAGTAGGATTTTAGGCGATTGACAAAAAGAGTGTCAATGGACAAAAGAGTGGTCTTTTTTGTATGTTTGCAACAATCGTGGTCCATGCTAGGCCAGCACGTGCAAAATGTGCTCGATTTTTTTCTGGTTGGCGATGATTCCGTGATTCATCCACGTCATGAAATCGACTTCGTACGCCCGCTTGTCACGCACAGCCCGCAGCGATTGCCAGACGGGATGGTGCACCTGGAGCTTTTCCGCATCGGTTCCTTCTCCATGCCATTTGTCAAAAGCGTAAAAAATATGGTCGGCGTCAAGCGCAGAGAGCCATTCCCACGACACCCCGGCTCTTGCCTCCTGCACAGAGAGCGACCTGACCAGCGGATGTGGCTGCATGCCCAAATCGTCGAACATGACAGGGGCCGAGTACGACTTTTCCACGCTGATCATGTCTGCCGATACGCGCAAAAAGGCGACGGTCTGCCCTTTCATGCTGCTTGACAGCTTACTGCGGGCAGCGGCGGCTTTTTTTTCATAATGCTCGATCGCCTTGTCGGCTGTGTCTCGCCGATTCAGCCAATCGCCCAAAATCCGCATCGTCGATCGCCAGTCTGACCCGAGCTCGCGCACCATGCATGTCCGCGCGATCTTGGCACATTGCTCGTAGTGAGCCGACTCCCAGCCTGTGCAGGAACGCAGCATGATCACGTCCGGGTTGCTGTTGGACAAAGCGTGCACTTCATCCTTCAGCACGTCAAACGTCGGGACGTCTTGCAAGCCGAGATAGTCCTGCTTGCCCCAGTACGAATGCGCCCATTGCACAATCGGCGTAATGCCCAGCGAGCACAAGTAGTCTTCCATAAACAAAGAGACGACGCGCAGATCGTCGCGGTGGACATTCCGGTACTTGCCGGGAGCCAGCCCGACCATTTGCTTGAAGCGGCGATTGAAGTAATACTCGCTGTTGAACCCGACATTTTGCGCGATCTCATGCACCCGATCCGCTGTCAAAAGCAACAGCTGTTTGGCCCGGTTGATCCGCAAGCCGTTGATATAATCGAGCGGAATTTGTCCGGTCAGCTCCTTGAACAGCTGCGTATAGCGCCAGCGCGGAACCGCTGCCTCATGAGCAAGCTGCTCGACCGTCAGCGCCTCCTGGTAATGCTGCTTCACATATTCAATCGAGCGCTCCACGGCGCGAAGCGGGTCCTGCATCGGCCCTCCGGTTGCATTTTGCTGGAAAAGGTCAGACAGAACCGTCTCGAAGCGTACGTGACTGCTGTAACGCACCAGCCGATCCGTCTCCTCCCGCACGGCGTATATTTCCTCGATGCCCTCGACTAATTTGGAAAAAGGAGTGCAGACCATCTCTCCTGTGCGAAACCAAAGCTCCTCTTCTCCCTGCGGTTGCAATGGCACCATCCGAAAGGTCAAGCGATAGTATTCCAAATCCCGCTCGGCTGTGCAGATGCGCACATGCTGACCAGGCTCCGTGATCCAGCAGCTCTCTCCCCCCAGCCGATAGCTGGTTTGATCGATTTGCAGGACACCTGAACCGTCTGTCGTGACGAACATGGCATAATCATTCTGTTCATGGCTGTCTTGGCAAGCATGCGATGCAAGAACCCCTCGCTCTATCCCCGTCAGCACGTATATGGACGACGGATACAACTGATTCTCTGTCCCGTTTGTATACATATCCTCACCTATTATATGAGAATGATTATCATTGTATATTATACGGGGATAAGCCGGGTTTGCCAAGCAAAAGAGCGGGTCCGAACCTTTTCAAATGTGCGCTTCCCGTGAAAAAAGAAGGTGCCCCGCGCAGCTTCACCTGCCTTTCGGGACACCCTGTCTTTGTTCTGCTCGCCTGTACAGCTCGGTTTATTTGACGAATGTCTTCACCAGATCGTCGGCTTTCATCATATTGGCCAGCATGGCGCCAGACTGCCAATGCGTCCGGTTCATCTGATAGACGTGGCCTTTTTTCACGGCAGGGACGGATTGCCACAGCGGGTCTTGAAGAATTTTCAGCGCCTCTTTGTTTTCCGCAGAATCCCAGCCGCCGTTCGACGGGAAGATGATGATGTGATCGGCATTGATTGTCGGAATCGCCTCTTCGCTCAAGACGACGTGCGTGTCCTGATTTTTCGCCGCTTCATACGGGGCAAGTCCAAGCTCCTTGTAAATGATGCCAGTGTACGCATTGCCTTCTCCGAACAGGGCAAGTGTCGGCTTGTCTCCCACGTTCAGACGGATGACGGCTACGCTTTCCTTGCCGATTGCTTTTTCCAGCTTCGCGCGGGCATCGGACATTTTTGCCTCGTACTTTTTCACAGCCTCATCGGCTTTTTCCGGGATGCCCAATACGTCCGCGATGTTTTTCAGCCGACCAATGGTGTCATTGCGCAGTTCGTCCGGGATTTTATACGTAGGTGCGACTTTGCTGTATTGCTCGTATTTTTGCGCATCCGCGCCCCCGTCTACAATAATCAGATCAGGGTTTGCCGCGATCAAAGCTTCCATGCTGCCTGTAATGTCAAACTGCGGGACGTTCAGGTTGAGGTAATCTTGCTTGCCCCACGCCGGATGGTACCATTGCACGATCGGCGTCACACCGAGCGCGAGCAAGTAGTCTTCCTGGTAGATGGCTGCGACTCTTTGCGGATGGGCCGGGATGGTTACTTCCCCGTACGCATCGCGGACAACTCTTGTTTCTGCCGCTACTGCCTTGTCGTCAGCGGCTGGTTTTTGCTCAGCTGGCTGCTGCTGTGTCGTGCCTGTCGCCTGCGGCTCCGCTGCTTTCTCGCCGCACGCTGCCAGTCCTGCCATCGCGATCAGCAAGATAGCCAACCATGTCATGACGATCTTCCGACTATTTCTCCCCATTTTTTCGACCCTCTCTCTTCTGCTGATGAGCTTATGATGATTATCATTCTCACAACTTTTTTCATCATGATCATATGTGGTTCCATGCCGACAAACAATGCACGTTCTCCAGTTTTTTTTGTCCAAACTCACGATCCGCACGATCAAAATGTTTTTGCCGCTTCTGTTTGGACAAGTCAGGCGCTGCACGCCAAAAAGCCGGATTTCTCGCGCAAAGAAATCCGGCCTGTCTCGCTTGTCGTTATTTACAGTTCTTTGGCTACCAGCCAGGTAACGCCTTTGGCTTGCAAATCGTCGCTCCATTCCTCGGGAGCCGCCGTATCGCTGATGACCATGTCGATTTCCTTGAGGTCGGCAACCTTGCACAACGTGCTGATCCCGATTTTAGAATGATCGGCGAGGACGATGTTCTCGTTCGCATTTTCAATGTAATGCTTCGCCAGCTCTGCACGCTCCGGGTCATAACAGGTCAAGCCCTTGTGCAGCAAAAGACCGTCCATGGACAGAAACGCTTTATCCACGTAGAAGGACTTCATCATTTTTTCAGCAAACGGACCGCCCACACGGTAATGCTTCGCGTTCACTCGGCCGCCCAGGAAGTAGACCTCTGCGTTGAGCAAGCCGTTGTTTTGGTACTCGATGAGCAGATTGAGCGCCGTGATCGAGCTGGTCAAGACGGTCAAATCCTTTTTGTTGAGCAAAAAGCTGATCATCTGGAGAGGCGTCGTGCCTTCATCGATCACGATCGTATCGCTGTCCTGCACCAGTTCGGCCGCTACCCGCCCGATTCTCCGCTTTTCTTCTGCCTTCATGACTTCGCGGCTGAGGTGGGATGGTTCTGTGCGATCTACGTTCAGCTTGATTGCTCCTCCATAGACGCGCTTCAGCTTTTTCTCCGCTTCCAGCTCTTCCAGATAGCGGCGAATCGATTCTGAAGATACTTGCAGCTTTTCTACCAGCTCGTTTGTCCTTACCTTGCCATTCGAATTGACCAACTGCAATATGATCTGCTTACGCTCTTCCCCGAACAACGACACCGGTCTTGTCCCCCTATTTACGTACTTGAAGCCAGATGGGCGGCTGACCATCGCTGCCGTCCCATTCCTGACGTGAATCTTGCCGTTTGCACCTGCTGTCAGCTTGAGAAGGAAACAACAACCATTTTATTCCGTTTTTTCCCCTCTCTTGAATTGTAGTGGTATTTGCCGCGACAATCAAGGATTGTCCTGTTGGATTATTGTTGATTTCGT
This sequence comes from Brevibacillus sp. 1238, assembly GCF_029892995.1. Classification (NCBI taxonomy): domain Bacteria; kingdom Bacillati; phylum Bacillota; class Bacilli; order Caryophanales; family Paenibacillaceae; genus Brevibacillus; species Brevibacillus sp. 1238. Next base: position 72,209 of record NZ_JARXWC010000017.1, on the reverse strand, counting down.
TGGTTTTCGGGTCAAAAAAAATCGTCTACAGCCAAAATCGGTTTGCTTCCACTGCTGTCAGCAACCGCTCCATATCCGCCGGGTACACTTCGCCGATATTGCCGATGCGAAACGTATTTGCTTGCGATATCTTTCCCGGATAGATGACGAAGCCCGCCTGCTTCAATCGCTCGTACAGCTCTGCAAAAGAGAACGACTCCACCTCCGGATAGTAAAAGGAAGTGATGAACGGAGACTGGGATTCTTTTGGCAACAGAACGCGCAGCCCGAGACGCTCCATGCCCTCTGAGAGAATCGCCTGATTTTGCTTGTAGCGCTCGTATCTTTTCGCTACTCCGCCTTCTTGCTCCAGCTCAAGCAACGCCTGGTAAAAGGCCCGGACTACGTGCGTAGGGGAAGTATAGCGCCACTTGCCGTTTTGCTCCTCCATCGTTTTCCACTGGTCGTACAGATCGAGGGACAGCGTGCGGGCCACGCCAGCGCATTTGTGCAGCTCGGACGTCTTCGCGATGACGAAGCCGAAGCCCGGTACGCCTTGAATGCACTTGTTGGCGCTGGAAATCAAAAAGTCGATCGACAGCTCTGCCACGTCGAGCGGAATGCCGCCAAAGCTGCTCATGGCGTCGACGATGTACACCTTGCCGTATTTTTTAACCGCCGCTCCAATCTCGACAATCGGATTGAGCATGCCTGTCGTCGTCTCCGAGTGAACGACAGCCACATGCGTAATCGCGCCATCTGCTGCCAGCGCCTGTTCGACTGCGCGAGCCTCCACCTGGGCCAGCTCGCCAAAATCGATCACCGTTGTATGAATGCCATGCACTTGCGCCATCTGGACGATCCGGTCGCCGTACGCTCCGTTTGTCAGCACCAGCAGCTTGCCCGCTTTTGGAATCACGCTGCTGATGACCGCCTCGACACAAAAGCTGCCGCTGCCTTGCATAAGTACACTTGTATAATCATCCGTCTGCGTGGTTGCCAATCCGACCAGCTTTTGACGCGTAGACTGCACAAGCTCGTTGTAGTCGCGATCCCATGTGCACCAGTCGCGCATCATCGCTTCCCGCACGGTTCGCGAGGTAGACAATGGCCCTGGCGTCAACAGCAAATACGGGTTATCGGTTGTCGTTGTTTGCGTCATGCTTCTCATCCTTTCTGTCTTTCGTGCCTGCTGGAACCTTTTGCCGTTACGGACGCTCTCCCGCCTTCAGGCGCAGCTCGATTTTCGCTAACACTTCATCCAGCCGTCCGATTTCTTCGATTACATAGTGCGCTCCTGCTGCCTGCAATCTGGCGGCAGCGCTTGCAAGCCGCTCTTCCAGCTCGTCCGCTGGCATGTTCGCTACTTCCTGCTGCGACAAGCCAAGCTCGCTTCCGCCCTTGAGGACGCCTACGGTCCACATGCCCGCATTTCTGCCTTCCTGCATATCGCTCGTCGTGTCGCCTACTTTGACCATTTCGCCAAACGGATACACATCGAGCTGGATCGCATTTTGATAGCACATCCACGGATACGGTCTGCCTGCGGGCACTTCGCTTGGCGTCACGAGGCAATCCGGCTCGTAGCCTTGCTCTTTCGCCGCTGCGGCGACGACGTTCATCATTTCCCGCGTATAGCCTGTAGTCGAGCCGATCTTGATTCCCCGCTCGCGCAGCCGCGCCACCAGCGCAAGCGCTCCCGGCACAGGAGTCGCGTAATCGTGCAGCGTCGCCATCAGCATCGGCTCGAAATCAGCGTACAGCTCGTCTACATCTGCCTCGTTCGGATAGCGGCCGAATTTTTCTTTCCACAATTCAGCAACCCTCTCCATCCGGCACAGCGCCGCAATATGATCGCGCTTCAGCATCCCCATCGGCTCGCGTGCCTCTGCTGCCGTCAGTTCAATCCCTCTTTTCTCAAACACTTGCAAAAACACTGCCAACGGCGCAAAGCACCCGTAATCCACCATCGTGCCTGCCCAATCGAAAATGACTGCTTTCATTTATGCCACCTGTCCTTTCTCCTGCTCTGTTCTTGCCGTGCGCTTGCGCAGTCTCGCGCTGATCCACTCCGCGCCTGCACGGGCGATGATGTTGAGGACGACAATCAATACCGACATGGCTGCCGCCGGGGCAATATCGCCCGCGTCATCCATATTGACGATGGAGACGGACGCCAGCTTGAAATCCGCCGCGTACAAAAACACGACCGCCGAGATCGTCACCATCGCGTTGATGAAAAAGTACACGAGCATTTCGATGATCGCAGGCATGCAGACCGGAACGGTCACCCGCCAAAACAGCTTCATTTGCCCGATGCCCATCGACTCGGCTGCCTGCTCGAACTCCGGATCGAGCTTTTTCAGCGCGGTTGTTGCCGTGATGAAGCCTACCGCGAAAAAGTGAATGACGTTGGCCAAAATCAAAATCCAGAGCGAGCCGTACAGACCGTGCAGCGGGTTGGCCGGATTGTTGAAAAAGAAAATGTAGGCCAGACCGATCACAAGTCCGGGAAGCGCCAAAGGAAGAATCGACAGAAAGTACCCTGCCTGGCGCAGCCCCTTCCACACCTGCGACTTTTCAATCGCATACGCGGCGACAAACGTCACGCATGTGCCGATCACCGCCGTCAATACAGCGACGACAATGCTGTTCCACAACGGCTCGATACCTTCTCCTGCGACATTGGAAAAATCGTAGTGAACCAAGCTAAAGTCGAGATTGTACGGCCACACCTGAATGAAGGAAGCCAGAACCACTGTCGCCATCAGCAAGAGCAAAAATCCGCTGACGCCCAGGCAAACAACCGTATAAAACAGGTCGCGCCAGCCGTTTGCCTTGATCCGGTACTCTTTGGACTTGGCTGTGACGGCTGCATGCTGCTTGCGCTCCACGATTCTGTCCACGATAAACGCCACGAGCGCCGGGATGATCAGCAGCAGTCCCACGGTAGCTCCCATCGTCATGTTTTGCTGCCCGATGACTTGCTTGTAAATATCGGTGGCAAGCACGGAAAACTGTCCGCCCACTACTTTTGGCGCCCCGAAGTCGGTAAACGAAAGCGTGAAACAGACGAAGCAGGCGCTGACGATCCCGTATTTGACGCCGGGAAGCGTGACCGTCATCAATTTGCGCACATGTCCGGCGCCGAGCGTATCCGCCGCTTCGTATAGCTGGTAGTCGGCAAAGGCGAGCGAGACAGCCAAAATCAGGTACGCCTGCGGAAACACGTAGACGATTTCCGCCAAAACGATCCCGACTGGCCCGTACAGATCCACGTCCCACCGAAACGGCAGCAAGCCGAAAATCCCCGTCGTCACCAGTCCCTGATTGCCGAACAAATACGTCAAGGCAATCCCGTGCATCATCGTCGGTGCGAACAGCGGAAGCAGCGCGACCGCCCGGTAGAAGCCTTTTCCCCGGATGCCGCTGCGCGTCAGGGCATAGGCGAACAAAAAGGCGAGTGAAACGGCGATTGCCGTAGTCATGGAGGAAATATACAGCGTGTTGTGAAGCGACTGCGACAGCGCTGGAGTGGAAAAGTAGGTGATGAAGTTATCCAAGCCGACGAACAGGCCATTTTTGTCGTAAAACGCTTTGGAAAACAATTGGATGAGCGGCAGCAGCACGCTGGCAGACAGCCCGGCCACGACGAGCACCATCAGCCACTTTTGCCCCGCCTTGCCTTTTGGCGCGGTAACAACTCCGTTCATTGCGCTCACCCCCGTCCTGCGCTGGCGTCTGCCTGCTCAAAACAAAGCAGATTTTCCAGCGGGAACTCCAGCCACACTTTTTGCCCGCGCACAAGCCCCAGCTTGCGGGCCTGGGTCGCCAACAGATCGAGCGTCAGCACGTCAGTCGCGCTCTGACCGCTCTCTTCCCAGGCGAGAAACATCCGGTAAAAGGAACCGCGAAACTCCATCTCGGAAATGACTGCCGGGATGCCGCACTCCGATTCGTCCGGCAAAAGCCGCACATGCTCGGGACGGATGGCGAACAATCGCTGGTTGTCTGCTTGCTTGTGCTCAAAGTGATCGGGAGCAAAAAAGTTGATCGCTCCGATAAAATCGGCGACGAACGGGTTGGCAGGCTTGTTGTACACTTCTTCCGGCGTACCCACCTGCACGACCTCGCCGTGATTCATCACGACGATCTTGTCTGCCATGGTCAGCGCTTCCTCCTGATCGTGCGTGACCATGACCGTAGTCATTCCGTATTGTTCATGCAAACGGCGAATCTCCCGACGCAGCTTTTGCCTTACTTTTGCGTCCAGCGCGGACAACGGCTCGTCCAACAGCAGCACATCAGGCGACAGCGCAATAGCCCGCGCCAAGGCAATCCGCTGTTGTTGGCCGCCCGAGAGCTGTCCGGGATATTTGGCGGCGGCATGAGACAAATCCACCATGTCCAGCGCCTCTTCTACTTTGGCGGCAATCGCTTTTTTGCCCAGCTTTTTCTCCTCTAGCCCAAAGGCGATATTTTGCGCCGCAGTCAAATTGGGAAACAACGCATAAGACTGGAACATCATCGCGATGTTGCGTTTGGCCGGAGGCAGAGAGGTAATCTCCCTGCCGTCCACGATCATCCGGCCTGTTGTCGGTTGCTCCAATCCTGCCAGCATTCTCAGTAATGTCGTTTTGCCGCAGCCGCTGGGGCCGAGCAGACAGACAAATTCATTTTTGTCGATATCGATGGAGATGTGCTCCAGAGCGGCAAACAAACCGAAACGTTTACTGACCCCTTGAATGGATAGATAGGATGGTGTCATGCTGTTCTCCTCGCTGCTTACTTGGGTTCGCTTTTGGTCGCGTAGCGTTTTTCCCACTCAGCCAAAACTTTGTCGCGGTTTTCCGCCGCTTTTTTCAGGTCGAGCTTGACCAGCTGCGAGATCGGGTCTACGGAATAGCCTTCTGGCAGTGGCGCGCCGTCCTGCTTCACGCTGACGATGGCATAGTTCTGGTTGTAGGCTTTCATCGCTTCATCCGTGATTGCCCAGTCGAGGAACAGTTTGGCCTCTGGTTTGATTTGCGCTTTTTTGATCAAGCCGTTCGCTTCCACGTCCCAGCCGGAGCCTTCTGTCGGGAAAACGACTTCCACGGGAGCGCCTTTTTTCTTCTCGGTAATGGAACGGTAGCCGAAGGAAATGCCGATCGGATACTCACCCGACGCCGCCATTTTCGCTGGCTTCGAGCCGGAATGCGTGTAAATCGCCATGTTCTCGTGCAGCTTGTCGAGGTAAGCCCAGCCTTCCTGCTCGCCTTTGAGCTGCATGATCCCGTTGACGGTCAACAGTCCTGTGCCGGACGAAGCCGGGTTCGGCATGACGATCAAGCCTTTGTACTCCGGTTTGATCAAATCTTCATAAGTGCGGGGGATCGGCAAGTTGCGCTTTTCCAGCTCTTTGGTGTTGACGGCAATCGCCGTTTCCCAGGCGTCAATCCCTACCCAGCTGGCAGGCTCTTTCGTATCTTTGAACTCAGGGGAGACACGCTCGATTCCTTTTGGCGAATAGCCTTCCAGCATTCCTTGCTGTTCCAGTACCAAAAGGCTTGTCGCCGCTGTACCCCAGACGACGTCTGCTTGCGGATTGTCTTTTTCCGCCAACAGCTTTGCCGTGATGATTCCGGTCGAATCACGCACGATGTTGACCTTCACATCCGGGTACTTCGCTTTGAACGATTCCAAGTACGTTTTGATCTGGTCGTCCTCCAGCGCGGTATAAACGGTAATCGCTCCCGAAGCAGCTTGCTGTTGGCCCGCCTGACTTGCCCCCGCTCCTTGTGTGTTTGCTTGGGACTGTGGAGCTTGTCCGCATCCAGCCAAAAAGGCGATCGACAAAAAGGACGCAAGTAAAGGATAATGCCACTTTCTCATTGAGAATCTCTCCCCTGTGTGGAATATTCATTTCCTGACCTCACGTCCCATCTTACGGGCCTAATATTAAGTGGATGTGAATCCAGCGTAAAGGAATTGTTTTTAAGTGGTTTTTGTTTGTTTTAGTTGTGTAATTCTTTTCCTGCTCTCGCCTGGTTGACGAATGTCTCGCGCAAGTGGCAGGCGAGCTGGATTTTCAACACGTCTTCCGGTCGCTCAAAAGAGAGGTCCCCCTAAAAACGCTGGCTGCAAAATAAATAGCCCCGCTCCTCCATGCCACCAGGCAAAGAGAAACGGAGCCTTCTTTTTTCTGTGAAAAATGTCTCGATGTTTTTCATGACATGGGCTGTGGCCGCTTGCGCTTGCGGTCAATCAAACGGTCATGACCGTTTTGTTTGCACTTACAAGGTGTAGTCGCGCTCTACCTTGCAAATGCGCGTGATGTAATGGCCGTACCACATCTGTCTTCCTTTTTCCTGCGCCACCCGGTGTTCCTCGTTCCGCTTCCATTCGCGAATCGCTTCCAGCGAGGCCCAGTAGGAAACAGTAATCCCGAAGCCGGATTCGTCGCGGACGCTCTCTACCCCCAGGTACCCGGGTTGCTCCGCAGCCAGCTCCACCATCCGGTCCGCCATCTCCCCGTACCCTTGATCTCCCTCTGTTCGCTGGGAGGAAAAGATGACGGCGTAGTAAGGCGGTTTCGGGGTCTGTGCAAAAGGATTCATGCTTACTCGCCCGCTTTCAGCAAAGCCGCTTCTACCGCTGCCTGCGCATGAATGAGCGATGTATCAAAAACGGGAACCTCGCAATCGTTGGCCGAAATCAGCAAGCCGACCTCTGTACAGCCGAGAATGACACCTTCTGCTCCTTCGCTGATGAGACGGTTGATGATTTTCATATACTCGCTCTTTGATTCCTCACGAATGATTCCCCGGCACAGCTCTTGGTAAATGACGTCATGCACGATTTTTCGTTCCTGCTCATCAGGTATGAGCACTTCAATGCCGTGAAGCTCGCGCAGACGATCCGTGTAAAAAGATTCTTCCATCGTAAAGCGGGTAGCAAGCAGGGCGACCCGCTTGATTCCTTGCGCGGTTATCGCTTTTCCCGCCGCATCGGCAATGTGCAAAAAGGGCAGCTTCGTCGCGTCCTCGATATAAGACGCCAGCTTGTGCATCGTATTGGTGCACAGAACGATCAGATCGGCACCTGCCGCCTCCAAACTCCGCGCTGCTTCTGCCATCTGCTCTCCCGCCTCGTCCCAGCGACCATCGCTCTGCATGTCTGCGATTTCGGCAAAATCAACGGAATACATGATGCTTTTGGCGGAATGCAGCCCACCCAGTCGTTCTTTTACAGCTTCGTTGATCAGTCGATAGTACACGTGAGAAGACTCCCAACTCATGCCGCCGATTAATCCGATCTTTTTCATGTTTTTCGCTCCTTTGTCTGCCATCCGTTTTGATCGCTTTTCCGGAAAATTTCATTCCAAGTGTGGCAAAAGGTCAGAATCGTTTCGCCAGTGCAGGCGCAGGCGCACATCCTGCCTCTTTTCTAATGCCGTTCTGTTTCCTTTGCCGCGCTGCACGCTGCTTCCCCCACTTGGCGAAAACGCGTGCGCAACAACGCATTTGCCCTGCCTGTGTTCAGCGAGGTATCCAGCGGAATCCCTTTTTCCCTGGCTTCTTCTGCATCCAGGCGATCCTCTGTCACTAGGCGAGAGTCAAGTCCGAGCGCTTTTGCCAGCGTGACAGCAAAAGAATAATAGCTTTCTTTTTGCGCGGGACCGAGGTGCAGCGTCCCGACGAAAGAGCTGTCGGCCAATTCCTTGATCGCTTGAGCGGCATCCTGTACATGCAAAAATGTTTTGAACAAATTGCTCGTACGGGTGATCGGTCGGCCAGCGGCAAGCTCCTGGCGAATCGTCGCCGCTCTTTTGTCCCATTTGCCCAGGGAATTGCAGCCGTAGAGCGGGCCGATGCGAACGATGACATGCTGTTCGCGGCGTTGCCGGACAAGCTCTTCCCCCAACGATTTTGCCCGCGAGTAACGGGCCAGCGGATTGCGTTCAGAGAGCATCAGCGGCGGGTCTTCCTCCGCAAAAGCACCCGTCCCTTGTCCGAAAATGCCGTCAGAGGAAATGAAAATGACTCGGCTCTTTGGCGGCAGATGCGCCTGCAAAATGTCCAAACCTTCTGTAATCAGAGCATGCTCATCGGTCGCGCTCATCAACGCCCAGATGACGACCTCCGGCGCAAAGTCCGCAAGCAATGCGGCAAACGCTGCGGGATGAGTGACGTCGACCTGCACGAGCTGCTCTCCTGTTGGCGGAGCAGAATAACACGTGCCGACAACCTCGTTATCTGCATCCTGCTGTAGCTCATGGAAAATTTGCGCTCCCAAATATCCACTGGCTCCCAGCAGCAACATACGCCGTTTTTTCATGCCAGCCTCCCCTCTACTCGCGGTTTCCAATATGCTCCAAGTCTACTATAGAAACGCAGTTTGCGGAAATGGGAAAGTCGGCTTTTTCCGAACAAACTGCAAAAGCACCAGTTGCTTGCCCGAAAATGCCGTCAGTGGATATGCAGATGACCCGGCTCTTTTGCGACAGGAGCTTTAGCAAGGTATCCAGGGATTCGCGGTCGAATCGGGGAACCCCCTCCCTGATTTTATAATCCTAAATCTCCCGCATTAAGGGACTCCCAGTGCCGACTGATTTTCAAGGAATCATTTTCCTTTGTTATAGTCACTTGAGCCTCCTACTTCCTTTTTTATCCAAGGCACAAGTATTTTACGTTTTCCCATATAGAAAGGTTGCAAATAAAGAGTGTCCAGACAAACACCAAAAAGCTGTGACCCCGTTTCGGATCACAGCTTTTCTTTTTCGCAACGCAGCCAGCTTATGCCTTCGCGTCTTTTTCTTGCAGTTTGGCCAGCGGTGCGTTTTTGTCCAGCATGTATTTGCCGACAAAAATCGCTGCGACCATCAAGTACGAGTAGACGAACTGCATGGACGAATCTAGGGCAAAGCCGACCGTTGGCGAGTGGATGATGCCAAACAAGGACAGAGCGGCCCCCGCCGCACCAGCGATTGCGCCCCGCAACGGCTTGTCTGTAATCGCAAAGATCGCGATGCACCCCCAGACCATGCTGCTGATCGGCGCCCCGTTGCCAAGATGCATCAAACCGTTGTAGTAAACGCCTTTGTTCGCCATCACGTCCACCCCTACCTTGGCCCCGGTCGTTCCGGCAGCGGACAGCACGTTATTGGTCAAGGTCAACGCCCAGTTGGCAATCCACGGGAACATGCAGATGAAGATGACCGGGACTTCCAGCTTCGGCGTCTCCCGCACGACCTGGTTGGCTGTGACGATCCCGATATAGACGAGAATCGGCACAATCGCCGCAACCGGAATGACCGCAAGCAAGAACGCCCCGATTCCGAACAGCGAGATGATGAACATCGACAGGCCAGTCGCGACGGTATAGCCAATTCCGGCGCCGAGAGATTTCCAGCCGGCATGTCCAACGTACACAGTGACCGGGTACGGATTGCCGCAGAAGCAGCCGATGATCGAAGACAGTCCGTTGGCAAGCATCACTTGTCTTGTTTTGTACTCGTCGCCGGCAGCGTGCGCGCTTTCGATGTTTTCCAGGTCAAAGATGTAGTTGGCCAAGCCCAGCGGCACCGCAGACGCCAAGTAAGGCAGAGCGTGCGGGATGCCTTGGATCAGCGAGTCGACATGCACGGTCGGCGGATTGAAGCCAAACGATTGCATCGATGCAGCAATCGCTGCCGGATCTTGCAAGCCAAATGCCCAAGCGAGAATCGTTCCAGTCGCCAGCAGCAAAAAGCCTGTAGGAATTTTCGCCAAAATCGGCTTTTTCCCGAACCAGTTCAAGAAAATGATGATGAGGACAGCAAACGCGACAACAGGCGTCTCGAACGATTGCAGCATCGGATTCATCGCGAGCAAAAGCAGGCCAAGCCCGGACAAGCAAGAGAGCAGCACCGTTCTCGGAATCATGCGGCGGATCGTATCGCCCAAAAAGGAACCGACGACGAGAATCATCGCTTCAAAAAAGCACCAGACCAGGGCAATCTGAAAGGCAAACTCCGCATTTTTGGTAGACAGATAGACGGGCAAAATTACGAGAAACGTCACGGTAAAAATCGAAGGAGCGCTCGGGCCGGACGGCAGTGCCGTCACATCTTTTCTCCCGGTCGTTTTGGCGAGAAAATAACCGAACACAAAGTAGCAGATGCTGGCGAGAAAGATTCCGAGGCCGAACGCAGGAACGACGCGGCCGTACACGATCTCTTCCGGAAAGCCGACAACAAACAGCAACAAAGCGATCATGGTCAGAAGGTTTGTCAAGTTGTTGGCAAGCAGGCCGAAGTACGCGGCCCAGTCACCCTTTTTCCACAGCAATCCTTGCAATGATTTATCCATGCTGCCTCACCCCAACTGTTTTCTTTGAAATGGCGATTACTTTTGCGTTTTGTTCAGCTCGTGGAAGTACGTAAACAGGTGATCGCAATCCTCGCGCTTCTCCACCTTGATCATGTTCAGGACGCTCTTGTCCTTGCCAGTCAAGTAGTCGCGCAAGTGCATATCGGAAAAGCCGTGCTCATGCGCATCGTGAGAAGTCGAGCAATAGTGGACGACCTTGATGCCGGACCAGATGATCGCGCCTACGCACATCGGGCAAGGCTCGCACGTGGCGTAAATCTCGCAACCTTCCAAATTCATCGTGCCAAGCGTTTTGCACGCTTCGCGGATCGCCACCATCTCGGCATGCTGGGACGGGTCCATATCCGCCATCATCCGGTTGCTGCACACCGCGATAATTTCATCGCCGCGCACGACAGCCGCTCCGAACGGCCCGCCGATTTTGTTTTCCATCCCTTCGATAGTTTTCTCTACAGCCAGTTTCATGTAATCCACGATCATGCGTCCTCCTTGCATCGGGTTATTGTTTGACGATGTGCGTGCCTGCTTTGCCGACGATCGCGTCTTTTAAGCTCTCCGGGTTGGTGATGATGACCCGCGACCCGCGATGCTCCAAAAAGCTCAGGCTCGCCTCGATTTTCGGCAGCATGCTGCCTTTGGCAAAATGTTCTTCCTGCACATACTGCTTCGTTTCTTCTATCGTGATTTGCTCAAGCGCCTTTTGCTCCGGCTTGCCAAAATGGATGCACACTTGCGGAACGCCCGTCGTAATAATCAGCGTCTGCGCGTCGATTTGTTCAGCCAGCAGGCTTGTGGCAAAATCTTTGTCGATCACGGCGTCGATGCCGTCGTACGTATTTTCCCCCGTCTTGACGACCGGAATGCCGCCACCGCCAGCCGCGATCACCACGTATCCGGCTTCGATCAGCGAGCGGATCGCTTCTTTTTCCACGATGTCGATGGGCTTCGGCGATGGAACCACTCTTCTGTAGCCGCGCCCGGAGTCCTCGATGAACACCCAGTCCGGATGCTCGGCTTTCATCGCTTCCGCCTGCTCCAGCGTAAAGAAGGAGCCGACTGGCTTCGTCGGATTTTGGAAGTTCGGGTCTTCTTTGCTGACTTCCACCTGCGTAATGATGCTCGCCACTTTTTTGGCAATCCCGCGTTTGGCGAACTCGTTGGTGAGCGCCTGCTGGATTTGGTAGCCGATGCCCCCTTGCGTGTCTGCCACGCAGTTGACGAGCGGAATCGTCGGCATTCCCGACACTTCATGGGCAATCTCGCAGCGTCGCATCGCGAAGCCGACCTGCGGGCCGTTGCCGTGTGTAACGACAACCTGGAAGCCTTGCTCGACCATGTCGGCAATGTTGATCGCGGTTTCGCACACCGCTTCGTATTGATCCGCGATCGAATCGCGACCGTTATCTCTCACCAATGAGTTGCCACCGATAGCAACAATAACGAGTTCTCCCATTGGTAAACCTCCTTTTCTTTTTGCAAAAAGTCATGCTGTTTGCTTGCCAAGGTCGTCCGCTTTCTTTACTGCTTTTTGTAAAAAAGCGTGTAGAGCACGAACGACAAAATCAGCCCGCTGAAGAAAGCAAACTGGTTCAACATGGACAAAATCGCCACCTGGGGCAAGAACGCCCCGGACATCGGGAGCAGGAAGCTGATAGCCATGACCAGGCAAGCCACTTTGTTGTAGCCGCTGGCATGCTCGCCGTTATCTCCCGGCTTCACGTAGATCGTATCCAGGTTGAGCTTGCGCCTGCGCTCGATGTAAAAGCTCGACAGCATGATTCCGGCGATCGGGCCGTACATGGAACCGATAAAGCTGTAAAACAAGTACAAGGTAGCCGTGCTCTCGACGAGCTTCCAGGGCAGGATGAGCGTGCCGATGACTGCCGTCCAGATTCCGGCCGACTTGACGGTAAACCATTTAGGTAAAAGCGCTGTCATTTGCAGACCTGCCGGCAACAAATTTCCAAAAACAACAAAGCCGGTCGCCCCGACGTTCAAAGCCAGGATCAGCACGATGACAGCAAACGGATTGTCAATTTTGCCAATTGCGTCGACGATATTGAAAATAGGTTCTCCAAAGGCAATCTGCGTTCCGACGATCAACCCGATGCACGTAACGGCAAACAGGAGGTAGGAAACGATCATTCCGATCGGCAAGCCATAGAGCGGAGCCTTCGGCGATTTTGCCCGCTGGGTCAGGTCAGAGATGTTGACAATCGGCCCAGCCCAGTTCGATACAAGCGCACTTACGCATGCGATGAAGACAAGCCCATTTTCCATCGGTTGGGCAGGAACGTACTCCATGATCGGACCGATTCCGCCTGCGATCGTAATCGCCCAGATCGCCGCCCCGATAATGAAGATGTAGACGACGGGTGACGAGTATTTACTGAAAACGCTGAGAATGTTCATTCCGCCCAAAAACAGGGCCACGGTGATGATCCACAAGAAAAGATAGGAGAGCATCGTCGGGAAATTGAGTCCGAACAGATCGAATCCGGCTCCCCACGTCATGTAATCAGGAAAAATTCTCGCAAAAATGACGTTCAACGATTGGGCGCCAACGACCGTTGTCGCACCGAAAAACACAACTCCGGCAATCAGTCCGCGGCACAAGGCAGGAATAATCGAGCCTTTTACGCCAAAGGAGTCGCGGAGCAGCATGGCAAAAGGCACGCCGTACTTCGCTGCCGAATGACCGTTCAGCACATAGCCGGCCGAGACGATCACGGCAGACAGCATGACGGCCCAAAATACTTGCGGAACACTTAGTCCCAGCGCAAAAAATCCGGCGACTGTCATGTACGACATGATGTTGTGAACAGCGCCCATCCAAACGGTAATGTAGTGAAACACGCCCCAATCTCTTTGTTCAGACGTCTTGGGCAAAATATCGTCCGAATACCCGTACGATTTCAGTTGCTCCGGCGAAATCTGCTCTGCGGGTTGTCCCATGACTTTCACCTTCCTCGCACTATAGGAGACTCCCATCCATGGAAGAAAAGAGTCTCACGCGGGAAAGCCTGCTCGCGGCGCTAACTTCTTGCTGTCGCGCCGCGAGCGCAAACCGCCTTCCTGCGCCTTGTTGGTCCAAAACGTTTTTAGCTGATGCTCTCCGTCAAAGCCAGGAGAGCTTTTTCAAAAGCTTCCATCGGCGGATACGTGATACCCGCGCCGATCATGCCGATGCCGGCGTCTTTGTGGGCAATCGCCGTATTGATGACTGGCAGGATGCCTGTTTGGATGACTTGGCGAATGTCGATTCCGGTAGCTACCCCTTGGAAGTCCAGCAGCGGGATCGTCACATTCGGATTTTCCGCTGTCGTGATTTCTTTCATCGTGGTAGAAAAACCGATCGCTTCCTCAACCGTCCCCCCTACGAGCGCTACGATTGCGGGAGCAGCAGCCATGGCAAAGCCGCCGATTCCGTATGTCTCCGTAATCGCGCTGTCTCCGATATCGAGACCGGAGTCTTCCGGCTTGTAGCCTGCGAACATCGGACCGATCACTTTTTGGGCAGGACCAGTAAACCAGGTGTTGCCTGCCATGCCGCTCACGCGAATGCCAAACTCGACACCATTGCGCGCCATTGTCGTGACAATCGTGCTGTTTTCGATTCCGTGCGCCGCATCCAGCGCGCATTTGCACAAAGCCATCCACGTCGGGCCGGAGAAATAGTCGCTGCTTGCCACAAATTCAAATACTTCGCGTTTTTGCTCGGTCGTGAAGTCAGTCTGCAAAATATGCGGGGTCAGCGCTTGAATCAGCAGGCTTGTCCCGGCGTTGTTGCGGTTGTGGCACTCGTCGCCCATATGGAGAGCCTGTGCCAGCATGAGGCGCAAATCGATTTCGCCTGCGATCTTCATCGCGTCGCGCAGCATCGGCCCGAGTACGTCGCGCATCCAGTTCAGGCGCGTGATGACGCTCTCGTCATTGGCACCCATGCGCAAAATTTTTGCCATTTGCTCGCTCATGTTTGTGTAAGCGACATTGCCGTACGTTTTGTTTTTTACTACGTGCATGAACATCGAAGCAGAAGTGACACCAGCCATGGAGCCTACGCAATTGTGCTCGTGGCAAGGAGAGAAAGTAATTGCGCCGGAAGCGGCTACTTGCTCTGCTTCCTCGATGTCTTTTGCCAAACCTTCGAAAACGATCGCCCCGGTTACGGCACCTTTCATCGCACCGCACATTTTGTCCCAAGTGATCGGAGGTCCTGCGTGCAAAATCGTCGTTTTGGTCATGCCCGGCACGACGTTGATGGCCTGGTCAAACCCGACGAGCATCGGCTGCGAGTTGATAATGCGCTCCACTGCCAGCTTGTTGGCCGCCGCGATTTTGTCTGCCAGCGCCGCGTTCTCCAGTCTGTCGAGCGCACGGATCAGTTCAGGCTTGCCGCCGCCTGGCGGTTTCCACTCCAGGTGCGTGGCATTCGCATTTTGCTTGATGATATCGTCTTTGAAAAATTCGATCCCTACGTTGATCGCATGGATGTTCCCGGCGAACAGCTCGTTGATTTTGCTCATGTTCATGCCCCTTTCACTACAAATTCTCTGGCCAGAAGTCCAGCGTTTGTGCTGCTGCTGGCAATCGTCACGCCTGCGTCCATCAGCTTTTTCACTTGCTCGTCGAAGTTCGGCGTATCCAGGTCGGTTCCCATTACGTAGCCGAGAATCTCCAGATGTCTGCCTGCTTTTGCCGCTTGCGCTTTTGCCTCCACAATCGCTGGCAGCATTACGCCGACAGGGTCTTCGTGCGAGCCGAAGCCGAGAATGAAGTCCATCAGGATGACGCCGACAGACGGATCTTTCGCTTCCTGCAAAAATCTGGAAATGCGCAAGGAGGGGTCGATCATCGGGTGCGGCTTGCCGTTTGTGAAGTCGTCATCGCCCATGTCGAGGTACGTGTGCGCTTTGCTTTCATGAATGTTTTTCAGCTTGTAGTCAGGATTTTTCTGGATGTTGCTGTAGACGTCCGCGAATGTTTCCATGGCGAGATACATCGCTTCATCGCAAAGGGTGCCACCGCAGAACAGGCCGCGAACGTATTTTTGCTCAGGCGCAAGCTTCGCGCGCACTTCTTCGATCAGCGGCCAGTTGAGGGCGCGTTTGTTGATCTCGTCTTCATTGGCCCCTGCGAGCACGACTGCTTTGAGCGCCGCTTCTTTGGTTGTTTTGGCAAAATGGCCGCCTGCCGCCACCACGGCTTCTTCGTCTCCGCCGATGAAGTAGACGACTACTGGCTTCGTGCAGTTTTTCACCTGCGCCAGCACTTTTTCCTGAACCGATGCGGCTGGCGGCTTGGAGATGAGCACAATCACTTTCGTCGCCGCGTCCGCTTCCAGCGCCTTGATGCCGTCGATCATCATGATGCCGCCGACTTGCTCGCTCAGATCGCGACCGCCCGTGCCGATCAGCTGCGTGATCCCGCCGCCGAAATCGTGGATGCGCACGCTCACTTCCTGGCTGCCTGTTCCCGACGCACCCACGATGCCGATGCTGCCTTTGCGCACCGCGTTTCCAAAGCACAGGGCAACTCCGTTGATGATCGCCGTACCGCAGTCTGGCCCCATCATCAGCAAACCTTTTTCATGCGCGTATTGCTTCAGGGCAATCTCGTCCTCGATGCTCACGTTGTCGCTGAACAACATGACGTGCAGATCGTTTTCCAACGCTTTTCTCGCTTCTCTCGCCGCGAAAGCGCCATTGACGGAAATGATGGCGAGATTCGCTTCGGGGATGCTCGCCGCAGCAGAATCGATAGTCGGGTACTTGATCTCGCTCGCGCCTTTGCTGCCGCCTTTTTTCTTGGTGAACAGCTCTTCGATTTGCACATACGCGCTCTCGGCCAGCTCTTCTGTCGCCGCCTTGACGACGATCATCAGGTCGCTGCTTTTCGCCGCTTCCAGCTCCGGCGTGAGCAAGCCGACGTTTTTCAGCACTTCCTTGTTCATCTCCGTACCCATGGCAATCACTGCCTGTTCCACGCCCTCAATCTGATTCGCTTTGGTGGACAAAGACATCAGCGACACGGAATCAAAATACGTGCTTTGCTTGATTACAACTTTGGTAGACATACATTCCCTCCGGCTTCTAGATTTCGTTCCAAACCGCAAATCAGTCCCAGGGCCATATCGGTGCCTGAAGAAGAACCGATGCCCACGACTTTTTCTAGGGCTGGCAGCAGCTCTTCGCGCGAACCTTGCGTCAAGCAGCGAAGCAAGTCGACCAGCGACTCCCTCACTTTTCCGCTCGCTGCCTTTTTTAGCGTGATGGAACTGATTTCATTCGTCAGCTCTCTGGACGACTCGACCACTTTTTCAAAAAAACGGCATGACAAACAGCAGGGAATGTTCTGCATCTTGTATACAATGCACAATCCCACCAAAAAATCGTCTCCCGATGGCGTCAGCCCCGGCCCCAGTCCGACAAGCCGGACAGCCTGCTCGCTGGCTGACTCGCTGTTGCCCTTCGCCAGCTCGATTGACAGCGCCTCGGCACGCTCATTCAGCATGCGGGACGTCTCCCTTTCGAACAAACTGGCAGGGCGGGAAGACATTTTCATGCCTCCCGTTTTTCCCTTCGCGTCCACATACTGCTTCATGAACGCTACATTTTCGCGCAAAACGTCTATGTCACAAGGATAGGAAGGCAAGTGCGCTTCCCACTTTGTTGCTTGCCTCATGCAGATGAAGACGCCCGATCCGACAATCAGCTCGTCGCCTTTCCCGTAAACAGGATCGCCTTCCGCCACCTCCATGCCAGAGAGGGAAGGCAGATCGATCACCAGTGTGTTAGGACCGTTGTCCAGCTTGTTGCAGGCAATCGTGTACAGCTCATTGTCGTCGAGACATTTCAGATTGATCGTTCGCTCAAAAACACTGTGCACGAACCCGTGAAACGAGGAGCTTGCCAGCTTCTTGCAAAAATCCGCATCGCCAGACAATGCCTGAATGCGCATAGCTTGTGTTACTTCGCTCCTGCTGCGAGCAAAATTTGTTCGATTTCGGTGTAGCCTTTTCTTCTGGCAAGCTCAAGCGGTGTGACCCCGTATTTATCCACCATTTGCACGTTGACGCCATGCTCGATCAAGAGCTTGATGATCGTCTGCTGTTTTTCGCCGCCATCGCCCAAAATGATCGCTTCGATGAGCGGTGTCCAGCCGACGAAGTTCGTATGGTTTACATTGATATCTGTCGTGGTAAGCAGCTCGCGCACGATGTCTACATGGCCTTTTTCGCAAGCTGGCGTCAGGCCGACACCGCCAAAACGCGTCAAAAGTTCCAGGTTTGTGCCCGCTTTTACCATCATTTGCACAAGCTCCAGCTTGTTGTGAATGCAAGCGTACAAAAACGGGTTGAAGCATGTTTCATCCTGCAAATCGATATCCGCACCAGCTTCGATCAAAAATGAAACCGCATCCAAATGATCGTGCATCGCAGCCGTCAAAATAGCGGTACGCTTCTGTCTGTTTCGCGCATTGATGTCGACGCCTTGCTCCAGGTGCTGTTTCAGCGCCTCGATGTTTCCCTCTGCGGCAGCTTCGAGAAAAGCCTGCACTACGCTTTGGTCTGTCATGGTCGCCCTCCCATTTTCTCGTGGTGTTCACCGTTTTTTCTCGCAAAAAAATTGGACAAGCCTTCTGTCTTACAGCATTATTTTAGACAGGGGGCATGAAAACGTCATTGTGTATCGAAACTAAAAAAACGCGAAGGTCATTGTGCACATTGCATAAATAGCTTCTGTCCGACACGAAGGAGTGATCCCCGATGTTGACCATAAAAGATTTGCTCCAGATCAAATCCATCGAAGGCATCAAGATCATTGCCGGAGAACAAGGCATCGACAATGTCATATCCATCGTCAACATCATAGAGAACCCGGATGCCTTCGACTGGCTGTCTTCCAACGAGCTTTTGCTGTCTACCGGGTACATTTTCAAGGACAATCCCGAACTGCAAAACAAAATCATCAAGGAACTGGCAGAAATCAACTGCTCGGGGCTGTGCATCAAAATGCAGCGTTACTTTGATCAAATCCCGCAAAACATGATCGACCTCGCCAACCAATACGGCCTGCCGCTTTTGGCGCTGCCTTTTGAATACACGCTGTCCAAAGTAATCGCCATCATCAACGAGAAAGCATCGGGACGTTACGATTTGCTGAACCGCAAGACGCTGGACATGCACAACGCGCTGTTTCGGATCGCGCTGGAAGGCGGCGGCCTGGACCGCATCTCCTCCGAGCTGTCCGAGACGATCAACAATCCGGTTCTGTTCCTGGATCGGGACTGGCATCTGCTGCAAGCGACAGAAGTCGCCGAGAATCCGATACCGCTCGCCTCCTGCCTTACGCTGAACAAGAACAGGCCCGTTTTTACCCGCGAGTTTACCGATTCTGTCCCGAAAAATATCAGCCAAATCAAAAAATCGATCAAGCGGATTTACCACGCGAAAAACCAGGACGTCAAATGCCGAATCTTGCCTGTCGCCGTCGCCAACTACATTTATGGCTACATCGTTGTCTGGCAAACGGTTCGCGAGCTGAATGAATTTGACTACATCGTGCTGGAGCAAGCTTCTACCATCGTAGCGCTGGAGCGGATCAAGGCGCGGGAAATCGAGGAAGTGAAGCTGAAGATCAGGCAGGACTTTTTCGACGATCTTTTGACGGGCAAAATCACCTCGGCTGAATCGATCCAGACATTGTGCGATCTGCACGGACTCAATTCGGCTTACACGTACTTCTGCATGGTCATCAACATCGAGCCTGTCGAGCTGGAAGAGATGGCCGATATGGTCGATCGCAAATACGAGCTGGACCGGATCGCCAAAAAATGCGTGGATCTGGTCTACGACTACTCAAGCAAAGCGCCTGGAGAGGTCACTTGCTTTTACCGCAACAACCGGATCATCATTTTGCTCGGGCAGCATGAGCATCGCCCGCTGATTTCCGTCAGCGAAGCCAAGCAGTTTGCTGGCGAGCTGTACAGCGCTCTTGCGGAGAAAATCAAGAAGACCTTGTTTTTCATCGGCATCGGCCGATCCTACAAGACGATTGCTTCCTTGCACAAAAGCTTTTCCGAAGCGCACGAAGCGATCCGGCTCATGCAGCGCTTCAACAGCAAAGGCGATGTCTCGCATTTTGAAGACTACTCGGTCTATCATTTTCTCGATTCCAACATCAAGGACAGCGAGTTGGAGGACTTTTTCCTCAAGCGGCTCGGCAAGCTGTACGAGCACGATCAACAGTTCGGCACGAGCTTCATGGTGACGCTGGACCAATACTTTTTGCATAACCAAAATGTCAGCGAAGCGGCAAAAGCGATGTTCATCCATCGCAACACGTTTATTTACCGGATTGAAAAGATTAAGGAACTGCTGAACATGGATTTAAAAAATTCGGAGGAGCTGTTGCAAATTCAGCTTGCTTTGAAAATCGGGAAGCTGCTGCATAAAGACTGAAAAAGGCGCTGTTCGGACGTAGTAGCCGGAAAAGCAACGGGAAAAGGCCATCTCCCCAAGTCAGATTACCTGGAGCAGATAGCCCTATCCTGTCGATTATCGCTTACGGATTAAGCGCCCTTGCCATCGCATTCACATAGTTTTCAACAGCACGCTGGCTTACTTCTGCCTGCGGGACGAACCCTTCAAAAACGTGGAAGCAGCCGGGATACAACTGAAATTCGACGTCTACGCCCGCTTGCGCGAGACGCGTCACGTAGTCAATCGTCTCATCACGGAATACGTCGAGCTGACCGACGCATGTATAGGCAGGCGGCAGCCCGGCCAAGCTTTCCGCACGCGCTGGCAGATCGAGCGCGGAATCAAATCAGGCGAAATCGCCCCGCCAATAGACGCCAACGCTGTGTCCCAATCGCTGATCGTCTCGTTGATCGGGTTGACCGTCCTTTTGAACGCTCGTCCACAACGCTCTTTCGCGGAAAATACGATACAAGTCATTCTTCAAACACTTGGTTAACGAAAGGAAAAAAGAGCGCCATCCATGCAGGGTGAGCGTTGCGTTGGCAAAACGCCGCTCTTGAAAGCTCTGCACGGGACACTCCCTCTGTCATTTCCAGTTTTGAATATATGTTTCAAGCACTTTCTCGAAGTCTTTGACGACGTACTTTTCCCTGGCACCCACCAGCCAGTCGAAAGCGTAATGATTGAGCGGCCTGAGCTGGGACGCAGTTGTTTCATATAACGAAGTAGTTAACTTTTCTTATCTTTTAGCTTTGCTATTGCTGCGTCTACTTTTTTATGCAAATTTAATTCTGTGTTAAAAGGCACATAAAAAATCAAGGCATTATCAACCTCATAAATAAACGGAACGATCATATCTGTTCTCTCTCTTATTACTTCAAATTCCAACCGCCCTCTTACTCGCTCTTCATAAGATTCATAAACGTATATATGAAGATGCTCCATCTCACCAATTTGATAACTTTCCGGTGTTTTTTTATTCAATGGAAAGTACGATAGTTTTGCAGGATTTAACGGTAACCCGTTGTCTTTAAGTGCCTGTTTAATTTCCTCTGAACTGAGCAATTTTGTAATCTTTGCTTTCATTACTTCTACATTTTGCTTTTCGGGATTCCATTTCGTTGTGTAGCCTAAACTTTCAGCGAGTGGCCTCAATGGAACATAAGTTGTCCCATTATAATTTAATGCTTGCTTTGCAAGAGGAAGCTTTTGACCGTCAACTATTACATCCTTAATATTAAAACTAACAGCAATTTGATGCAGAGGTTCAGCAAAAACACTTATGGAAGTAAATAGCACACCTCCGACAATAAAGCCTGATAAAAATTTTTTCATGTAATATTTCACCTCTTCACGATAATCAAAATCCGTTGGAGTACATAGCCAACGGATTATTTTTTATTTATTCCCAATTATACTTCTGAACTACTTTATCTTTTAATTTTTGAAAATGATTCAAATTATCCCCAATAATTTCTTCATTTGCTACATCATCATATATTGCATCTTCAAAATCTGTTATAAACGTACGATTTTTAACATTATCGTTAATTGAGTGATCGTACTTTCCTTGGTACATTCCGACAATTTGGTAGGAGTTTTCTTTTGGAGTATCTCGTAAGAACAACGTGTACTCTCCTTCTTCACTCATTAAATTATACCCTTCAACCGTAACAAACTCATTTTTCTCGCTATCTATTGCAGCTGGCTCGAAGACCAGCACATTGTCCTCTTCCTCAAGATCGCCTTTCATAACCTTTTTAATCTTAACTTTTGATTTCGAAAAAGGTATGAAATCGGTGACAGAATCTCCGAGAATCGTTTCTCTTTCTCCGGTAAATTTAGCATTTACAATTATTGGGGATTGACTCTCTAATTCTTCCATATCTTCATAAACTTTATAATCGGCATGGTAAGAAAATACTTTCATTCCTTCCGTTTTCGCCATAAGCGTACCAGATGTGTAATTAATTCCGACAATTGCTGCAGCCATTGCAATTATTCCAATAGTTAGTTTAGTCCTTTTATTCATTTTATTATATCCTCCTCATTAATACTTCCATTGAAGGTTCGATATATCTAATTGCTGAAGGTCAGGATAGCTGATTTGTCCTGAAACCATGACTGATTTCACACCATCATACTGATGCTCCATAGCAAAGGCATGACCAATTTCATGAATAGTAGTTTTATTGCGCTCATCCGAAGTAAATTTGTGCTGTTTCATCATATAATCATTCAACCAAATTTTTGCATAAGCCCATGTTTCATAATTAGATGCGCGCTCATAGCTAGTAGTTTTGGGATCAATTTTAAACGGGATCATAATCCCGAATGCATCTCTTGCATACTCACTAGAATTTTTTTCATCCATCACTATACTTAACATTTCACCGTCACCACTTGATAATTTCCTAAATCCAATATTTGCATCACTGATTGAATCAAATTCATTTACAGCATCATCGACATATCTAGAGTACCCAAGTCTATCTACAGCGTTACTAGTTGAATATGTTAATTTTGAATATTTACTATTAGAAAATCCACCTCCTGGCCAAAAAGCGTTCGCATTTGTTTTTCCCTGAGATCCAGACGCTGGGATTGAGAAGGCACTTACCACAAAAAGAATGGCAACTAACGATGATATTTTCCTCATAAAAACAAACACCCCAATATTTGTAAATTTCACTTTCATTATAACCAACTATATTCACTTTCTGCAATTACTACAGATTTACAAAACTCGACATTATTCCTTACCTATACACAAGCTTTTATCCTCATTTCGATAACCTTCTCCATTAAATCAATTTAAAACGGATATTGCCCCTTTTAAAGTCAAAATAAAAAACCTGAAAAGCTGCTTTACAAGCAACTTTTCAGGTTTTCTAACCTTTCATTCCAACCAAGTCGTCTTCTCTTCCGCAGCCACACGGTTTGTCACAGGCGCATCCGCTTCCGGGTAGCCGATGAACAGCGTGCCTACAACCTTTTTGTTTTCCGGCGAGCCGAGAAATTCCAGCAAGCGCTCGTCGCGCACCAAGCCGATTCCTCTCGTGCGCCAAACCATGCCAAGTCCAAGCTCCTTCGCCGCGAGCCACATGGAATGAATCGCGCAGCATACAGCGTATTCGTTGTCTTCCGATGAAGCCTCGTCGCCCGGAATTACATCCGATGTGACGACGATGACCAGCGGTGTTTTTTCCAAAACAGCCAAAGAGTCCTGGACGAGATTCGGCTTGGTCGGAAAACGCTCCAGCAAAAACGCCTTGGCGATTTCCTCAAACCGTTGCTTTGCCTCTCCTCTGATGACGTAAAAATGCCACGGCTGGCGCAAACGGTCATTCGGGGCCAAAACGGCGCAATCGAGCAGCGCCTGGATTTTCTCTGTTTCGACTTCTTTCGGAATATAGTTGCGGACGGCTCTTCTCTCTTTCAATGTTTCGACTACGGACACGACTGTTACCTCCTCGCTTTCTTTCCATTCATAAATTTCCCATTTCATTATATCGAATGGCAAATCGGTTCGTATAGAGCGGCCGGAAGATTACGCTCCGAACCCCGTTTTTTTTCATTTGGAATGAATCGCCATATGCGCCGTGTGCTCGTCTTCTTTTTTCACGTAAATATCGTACTGGGTACGATCCTCGCGCGGAAACATCCCTGCGCTGTCTGCTCCCAAGTGACTCCGACCGTACGAGTACGAACGAGTCCGAAACTTCACCCCGTGGGCGGACAACTTGTGGACGATTTGCAAATATCGCTCGTGACCGAACGCCGTATAAACTAGGCACTTGTATTTGGAAAAGAGCGTGAGAAAAAAGTTCATGAACGCTTCTCCCTCCCTTTCATCTGGCACATGCCAAACAATGGCTGAATCAAAATTAATAATTGACAGAAAATTATCCACTCGTTACTATGAATTATACAACTAATCATACAACTATACGTGTATTAGTCTTCTTGTTGTATGAACTTTGGAAAAGGAGGTTGCGATGCACAAGCCGTCAACACGTCAAAACGTCAAATCCAAGGAGGACTTATGAACAAGCCAAAATATGTCTCTGCCAACATCCTACTCGCTCTCATTCTGCTTTTTGCGGGCTTCCAGCAAAGTACATTCGCCCAGGACAAGATTTCTGCACACCAAACAGCTGCGATTACAGCAACAGAAAGTCCCGTCTCCATCGCCAACAAGTCGTACGTCGTTCCCGGAATTTTGACAGTGCCTTCCACAGCAACAAAAGAACATCCAGCTCCTGCTGTGCTGCTCTTGCATGGCACGGGCGGAAACAAAAACGAGCTGGGGGATATATACAAAAGACTGGCAGCCAAACTGGCCGCAAACGGGTACGCATCTTTGCGCATCGATTTTGTCGGCGGTGGCGACAGCAAGGTCCCTTATGTCTACAACAACTTTGACGATTCCGTGCTCGATGCCAATCAAGCTATCGCTTTTCTCGCAAACAACCCGCTGGTCGACAAAACAAGAATCGGCGTTCTCGGCTGGAGTCAAGGTGGCCGGATTGCGCAAGTAGTGGCAGCGAGAAACGAATCGGTCAAAGCGCTCGTGACGTGGGCATCTGCTTCTTCCAACGGCGCGACAGACTTCGAAGATATGTTCAAGTATGAGGAGCAGGCAATAAAAAATGGCTACTACGATTTCGTATTGCCATGGGGCAGCAAGCTTCGCCTTGGCAAGCAGTGGTTTGTGGCGATGAAAAATTCAAAAGCAATGGAAGAAATCAAACAGTACACAGGCCCGCTGTTAGCCATTCACGGCTCTTTGGATGTCATTGTGGCTCCTGCCAAGTCACGCGAATTGCTGAAAAACGCAGGCAGCAACGATGCGACTTTGCGCATTTTGGACAAGGCAGATCACGGATTTCTCCTTGTCAAAGGCGACAGCCTCAATCCTGACCAGTCCACACCGGAAGAACTGCTCAAAATAACGGTCGATTGGCTTGCCGAAAAATTATAGCAACCTCTCTCTAACGATAGCGAAAATCCCATCAGCGCACCTTCTGATGGGATTTCTGTCATATGCCGCAAGTATAGGGCAGACAGGCAGGCGAAACACATTCGCTGGCTGCTGTTTACCGCTTTCCTAATACGTGCAGATCGTTAGCTGCGCGTCCTCTTCCGGAACAAAAAATTTATTGTGCATCAGGATGTTCCCCGTCTTATCGTAAATCACTTCCAGAATCAAGACGAACCAATTGTTTTGGGAAGGCATTTTATGCGTTTTAATGAGGTCGTTGCCTTTGACAAACTTGATTTCGAGCTTCGTGCTGTGCGCGTATTCATAGATTTGCTCGTCTACAAACGCCGCGAGCTGCGCTTCTTCGGCGTAGTTGATTGAGTATGCCTCAAAAGTGTCGTAGGGAATCATCGTGAATCCGTAAGCTCTCGCCCGTTTTTCATGTTCATAGAGCCGATCAACGCCCATAACCCAAGGGACGATTTTTCCAAGCGTATTGATCACATAATCATTCGGCACATCGATCCGATAGCTGATCGTTGCCAGCTCAATCTCGTACTGTGAGCACTTATAAACGGGATTCGTCTTTTTTTCCAACCCGGCATGGTTCACGTTAGGTGTCTTGCTGACATAGCTGCCTGAGCCGTGACGCATGACGATAAATCCGTCTTCCTGGAGCAGTAAAAGCGCCTGCCGCAAAGTCATCCGGCTGATCCCGAGCATCTGGGACAAGTCTGTCTCGGATGGAAGTTTGCTATTTTCGGGATACAGACCGCTCTGGATCATGTGCAAAATTTCGTTGTACGCCTTAATATATCTCAGAACTTTGCTATCGTTTTGCCCTTTTTTCGGATTTGTGATAAACACTCACCTCTTCTCTTCCCCTTCCTCTCATTATATGCCCGCCGGAAGCGGTCTATCAAACAGACGATGTATGCACCGTGGCAGACATGGTTGAAAAAAGCGGCTGCTCTCCGCGCAAAAACGCCGGATCGCAGCCGCCACGCCAAATAACAGGCATATTTTCATTGCTACTGAACGGGCCAAAGACACCCTACAACTCCATCACCGGAATCCCTTTCGGCGCTCGCAGCGGCTCAATCGGCTTGCCCGCCGATCGCACCAGCGTGTAGTATTCATAGCAGCCAATCACGGTAAAGTCGCCATCAATGACGCCCGGATAAGCGCGGTTGACGGAATACACCTGGCTCTGGTGGGCGCGCAGCGCTTCGCCTTTTTGTGTCCGGTAGTCTGTGATGTCTACCTTGCCTGTAATCGGAACCGCAGGCTGCGGGCCACTGTCCGGGCAATGGTCGTAGTAATGCGGGATCGACACGTAGTACAAATCCGGATATTCATCCGCCGCAAGCTGCGCTTCTGCTTGCTCGACCGCAAGCGTGGTCGCTTTGCAGGTGACGATATGATCGGGGTGTCCGGTCACGCCGTCTGGCGGAAACGTGATGACGACATCCGGCTTCCACTCCACGATCGCCTCGCGTATTTTGGCTGTCAGCTCAGCCAGATCGGCATGCTGCAAAGATCCGTCCGCATAGCGGAACAAATCCAGCCGCTTGATGCCGAGCACTTCCGCGGCTTTTGTCAGCTCCTGCTCCCTGTGGCGAGCCAGCTTTTCCCGGCAATCGATCTCAAATGGTCCGGATCGCCCTTTGCAACCAGATGTGATGCACAAGTAGCAAGTCTCTTTGCCCTCTGCCTTGCATTTGGCCAGGGTGCCGCCGCAAGCGAAGGACTCGTCATCCGGGTGGGGGAATACTACCATCAGTTTTTTCATCTCGGGCACCTCACTTGCCGCCTGACTGCCGCTCCAAATACGCCAGTCCTTTTGCTATGACACCGTAGATCGGGTCGTTTTGCGCCTTCTCGATGACCACCTGGGCAGCATACTGCTGGACACGCTCGACGACGATTGTTCGCACCCGATCGTCGTTTTGCAAGACGCCGCCCTGCATGATCATTTGAAACGGTTTTTCCTTCATATCCAGAGCGTCGATCACGGCACGAACGGCCGCAAACAGCTCTTCTCCGGCAACTTGCAAAATCCGGGTCGCTACCTGATCGCCCGCCAGTGCGGCCTGGCTGACCAGCGGAGACAGCTCCCCAACTTTTTCCACGGAATAAAAGTCGCTGTACGTCCAGTTGAACAGTTCATCGACACGCTCCAGTCCGGCATGCGGAAGCAGCAAATTTTGCAAAAGCGTCGGCTCGCCGCGACCGTCTGCCGCCCGCAGGACAGCCATGATCGCCTGCTTGCCGATCCAGTATCCGCTCCCCTCGTCACCGACCCGATGGCCCCAGCCTCCAGAACGCGCTGTTTCTTGCGCGTCGTTTACTCCGAAGGCGATGGAGCCGGTCCCGGCGATGACGAGAATGCCCGGCTTGCCGCCCGTCGCTCCGAGCAAGGCGGCAAACCCGTCGTTTTCCACGATCAAATGCTGGACGCGGATGCCAAGCTGATACAGCACCTTGCTCACCATCCGCGAGATCACCCGCCGATCATGCTCTGTATCCAGACCTGCAATCCCGATCACGGCGCATTCGATTTCCCATTCCAGCTCGCCCGCTGCCTGTTCCAGGCCAAGCTCTTTCCCTGCTCCACGGCTGACCGCATCGGCCATCGCTTGCCGAATGGCTGCGATCAATTCGCGGGCGGCCGCTTCCTCGCCGATTCCTTGATAGTTGCAAGAGCCGGAACGGCCTTGGCCGACTTCTCTTGCGGCTCGGTCCACGAGCACCGCCAAGCATTTGGTGCCCCCTCCGTCCACTGCCAGAAGAGGTATCCGCACCACTGCCATTACCCCACGCTCCATTCAGCTATCATCTGATCCAGCCTGTTCATGCCAACTGCAATGGCTTGTTGTTTCTTTGCGACCCACGCACTTTCCTGCCCGAGAACAGCCCGGCGCTCGGTGATCATCCGGTTGATTTCTTGCGGATTCGGTCCGCCTGGCAGCTTGCGGATCATGACAAAATGCACAGGATCAAGCGCCAAGCGCAGCTCTTCTTCCGTGATCGACAATTCGCGGCCGATCACTTCGACTGCGGCGCGATTGACCAGCTCCAGACTGATCTGGTTAGCCGCCAGCTCGGCGCTCATCGCTTCTTTTACGACCCGGCTTACGATGTGGTGCGATTTGCGGAACGAGAGGCGATCCGTGCGCACCAGCGTATCGGCAAGCTCTGTTACCGTAGCGAAGCTCGCTTTTGCCCGCTCCAGCAAGACGTCCTTGTTGACATCCATCGTCCCGACGACGCAAGCCATCAGGCGGTACATCTGCTCCAGCACAGCCATGCTCTTCCAAGCGTAAGGCTGCATGTCATCTTCTGTATCGACAATATCACCAAACGGCGTATTGTGCATCATCGTCAAAACAGTCGTGGCATTTCCAGCGCTGCTGGACAAAAGCGAGCGCATGTGTTCGAACGATACCGGATTGCGCTTTTGCGGCATGATCGAGCTGATCTGAACGTAGGGACTGGCGACTTTCAGGGCGCCAAATTCCTGCGTGCACCACAACAGCATATCTTGTACCGTGCGCCCCAAATCGATCGCGGCCAGTTGTACGGCAGTCGCTACCTCGCCCAAATAGTCGGCACCGCAGACGGCGTCGTATGAATTTTCCACCAGTTCGTCAAATCCGAGCAATTCGCGCATCCGCTCCCGGCTGATGCCAAAACCGGATGTAGTCAGAGCTGCTGCTCCCATCGGGGAACGGTTGCACGTCTGATACGCCTGGATGAGTCGCTTGATGTCGCGGCTCAAAAGATCAGCTGCTGCCATCATGTAATGGGCCATCGTCGTTGGCTGCGCCTGCTGGGTATGCGTATAGCCGATCATGACTGTCTCGGCGTGCTCTTGCGCAAAGAGGAGCAATTGCTCTTTCAGATAGAGGGCAGATGCGATCGTCACCAGCAATTTTTCGCGCAGCACCATGCGATAGATGGTGATTCCCATGTCATTGCGGCTGCGTGCCAAGTGCAAATTGCCTGCAACATCTGGCGCCAATTCCAGCAAACGGCTCTCTACCTGAAAGAACAAATCTTCAAACTGCCCGGTGTAAGTAGCGCGGCGCAGCTCTTCCATCTCGATCCCGCAAAGGGCGCGGGCAATCTCTTTGGCTTCGCCGTCCGTAATCAATTCCTGTTCGCGCAGCATGATCAAATGCGCTTTGTTGATTGCCATCATCGGCTTTAGCAGGTGGTGCTTCGCCTCATTAAATGCCGGCTCCAGCACAGCCTCTACGTATGTCTTTCCCGGGAAACTGGCTCCCTCCTGCGAAAATATGCGTTCCCTGTAGTCCATCCTACTCGCATCTCCTTTTTACGCCGAATCGTCAGCTACACATGTTTCAGCGATGGTTTCGTGATTGTTTGCTTCGTTTGTTTTCGTCCAGGCGTTGGCAGAGTCAAAATAACTCCCGGGACAAAGGAGGCGACCCAAACGAACAAAGATCGCCTCGCTTCGCTCCCAGGCAAAACGTGAGCCGTCGCGTCGGGCAAGCCCTGCGCCCTGTCCGGCTTTTCTACTGCTTCAAGCTGACCATGTTGACGAACATTCTGATCGCGCCAGGCACGAGCGCCGGAATTTCCCGGTACCAGACCAGCGAGCTGTACGTGTACGTTCCTTTTCCATACTTGGCGGAGAGGAATGTACCTGTGAACTCTTTTTCACCCGGATCGCCATTGGAAATCAGTGTGGTATACTCTTTGCCCCACTCTGCCGGATTGTAGGCGGAGCGGTCCTGAATCCAGTTGTTCCAGTCTTCCTCGGTAATTTTGTTCGGTGCGTTGAACAGAGGGTGATCCGGTGCGAGCATGGTCACTTTCGAATCTTCATCGGTGACGCGCCATTGGATCAGCGGCGTGCCGATTTTGATCGGATAAGGAGCCAGCTCGCTCTTCCAGTTATCCTCCGGTTTGTGGTATTGCACGACGAGATTGCCGCCGTTCTCCACGTATTTCAGCAGACGGGCATTGCTTTGGGTAAGCTCTGGCCGGAAACCGTAGGCGCGAATGCCGAGAACAATCGTGTCGTACTGGCCGAGATCGCCCGACTCGATGTCTTTTGCCGTCAGGTTGGTCACATTGACGCCAAGCTGGGTCAAATATTGATCGATGTTGTCAAAGCCGCTGGACACGTAGCCCACCTTCAAACCTTCCGGCACCTTCAGGTCAAACGCCTGGACAGCAAGACTTGCAGGCTGCACGAAATACGTTGTGCCGATGTGCGGATAGCGAATGACTTGCGCGCCATGGCGGCTTTCTTTTCCGTCACCGGACGCCACTGCCGTAATCGTGTACGGTGCAGGCTTGACGGAAGCCGACGCTTTCACCGTAAAGGCTACCGACTTCGTTTCTCCCTTGGCGGCAAAAGCAAGCGGCGCTGCTTTCGGCTCCACCGACCAGCCTTCCGGCACCTGCAAGGACACGTTTGTCTTCGCTGCACCCGGATTGTAGTTTTTCACAGTGACTTTGACAGGGATCGGTTCTTGCGACTTCAACGTGTTCAACACCGTTGCGCTTGGAGCAAGCGACATCGAGAACGCCGGAAGCACCGCAACAGCATCTGCCGGCGTGACATGGCTGGTTGCTTTTGATCCGGCAAAACTGTAGCTGACGTCAGCCGTGATCGCCGGAGCAGCATACGGTTGGAACAGACTTGCATCAGACGGAACCGTTACTTCAAAAGTAGTCTTGACTGTCTGATTGTAGGACAGGGAAGAGAAGCTCGTCGTGGACAGGGCTTTGGCCTGCCAGCCTTTCGGAACGTTCAGCGCCAGATTCACGCCGCTCACCTTGGCTTGACCGCCGTTGTACGCGCTCACCGTGACCTTCGTGGTTTGGCCTGCGACCAGCTCGTTTGTTTCCGGTTTGACTTTTGTCACCAGAGACAGTGCCTCCGCGCTGGCTTTGTTCAACTGCGCTTGCTTCACATCCAGGCGATGGAGCAAATCGGTTTTGCTTGCTTCGGGAAGCGAAGACGATTGGACGTCTTTTTGCGCTTTCTGCACGTCAGCGAGCATCTCGTGCGCTTCCTTGGCTACAGCGGCAAAGCTCGGATAGGCGGCAACCACTTCTTCCGCATCCTTTTGCAGCTTCTTCAATTCGCTTGCTACTTTTTCGCCGCCAGACTGGCTTGCCGTTTCTTTGGCCAGGTCGTCAAAAGTGAAGGCGATGCCTTCAAAAAAGTCAGCTTCCTTGGCTTTCGTCTGGACGATCGACTGATCGAGCTTGTAGTAGCCAAAGCTCGGCCCTTCGTCATAGTGGCGGCCCATCCCTTGGCTTTTGTGCATGAAGCGGGATTCTTCTCCCAGTTGCACATACGAAGCGCCGTAAATCTCGTCATACGCTCCGACAGGAACACTGACGGAGTAATCTTTTTCCTGGGCAGGCAAATACAGCTTTTTCACCTGCCACGGGGACAGCCCTTCTTTCAACTGCTCGGGGAAAACGTTTGGATCAGCGGCATCCTTGAATGCCCGGACAGTAATGACATTAATAGCGCGATGATGGCCGTGAGTCGAAGGTTCGTTCAAAAATGCGGGAATCACTACATCCGGTCTGATTGTGCGGATTTTGCGGATCAGCCTTTCGTAGGCTATATCCTCGCCCCACTTCTGCAAAGTTTCGTCCGGACTTTTGGAAAAGCCGAAGTCGAAAATGGGGTCATCAATCTTCTGGCTGAGATTCTCCAGATGGATGTTCGTGATCTTGGAAGCCTCCTGCAATTCGCGGGTACGGATAATGCCCAGCGCGTTGCCCAGCTCGCTGCCAATCTCGTTTTGTCCTCCCTCGCCGCGATTGGCAATGACGCTGGACGTGTCTACCCCTCTGCCGAGCGACAAATAGGCGAGCATGGAACTGTGCTCGTCATCCGGATGGGCTCCGGTATTCATCGCGCTGGCAATCGTCGTGAGCGGCTTGATCGCTTTCCACAAATCGACGACTCCCCGATCGGCGTGCGCCGTTTGTGGCGCCAACGGGATGACCAGAGTCGTGGCAAGCGCGGCCGCGGCCGCAATGGTGTAAAGCTTGGCAAGTTTCCCCTTCCTCAATGAACTCTCCTCCATTCGCTTTTACGATTGATGTCTATATCAATCATGGCGCTATGTATGCGAGTGTTTCGTTGCTGCTGCCATGGATCGACCCACGTTAGATCAGAGCTTTTTCAAGTGAATGGTCTTGATCGTTACTGTTTCTGGCTGATCATGTTGACAAACAGGCGGAAGGCCCCGGGCACAAGCTGCGGAATCTCGCGGAACCAGGCGAGCGAGCTGTACGTGTACGTCCCTTTGCCATAACGGGCCGTCAGAAAAATTCCGCGAAACTCCGGCTCCCCCGGATCACTGGTGGCAATCAGCTCGGTATATTCGCTGCCCCAGCGTGAAGGGTTGTAGATCGAGCGCTCCTGCACCCAACCGTCCCAGTCTGCCTGGGTGATCGGGTTAGGCTCGGAAAACATCGGATGCTCGGGTGCGAGCATGCGCACGTCTGACTGCTCATTCGTGACGCGCCAGTCAATCAGCGACTCACCGATGAAGATCGGGTACGGCGCGAGCTGCGGCTTCCACTTGTCCTCCGGTTTGTGGTACTGAACGACGAGATTGCCGCCGTTTTCCACATATTGCAGCAGACGCTGGTTGCACTCGATCAGCTCTCTGCGGAATCCGTATGCGCGGATGCCGAGCACGATCGTATCGTAGCGGGACAAATCGCCTGACTGGATCTCGTCTGCGTCGAGGTTGAGGCAATGCACGCCTACCGCGCGCAAATATTTGTCCAGGCTGTCAAAGCCGCTGGCGACGTAGCCGATTCGCCGATTTTCGGGAATCGCCAAATCGAATGCCTGAACGGTGAGCTTGGCAGGGCGGATGAAATACGTCCGTCCGACGTGCGGATACTCGATCACCTGCACATCCTGGCCGCTCTCTGCCACTCCATCGGCGCGGGTTACTTGCGCCTTGACCTCGTACTTCCCGTTTTCCACCTGCGGCCCTGTATGCACCGTGAAGGCAATCGTTCTCGTCTCTCCGCGAAAAGCAAACGGCACATCGATAAACGCAGGTTCCGCCGTCCAGCCTTCGGGCACAGCGAGGGACACTCTTGCTGTCGTGCTGCCCGGCCGATATTGCTTCACTGTTACTTTTACCGGGATGGGCTGCTCTGTATGCAGCGTGTTCCGCACAACGGCAGACGGCGTCAAGGTCAATGAATAAGGCGGCAGCACGGCGACGCTGTCATCCGGCACTACCCGGATGGTGCTTGCTATATCAAAGGCGAAGTACAATGCCTCGACTTCCAAAATCGGCGGCCGGTACGGGTGAAAAAAGGCAGCCGCAGCCGGGACGGACACTTCGTATACGGTGCAAACGGTCTGGTTGTAAGGAAGCCGCGGAAAAGTGGTCGGCGTAAGCGGCTTGGCTGTCCAGCCGGGCGGAACTCGCAGGCGCAGCTGCACATGTTCGACCTCGATTGCTCCGCCATTGTAGGCCGTCACCGTGACTGTCGTCGTCTGCCCGGGAACCCACTCGCCCGTCTCCGGCTTGATTTTGACCACAAGCGACAGCGCTTCGGCACTGGCGCGGTTGAGCTGCGCTTCCTTGATCCCCAGACGGAACAGCAAATCGGTCTTCGTCTCCTCGTCGAGCGAAGAGCCGGGCACCGCCAGCTGAACGGCATGCAGCAACGCCTTCATCCGGTGGACGCGGCTTGCCACCTCCGCAAAGCGCGGATACGCCGACAGCACTTCATTCGCCGCATCGTGCATCGTATCGAGGATGCGAGCCAGCTCGGATTCCCCTTTTTGGGCGACGCTTCGGGCCAGATCGGCAAACGTGAACGGCAATCCGGCAAAAAAGTCTCTCTCTTTTTCCGCCGCCGGAACGACGGACGCATCGAGACGATAGTAATTGTAGGTCGGGCCTTCATCGTAGTGGACACCCATCCCTTGGGTCTTGTGCATGAATCTCGATCGCTCGCCAAGCTGGACATAGGAGGAGCCGTAGTTTTGATCGTACTCCCCGACAGGAACAGCCACATGATAGTCTTCGTTGTCCATGACGGGCACATACAGCTTTTTCATCTGCCAGGGCAACAAGCCCTCCTGAATGTGAGCAGGAAACGTCTCAGGGTCTGCCGCACCGTGAAAAGCTCGCTGTGTCAGCAACGTAATCGCCCGATGGTGTCCGTGCGTAGTCGGCTCATTTTCAAAGCAGGCGATGACGACATCCGGGCGAAGCTCCCTGATTTTGCGGACAAGTCGCTCGTAGACGACTTCCTCGCCCCATTTGCGAAATGTTTCCTCCGCGCATTTGGAGAAGCCGAAGTCGTTGATCGGATCGTCCAGCTCTTCACTCAGGATGCCAAGCGTCACATTGCCGAGCGCAGACGCCTCTTCCAGCTCCCGCGTGCGAATGATGCCGAGCGCAATCCCTTGCTCGCAGCCGATTTCATTTTGGCCGCCCTCTCCCCTTGTCGCGATTACGCTGGACGTGTAAACGCCCCGTCCCATCGCCAGGTAGGCGAGCATCGCGCTATGTTCATCGTCGGGATGCGCTCCCGTATTCATCGCGCTGGCGATCGTCGCCAGTGGCTTGATCGCTTTCCACAAATCCAACAGCCCGTGTTCCCCCTGCATCGTCCGCGCAGAGGCGGGGATAGGTGGGCAGGGCAGCCTGGTCGGCTGCACCACCGAAGCACTTTTGTCTATCGATTCACTGCTTTCCACGTGAAGCTCCTCCTTTTGCCAATTCCCGTATGCTGCCGCAGGGCTTGCGCAAAAGCCGTTTTCCGAAGCGATCTAACCGATTGGTCGTCTGCTAGATGGCCGTTCCGGCTTTGTCCTTGGTCAGTTTGCTAGAGATGAACAACACGAGGATGATGACCACGATTTGCAAGACGCCATAGGCGCAAGCAGTTCCAAATTCAAAGCTGTACATGCGCTGGAATACCGCGACAGACAGCGGAGTCGTTCGCGGGGTAAAAATCAGGATGGAAGCGACGAACTCCCCGATACACTGTACAAACGCCAGCAACGTTCCAGCGAGAATCCCGCCAAGCGCCATCGGGAACACCACTCTCCTGAAGCTGTACCACCACGATGCGCCCAGATTGCGCGCGGCTTCCTCCACAGACGGGTCCATTTGCAGCAAGGTTGCCGATGTGGAACGGAAGACGAGCGGAAGGTGGCGCACAAAATACGCGAGCGGGATAATCCAGAATGTTCCGATCAGCACTTGCCCGAAGCTGAACGCCGTCGGCTCGCTGAACGCGGCAATCAGGTTAACCGCCACAACCGTACCAGGCAATGCCCAAGGCAGCATGATCAGCACGTCCAGAAGCGTTTTCCCGCGGAATTTGAGACGCACCATCGCATAGGCCGCCGCTACCCCGAACAGGACAATTCCGACAGAAGCAATCGCCGACAACTGCAAACTGTTCAAAATCGGACGCCATGTTTTGCTGTCCGTAAATAAGTCCATGTAATGATCCAAAGTGTATTGCGGAGGCAATATTTGCACCGTCCAGGTCCCATCCACCGAAAACGAGATGAGCACCAGCACGAGAATAGGCAGCATTAGAATGACCGTGCCGATAAACGACAGCACAATCGTTGTGTAACGGCCTGCTTTGCTCTTGATTTCCGTCCGGTGTACGCTCACGCCTTTGCTCAAGTTCTGATAATTGCGGGCGCCTTGATACCAGCGCATGATCAACAGAAACGCGATCGATACAATGGACAAAATCGTCGACTGCGCCGCCGCCATGTCGAGATCGCCATTCGTGCGGGACAAGTAAATTTGCATCGTCATCGTCCGGTCGATACCGAAGATGAGCGGTGCTGTGTACGACGCCATGGAAATCATGAAAACGAGCAGTGAGGAAGCGACCATCGCTGGCGTAAGCATCGGCAAAATGATGCGCCGCCAGACGGTAAAGCGGTTTGCCCCGAGGCTTGCTGCCGCTTCTTCCAAAGAAGGATCAAGCCCTTTGATCGCGGCTGTCGCCGTCATGAAAAAGTAGGTGTACATCGTAAACGTATGGACGACCACGACGCCCCAGATGCCTTTCAATGAAAACGGCACTTGGGCCAAGCCGAGCAACTCCTTGATCGCCCGCGGAAAAATTCCGCTCTCGCCGTACAGGAACGTAAACGACAGAACGCCGATCAACGGAGGCAAAGCCATCGGCACCAGAGCCAGTACAGAAAGAATTTTGCGGCCCGGAAACTCGTACCGTTCCAACAAAAAGGCCATCGCCACCCCGACGATGCCGCAGGTGATGACACTCAGTACAGAAATATAGACGCTGGTCCACAGCGCTTCCAGATTGGCCGTATGCTCCAGGCTGAAAAAGCGCGTGTAGTTTTTCCACGTAATTTGCTCATCGACGCTAATGCTGGCGACGAACGTCTGGAATAACGGATAAATGACATAAGCCAACAAAATCAAAAAGAGTGGCGATACCAGCACATAGACGAAGGCGGGTGAAGCCGTGATGGACTTTCGTCTGGCCGATGTCGGCGCTTGCTGCAATTCTGCTCTCAAAAGCTTTTTCCCCCTTATCCGGCGAAATAGATGCTCTCCTTCGGTATGTGCAGTCCGATGGCATCGCCGCGTTGCTTGATTGGACGGCCGAGGTTGATGGACATGCTGCGCAAGTTTTCCTGACCTACTTCCGTCACGTAGTTCACGCATGCGCCAGTGAACTCGGACATGACGACTGTGCCTGTGACGATATTCGTTCCTGCTCCTTCGCTCTGCTCCTGGACGGATTCAGGACGGATGGACATGGTCACCTGCTCTCCGACTGCCAGCTTGGCGCGAGGCGACGCATTTTTGGCAAAACCGCTGAGCACTTGTCCCGAGGAGATGCGCACTTGCACTTCATCCCGGTCGATGCCGACCACAGTCCCTTCCCACAAATTCGTCTCCCCGATAAACGAAGCGACGAAACGGTTCACCGGACGATGGTAAATCTCGTGCGGAGTACCGATCTGCTGCACTTCTCCGCCCTGCATGACCATGATTCTGTCCGACATGGACATCGCTTCAGCCTGGTCATGCGTCACGTATATCGTCGTAATCCCCAACTCCAGCTGAAGCCGTTTGATTTCAAAACGCGTCTCTTCTCTCAGCTTGGCGTCCAGATTGGACAGCGGCTCATCCAACAGCAGAATCTGCGGCTCGATGACCAGCGCCCGTGCCAGCGCCACCCGTTGCTGTTGCCCACCGGAAAGCTGGTCGATGCGCCGCTCGCCATAGCCTTCCAGTCGAACCAGCTTCATGATCCGCTCCACGCGCTCTTTCGTTTCTGTCTTGTTCACAGAACGCACCTGCAAGCCGAACGCGATATTTTCAAAAACGGTCATGTGCGGGAAAAGCGCATAGTTTTGGAACACCATGCCTGTATTGCGCTTGTGGGGCGGAACGGAGGTAACCTCCTGGGAACCGAAGCGGATTTGCCCTGCTGTCGGGTAATAAAAGCCGGCAATCATCCGCAAGGTAGTCGTTTTGCCGCAACCACTCGGACCGAGAAACGTAAAAAATTCACCTGATTCGATGTGAATGTGGACGTCTTCTACCCCTTTTGCATTGCCAAACTTTTTGTGGACGTGATCAAGTGTTACGCTGCTCATCAGGTTTTGTTTCCTCCTTCATGGCCATTCCTGGCTGCTTGGCCTAAGACGTTGGCATAAGCGACTAGACGGAAAGGAACACTCCTTCCCGTCTAGTCTGTTGCGAGTTACTTCTTGCCTTTGCCCTTGATGTTTTCATCCCAGTGCTGCATCCATTCTTTCTCTTTGGCAGCCATGACAGCCCAGTCGAGTTCGAGTGGTTTCAGCTCCAGGTTTTTCATGAAGTCTGGCAATTCATCCTTGCTGATATCCGTGCGGGCCGGGAACTGGAAACGCTCCTTCGCCAATTGGGAAGCAATCTCAGGACTCATCAAAAATTCCATAAAGTTTTTCGCTGC
The DNA here is from genome assembly GCF_029892995.1 of Brevibacillus sp. 1238. Lineage (NCBI taxonomy): Bacteria > Bacillati > Bacillota > Bacilli > Caryophanales > Paenibacillaceae > Brevibacillus > Brevibacillus sp. 1238. The sequence continues at coordinate 34,417 of NZ_JARXWC010000017.1, read as the reverse complement.
ATCGAGGTTTTTCGCGCCTTTGACGAGAGCGATACCGTCTACGAGGATCGGCGCTCCGCTCTTTGGATAGATGAAGTCGTACGGATGGTTGTTCTTTTTGCTTTGGAGCAAAACATCTTGCAGGTTCCACAAGGAAATGACGCCCTCTTGACGGTCAAGCTTCAGGTAGAGGTTGGTCGGGTCTTGCGTGTATTCTTTCGTGTTGGCATCCAGCTTTGTCAGCCATTCGTAGCCTTTTTCCGGCGTATCCGCACCTTGGCGGAAAATCATCGCGGAGTAGATCGTCCGCATCGTGCCGGATGGCAAAACGTTGCGGATGACGATTTTGTCCTTGAATTTCGGATCGAGCAGCTCATCCCAGTCTTGCGGAGCTTCTTCCGGCTTGAGCGCCTGCGAGTTGTACATGATGACCTCTGGCAAAAGCATCTCGCCGTACCAGCGATCTTCCTTGTCTTTGTACAGATCAGGAATCTTGTCGGCAAAAGTCGGCTTGTACGGCTCCAGCAATCCTTCGTCGGCCGCTGTGCTCAGAGCAGACTGTGTGCCGCCCCACCAGAAGTCAGCTTGCGGATTCGCTTTTTCCGCGCGTACGCGCTCCAAAATTTGCTGAGCGCCCATTTCGAGCGTTTCCACTTCAATATTCGGATACTTTTCCTTGAACTTTGGCAGCACGATCTCAAAGATGTTTTTATCCCGTCCGGTGTAAATAACCAGCTTTTGCGGTTCACCGGATGGAGCCGGAGTTTGCGCAGCTGGCTGCGAGCCCGTTTGGCCGCCTGCGCCGTTGTCGGCAGGCTTTGCTTCCTGTCCTCCACCTGAGCACGCGGCCACAGTCAGAGCCAAGGAGCTGGCGAATACGCCTTTCATCCATGATTTCAGCTTGTGATTGACCTTTTTCAAAACTGACTCCCCCTCTTTTTTCTCACTCTTTGTCAAGCAGTCGTGTGAACGGAAACGCTTCCAATACACTGTGGACGGCACCAATCAAACCTGCTCGCTCCCCCAGAGCAGCCTTTTCGAGACAAGGCACCTCTGGCACCCACTCGGTCAGCCAATCGTGAATTTGCTTCACCCCTTCATCATCGACGTGGACCATCTCTCCGCTCAAAATCAGGATTTCCGGGTTCAAAATGCTGATGATATTCGCCATGCCGTAAGCCCAATGCCGATACACTTCCTGCAAAAGCGCTTTCGCTTCGCTGTTTTGTTTGGCACAAAGCATGAGCTGTTCTATGACACTCGACCCTTCCTGAAGGTCAGAGAGAAATCCCTTTGCCTGCTGCGCGATTCCCGGTATGGAAAAATTCGTCTCAAACACTCCGGACGCGCCATTCGGGCGGTTATGTACCGGACCGATCATCATGAAGCCGATCTCGCCTGCTGCTTCCCGACTCCCCCGGTAAAACTGTCCATCCAGGATGATCCCCGCACCAATGCCCGTTCCCACATACATGTAGACGACGTTGGAATGGCCAGTGCCTGCTCCGCGAACGTATTCGCCCAAAGTCATCATGTTTACATCGTTGTCGATGATGACGGGCAGCCCCAGTCGCGACTCGATGGTTTGCAATATCGGCGACCCCATCCAGCCCGTACTCGGCGAAAAGCTGACCGTACCGCTTCCCCGCTGCGTGACCCCTTGCAATCCCACTCCCATGCCAAGCAGTCGCTCGCGCGGAATCCCGCTCTCGGCAAGCAAGCGATCCAAACCTGCTGCCAAATCCTCGATGACGGTCTCCCCGTTCGCCGGCTGCGCCAGTCGCTTGCGATGACGGGCGAGAAACTCCCCCTTCATATCCGCAATCGCCATGTCCAGTATCGACCCTTCGAAGATCGCTCCAGCAATCGCATAAGCCTGGTAATTGTATTCCAAAAGAATCGGCTTGCGGCCGCCTTTGGAATCCCCCATGCCGACCTCTTGCAGCAATCCTTCCTGAATCATTTCATCGACCAAAGCGGAGACGCACGGACGGCTGAGCAGTGTCTGCTTGGAAATATCGGCGCGGGAAATCTGACCGTGTTGGATGACCTGTTGCAAAACTTCTTCCTTGTTCAGTTTCTTTACGAGTTTACTGTTGCCTGTTTTTCTGGGAGCTCGCACGCCTTTACAATCACCACCACAGCAGTTAGTTAACTTTACTAACAAAGATAACCAAATTATACCTACGCCCATTCAAATAGTCAAACAATTTACATTTGTTCCTCAGATATTTTCTGGATTTTTTACTTTATATCTCCTTTTGTACATGTAACTTCAATTTCAGTGAACAAAAAGCACAAAAAAGACACCTCTGCTCTGGAGGTGTCTGCTCTTGCCCCGTTTTCTTGGCTGCCGTCCGCAAGCAAAATCGGTTTGTCTCCCACGTCTCAACGGGTTTGAAACGTCACGGGAAAACTCTCCACGCCAAAAACAATCGGACTCGGAATCGGAGTCAGCGCTGTTTTTGGCGATGCGATCTCGTGCAGCGAAGACAAAATCCTGTCCAAGGCAATCTGCCCTTCCAGCCGGGCGAGAGGCGCTCCCAGGCAAAAGTGAATGCCGAAGCCAAAGCTGAGATGGGCATTCGGCTTGCGGTCAGGCAAAAACAAATCCGGCTGCTCGAACTTGCTCTCGTCGCGATTGCCCGATACGACCCAGGAGACGACCTGCTGGCCCGCTGCGATCTTTTGTCCGCCGATTTCCACATCTTCCACTGCGCGGCGGCCGACCACAACGAACGGAGGATAGTAGCGCAGCGTCTCCTCGATCGTCGATTTGACCAGCTCCCTGTCTTGGCGCACTCGCTCCTGGATGTCCGGCTGCTCGGTCATGACGCGAATCGTGTTCGTGATCAGATTGGTCGTAGATTCGTTGCCTGCGACCAGCAGCAAAATACAGAAGCGCAATACTTCCTCTTCGTTCAGCCGCTCTCCGTCGATTTCGGCAGCGAGCAAGGCGGAGATGAGATCATCTTTTGGATCAGCCCGCCGCTCGGCCAATATCGCCCGAAAGTAGTGGAACAGCTCTGCTTCCGCTTTTTCCTTGTCCTTGTGCATCTGGATAAGAGCCTCGTCTGTATCGGCTTCCGCTCCTTTGACCATCGTATCGGACCAATCCTTGAACAATCTGCGGTCTTTTGGCGGAACGCCGAGCAGCTCGGCAATGACAATTACAGGCAGCGGATAAGCAAAATCGCGCACCAAATCCATTTCCCGCTTGTCCTTGACCATGTCGAGAAGCTCCGTGACGATCGAGTCAATGCGCGGGGTCAAATCGGAAATCGCTTTGGGCGTAAACGCCTTGTTCACGAGATTGCGCATCTGGGTATGCTTCGGCTGATCCATCGTTAGCACCGTTTCTTTTTTCGCATCCGCGATCCTTTTGGAGGAAAACGTCGTGTGATCCTTCAAAATTCGCTGAATGTCGTCGTAGCGAAACACATCCCACGTCTGGCGGTTTTCATCGTAGCGGACAGGAGTTTCTGCGCGCAGGCGGCGAAAAATCGGGAACGGATGAAGCCGATCCTCTTCGCGCACCAGCTCCTTCATGTAAATGCTGTTGGCATAGCGCACAGGCGCTTGATCCTTGTTCGTAACAATCAGCTCCTTGCTGTTTCTGGTTCTGCTGCAACACAAGCTCCCAGAAATTATGCCCGTTGCCAATTCAAAACATGTAAAGGCGTCCGCCACTCATCCGGCCTACTCTTCCCACACCGAAAGCCACACGTCTTTTACCAGCTCCATGAACGTTTGAATCGCTGGTTCGTCGCGCCGCCGCTCCAGACAGACGAGCGAAGTTTCCGCCTTTTTGGAAAAACGGTACAATTCGACAAGCTCGCCCGTTCGCAGCTCCCCCTCCACCAGCGCCGTACTGAGCAAGGCGACGCCCGTCTGATTGAGCACAGAGCGCTTGATCGTCTCCTCGCTGCTGCACTTGATGACAGAGGGCGGGACGTAGCTGATCTCCAGCAGACAGTCTGTAATGAAGCCGTCGAGATTGCACCCTTCCTGATAGGACAAAAACGGGAATTGCATCAGCGTTTCCGTCATCGAACGGCCCTGCACCATATCCGGCGCAGCGACGAGAGCAAATTCCTCTAAATCGACGACCGTGGAATAAATCCCTTGCTGCGTACTGGTTCCGGCAATAATCCCGATGTCCGCTGCGTGGGCGCGAATTTTTTTCAACGCTTCCTGACTCGTGCACGAGATGACCTGCAAGTTCACTTGGGGATGTGTCTCCACATAAGCCTTGAGCATTTGCGGCATGTACTGGGTACAGTAAAATTCGGGTGCGGCCACCACGAGCGGGCCGACAGGCAGATGCAGGTGGTTCAGCCCCTCCTCCATGCGCAACAGGACAGAAAAAAGCTGATCGGTATGCTGCTTCACCAGCTTCCCTGCCGGGGTCAAAAAGGTGCGCTTGCCGACGCGGTTCAAAAGCGGATGCCCCAGCTCCCGCTCCAGTGCCTGAATCTGCAAAGTAATCGTCGGCTGGCTGTACCCGAGCAGCTCGGCAGCCTTCGTCAAGTTCAAATGCTCCGCTACGACCTGAAACGTTTTCAAATTCCGCAGCTCCATGCCTTGCACCACTCTCCCCCGCTTCTTCGTCTATACGGAAAAGTGTAGCCGAGAGTGGACGTGAAGTTCAACCTGCACAGTGCACAGAGCACCACTATGAATAACGGAATACGCTCCCCGCCAGCTTGGCGGCATCCCCATTGCTGCCGCTTGCAATCGTCAGCACCTTTTTTCCAGGCCAGCAATCCGCTTATCGCCTAGCTTCTCTCCCGCAAAAACTTCGAGACTTGCGCCAAACCCGCCTGGAGCACCTCTGTGTCGCAAGCGTACCCGATCCGCACCCAGCCTTCCATGTCAAAGCAGCTTCCCGGCGTCAAAAACGCGCCTGTCGCACGGAACAGCTCGATGCAAAACGCTTCCGACGGCATATCCAGCTCGTATTTGAGCATGGCGGTCGTTCCCGCTTTTGGCTTGACGTAAGAGATGAGCGGTTCCGCCGCCACCCACTCGTCCAAAATTTGCAGGTTGTCCCGCACGATTTTCAGATTGCGCTCCATGATCTTGTCCCTGTTTTTCAGCGCATGAACCGCCAGCATGTCGTCGAGCATCCCGCAGCTGATCGTCGTGTAATCGCGGTGCGAGAAGCAGTTTTTGATGACGTCGAGGGGCGCGGCGATCCAGCCCAGGCGCAAGCCGGCCAGCGAAAATACTTTTGACATGCTGCTCGTCGCAATCCCTTTTTCATACAAATCTACGATAGACGGAACCTCGATCTCCGGGTCCTGATGCAAATGGCGATACACCTCGTCACACAACACGTAAGCGTCGACCGAACGGGCAATCTCCACAATTTCGCGCAACGTCACCTCATCCATCAGCGCACCGGACGGGTTGTTCGGATTGTTGATGCAAATCAGCTTGGTCTTGTCTGTGACAAGCGTGCGCAGTTCATCCAGGTCAGGCAAAAACTGCTTCTCCGGCACGAGTCGCAGCAGCTTCACCTCAGCGCCGAACGACGCAGGCACTTCGTAAATCTGCTGATAAGTCGGGTGGACAGAGACGACTTCATCGCCAGGGCCGACCAGCGAAAACAGCGCAAGAAAATTGGCTCCGATCGCTCCGTTCATCACCAAAATATTGTCCGGCGTCAGCGTCTTGTACATGCCCGCGACGAGACTGCGGAACTCAGGCGAGCCTTCGATGTGGCCGTACGTCAGCTTCTTTTGCGCCATCTCGGCAAAAAAATCGACCGGCTCTGCCGACAGGCGAATCAGCTCTTCCACGGTCAGGGAGTCCACACACGTTTCCGCGATGTTGTAGACCGCTTCCAGCTCGTAGGCATTCATCCATTCTTCTACTTTAAACGGGGCAATTCTCATCTTTGATCTCTCCTTCGGTTGTTCCGTGCATTTTCGTGTGTGTGGATCGCAAGCTGCTACTACAGATCGACGACAGCTCCTGCGCCGCTCGCTTGCGCCTTTTGCAAAATGTGGTGCGCTGTCAGCAAATCTTGCAGCGCAATGCCTGTGCTGTCAAAAATCGTAATTTCCTCCGCCGAGCGGCGTCCCGCTGCCTGTCCGAGAATGACGCTGCCGATTTCCGCGACAATGTCCGCCTGCGAAATCAGCCCTTTTTTCAGCGGAATCTCGGTTTCTCCCACGCTCACAGCCTGCCCGATGTCATCCACGAAGACCCGTCCCATGGCGAAAAGTCGCTCGTCGATTTCCTGCTTGCCCGCCATGTCGGCTCCGATGCACGTAATGTGCGTCCCTGGCTTGACCCATTCGCTCTGAATCAGCGGCGTCCGGGAAGGGGTTGCCGTGATGATCACGTCCGCTTCTCCGACCGTCTTTTCCAGGCTTTCGACCGCGATAAACTCAACCTCGCATTTACGTGCGTAGCGCTCGTAGTCTTCTCCTTCGTATTTCGCTACGAACGCCGTGAGCAGTCTGTCTTTGATCGTTGCCGCGAACTTTTGCGCCTTTTCGTAGGAGCGCGGATGGCTGATGTACACTCGCTTGATGTTGTCCATCGCCATCAGTGTCGCGATGATTTGAAAAGGCGCCTGGTGACCCGTCCCGATCATCAGCAGATTTTCCGCTTCCGGTCGAGCCAAATACTTGGCCCCGATCCCGCCAGCAGCCCCCGTTCGCATGCATGTAATATGCTCGCCGCTCAACAGCCCCAGCGGAACGCCTGTCCGGCTGTCCAGCACCATCACGGTTCCGATCAGCTGCGGCAATCCTTTTTGCTCGTTTTCGCCAAACCAGGAGACGAGCTTGAGTCCGAATATATCCGCTCTGGGCAAATGGCCCGACTTGATATCCATATCCGCTTTGCCTGCCGCAAATTCATGAAAAATCAGCGGAAACAGCGTCGCTTGCTGACTCGATTTTATCTGGTAGGCTTGCTCCACCACTTCGATGACACTCGCCATGTCCAGCAGCTGTTCCGTTGTTGGTTGATTGATAACCCGAAATGGAAACATGTCTTGTGCTCCTCCTCTCGATTTCCTCCACACTAACACAGATTTTTCGGGCAAAAAAATTGAAAGTTCCAATAGTAAGCATTAAAAAACAAAAACCTCCATCCGATGACGTTCGGAAATGGAGGTTGCGATTAAGCGCCGCCGATTCTTGCAGATATGGCGGTTGCTTGCTGCTTTACTTTTTCGATGAGCTGCGGCAGCCGTTCATCCGGGACGCGGAAGATCGGTGCATTGATGGAAATCGCAGCCACGAGCTGATTGCCGTAGCCAAAGATCGGGGCTGCGACTGCCATCGTCCCTTCCGTTTTTTCGCCGTAGCTGATGGCATATCCGCCTTTTTTGGCGGCCGCAAGCTGTTCCAGAAACGCTTCGTGCGAAGGCGCTGGCAGCTGCTCGGAAATAATTTTTTCGATCTCGGCTGCCTTGGAATGGGCCAAAATCATTTTGCTGGGGGCACCGATCGTCAGTGGAATCCGTTCCCCCAAGTTCTCGTCAATGCGAATTTTCAGCGGACTCTCGACCTTTTCAATCGGCATCGAGTCCTTGCCTGCCAGTACGTTCAGGAAAATGCTCTCTTCGACCTCGTTGGCCAGCTCCTCCATGAATGGTCGAGCCACGGAACGCAAATTCAGCTTCTCGTGCAAAATAAAGCCGATTTCCATCCACGTATAACCGGGTTTGTAATGCTTGGTGACAGGCTCCTGCTCAACCAATCCGAACTGGATCATCGATTCGAGGAAACGGTGGAGCGTGCTGATCGGCAGGCCGGTCGCTTCTGCTAACTCCGATATGGGCCAGGCGTGTTTTTCGTCTGATATCAGCACTCTGATGATTTTCATCGTCCGTTCGATTGATTGAACCATAGTTCCTTCGTCCTCCATAAACGTGCCTTATGCTGCGACACTCGTATCCTTGGCCTGCTTTCGCAGTGTTTTTCCCTTGGCAAGCCTCGTCTCCAGTCTGTTGACAAAATAGGTGAACAGCATAATCAGCACGAGATAGTACAAGCCGACGACCATGTATGTCTCCAGCTGTTTGTAGTTGGAAGCCGCCTCGCCGAGACCAGTTCCCCACAAATCTTGCATCCCTACGTACGCTACCAGCGACGAGTCCTTCAACCCGATGATGAACTGGTTGCCGAGTGACGGGATCGCCCGGCGAAACGCCTGCGGCAAAATGATGCGGCGCATGGCCAGCGGGTACGACATCCCGAGAGAGCGGGACGCTTCCATCTGCCCGCGATCAATCGATTGGATCGAGCCGCGGAAAATCTCGGCAATATAAGCTCCGTTATGAACGGCGAGCGCGATTGCCCCTGCCCAAAACTGGGAAAGCGTCACCATGTTCGCCAACCCGAAGTACAAAATACAAATTTGCACGATCAAAGGCGTACCGCGAATGACGGTAATGTACAAGTGCGCGAAATAGTTAAGCGGCTTGGAATTGGAAATGCGGAAAAACGCAATGATCAGTCCGACGATGCAACCGAGCAAGAGAGCGACTGCCGTGAGCTGAACGGTCAACCAGGTCGCTTTCAGGAAAAGGGGATAGCTGTTCAGAAAAATATCGATGATCATAGGAAATCCTCCTCACATGAAGCGGAAAAAGGGGGGCGTCCAAACCGGACACCCCGTTGCCCACTTTATTGTTTTTGCAGGATATTGCGGCCAAACCATTTTTGGCTGATTTTTTCGTAGGTGCCGTCTTTGATGATTTCATCCAGCGCTTTGTTGATTCGGTCTACCGATTCCTGATCGCCCAGTCGCACAGCAATTGCCTGTTCGTCGAAGCTGAGTGGCTCACCCACGTCGATGACTTTTCCGCCACCCTCTTTAATAAAGCGCAAGCCTACTACCTGGTCGGTAATGACCGCGTCCAGACGTCCTGTCGGCAAGTCGAGCAGCGCCGTGATATCGCTGTCGTATTGGGTGATTTTATCTTCATCTGTCAGTTTTTTCGCCCAGTCCAAGTAGTTGGAAGCTTTGACGACCCCGATCTTTTTGCCTTTCAGATCGTCCTTGCCCTTGATTGTCGTGTTGCCTTCCTGCACGAAAATCTGCGAGCCGGAGCGATAGTACGGATTCGTGAAGGAAACCGCTTTTTGACGCTCGGGAGTCACCGTCAAGCTGCCGATGATCGAGTCGTATTTTTTCGCATCCAGACCAGGAATGATCGTCTCAAACGGGTTCGTGATCGGAACGGCGTTCATCCCCATTTTTTCCGCCAGCGCTTGTCCGATTTCTACGTCAAAGCCTGTCAGCTGCCCGTTTTCTTTAAAGCTGAACGGCTTGTACACTCCGCTCATCGCGTAAGTAAAATCTTTTTTGCCTTCGCCGCCCGCTGCTTGTCCGCCTCCTGCCGGCGCGCTGCTCTCTTGAGAGCCACATGCCGAGAGCAGAAGCGAGCCCAACAGAACGGTAGACAACAAAACTCCGGACCATTTTGCACGTTTTTTCATCTGAAATTCCCCCTGTTTTCTCTGTTTTTAACGAATGCTGCGCAAAAACTGCTTGGTTCTTTCGTGTTGCGGATTTTCAAAGAACGCACTAGGCGGCCCTTGCTCCAGGATTTGACCATCGTGCATGAACACGGCGCGATCTGCGACTTCGCGGGCAAAGCCCATTTCATGGGTGACGACGATCATGGTCATGCCTTCTTTTGCCAGTTGCTTCATTACCTGCAACACTTCGCCGACCAGCTCAGGGTCAAGTGCGGAGGTAGGTTCATCGAAAAGCATGATTTTCGGCTTCATCGCAAGCGCTCGCGCAATCGCCACGCGCTGCTTCTGTCCACCCGAGAGCATGTCCGGGTACACATCCGCCTTATCCTGCATGTTTACTTTTTTCAACAGTTCGTTGGCCAGCTCTTTCGCCTCGGCGACTTTCATTCCCTTGACGTGCACCGGAGCCTCGATCACATTTTCCAGTACCGTCTTGTGCGGGAACAGATTGAAGTGCTGGAATACCATCCCAACCTCTGCCCGAAAATGGTTCAGATTGGTCTTGTGCGGGTCAACCTTCTCCCCGCTGATCCAAATCTCGCCAGCTTCATGAAATTCCAAAAAATTCAAACATCGAAGCAAAGTGCTTTTGCCTGAACCGCTGGCACCGAGCAAGACGACGACTTCTTTCTCCTCTACCGAGAGAGTGACACCTTTCAGCACGGTGAGTGATCCGAAAGACTTGACTAGCTGCTTAACCTCAATCATCCTGCTATCCCCCTATCTATCTGTTGCCGGATGGATGGCCCTTTTCACTTTTTCCGAATATCGGAAATGATTTCTGATTTAAATTATAATTGTATATTTTCAGACATTCAAGAAAAATAAAATTTACTGAATAAATATGCATGCCTGAAAGGGCAGAAGCTGGCAGTGCCAAGCTTTCACGCCTTTTTCAGCAAAAAGTCGGGATGTTGTTTGGGACACAAAAAGCGCCTTCTTCCGGTTTTGCTCAGAAGAAAGCGCCTTTGTTCTTTGGCGTTTTTGCCGTTTTGCCGTTTTGCCACACGAAGCGTTACTTGCCCGGTGTTGGCTCCGCTACGGCTGCTGGTTTTTTGTCCTCACTGCTTTTGCCCAGCTCATGCTTGATGAATAAATAATTCTCGATCTCGCGCAACAAGTAAAACAGCGACGCTCTCGTCTCAAATTCCTCGCGCGTGCGCGGCAGCTCCGACTCCTTGATCTCCTCGCGCATTTGGCGAAGCTGATCGATAAAGCGGTACGCCGTATTGCCCGGGTGCACCGAGTCGCTGATCCGTTCGAGAAAATCAGCGATCCAATGGCTCTGCGGCACCTGCGTGTCGAGTGACGAAACGATCGGCATCATCCGCTCCAACAGTTCATACTGCTTTTCTCGCATGACAAAGTATTGGTAGTACGAGTCATCGCGCCGCCCCAGACGGTTATCGATGTCGCGCGACGCAAGCCTGAGCGCTTTTTCCAAAAGACCCGGCGCCTCGATCATCTCTTTCCCGTCCCAATCGCTCTCGCCATGCCGCAAGTAGTAGCAAAACTCCCGCAAAATTTGCCTGAACAGCTGCTCGATCTGCTTTTGCATCGCCCGCAGTTCCTTGTCTAGGCTCGGCATGTACAAGTTCACGAGCAGCGCGACCCCGACGCCGATCACCAGCAGTCCCGCTTCGTTCAGCAATAACGGGAAATCCATTCTTTGCGCCGAGTACAGGTGCATGAGCACGACCATGCTGCTGACGAAGCCCTCCTGGATGCCAAACCGCACAGCGAGCGGCAAAAACAGCAGGATGGCGAGCAAAATGGCAACAGGCGAATACCCGAGCAAATAAAACAGCGCCATCCCGATGCCAAGCCCGAGAAAGCTGGACATGATCCGGTTCCACGCTGTGCGGAACGACTGCTTGACCGTTACTTGTATGCAAAGAATCGTAATGATGCCCGCAGATGCGGGGTACAGCAGATCAAGCTGTTGAGCCAAAAAGATCGAGATCGCTGTCCCGATCGCCGTTTTTAAAGTGCGATAGCCGATTTTCAGCTTTAGAAAGCCCAGTCTTGTTCCCCTCCGCTCTGATGTCGCTTTCCTCTTTACTGTATCAAAAAGTTTCCGGGAACCAAAGCCAAGACTTTGTTAAGAAACCGTGTCCTTACACCTTTTTCCCGCAGCCCGGACAGTATTGGTAGCCAGCCTTTACGCGCTGCCCGCAGTACGGACAAAAAGCTTTTTCGCCTGTCGTCTCTGTGTCCGCTTCCGCTTCTCTCTCCTTGCCGAATCGGCGGTTCAACGGGTCGCCTTCCTCGCTGGCGTCCGTAATATCGTACAGCGACATCCGCTCTCTGCCTGTAGCGTTTTTATAGTGATAAACAGCCTGAACGATCCCGATAATGATAAACAAGACCCCAAACAAAGGAAAAATCGTGCCGACCACGGGAAACGGCGAATCTTGCGTGATGAAAAATGCCATAATCGTCCAAAATACTCCGAAAACAATAGCAACGACACTTCCCGCCGCGCCCATTGCCGACGGGCCTCTTCCTGGCTTGATGCTTTTCATTGCAATCCCCTCTCCTTCCGGCTTAATCGCTTCCCAGCGCAGCCTCTCTCTGTTCTTCACATTTCTCCCATCCTATTACATCTACGTTCCGAGCACAAATCGGTTTCCTGCGGCTGGCAGGCTCGACGCCTAAAAAAGACCGAGCCAGAGCCGATCCCCCGGGCAAAAAAAATCTGCCGATGCGACAACTAGCAGCCGCACAGCAGATTTTTGACAGATGATTACACTTCCAGTTTTTTCGCGAGCGTTTCCTGATTCAGCACGTTACCGACCAGGAAGTTGCCGAACTCGCCAAAACGGGCACTCACTTCATCAAAGCGCATTTCGTAGACGATGTGCTTGAACTCCAGCGGATCGTTGGCGAACAGCGTCACGCCCCACTCCCAATCGTCGAAACCGACGGAGCCGCCGATGATTTGTTTGACGCGTCCAGCGTAGGAGCGGCCGATCATGCCGTGGGAGCGCATCATTTCTTGACGCTCCTGCATGCTCAGCATGTACCAGTTGTCTTGCAAATCGCGTTTTTTGTTCATTGGGTAGAAGCAAATGTGCTCCCATTTTGGCAGGATCGGATACAGGCGATCGCGCACGTGCGGATTTGCCTTCGGATCTTCGCCCGGGTTATGTACATAGTTGCTCAACTCGACAACGGAGACGTAGGAGTACGGAGCATCTGTAAAGGCAGCAAAGCGGGTTTTATTGAAAGCCGTCTTGATTTCTTCGAGTTCTTGCATGGTCGGGCGCAGGAACATGAACACGAGGTCTGCTTTGTGTCCAAGAATCGAATAGAAAGCCGTGCTTCCTTGGTTTTCCGCTTCGTTCGCTTCCCAAGTGCGGATCAGCCCGTTCAGCTCGTCCAACGCTGCTTGGCGCTCCTCGGCGGAAGCCGCTTTCCACTTTTCCCAATTGATCGTGCGGAAATTATGATACGTATACCAACCTTCTAATGTAAGCAACGCTTCGTTTGCGCTCATCGAAAATCAGCTCCTTAGAAAAATCTGGTGAACCTTCGTGACAACACTCCCAGTATAGCATAAGGGACAGACAGATATTCGGAACAGATTGGTGAACAACAAAAGAAACAAGCGGCGCCAGACGGCTACCGCTTGTTTTCCACACTTGTCGCAGCGACAGTCAGCTGGCTCGCCGCCGCCTCGTCCACGATGACCGTTACATCCGGGTGAAGTTGCAGCAAGGACGCTGGCACATCCGCTGTCGGCTCGCCCTCCACCATCAGGCGCACAGCCTGTGCTTTTGCCTCTCCGCTTGCCAACAGCACGACCTTTTTCGCTCCGAGAATCGTCTTGATCCCCATGGAAACCGCTTGCGTAGGCACTTCCTCCACGCTGGCAAAATAACGGGCGTTCGCCTCAATCGTGCTCTCGGTCAGTTGCACCACCCGCGTCGTCGACTCCGCGGAAGATCCCGGTTCGTTGAATCCGATGTGACCGTTGTTGCCGATGCCAAGCACTTGAATATCGATACCGCCCGCTTCGCGAATCGCTTCCTCATAGCGCGCGCACTCCTTGTCCAGATCGACCGCATCTCCTGTTGGGACGTGTGTTTTGTCTGCTGGCAAGTTGATGTGCTGGAACAAATTTTCCTGCATATAGGCGCGATAGCTTTGCGGATGCGCCGAAGACAGCCCGACATATTCATCCAGATTAAAGCTCTGCGCCTGCGAAAAATCGATCCCTTCGTCTTCGTGCAGCTTGATCAGCTCCCGGTACATGCCTACCGGAGTGCCGCCCGTTGCCAGACCCAGGACGGTCTGCGGGTGCTGCTTCACCTCAGAGGCAAGCAATTCGGCCGCTTTGCGGCTCATTTCCTGATAATCTTTGACAATGACAAGTTTCAATTCCTCTCACCTCAATCAATATTTTCGTTCCAATACGGCTTTCGCTGTCCGTTCCTTGTATGTGAGCGCCTTTTCCTTGTTGCGCAGCGTAATGGTCGTGCAGATGACGTCCAGCACGTGCAACTGGGCGATTTTCGCAGCCAGAGAACCGCCCTGCAACGGGCCTTCCTGTGCGGCGGTCAACAGCGTCATATCCGCGACACTCGTAATCGGCGAGCGGCGGTAATGCGTAATGCAAATCGTCGTGGCTCCCGCCTCTTTCGCGACCTTGAGCGAATCGATCGTATCCTTCGTGCTCCCGGAAACAGACAGCCCGATCGCTACATCCCCCGGCCCGAGCGTAGCTGCCGCCATCGCCTGAAGGTGCGATTCACTCATGGCATCCACGCGCAGTCCGATCCGCAAAAACGCGTACTTCGCATCCTGCGCCGTCACAGCCGATGTTCCTACTCCGTAAAAGTGAATCGTCCCTGCCTGCTGCAAAAGCTGGACACAACGCTCGATCTGCTCCAGATCGAACAGGGCAGATGTATCGGCAATCGCCTGTTGATTCGTCGCGGTTATTTTTTGCGCCATCGTCTCCAGCGAATCTTCCTCGCCTACTTCGCCGTGCAAATTTTTCGCAGGTGCAACCAGCTCCTGCGCGAGCGCCAGCTTGAACTCCTGATAGCCGCGAAAACCGATTTTCCGGCAAAAGCGCAGCACCGTCGTTTCGCCGACGCCAGCCTTTTCAGCCAGGTCGATCACAGAAGAATAAATGACGCTGTCTGTCTGCTGCAAAACGATGCTCGCTACCTTTTGCTCCGATTTCGTGAAGGAGGGCAAAAGACTCTGGATGTGCAAAAGGGTGTTTGTCTTGACTCCGGCAACGGTCAACTCCTCTGTATGTCCTGCCATGCTGCGCCTCCTTTTGAAAAGTGACTCCGTTTGGTCGTGCTTACCGTCATTATATCAAAAAAGGAGTTATCCGCCATTACTTTTATATAAAGTGGAGTGTTTCTCCAAAATTTCCGCTCCCGTCCCGCGATCAACGCCCGACCGCCTCAACGTCAGCCCCGGCCAGGCAACAAAACAGTCATGACCTTTTGGTTGACCGCAAGCAGCCATATCCCGTTTCATGAAAAAAAGCCTTCCCCTGCAAGCGTGCAACTTGCAAAAGAAAGCTCTATGCATACATTTCCGTTTCCAGACGACTAGGCGAATACACGGTAGCCGAGCATGATGACTACGACCAGCACGATCAAACAGCCGATGAAAAAGCCGATGCTGCCTTCCTGTCTTTTCGCCCGTCCCAGCGACATCTCGATCAAGCCGAAAGCGACAATCGCGAGCAGACCTTTCACGTAGAAATACACTTCGCTGGCGTGCACGGTAAACAGCATCCACGCTCCGGATACGAGAATAATGACCATCATGAGTCTGAGCAGCATATGTACGATCTTGCCCGCTTTTTCCTTGCCCGCACGATAGAGGAAGTACGCTACGATCAACAGGACAATCGCGACTTCCCAACCACCCACGTGGGACTCCAGCAACGCTTTATACGGCACAAAATTCAACCCCTTTTTCCCTTGTTTATACTTGTCCCAGCCATTATAACAGAAGTGTCGGAAAAAAGCAGATGCCTGGATGCGTGGCAGTATTGTGACACCGTTATATGCATGAAAAAGAGGCCGCCCAGATCATGCAGCCCCTTTTTCCCCACTCCTGCCATGCCTAGCGCAGCAAAAAGCCGTCCTTTAACGGATCAGTCGGATCGACGACAAACTGGTGCAAACCTGTGATAAAAGCCCGGCCTTCAATGGACGGAATGACCGCCGGGTAGTCGCCTACCTGCGTCGTTTCCAGTACGGTACCGACGAATTGGCTGCCCACGATCCCTTCGTGCACAAACCGCTCCCCGACAGCCAGCTTGCCTCTGGCAAAAAGCGTCGCCACCCGCGCAGCCGTACCTGTGCCGCACGGCGAGCGGTCAATCTGCTTGTCGGCGAAAACAGTCACGTTGCGCAAGTGTGAGCCTTGCACACGCGGCTCATCCGAGATAATCACCCCGTAAATGCCAGCCAGCTCAGGCTCGAACGGATGAACGACCGCAAGCTTCGCTTCAATCTGCTGCTTGATCCGGCTGCCCCACTCCTGCAAAGTCGCCAGCTGCTCGATTTCGACCTGGACACCGATGTCCTTGGCTTGCACGACCGCGTAAAAAGCTCCGCCAAAGGCGATATCGACGGAAAACAGCTTTCCTTCCCACTCGATCGGCACATCCTTGGCGAACACAAAAGACGGGACGTTCTCAAAAGCGACCGACTGGACGTGCGCTCCATCCGTGTGGGCACGCGCGATGATCCGGCCCGCCGGACTGTCGATCACAATCCGCTCATCCGGATCAGCCACGCGAAGCATCCCTGTCTCGATCGCCGCTGTCACGACCGCGATGATCCCGTGGCCGCACATCGTACTGTAGCCTTCGTTGTGCATGAACAGGACGCCAAAGGCCGCATCCGGGCTGACGGGAGCCGTCATGACGCAACCGTACATCCCGTGGTGTCCGCGCGGTTCGTACATCAGCACCCGCCGGATATGATCCAGCTCCTGGCGAAAATAACGGCGCTTCTCCAAAATCGTTTCGCCTTTGAGAGGCGGGATGCCGCCCGTGATGATCCGCAGCGGCTCCCCTCCTGTATGGGCGTCAATGGTCGTAAACAACTGCTGGATGTTCATAGTCCTCCCACACCTTTACCTGCCAGGTTTCGCTGTTTACCAGGCGTATTTGATCGCGCATGTCTTCGTGGCACTGTAAAAGTCCAGCGCCGCTTGCCCTTGCTCCCGCGTATGCGAGCTGGACTGCTTCATGCCGCCAAACGGAGCCTGGTACTCCACCCCGGCCGTCTCCTGATTGACGCGCACCATCCCGGCCTGCGCCAAGTCCAAAAAGCGGTGGGCACTCGCCAGATCACGGGTAAACAGCGAAGCGCTCAGCCCGTACACAGACTGGTTGCACAGCTCGATTGCCTCGTCGAACCCATCTGCCGTCAAAAGCACAGCCAGCGGCCCGAACACTTCCTCCTGAACCAAAGCGTGGTCGGCCGCTACTCCTTCCACGATTTGCGGACGGATAAAGTAGCCGTGCTCCGCTCCCGCATAAGCCGGACTTTGGGCAATCAACCGGGCCTCAGACTGGGCGATAGACACGTATTGCCCGACTGTCTCGTACTGCGCCGCAGAAGCGACCGGACCCAAGTAAGCATCCAGATCGGAAGCATCCCCGACCTTGCACAGCGAGATAGCTGTCTGCAACCGCTCGACCAATGGCTCGTAAGCCGCCTTTTCCACAATAATCCGGCTCGTCGCCGTACATTTTTGCCCAGCAGAGCGGAATGCCCCGCTGAGCAAGATCGGCACCGTTTTGTCCAGATCCGCGTCAGCGAGGACAACCGCCGCATTTTTTCCGCCCATCTCGGTCTGGCATTTGATGTTGCGTCCCGCGCAAGCAATCGCGATCTGCCTGCCTGTCGCGGACGAGCCAGTAAAGCTGACCGCGTCCACCGCAGCTTCCTCAATCAAAGTCGTTCCGATTTCCCGTCCTTTTCCGATCACCAGATTGAGCACTCCTGGCGGCAGCTTCGTCTCGGCAAAAATTTCTGCCAGACGCGTCGCGGTCAAAGAACCGTTTTCCGCCGGCTTCCAGATGACGGCATTGCCGCAGATCAACGCGGGAGCGATCTTCCAAATCGGAATCGCGACAGGGAAATTCCACGGTGTAATGACAGCCACGACGCCGAGCGGCACTCGACGGCTGTACTGCAAAACATCCGTATCCGCAGACGGGATCAAATTGCCGTTGGCCCGCATTCCTTCGCCGGCATAATAGCGCAACAGACTGATGCCCCGCGCCACCTCGCCGCGCATTTCGCCCAGCTGCTTGCCCATCTCCTGGCTCGCGAGTCTGGCGAGACTGTCTGCATGAGCCTCCAGAGCGGAAGCCATCTGATACAACACCTCGCCGCGAGCAGCACCTGTCTTCCTCGCCCACTCGGCTTGCGCCACACGTGCGGCATCTGCTGCTGCGAATACGTGAGAACGATCCGACATATGCAACACGCCCACTTCCTCGGTAAAGCGCGACGGGTTTTTGACCGTCACTTCGGCTCCGTGCGGCGTGATCCATTCGCCGCCGATCCAGTTTTTGCTGTGCATGCCTGCCCTTCCCCCTTATCGTCCGCTGGCTGCGCCGACTGCGTAGTCAAACGCCTTTTTAATCCCGGCGTAGTAGTCGTCTGCCAGCGGGAGGCGCGGTGGGCGAGTCGGACCTACAGGGAAGCCAGCCAGCTCCATCATGTACTTGATCGACTGCACGAGCTGCGGACTTGCGTCGTAATGGAACAGCGGCAGCAGTCGGCGGTACAGAGCCTGAGCCTCCGCAAGCTTGCCTGCGCGCGCGAGTCGGAACAGCTCCACGCCTTCTTTTGGCAAAGCATTCGGCACGCCGGCGATCCAGCCCGTCGCTCCGATCAAGCCGCCCTCCATCACCAAATCGTCCACGCCGACCATCACTTCCAGGTCTGTCTGGGCGAGAATGTCCTGCATGCGACGCACATCCCCGGAAAACTCTTTGACAGCTACCACGTTTTCAAACTTCGCCAGCCGCGCCAAAATATCCGGGGTCAGGTCGATCTTGTAATCGTGCGGGTTGTTGTAAGCGATAATCGGCAATCCGACCGTGTTCAGCGCTTCGTAATGCGCGAACACTTCGTTTTCCAGCGGCTTGTAGTTGATCGGCGGCAAAGCCATCACCCCGGCTGCGCCTGCGTCTTTGGAAAATTGCACCCACTCCACTGCCTGACGGGTCGACGGCGCTGCCGAGCCGACTACGACCGGAACGCGGCCTTTTGCTGCTGCAATCACCGTATGGATGACTTTGGCCCGCTCCTCGCCTGTCATCGTGGCGTATTCACCCAAGGAACCGGACGGCACCAAACCGTTGACTCCTTCCTGAATCAGCCAGTCGCACAGCTCTGTCAGCCGCTTGTAATCCACCTCGTAATCGCTAGTAAATGGCGTGACAATCGCTACGTATACCCCTTCAAATCTTCCCATCGTTCATTCTCCTCTCAACTTTTTGTATTTAATGGTCTGTGGCCGCCGGAATCAGCAAAAAGCCGTTTGCCAGCTCATCTTCAGGATTGTAAAAAATCGTGTGCTTGCCCATCAGCCAGGCGCTGCCAGCAATGGTTGTCACGACAGCGGGAAGTCCGCCTTCCTCCGCAACCGCCAGCACTTTTCCTGTAAACAGCGAGCCGACGATGCTCTCATGGACAAATGGTTCGTCCAGCCCGATCTCGCCTTTGGCAAACAGCGTAGCCAGCTTCGCGGATGTGCCTGTGCCGCACGGAGAACGGTCAATTCCACCTGGCGGCACGACGACCGTGTTTTTGACATCTGCTTCCGGCGCGCTCGGGTCCGTGTAAAACTCCACGTGCGTCAAGCCGCGGATGAACGGCTTCGCCGGATGGACGACTTCCAGGGACTGGTTGATCGCTTTGCGAATGCGCACAGCCGTGTCGACGATCACAGAGGCATTTCCCGGAGCCAGTTCGAGTCCCAGCGCCCGCGCGTCCGTAATCGCGTAAAAATTGCCACCGTAGGCGATGTCGCATGTAACCGTACCGATCCCTTCCACTGTGACGCTGACATCTTGCTTGTAGAGAAAGGCAGGAATGTTCGTAAACGACACCTGCTTCGCCTTTCCCCCCTCAACCTGGATTTCCACCTCGACCAAGCCTGCTGGCGTATCCAGTTTCAATCTCGTCAGCGGCTCGCTTACCGGAATCATTCCGGTTTCCACCAACGCTGTGCAAAGCCCGATTGTGTCATGCCCGCACATCGGCAAGTAACCGCCCGTCTCGATGTAGATCACCCCCACGTCCGCTTCCGGGTGGCACGGCTCCACCACGAGAGCGCCAGACATGACGTCATGGCCGCGCGGCTCGTACATCAGCAGGGTGCGAATCCAGTCGTACTCTTTTTGCATGTGCAGCATTTTGTCCGCCATCGTCTCCCCCTGGAGCTTCGGCAGACCGCTGATGACCGTGCGGGTCGGATTGCCGCCCGTATGCGTGTCCACAGTCGTAAACACTCTGGCTGCTTTCATGGATGCAGCACCTCTTTCTTCGTGAATCGGTCGTGGCGAAGCGGTTCGGTGGGGATGATCGTGTCCGACTGTCCCTGTAGCATTTCGGACATCAGCTTGCCTGTGACCGCCGCCAGGCTGATCCCATCCCCTTCATGTCCAGCCGCGATAAAAAAGCCGGGCACTTCCTCGACGCGCGAGATGATCGGCAAATGATCCTCCGTCCACGGGCGCAACCCGCAATACGTACGGATCATGGCAAAGTCAGCGATTTTCGGATAAAAGCGCAGCGCCCTTCTCGCCATGCAGCGCACCACGTTCAGATCGATTCGCGTGTCAAAGCCGACGAACTGGCGGCTCGATCCGATCAAAAAGTTTTGACTCTCTGTCGGCTCGAACACCAGCGCAACCCCGTATTTTTCCGTCTCGGCATCGACCTGGCGCACTCCGCCGAATTTGGAGATCAAGTAGCCAAACTCCATCACCTTGCGCATCCCGACCGGAAGCTGTCTGGACGCGACGATCAAGTGTCCTTTTCGCGGCACGACCGGAATGTCGACTCCGACCATCTGCCCGATGAAAGGCGCCCACACTCCCGCTGCATTGACCACCTGCTGCGCTGTCATCGCGCCCGTATTCAGTTCGAGCTGAAACGTTCCCGTCGCCTGATCGCGGCGCAGCGCCTTGACCTCGGTACGCCGCATGATTTTTGCCCCGTGCTTTTTCGCGCCTTCAAACAGCGCAAAGGTCAGCATGTACGGATTCACAGTAGAGTCGGTCGCGCACTCCAAACCTCCCAGCAAGTCGTCGGCAAAGTAAGGCGACTCCTGGCGAATGTCCTGGCGATCCAGCATCCGAAAAGGCAGCCCGGCTTCCTTTTGCCGTCGCACCCACTGCGCTGCTGCTTCCATTTCCGCCTCTGACTCGCAGACGAGAATGCTGCCCAAAGCCCGATATTCAAACGAATGCTCCAGCTCCCGGGTCAGCTGGTCGACGAGCATCTGGCTTTGCAAGGACATCTGGCTGTCGAAGCCGGGGTCTTTGTCGATCGCCAAAATGTTGCCGTCGCAGCGCGAGGACGTCCCTGACGCCAGCTCGCCTTTTTCCAGCACGACCACATCCAGTCCAGCCTTGGCTGTGTAGTAGGCAATCGCCGCCCCGATAATGCCGCCGCCGATTACCGCAATCTGCGCATGGGTTTGTCTTGTCATGGCTGATTCTCCTCAAAAGCTTTTCGTAAAATCGTTGCACTTGTTTATTTTTGCAAATGCCGTGCCAACCAAAAGGAGCGAACATCCGCAAAATTTTTGTCTAAATTCTTTTACAACTCAACAAGCGAATGTATAATATTCGAGAAAGTGTTTACATTTTTATACACTCTTCCAAAAGGAATGATCGGGATGAACCATAAGCTGCCTGGCATTGCCGAGCTGATCCAGACGAACATGCAGATTTACCGGGAGCAACCGCTTTCTTTGCTGCCCTCGAAAGGAACCGTACCGATTGCGTTTGCCCCGCTATCTTCCGGCTGGCACGCCTGTACGCTCGCGTCTACGGACGCCGACATTTTTGCCGACGAAAGCAAGCCGCCAGCCGCATGGGAACAGGTCGGCGTCCTGACTGTTGCTGCTCCGCTTCCTGCTGCGATCCAACTGCTCGGCACCCACAGCTATGTGCTCGTCACCGATGACCAAGGGGAACCTGTCGGATATCTCGACCGCCCGACTGTTCTCCGTGCCGTTTTTACCTCTTATGAAATTTTGGAGGCTTATTTTGAGACGATGATCCAGACGATGGACGCCTCGATCTCCGTCATCGACGAAAAAGCTCGCGTCATGGTCTGGACGGAAGGTGCGGAGCGCATTTTTTCGCTGAAGGCCAAAGACATCGTCGGGCGGCCGATCACGGACTTTTTCCCGCTCGACATGCTGGAGACGCTCAAATCGCTGCATAACGGGCAATCGCTCTACCGCCATCAGCATCAGCCGCGAGAAGACCTCGTCGTCCTCATCAATACGAAACCGATTTATTTGCACGATACAATCATCGGCGCTGTTGCCGCTGAGACCGATATTACCAGCCAGGTTCGCCTGAATCAGGAACTGTTGAAGGCGAACAAAAAAGTGAATCATTTGCAGCAGGAAATGGCGAAGCTCAGCTCCACTCCCGATCCGTTCCAGCACATCAAAGGAACCAGCCTCGCCATCCGCCAGATCAAGTCGATGATCCAAAAGCTCGGCTCGACCCAGGCGACCGTGCTGATTATCGGGGAGAGCGGCGTCGGCAAAGAGCTGTTCGCCAAGGCGGTGCACGATGTGCGCGAAGGCGCAAACGCTCCTTTTATCGCGATCAACTGCGGAGCGATCTCCCCCACCCTTTTTGAGAGCGAGCTGTTCGGCTATGAAAAGGGAGCTTTCTCCGGCGCTGATCAAAAAGGCAAAAAAGGGATGATTGAGCTGGCCCGCGGCGGAACGCTGTTTCTCGACGAAGTGGGCGAAATGCCGCTCGACATGCAAGTCAAGCTGCTCCGCGTCCTCCAGGAGAAAAAGTATTACCCTGTGGGAGGAACGAAGCAGATCGAAGCCGATTTTCGCATAGTGGCCGCCACCAACAAAAACTTGGAGGAAATGATCCGTGAAGGAAAGTTTCGCGAGGACTTGTATTATCGGCTCAATGTCGTCACCCTCGCCATCCCGCCTTTGCGGCAGCGGATCGAAGACACAGTCGAGCTGGCCCACTTTTTTCTCTACGAGTTTTCCTTGCGCTACAATCGGCCGATCCACGCCATCTCGCAAAACGTCATGCAAAATTTGCTGCAATACGACTGGCCGGGCAATATTCGCGAACTGCGCAATGCCATCGAGCGGCTGGTCGTTTTTGCTACGGACGGAACGATCCGCGAGGAAGACTTGCCGTACTCTGTGCAAAGCCAGGCCAAGCAGTTGCCCGTCGAGCTGCCGGACGACCTGTTTTCTTTGCAGGAAGAACTGGAAGCGCATGAACGGCGCGTCATCCTGCGCGCGATCGAGCTGGAAAACGGCAACAAGCAGGCCGCTGCCAAAAGACTCGGCATTTCCCGCGCGACTTTGTACAACAAGCTGAACAAATAATCCGGCGCCAAAAACGAGCCGTGCCCCACTGCAAGGGGCCGCACCGCTCTCCGCTCTCCCTGGCAACAAGCTGAACAAATAATCCAGCGCGAAAGGCGAAGCTCGCTCGCACCTCGTCTTGTGAAAATCAACCTCCCGTCTCACTTTGCCGTGTGAAACGGGAGGTTGGTTTTTGCGTTTTTGCGGCGTGGTTTGCAGCAGCGCGAATGCAAAACGGGCCTGCTTGGGCTAACGGCGCCTGCCCGCCTTTTTGCACTGAAAAAAACGGCGAAAACACCCGCGCAGCTCCCGGCAGCTTCGCCCCTCTTTGGGCGGCAACAACTCAGACAAAATGCGAATCAATTCCACGGTTGATTCCTCCTTTGTCGTTGGAGAACAGCCTTGTCCTGACTGCCTGACTGACTCACGCGCCCAGGTACGCCTTGACGATCGAATCGTCTGTGCGCAGCACGTCTGCCGTATTTTCCATCACAATGCGCCCCGTCTCCATCACATAGCCGCGATGGGCAAGCTTGAGCGCTGCCTTGGCATTTTGCTCGATCAATAAAATCGTCGTGCCTTGCCTGTTGATTTCCTTGATTATGTTCATGATCTCTTGCACAATAATCGGGGCCAGCCCCATCGACGGCTCATCCAGCATCAACAGCTTCGGTCGCGCCATCAAAGCGCGGCAGATCGCCAGCATTTGCTGCTCGCCGCCGCTCAGCGTTCCTCCCAGCTGTTGACTTCGCTCCTGCAAGCGGGGAAACAAGGCAAAAGCTTGCTCGATCCCTTCCTTGACGGCCGCCTTCTCTCGTCTCTTCGTAAATCCGCCAAGCTCCAGATTTTCGCGCACGGTCAGTCCGGCAAAGATCCGCCGCCCTTCCGGAACATGGATGACACCTGCTTCCACGATTTGATGCGGGGCGCAGCCGACCAGACTTTTGCCGGCCAAAGCAATCTCGCCGCTCGTCGGCCGGACAATCCCGGAAATCGCTTTCAGCGTGGTGCTTTTGCCCGCTCCGTTGCTGCCGAGAAGCGCGACGATCTCCCCCTGGTTCACTTGCAGGCTGATCCCTTTGAGCGCCGCGATTTTCCCGTAATGCGCCTGGAGGCTTTCAATCGTCAAAAGTGCCGTCACACTGCCTCCTCCTTCCCCAGGTACGCTTCGACCACCCGCGGGTTGTTCAGGACAGCTTCCGGAACGCCCTCAGCGATTTTTTGCCCATAATCCAGAACAACGACGTGATCCGATATTTTTTTGATCAAGCCCATGTCGTGCTCAATGATCAGGACGGTCAGCCCATACGTGTCGCGGATGCTGCGGATCAACCCGATCAACGCCTCTTTTTCCTCATAGTTCAGTCCAGCGGCAGGTTCGTCGAGAAGCAGAAGCTTCGGCTGCGTCGCCAGCGCGCGGGCAATTTCCAAATACCGCTGCGCTCCGTACGGCAAATTTTTCGCGATCCGCGCGCAATCTTGTTCCATGCCGACAAAGCGCAAGCAGTCCAGCGCCGTCTGCTCGATCAAGCGTTCCTCCTGACGCTGTGCCCGCGTATGCCACAGCGCTCCCCAGACCGCTTGCTTCGTGCGGCTGTGCATGCCTGCCTTGACATTGTCCAAAACCGTCAAGTTCGGAAACAGCCGCAAGTTTTGAAAAGTGCGCGCCAATCCAAGGCGAGTGATCTGGCTTGGCTTTTTCCCGACCAGATTTTGTCCGTCCAGCAAAATCTGCCCCGCTGTCGGTTTGTAAAAGCCCGTGATCATGTTGAAGACAGACGTTTTTCCCGCGCCATTCGGGCCGATCATGCTCGTGATCGAGCCTGCACCGATCTGGACTGTCAAGTCGTTGACAGCCACAAGGCCGCCGAATTTAAGCGTTACATTTTTCAGCGTCAACGTTGACATCGTCGTCCCCCCTTCCCGAAAGCGCTGCTTCTGTTTCCCCGCTGGCTGCTTGCCCTGCATCGTATCGGGCGGGCCACAGCCCTTGTGGACGAAACAGCATCATCGCCACCAGCGCGATCCCAAAGATCAGATAGCGCCAGTCTTCCACTGAGCGAAGCAGTTCAGGCAAGGTGATGACCAGCACAGCGCCCAGGACGACACCCGGGATGCTGCCCAAGCCTCCGAGCACGACCGCGAGCAAAATCATGATCGACTGCGTAAAGCTGAAACTGAGCGGGGCAATCGCACTCATTTTGACGGCGAACACAGAACCTGCCAAACTGCCGATGACCGCTCCGATGGAGTAAGCCAACAGCTTCATGTTGATCCGATTGATGCCCATGGCCTCGGCTGCGTCCTCATCCTCGCGAATGTACATCCACGCCCTGCCGATCCGCGACGTTCCCAGCCGCTTGACCGCGAGCACAGCCAAGATGGCAATGACGAGAATCAGATAGTAAAAATCAAGCTGTCCCGCAAGCACATAGCTCCCGATGGACGGTCGCGGAATGCCGTAAATGCCGGAAGCCGAACCTGTTATACTCAAGTTGATCGCCAATAGACGAATGATTTCCCCGAAACCGAGTGTGACGATCGCCAAGTAATCGCTGCGCAGCCGCAGAGTCGGAGCGCCAATGATAACCCCGACGACAGCGGCAAGCGCAATCGACACGGGCAAAGTCAGCCAAAATGACCAGTCGTAAACCGTCATCAAGATTCCCGTCGTATAAGCTCCAACAGCGAAAAACGCCGCGTAGCCGAGGTCAAGCAGGCCGGCAAAGCCAACGACCACATTCAGCCCCTGAGCCAAAACGATGTAAAACAAGGCGAGTGTCGCCACATCGAGCCAGTAATTATTGGCGAGAAACGGCAGGATGGCGGCGACAAGCAGCAACAGGACGACAGGCAGCTTTTTGCGATATCCGTTCATCGGCTACATCCTCTCTGTCACTTTCTCGCCCATGATGCCCGTCGGCTTGAGCACCAGGATCAAGATCAGGAGCGAAAAGGCGACGACATCTTTCCACGATCCACCGAATACAAAAGTGCCCGCCGTCTCCATCAAGCCAAGCAAAAGCCCGCCGAGCATCGCTCCCGGAATGCTGCCGATCCCGCCAAGCACAGCGGCTGTAAACGCTTTAAGCCCGATGATAAAGCCCATCATGAAATTGACGGTTCCGTAGTAGGCGCCAGCCATCGTCCCTGCCCCCGCCGCCAGTGAAGCTCCGATAAAAAAAGTAAGTCCGATGACTTTGTGCACGTTAATGCCCATCAGCTGACACGCCGTCTGATCGTGCGCAATGGCCCGCATCGCTTTTCCGTAAAGCGTCCGGTTGATGAACAGATGCAGCCCGAGCATCAGCAATGCCGAGATGAGCACAAGCCCGATCTGGGTATACGTGATCGTAGCCCCGAACAAATTGATTCCGGCATGCGACAGTTGCAACGGATACACCTGATACTGTGCGCCCCAGGCGATCATCGCACCATTTTCCAGAAAAAGGGATACGCCAATTGCGGTAATCAGGATCGACAGTCTGGGAGCAAGGAGCAGCGGACGGTAAGCAATCCGCTCAATCCCCATCCCGGCAATGCCGACAATCACCATCGTCAACAGCAGTACGACGAGTATCCCGAACAGCCCCATGCCGGAATCGCCGCCGCCAATCATGCTGAGCAAGCTGTAGCCGACGAATGCGCCGAGCATGTACAAGTCGCCATGAGCAAAATTGAGCAGCTTGATGATGCCAAAAACCATCGTGTAGCCGAGAGCGATCAAACCGTAAAACGCGCCGATGACCAAACCGTCTGCCAGCGTTTGGACCAGAATCTCCATGCCACCACCATCCCTTTGCCTGAATGACCTCTTCCTTGCTCTCTTGCTCTGGCGGTCCTATTTCGCCAATGTGAATTTGCCGCCTGTCACTTTGAGCACAGCAAAGTTGGAAGTATCGAGCGTGTTTTGCGCGTTGAAAGAGATCGTTTGACCGAGAGCTTGGAAGTCTTTCGTTTCCTTGAGCGCCTTCTTGATCGCATCGCGCTCTGTCGAGTTGGCCCGTTTCAAGGCATCTGCCAGCAAATTAACCGCGTTGTAGCTGAGCGCAGAGAACGGCCCAGGAGCAAGGTTGTTGTACGTTTGCTTGTATTCGGTGGTGAAGGCTTCTGCGCCCTCGATAAATTCAGCAGTCGGCGTAGCCGTAATCAACAGCCCCTCTGCGTTGTCCGCTCCGGCGATTTTGATGACGTCCTCGCTGAACGATCCGTCGCCTACGAGGAACAGGCCCGGTACTGCTTTTTGCTTGAACTGTTTGACCAACAGCCCGCCAGCCGCATAGTAGCCGGTAAAATAGGTGGCGTCTGGCTGCAAACCTTTCAGCTTGGTGACGAGCGCGCTGAAATCTTTTTCTTCGGGATTGATCGCTTCATAGGCGATGACGGTGCCGCCGCTCTTTTCCACGGCAGCTTTGGCGAAGTCGGCGAGGTCTTTGGCATAAGCGGAGTTGTCGTGAATGAGAGCGACTTTTTTGGCCTGGTTGGCTGCCATGTAATCTGCTGCGGTTTGGGCTTGGTCTGGGGTTAGGCCATTGATCAAAAACAGGGTGTCATAACCTTGGGCTGGCAATTTTGCCGAGTTGGCTGCCGGGACGATCATCGGGATATTCGCATTTTTGAACACACCGGAAGAAGGAAGCGTAGCACCGGAGCAGTAGCCGCCCACGACTGCGACTACATTTTGCGAGACAAGCTTGTTCGCTGCGGTCGTTGCCATTTGCGGATCGCATCCGTCATCCGCGACTTCGATTTTCAGCTTTTTTCCAAGCACGCCGCCGCTGTCATTCACTTTTTTCACAGCCATTTCGATGGCGTTTTGCATGTCTTTCCCATCTGTTGCGTTGTTTCCCGTCACTGGCAAAAGCACGCCGACCAGGATTTCATTGGCGTCCGCTGCACCTTGGCCCTGGTTCGCACATCCCGCAACGGCGAGCGACAGACTAAGCAACGCTGCAACCACTACACTGCCCCATTTTTTCATAGACCTTCCCCCATTCACTTGTTATTCGATCGACGTCCATTTCCAGTCGATTGCGCCCAATCCGTCCTGGAAGACTCCTTTTACCTTGTCGTTTTTCACCCATGTATGCGTGTAAAAGTAGATCGGCATGATCGGCATTTCATCCATCATGATTTGCTCGGCTTCCCGCAAAATCGCCTTGCGTTTGTCCGGATCACCCTCTGTCGCAGACTGGTTCAGCAATTCCTTGAATTTCGGATTTTCCCAGCGCGTGTCGTTGTTTCCGCCGTCCTTTTCCTTGAACAGCTCCAGGAAGTTGATCGGATCGTTGAAATCGCCGGACCAGCCAAGGCGCCCTACTTGATAGTTTCCTTCGTGCATCGTTTCCAGGTAGACTTTCCACTCCTGGTTTTCCAGCTTCACTTCCACACCGAGATTTTTGCGCCATTGATCCTGAATGGCCTCGGCGATTTTTTTGTGACCTTCGGACGTGTTGTAAACGAGTGTTGCAGGTGGGAGCTTGGACAGGCCCTGTTCTTTCATGCCCTCTTCGAGCAGCTTTTTCGCTGTCTCCAGATCGTTGTCTTTGAAGTATCCATCCGGGTTGAGGGCCATCGTTGGCGGAACGGCCCCCATGGCTGGCTGCTGGTTGGCCTGGAGAACGTTGTCGATGAGAATTTGGCGGTTGATCGCATAGGCGAACGCTTTGCGGATTTTCACGTTATTAAAAGGAGGTTGCTCTGTATTGAACTTGTACCAGTACGTCGCGCCGACTGGTTTTACTTGCAGCTTGCCGCTGTCTTTCAAGGCTGGCATGGCATCGGTCGGCAAAGAGCTAAGCGGAGCGCCTGCCCAGTCAATTTCGCCGTTCTCAAACATGGACAGCTCCGTATTCTCGTCCTCTACCATGGAAAACTCGATTTTGTCGAGCTTGACGCTGTCTTTGTCCCAATAGTTCTCATTTTTGACCATGACCATCTTGCTCTTGTGTTCCCATGTTTCCATCTTGAACGGGCCGTTTCCGACATGCGTCTTGGCATCGCCTGCCCAAGTTGCCGATGATTCAATCACTTTTTTATTTACCGGGAAATAAGTTTGGAAGGCGGTCAGCTCCAGGAAAAACGGCGTTGGATTGGCAAGCTCCACTTGCAATGTCTTGTCATCAAGCGCTTTGACCCCGACTTCGTCCAGGCTGCCATTGCCTTTGTTCGCTTTTTCCGCGTTTTTGATGTAGTACAGCTGATAGGCGTAATTCGAAGCGGTCTTAGGGTCGAGGGCACGTTTCCAGGCGTAGACGAAGTCATGGGCGGTTACGGGATCGCCGTTGCTCCATTTCGAGTCGCGCAGCTTGAATGTATACGTTTTCAAATCAGGAGATACTTCGATTTTTTCTGCTACTGCCTCCTCTGGCTTTCCGGAAGGCCCGATGCGGGTCAGCCCGTCAAAGAGCGCCTTCACGATTGCGGCTGATGTCGTATCCTCAGCCAGTCCCGGATCGCCTGTCGGCGGCTCGGAGTGCAAATTCCAGCGCAAGACTTGCGCCTCTTTCGGCTTTTCCGCTGGTGCAGGCTGCGCATTGCCTTGTGCTTGTCCAGATTGTGCTGGCTGGCTCGTCGGCTGGGCGGCTTGCTGCCCTCCCCCGCAACCTGCGAGTGCTACCCCCAGTACCGCGATACTGCTGACTAATGCAAACATGCTTTTTTTCACGCGATCAACCCCTCTTCTTATGAACTGTTGCAAATTTTGCAAAATACTGAAAATGCAACATGTGTGCCAAATGGAAATATGCGGGGATTTTTGACACACGGGTGAATAGTGTATAAACATTTGTACACATGGACAGATGCGCTGTTTCATTTGTTAGACACTGTTTTCTGGAATATGGCTTGGGGCAGATTTGCATAGGAAAAGACCCTCGACTTTTCGCTACAGTCGAGGGTCCTGGCTTTTGGCTTTTGGCTTTTGGCTTTTGGCTTTTGGCTTTTGGCTTTTGGCTTTTGGCTTTTGGCTTTTGGCTTTTACAAAATAATGAGTTCGCGCGGGGAATGCGTCAATACATCGTTGCCTGTATCGGTGACAACAAGGTCATCCTCGATTCGGACTCCGCCAAGCCCCGGAATATAAATACCTGGCTCGACAGTCAAAACCATGCCCGCTGCGAGAATCGCTTCGCAACGTGTCGACATGAACGGCTCCTCATGAATGTCCAGCCCTACGCCATGACCCATGCCGTGACCAAACCGTTCGCCGTATCCGTGTTGCGCGATGTAGTCGCGAGCGAGCGCATCTGCCGCTTTTCCAGACAGCCCGGGGCGAATCCCCGCTACCGCACGATTTCGCGCTTCGAGAACGATGCCGTATATTTCTTGAAGCTGTTCATGCGGCTGTCCGACGGCAACTGTACGGGTAATGTCGGAGCGATAGCCTTGGTACAGAGCGCCAAAGTCCATGGTCACCATATCGCCGCTCTCGATCTTTTTGTCGCTCGCCACTCCGTGCGGCAGAGCAGAGCGATGACCGGAGGCGATAATGATGTCAAAAGCAGAGCCTGACGCTCCTTGTTTGCGCATGAACATTTCCAGCTCATTAGACACATCCAGCTCTGTAATGCCTGGGCGCAAGAACGTCAAGATATGGGCAAAAGCCGCATCCGCTATCTGTGCAGCTGTCTTGATCTTGTCCAGCTCGTCTGCGCTCTTGATCATGCGCAGTCCCTCGACTACGCCAGCAACCGGCAGCAAACGTGCTTGAATCGCATCCGCATACTTTTGATGCAAAGCATACGTCACGTTTTCTGATTCAAAACCGAGGGTCTGGATGCCCATTTCCTCTGCCTGGCGAGCGACTTCGCTGTAAACGGATTCTTTTGTCGGCAAAAATACAATCTCAAAATCGACAGCCTGGGCTTTGGCCTGCTCCGTATAACGGAAGTCAGTGAACAGCTTTGCCTCGTTCCGCGATACAAGCACCACTCCGTATGTACCTGTAAACCCGGTCAAATAGCGGCGGTTTTGCCCGTTTGTAACGAGCATTCCATCCATTCCCAAAGCATCGAATTGTGTGCGCAGACGTGTCAATTTGTCCATGTGGTCATCCCTCTTCGCTTCTGTGATTTTCGTTCTTTTTCTATAAGCTCTATAAGCAATCCTCGTGCCAAGCTTCCTTGCCCATTTGCGCTTTCTGCGGGGGTTTGTCTGTTGTTTTTATTGTAACACTCGCTGCTTCTGGCACGACACTTGCATTTTGCTATCTGACAACAACGAAGGGAGGCTTTTTGCATGGACGCACAGCAGGTGATCATTTGTCGCTGCGAGGAAGTATCTCTGGAAGAGCTGCTGAGCACTGCCCGCGAGTACCAGTGCACCGCTCGCGAATTGAAGCTGCGGACCAGAGCTGGCATGGGCTGCTGCGGTGGCAGAACGTGCCGGATTTTGATCGAGCAAATCGTTGAACAAGCAACAGGCCAAGTGCCTACGCATACAGTTTCGCTTGGATATCAGCCGCCTGTACGGCCCATTTCGTTTCAAACGCTTGGAGGAAAAAGCTCATGAGTCAACGCATCTTCCATCATCCTGTGCTTGGTTCTATGGAAGAAAGAACCGCTCTCCAGTTTCAGTTCAACGGCGCTGTTTATACCGCTTACGAAGGGGAAACCATTGCCGGCGCGCTTTTGGCTGCTGGCGTGCGCACGCTTCGGGTTCATGAAGAAACAGGGACTCCGCGGGGCATTTACTGTAACATTGGCCATTGCTACGAATGCCGTGTGCATGTGGACGGCATCCCGAATGTGCGAGCGTGTATGACGCTTGTTACGGAAGGAATGTGCGTAACAGCAGGCTCCGTTCTGCCGACTCCGCTGAAAAAAGGAGGGCATGCGAAATGAAGGATGTTCTGGTCATCGGAGCTGGCCCTGCTGGCTTATCTGCTGCCATTGCCGCCGCCCGGCAAGGATTGTCTGTGAAAATCGTCGATGAGTTTTATCGACCGGGCGGCAGACTGCTCGGACAGTTGCACGAAGAACCGGACGGGGTATGGTGGAACGGCTTGGCTGAAGCCGCCCGCCTGGATCAGGAAGCCAGAGCACTTGGGGTCAACATCTCCTGTGGTGTTTCGGTGTACGATATTGCCCGCTGCGACGACCGCTGGCGGATTTCCACGACAGAAGGCGAGTGGGAGTCTTCGCTGCTGCTGATTGCTACCGGAGCGTCCGAAGCTGCGGTTCCCGTTCCCGGCTGGACATTGCCCGGTGTGATGTCGATTGGAGCCGCACAAGTTATGACAAATGTGCAGCGTGTTCGCGTAGGCAAAAAAGGCGTGGTGATCGGCGTCAATATCTTGTCTGTTGCGATTGCCAGAGAGTTGCAGCTGGCTGGCGTGCATGTCGAGCAGTTGATTTTGCCTCCCCTGTCTGAGGTGAGCGGAAAGGCAGGACGGCCCCATGAGATTATGCGCTCGTTGCTGCGGGTCGCTCATCTCGCCCCCTCGCCTGTCATTCGCCTCGGAAGCAAGCTGATGGGCAGCGCGTGGATGCAGCGGTTGGCGGTTGCTTTTTTTCCGTCCAAAGGTGTGCGCATGTGGGATATGCCGATCCATTTGCGCACAGCCGCATTGGAGATCGTCGGAACTTCACAGGTGGAGGGAGTCAGGACTGCCCGCATCACGCCGGAAGGATTGCCGATTCCCGGGACAGAACAACTCATTCCGGCTGACTTTGTTTGCATCGCGGGCGGGTTGAGTCCACTCGCAGAGCTGGCGGCCATTGCCGGATGTCCTTTTGCCTATGTTCCCGCCCTCGGAGGACACGTCCCTTTGCACGATGAATACATGAAAACGCCTTTGCCAGGACTGTACGTTGCAGGCAATATTACGGGAATCGAAAGCGCCAAGGTTGCGATGAGCCAAGGGGTGGTCGCTGGCTTGAGCATGGCGCAAGCATCCGGGCTGCTTGCGGATGATTCATTGCTGTCGCAAGCGCAGCTCCAGGTCAAACGCGTGCGGCAAAACGCAACGATCCAGTTTCACCCCGATATTGCGGCTGGGCGAGAGCTTATCGGGCAAATGGCCGCTGCGTGGACAGCCAGATAAGGGGCTTTTTAGGTAGAGAGGCACTGTCTGGGGCTTCCTGATAAGCGGGCTTTTCAGGCAGATTGACCGTTGCGGCGGTATCCCGATAGTGACTTTTCAGATAGAGGGACACTGTCTGGGGCTTCCTGATAAGCGAGTTTTTCAAGCAGATAACCATTGCAGCGGTATCCAGATAAGTGGTTTTTCAGATTTTTTCAACGAAAACGAGCAGATGGTTTCCTCCTGGTTCGGGAATCAATCTGCTCCTTCTGTGTTGTTCAGCGTATTTATGCTGTTCGTAGTATTCGCAGCATGTCCGGGCGGAATTGCTTCTCCAGCGATGTCGGAAATCGCGCCTTCTGCTACGCTTATGTAATGAGCAACAAGCTCCGGGTAATCAGCCAGCTCCTTTTCTCCCGAAGCGGTTAGCGCGTACACCCCTCGCTTGACTCTCGTGAACCAGCCGTAAAAATTTTTGCTGAGAATCGAAGCGGTCTTCTCCTGCGCCCCTTTTTCCTTTAACGCCTTTGGCGATAACGGGCCAAAATGCTGAAGCAGGGCGGCGATCTGGATGCAGCCTTGCTTGTACGCTGTCATGATCTTCGTCTGATTGCTGCCGCCTACATTGTAATCTCCGTACCTGCCGCGCATTTCTTGGATGATTCGCTCTCGTTTCTTCTTGTTAAACTTTTGGCTTTTGCCCCGGTCAAATGGTGCCGGAGAAATGCTCAGCTCCATAGTCGCGCCTTTTTTCGGAAACGACACAATGATCAAGCCCAGTTCCAGCCTTCTGATGAGATATACGATGTCTTGCCACTTTTTTGAATACATTTTGTATTTCGGCTTGGGAATCGCGACGTACACATGATCGGTATATCTTTGGCGCTTGGCTGCCTGAATCAGCAAGTCGACACTGAGATTGCGCTTGAACTCGACAATGATCAGCTCGTCTTCCTTGATGGCCGTCAAATCGCAATGATTGACCTCTCCAAATACTTCATACCCTCTGCCGACAAAATAGTCACGAATAGGGGCGTACATATCCACTTCATACGGTTTGGCTGATTTTAGCTTCATGCGTTTCTCCTTTCTTGCATCAATCGTCTCATTATTTGACGCTGAAAATGCAAAAAAAGCCACGCAATGGGGCTTGCACGGCTTTTCACGGAATTGTTTCGTTCATTCCCTGAAAACTGAATACGCATGAATGCTAAGAGTGTGTGGATAAGTCCTCGACCGATTAGTATTCGTCAGCTCCACGCGTTACCGCGCTTCCACACCGAACCTATCAACCTCATCGTCT